>NZ_BAAGRZ010000004.1:0-403623 GCF_054782695.1 Streptomyces deserti
TCGGGGCGAACACATCACGAGAGCGGTGCGAGAGGAGGAATAATCCCCTCGCACACAGCGTCCTCGCTGTGTATTTTCAAAGGAACCTCGCCCTCCCAGACGGGAGAGACGGGGTATCAACATATCTGGCGTTGACTTTTGGCACGCTGTTGAGTTCTCAAGGAACGGACGCTTCCTTCGTACTCACCCGAGAGACTCTCTCGCGGCTTTCCTCCGGGCGCTTCCCTTCGGTGCTTCCAACTCTACCAGCGTTTTCCCGGCTCTCTGACCACCGTCCTGCGGGCATGCAGGAGGCGACCCCGAGATAGGATCTGGCGAGTTGGGTTGCTGCCGGGCAAGGACGCCTGGTCGCGTCGCTCAACCCCAAGCAGGCGTACGACTGTACACGGAGCCGCCGAGCGGGTGCAAACCGATGAGAGATGCGGTCTAGACCTCTAATCTGGATCTCTCACACGGAACCGGTACTTCCTATGCCATACCCTGCTGCACAGTTGCGCCGTCCGGGACAGGCAGTGACGGCGTAAAGATCTCCACCCCTGGGAGGCTTCCCATGACCACCGTGACGTCCCCGCTGGCAGGACGCGCCATCGCACTGGCAGCCGTGCCGGATCCGGTCTTCTCCGGGGCCATGGTCGGCCCGGGCACAGCCATCGACCCCGTACGTGAGCCTTCCGAGGCCGTCGCGCCCGTCGACGGAGTCATCGTCTCTCTGCACCCGCACGCTTTCGTCGTCGTCGACGAGAGCGGACACGGTGTGCTCACCCACCTTGGTATCGACACGGTGCAGCTCAACGGCGAGGGTTTCGAGCTGCTCGTGAACAAGGGCGACACCGTTGCGCGGGGCCAGGGCATCGTGCGCTGGAACCCGGCCGCCGTGGAGGCCGCCGGCAAGTCCCCGGTGTGCCCGATCGTGGCGCTGGAGGCCACGGCCGAGGCTCTCTCCGATCTTCGTGACGACGGCGATGTGAAGGCCGGCGACAGTCTCTTCTCCTGGAAGTGACGTCAGTGCCGTCGTATGACGGCGAGTAGGACAACCAACGCGGCGGCGGGACCCGCCGCTCTATCGGAGACGGGTGAGATGGAGACAACGCTGCGAGGCGTCGGCGTAAGCCACGGTGTGGCGATCGGCGAGGTTCGGCATATGGGAACGGCGGTGCTCGAGCCGCCGGCCAAGCAGATCCCGGCGGAGGAGGCGGAGCGTGAACAGGGGCGCGCCCGCAAGGCCGTCGAGGCTGTGGCGGCCGACCTGATTGCGCGCGGCAATCTGGCGGGAGGCGAAGCCCAGGCCGTGCTCGAGGCGCAGGCCATGATGGCTCAGGACCCCGAGCTGATGGCGGATGTGGAGCGGCGTATCGCCGTCGGCAGCACGGCCGAGCGAGCGGTGTACGACGCGTTCGCCGCGTACCGCGAGCTGCTGGCGAGTGCCGGTGAGTACCTTGCCGGTCGCGTGGCCGACCTCGACGATGTGCGGAATCGTATCGTCGCCCGTTTGCTCGGAGTGCCCATGCCGGGCGTTCCGGACAGCGACGAGCCGTATGTCCTTGTCGCCCGTGACCTCGCGCCGGCCGACACGGCGCTGCTGGACCCGGCTCTGGTGCTCGGTTTCGTCACCGAGGAAGGCGGCCCGACCAGCCACAGCGCGATTCTGGCGCGGGCCCTGGGAGTGCCGGCCGTTGTGGCGTTGCCTGGTGCCGGGGAGCTCGCCGAGGGCACGGTGATCGCTGTCGACGGCAGCACCGGCGAGATCTTCGTCAGCCCGAGCGAGGAGAAGAAGGCGCAGTTGCAGGCCGCTGCCGCCGAGCGCAAGGCCGCGCTGGCGGCCTCGACCGGGCCGGGTGCCACCGCCGACGGTCACAAGGTGCCGTTGCTCGCCAACATCGGCGGTCCTGCGGATGTGGCGGCCGCTGTCGAGGCGGGGGCCGAGGGC
This sequence comes from Streptomyces deserti, assembly GCF_054782695.1. Lineage (NCBI taxonomy): Bacteria > Bacillati > Actinomycetota > Actinomycetes > Kitasatosporales > Streptomycetaceae > Streptomyces > Streptomyces deserti. The sequence goes on from NZ_BAAGRZ010000004.1 coordinate 1,928, forward strand.
GTCGGTCTGTTCCGTACCGAGTTCCTCTTCCTGGACGACAACAAGAAGGCGCCGTCCGAGGAGAAGCAGATCGCGGCCTACCGGCAGGTCCTTGAGGCGTTCCCCGAGGGTCGTGTCGTCGTGCGGGTGCTGGACGCCGGTGCGGACAAGCCGCTGGACTTCCTCACGCCGGCCGACGAGCCGAACCCGGCGCTCGGCGTGCGGGGTCTGCGGACGCTGCTCGACCACCCCGAGGTGCTGCGCACGCAGCTGACCGCGCTCGCGAAGGCGGCGGAGGGTCTGCCGGTCTACCTCGAGGTCATGGCCCCGATGGTGGCGGACCGTACTGACGCGAAGGCCTTCGCGGACGCGTGCCGTGAGGCGGGGCTGCGGGCGAAGTTCGGTGCGATGGTCGAGATTCCGTCGGCCGCGCTGCGGGCGCGCTCGATACTGCAGGAGGTCGAGTTCCTGTCGCTGGGGACGAACGACCTCGCGCAGTACACCTTCGCCGCCGACCGTCAGGTGGGTGCCGTCTCCCGACTGCAGGACCCCTGGCAGCCCGCGCTGCTCGACCTCGTCGCGCTCTCCGCGGAAGCGGCGAAGGCCGAGGGCAAGAGCTGTGGTGTCTGCGGTGAGGCCGCGTCCGACCCGCTGCTCGCGTGTGTGCTGACCGGTCTGGGCGTCACCTCTCTCTCCATGGGTGCGGCGTCGATTCCCTATGTCCGTGCGACGCTGGCGAAGTACACGCTGGCGCAGTGTGAGCGGGCCGCCGCGGCGGCGCGGGCGACGGACAGCGCCGAGGACGCGCGCAACGCCGCTCAGGCGGTGCTGTCGGGCGAGTAGGTCGGACCTGGCCGGCCGGTGATCGGCCCGGAGGGGCGCTCCACGGGAGGTGGGGCGCCCCTTCCGCGTTCAGTGGCGGTGTCCCTGGGACGGTTCCTCCTCGCCGAGGTCGGGCGGCTCGCAGTAGTCGACGTTGGACTCCGGGGAGATGAGGTCTCCGGATTCGATGTCGGTGCAGTAGGCGTCGAAGACCTCTCCGGCGGTGAGGGGTGCGAGGCCGTAGGCACGCAGGCGCCAGCCGTAGATGCGGTCGCAGGTGCCGGGGGCGCTGGTGCGCATGACGAGGCCACCTGGGCTGTCGGTGGCGAGGCCGAGGGCCAGGACGGTGGTGAATTCGAGCGCTTCGGCCTCGTCCAGTTCTGTGATGCCGTCGCTGTCGTCGGCGTGGAGGACGGCGACGAGGGTTTCCGGCGGTCCGGAGACGCTGCAGACGAGGTGCCGGTTGCCTGGTGGCGCCGTGTCGAGGATGCGAACGAGGAGGTCGGATGCACGTACGAAGGCGGCGCGGCCGATGTCCTCTCCGCAGGAGGTGCAGGCGCCGAGGCGGGCGAGAAGTGTGGTCGCGTACTCCCAGGTGGCCTGGCGGACGGCTTCGTCGACGAGTGCAGGGAGAAGGTCGGCCAGGGGCTGGCCTTCGTAGGGGATGGCGGGCCCTGTCGCCGCGAGTTCCGCCGTGAACCGCGCGCGGCTCGAGGGGCGGTCGGGGTCGATACCCGCGTCCGTGCAGTACTCGGCGTACTCCTCCGGGTCGAAGAGGGTCACCGTCGTGTGGTTGCCCTGGGAGGCGCGTGCCCGGAGGAGGCCTTCCACCTGCTTGAGGTAGGTGGCGTGGTCGTCGAAGGTGAAGGTTCGGTAGCGCCGCATGGCGCGGAAGTCGTGCTCGTCGGTCAGCAGGCCGATGGTGCCGGCGATCTCGCGGCGCAGAGCGCGCCGCATGGTCTGGTGGTCGGTGTGCGCCATGTTTCCCCCTGTGCGCAGTCGATCAATGCTCACTCACAGTAATCGACGGCACTGACAACGGCGTCCGGGCGAGGCGGTCGGGGACCAGGGGGATGCTGATTCAGGCAGGTCGGGGCTATGTCGGTGATGAAGACGGTCAGCCGACGGGCCGGTGCGCAGAGTGGCGGTGACGCGACCGCCGGTGGCCCAGAGGGCCGCGCCTCACCGTCGCCGGACTCGAGCCGGCCGACGCGGTGCGGGCGGCCTCGGACTTCAGCGCCCTGTTAGGCGAGTCCGAGGCCGGCCACCTGTGGAGGCTGACCACTCTGACCACTCTTGCGAGGGCCGGTCAGGCGCGTTTGCGGGCCAGGTCCTCGTAGAAGTGGAGGAGGTCGAGGTTGTCGATGGAGCCCGGGTTGACCGCCTTCTCCAAGGGGGTGCCCTGGAGGAGGCGTTTGACCGGGACCTCGATGCGTTTGCCGGTGAGGGTGTGCGGGATGCCGGGCACCTCGATGATCTCGTCGGGGACGTGGCGCGGCGACAGCTGTTCCCGGATGGTCTGCTTGATGCGGTTCAGGAGGGCCTCGTCGAGGACGGCTCCCGGGGCCAGGTGCACGAACAGGGGCATCCAGTAGCCGCCGTCGGGCTGCTCGATGCCGATGACGAGGGATTCCCTGATCTCGGGGAGGCGTTCGACGGCTTCGTAGATGTCGGCCGAGCCCATGCGGACGCCCTGGCGGTTGAGCGTGGAGTCGGAGCGTCCGTGGATGATCACGGATCCGCGCGAGGTGACGGTGATCCAGTCGCCGTGCCGCCATACGCCGGGATAGGTGTCGAAGTAGCTGTCGTGGTAGCGGCTGCCGTCCGGGTCGTTCCAGAAGTAGATCGGCATGGAAGGCATGGGGTTGGTGACCACGAGTTCGCCGACCTCGTCGATCAGGGGCTTGCCGCTCGGGTCCCAGGACTGCACGTCGGTGCCCAGACAGGGCGCCTGGAGCTCGCCCACGTACACCGGGAGGGTCGGTACGGCTCCCGCGAAGCAGGAGCACACGTCCGTGCCGCCGCTGACGGAGGCGATCCACAGGTCGTCGCGGACCTCGTCGTGCAGCCAGCGGAAGCCGTCGGGGGGCAGGGGCGAGCCGGTGGTGGCGACGCACTGTACGGCGGACAGGTCGAAGTCACGGGCCGGGTGCACGCCCGCCTTGCGGCAGGCCATGACGTACGCGGCGGAGGTGCCGTAGAGGGTGGCCCCCGTGCGTTCGGCGACCCGCCACTGGGCGCCCGTGTCCGGGTAACCGGGGCTGCCGTCGTACAGGACGATCGTCGTGCCGGTGAGGAGGCCGGAGACGAGGAAGTTCCACATCATCCAGCCCGTCGACGTGTACCAGAAGAAGCGGTCGTCCGGGCCCAGGTCGCAGTGGAGGCCGAGCTGCTTGAGGTGCTCGACCAGGATGCCGCCCTGGGACTGGACGATGGCTTTGGGCAGGCCGGTCGTGCCGGAGGAGTAGAGCACCCACAGGGGGTGGTCGAAGGGCACCTGCTCGAAGACGGGGTCGGTGTCCGCGGCCGTGAGGGCCGACCAGTCCAGGGCGCCCTCGGGGGCCTCGGTGCCGAGGAGGGGGATGTGGACGACGGCGCGCAGGGTGGGCAGTTCACGGCGCAGTTCGGCGACGATGTCGCGGCGGTCGTGTTCCTTGCCGCCGTAGCGGTAGCCGTCGACGGTGAGCAGGACGACGGGTTCGACCTGCTGGAAGCGGTCCAGGACGCTGCGGGCGCCGAAGTCGGGCGCGCAGGACGTCCAGACGCCGCCCACGGCCGCCGTGGCCAGGAGGGCGACCACGGCCTGGGGGATGTTCGGGAGGTAGCCGCTGACGCGGTCTCCGGGGCGTACGCCGAGAGCGCGTAGCTCGGCGGCGAGGGAGCCGACCTGGCGGCGCAGTTCGGCCCAGGTGACGGGGCGCGGCTCGTGGGTCTCGTCGACGTGCAGGAGGGCCGGTTCGTCCGGGCGGGTCGCTGCCGCGCGCAGGGCGTGCTCGGCGTAGTTCAGAGTCGCTCCGGGGAACCACTGGGCGCCCGGCATGGCACGGTCGCCCAGCACGCGCGCGTAGGGGGTCGAAAAGCGGACGTCGAACCACTCCGTGACGGCTTTCCAGAACGTGTCCAGTTCGTCGACGGACCAGCGGTGCAGGGCCGCGTAGCCGCCGCCGGAGGGGGCGCCGTGGTGTTCGGCGGCCCAGGCCTGGAACCTGGTGATCTGTGCCTTGGCGATGCGTTCCGGATCTGGCTGCCGGAGCGGCTGGGGCTTCACGGTCGACATGGGGCGGCTCCCGGAATGTGCGCGTCGTGTGCGTCCTCCGCGCACGGGCTGGGTGTGCGCGTGACGCGGCTGACACGGACGATGCCACGTGATCGACTTCCGCACCAGGGAGCGCTCCACATAGTCCGTGTCGTGAAGATGTGGTCCCGCCACGGGTGAACGGCAGTTGAACGACACGCACGCGTGGGGCGCTCAATGGCAGGGTGAGCAGCATGGACGGTCGTGACCTGGTGCGTTCGGTGAAGGCGGTCGGTTCGGTGGGGGCGGCGCAGGGGGTGCGCACCGTACGGGCCGCGTGGCGCAGGCGGCGTGCCGACGCCGCCGGGCTGCCGCCGCGGGGGACCGAGCGCGCGCGGGTGCCCGGCCCCGTGCAGGAGGTGGAGCCCGGGCCGGGTGGCGGCATCGTGCGGTTCGGCCGCTCCGAGCTGCGGGTCCTCGTCGCCGTGAACGGGGCGGTCTTCTGGGGCTGGGACGGGGCCGGTCCCGAGCCGTCGTACGCGCTGGCGGGCCGGTGCCCCGAGCCGGATCCGCGGGCGGTACTGGAGCCGGACAAGGACGGCGGCTGGCGGGTCGTGGCCGAGCGGGTGACGGTCGTCGTCTCGCGGCACGGCGCGATCGAGGTGCGTACCCCCGGTGGGGTGACCCTGCGCCGTGACCTTCCGCCGCGGTGGTGGGAGCCGGTGGGTGGTGGCCCTGCGCGCTGGATGCAGCGGTCGGAGGTGGCCGCTGACGCGCGGTTCTTCGGGCTCGGGGGGCGTGCCTCGGGCCCTCGGCTGCGGGACGGGACCTACCGGCTGTGGAACACCGATCCCGGCTACGCCTTCGCCCCTAGCGACAACCCGCTGTACATCACGATGCCGGTCCAGCTGGTGGTGGCCGACGCGGGCACGCACCTGATGTTCCACGACAGCTCGTGGGACGGCACGGTGGCGCTGCGGGAAGGTGAGGAGGGCGCGGGGTCCGGGCACGATCGGGCCGGGACGAGCGAGCTGCGGATGGACGGCGGTCCGCTGCGCTGCTGGGTGATGGTGGGCACCCCCGCGCGCGTGCTGCTCACGTGGGCCTCGCTCACCGGTGCGCCCGCTCTGCCGCCCGCGTGGGCGCTCGGCCACCATCACGCGCGGTGGGGTTTCGGCAGCGAGCAGGAGGTGCGGCGGATCGTCGCGGGCTATCAGGAGCACGGTCTGCCCCTCGACGCCGTTCACCTGGACATCGACCACTACGACGCTCACCAGGTGTTCACCGTGGACACGGAGCGCTTCCCGAAGCTGCCGGTGTTCGCCGAGGAGCTGCGGCGGGACGGGATCCGGCTGGTGTCGATCGTCGATCCCGCGATCAGGGCCGCGCCGGGCAACGCCGTGTACGACAGCGGGACGGCCGAGGACGCGTTCGTGCGGGACGCCTCGGGCCAGGTGGTGCGGGGAGTCGTGTGGCCCGGGGAGGCGGTCTTTCCGGACTTCACGCACGCGCGCGTGCGGGAGTGGTGGGGCGGCCTGTACGAGGAGCGGCTCGCCCAGGGGTTTTCGGGCTTCTGGCACGACATGAACGAGCCGACGTCGTTCGCGGCCTTCGGGGAGACCACGTTGCCGCGTTCGGCCCGGCACGCGCTGGAGGGACGGGGCGGCGATCATCGCGAGGCGCACAACGTGTACGCGCTGTGCATGGCCAGGGCGGGCTACGAGGGGCTGCGGAAGCTGGCGCCCCAGGAGCGCCCGTTCGTGTTCTCGCGCTCCGGGTGGGCGGGCATGCAGCGGTACGGCGGGACGTGGTCCGGTGACGTGGCCACGAGCTGGCCGGGGCTGCGGGCGTCGCTGGCGTCGGTCCTGGGGCTCGGGCTGTGCGGAGTTCCGTACTCGGGGCCGGACATCGGAGGCTTCGACGGGAATCCGTCGCCCGAGCTGTATCTGCGGTGGTTCCAGCTGGGCGCGTACCTGCCGCTGTTCCGCACACACGCGAGTCTGCGGGCCGGACGCAGGGAACCGTGGGAGTTCGGTTCCGAGGTGCTGGAGCACGCGCGCGTGGCGCTCCTGGAGCGACGTCGGCTGCTGCCGTACTTCATGACGCTGGCGCATCTGGCATGTCGTACGGGGGCGCCCTATGTGCGGCCGGTGTGGTGGTCGGCGCCTGAGGAGCGTGCGCTGCGGGACTGTGAGGACGTCTTCCTGCTGGGTGACTGCCTGCTGGTTGCCCCGGTGCTCGATCCGGGCGCGGACCGGCGTGCCGTGCAGCTGCCGAGGGGACGCTGGTACGACACGTCGACGGGACGGGCGTACGAGGGGCCGGCGCAGGTGCTCGTCGACGCTCCCCTGGCGCGGATTCCGGTGTTCGCGCGCGCGGGTGCCGTCCTTCCCGTGCGCGGCGAGGACGGCGGGCTGGAACTGGAGGTGTGGGCGCCCGCGCAGGGCCGGACCGGAGGTGGGCTGGTCGTGCCGGACGCGGGCGACGGCTGGGACGAGCCGGAGATCGAGCGTTACACCGCCCGCTGGGAGGGGCGTCGGGTCGTCATCGAGCGGGAGGGTGAGGACGGCGGGAGCGAGCCGCCTCACCCGGTGCGCGTCCGCGGGCTCCAGGAGCGCTGAGCTCAGACGTAGCGGCCCTCGAACCAGGCCCGCACGGCCAGGGTGTGCAGGGGGAAGGCGAGTTCCTCCGGCCTGCGCAGGAGGTGCCAGCCCTCCGTCTCGTCCGTGGCGGCGGAGGGCGGCAGGCCCTCGGCGGGGCGTTCCGGGAGGAGCCCGAACAGCAGGAGGTGTCCGTCGGGCGAGCTCATCGCGTCGACGAGCCGTACGTCGCGGCTCGCGGCGTCGATGCCGGTCTCCTCCTTGAGCTCGCGGACGAGCGCCTGCCGCCAGTCCTCGCGGTCGTTGATGTAACCGCCGGGCAGGGCCGTGCCCCCGCGCGCGGGAGCGACGGTTCGGGTGATGACGACCAGGGCGGTGCCCTTGGTGTCGTACACGGGCTGCAGGGCGACCGCGACCGGCAGCGGATTGCGGTAGGCCACCGTGCCGCACGCCGGGCAGGTGCGGGGCCAGCCGGAGACGCCCTCTTCGTAGGGCGCGCCGCAGCTCGAACAGTGGGAGTTCGGCGCGGGATTGGAACTGGAGTGCTGAGTTTCGGACACGCGGCGGACTGTATCCGATCACGGGAGCGACGTCTCCGGGAGGCGACTCAGTTGTTGCCGGTGAGCGACCTGGAGGACACCGGGAAGTCGAAGTAGGTGTCCGGGTGGGGCTCGGGCTTGTACGTGTAGTGCCACCATTCCTCGGCCAGGTTCACGAAGCCGAGGTCTTCCATGGTGCTCTTGAGCAGCAGCCTGTTGGCGCGTTGTTCGCCCTGGACGCGCGGGTCCAGGGTGTGCGAGAGGGTGTCGAAGCAGTCGAAGCCGGTGCCCATGTCGACGGAGTTGTCGGGGAACCTCTCGTCCTGGGGCGCGAAGCAGGGCACGAGGGGCTCTCCGGGGTGGTACGGCCGGGTCGGCCGCGCCGGGAGCCGCACGATGGTCAGATCCACGGTCGAGCCGCGGCTGTGGCCGGATTTCTCCGCGATGTAACCGTCCGCGAACAGCCGGGCCTTGTCGACGTTCGGGTAGAACTCGCCCTTCATGGCCTGGTCGTCGAGGTCCTGGGCCCAGCGCACGAAGTGGTCCACGGCGCGCTGCGGCCGGTAGCAGTCGTACACCTTGAGGGCGTAGCCCTGGCGCAGCAGCTTCTTCTGGGCCTTGTGGAGGGCTTCGGCGGCGGGGCGGGTGAGGATGCAGATGGGCTGCTGGTAGCCGTCGATGCGCTGGCCCACGAAGTTGTGGAGGGTGAAGTAGCGCATCTCCTGGAGAATCGTCGGGTCCACGCTTCTGAGGGCCACGAAGTCCTCGGGCGCCTTGGGTTCGGTCTTCGCCTGGGCGGGGGCGGAGGCGGTGGTCACGGCGAGCAGGGTCGTGAGCACGGTGAGCAGACCGCGTAGCGCGCTGGAGAGTCGTGTCATGTATCTGCCTCTGCCCAGGCCGGGACTCCCATGACACACCGACGTCCCGCCGGTCCACGACCGGCGTCTCACGTCGTACGAACACCCGTGTCGGCGTACGAACGCGTTCTCACCGGCGTACAGCGGACTCGGCGAGATCCTTCTACGCTCTGTGATCACGCCGGAATCCTGCGTGAACGTCTCATGAACTGGGCTTGCGCCTGTTGCGGCGGAGCCATCATGCTCCCGTGCGCTCCTGGACGGATACTCTCCGCTTCGCCTTCCAACCGGTGGTCAACCTGACGACCGGCGGGGTCGCAGGGCTGGAGATACTCGCCCGCCCGGAGACCGGCGGCATTCTGGCCGAGGCCCGCCGCGATCCCGAACTCGATGTCCGGCTGGCGGTGTCGGCGGTCCGTGCGGCGGTGCGCAAGGAGACGCTGCTGCCGCTGCACATCAACGTGTTCGCCGGCACGCTCGCCGACCTGGGCGGGCTGCCGTCGTTGCACGACGCCGTGCGCCAGGCCGGACGGCTGCCGTGGGAGGTGACGATCGACGTCAGCCCGCCCTGCACGCATGTGCCGCAGCAGTCCCTGCTGGAGGCGGTGACCGCGTTGCGCGGCCAGGGCTTCCGGATCTGCGCGGACGGCGTCGGGGACGGGGACGTGCCGTTGCGGCTGCTCACGGACCTCTCTCCCGACCTGGTGAAGCTGGACGGGTCGCTGCTGGCGCGGCCCGCGGCGGTGCGGGCGATGCGGACGCTGTGCGACGGGCTGGGAGCGCTCCTGTCCGTCGAGGGCGTGGAGACGGAGGGACAGTGCGCGACCGCGCTGTCGGCCGGTGCGCAGCTGGCGCAGGGCGAACTGTTCGCGCCGCCGGCCCGGCTGCCCGCCGCGGACGTGTACGTTCCGACTCGCGGCCCCGGTGTGGTGGCCACGCCCCCGTCCGGCCCGTCGGTACGGGAGTTCGTGCGGCCCGCCGCGCTGCTGCCCGCCACCGCGTCCGCGGGACAGGTACGGGACCTGCTGACCGGGTCGCCGGACGTGTCCGGGGTGCTGCTCGTGGACACGGCCGGGGTGCCGGTCCGGTCGGTGCACCGGTCCCGTTTCCTGCTGTCGATGTCGGGGCGCTACGGACATGCCCTGTATGCCGACCGGCCCGCCGCCAAGCTGGGTGATCCGCCGCGCACGGTGGGCATCAACGCCACCGCCTGGGAGGTCCTGGACGTGGTGGCGGTCGGCGACCGGGACCGTACCTCGGACGACGTGGCCGTCGTCGACGAGTATGGGCGGTGCGTGGGCGTCGTACGGCTGGCGGACCTCGTGCGGGCACTGGCCGAGAGCCGGGTGGAGGAGGCGGCCGGACTCAATCCGCTGACGCGGCTGCCCGGCTCGGACGCCATCACCGGTGAGGTGGACCGGCGGATCGCGGCAGCGCGGACGTTCGCGCTGAGCTGGCTGGACGTGGATCACTTCAAGCAGGTCAACGACGGTGCCGGCTTCGCGGCGGGCGACGAGCTGATCCGGTCGGTCGGACGGGCGCTGCAGCAGGCCGCGTCCGGCAGCACGCGCGTGGGGCACATCGGCGGGGACGACTTCCTGGTGCTGACCGATCCGGAGCGGCTGGATCCGCTGGCGGCCGCCGTGCTGGACGCGCCCTGGTCGGCGGGTGGCCGCCCGGTCACGTTGTCGCTGGCCACGGTGGTGTGCGCGCCGGGCAGCGTGACGGATCACCGGCAGGCGGCCGCCTGTCTGGCGCCGCTGAAGAAGGCGGCGAAGGCGTTGCGGGGGGCGAGTTGGGTGCTGGGGCGGGCGGGCGTGCCCGGGCATGAGATCCGCCGTGGCTCGGAGATGGCGTCGGCGCCTGCCGGGTGAGCGCCGCGCCATCCGCGGTGAGGGAGCCGGGAGGGTGAGCCGGGTGAGTGAGCCGGGTGCGTGAGCCGGGTGGGCCTGTAGTCGCTGCATGCCTCCTGCACGACGGCCGGTGCTTGCGTAGGCGGCTCGGGCGACGTCATCGGCCGAGCCGTTCGGCCTCCGCTCGGTCCAGCAGCGGCATCGCTCGTGGCCGGGCCTCGGCGGGTGCCGAACCATCGCCTCTGCCCGTCCGCCCCGCGGGCTCAGCTGATCGCTGCGGGCCGCCCCGGCGCCGGTCGCCCGGCTGCCCGCCTTCGGCTTGGCAGGCGCCGAGCGCCGGCCTGTGCGAACCTGATGAAAAAGCGGCCGTCCGTCCGGTCTCAACCGTTGGCGTCAGCGACCTTGACGCCCCAGGGGTGCCGGTGAACACTTCCGGTGTCAGTCGACATCGTCGTACATACTCGGCGTAATCCGGCACCGCGCCACGGGGCCCTCCTGCGTCAAGGCCCATTCCCCCACGGGCGATTCGGCTGCGACGGCACGCTCGTCACGGACGCCGGGCGGGGCGCGGGACTCCCTGCCTTCGGCTGAAGTCGCCATGGGAACCGCACCTCGCACGGAGGACCGGGGCCGACGCCCCGGGCAAGGGCCTAGGAGCCGCCATGAGCAACGTAGACATTTTCGTCGGCGAGATCATCGGTACGGCGATCCTCATACTGTTCGGCGCGGGAGTCTGCGCCGCAGTCACCCTCAGATACTCGAAAGCGCGGGCCTCGGGGTGGACCGTGATCGCTTTCGGCTGGGGGTTCGGTGTGCTGGCCGGCGCGTACACCGCCGCTCCCCTGTCCGGCGGCCACATCAACCCCGCCGTCACCCTCGGTATCGCCATCGACACCGGCAAGTGGGACAAGGTCTGGATCTATGTCCTGGGCCAGCTGGTCGGTGCCATGCTCGGCGCCGTCCTGTGCTACCTCACTTACTTCGCCCAGTTCCGGGCCAACGTCAGGGATGTGGGCACCACGGAGGGCACGGAGGAGGAACCGGTACCGACGCTCGGCATCTTCTCCACCATCCCGGAGATCCGGAACCCGGTCGCCAACCTGATCACCGAGATCATCGCGACGATCGCCCTGGTCCTACCGATCCTCGCCTTCGGCCTGACCAGGGGTCTCGGCGAGTCCGGCATGCTCGTGCTGATCGTCGCGCTGCTCGTCGTCGGTATCGGCCTCTCCCTCGGCGGGCCGACCGGCTATGCCATCAACCCGGCGCGCGACCTCGGCCCACGGATCGTGCACACCTTCCTGCCGATTCCGCACAAGGGCACGTCCGACTGGGGCTACGCGTGGGTCCCGGTCATCGGCCCGCTGATCGGCGGAGCGCTCGCGGGTCTCATCTACAACATCGCCTTCTGAATCCAGCCCAAGGGGTAGCCATGACGGACAACGCCGAGAAGTACGTCGCCGCAATCGACCAGGGCACCACCTCCAGCCGCTGCATCATCTTCAACCAGGACGGCGCGATCGTCGCCGTCGACCAGCGCGAGCACCGCCAGATCTTCCCCAAACCCGGCTGGGTGGAGCACGACGCCACCGAGATCTGGTCCAAGACTCAGGCGGTGGTCGCCGGGGCGGTCGCCAAGGCCGGGCTGCGCGCCGACCAGCTGAGCGCACTCGGCATCACCAACCAGCGGGAGACGACGGTCCTGTGGGACCGGGCGACGGGCAAGCCCGTGCACAACGCGATCGTGTGGCAGGACACGCGCACCGCGGCCCTGTGCAACCAGCTGGGCGGCTCCGACGGGCAGGACCGTTTCCGCGAGCAGACCGGGCTGCCGCTGGCCACCTACTTCTCCGGCCCCAAGGCGGCCTGGCTGCTCGACAACGTGCCCGATCTGAGGGCCCGCGCCGAACGCGGCGAGATCGCCTTCGGCACGATCGACTCCTGGCTGATCTGGAACCTCACCGGCGGCACGGACGGCGGGAAGCACGTCACCGACGTGACCAACGCCGGGCGCACCATGCTGATGAACCTGGAGACCCTCCAGTGGGACTCCTCGATCCTCTCCGCGATGAACATCCCCGAGGCCGTGCTGCCCGAGATCAAGTCCTCGGCCGAGGTGTACGGCACCGCCATCGGCCAGCTCGGCGGGGTGCCCGTAGCCTCCGCGCTGGGCGACCAGCAGGCGGCGGTGTTCGGGCAGGCCTGCTACGACGTGGGCACGGCGAAGAACACGTACGGCACGGGCAGCTTCCTGCTGCTCAACACCGGCAACCGGCCGGTGGCGTCCAAGAGCGGGCTGCTGACGACGATGGGCTACAAGATCGGTGAGGAGGCGCCGGTCTACTGCCTGGAGGGGTCGATAGCCATAACGGGCGCGCTGGTGCAGTGGTTCCGCGACCAGCTCGGCATCATCCGCACCGCCGACGAGATCGAGCCGCTGGCGGCGAGCGTGGAGGACAACGGCGGGGCGTACATCGTGCCCGCGTTCTCCGGCCTGTTCGCGCCGTACTGGCGCTCCGACGCGCGTGGTGTGATCACCGGGCTCACCCGGTACGTCACGAAGGCACATCTCGCGCGTGCGGTGCTGGAGGCGACGAGCTGGCAGACGCGCGAGGTCGTGGACGCCATGTACCAGGACTCGGGGGTGCACATCACGACCCTGAAGGTCGACGGCGGCATGACGAAGAACAACCTGCTCATGCAGCACCAGGCGGATGTGCTCGACGTGCCCGTGGTCCGGCCCAAGGTCTCCGAGACGACCTGCCTGGGCGCCGCCTACGCGGCCGGGCTCGCCACGGGCGTGTGGAACGACCTCGACGAGCTCAAGGCGCACTGGCAGAAGGACGTCGAGTGGACGCCGGCCATGGAGGCGTCGGTGCGGGACCGCGAGTACCGCAACTGGCACAAGGCCGTGGAGAGGAGCTTCGGTTGGGAGGACGAGGACGGCGGCAGCTAGGCACACGCGCGTGGGCGTCGTTTTCCGGACTGCGGCCCGTACCCCGGTCGGCGGGGGTACGGGCCGCTCCGTCAGGTGGTGACGGCGTTGGTCCGGCGGCGGTCCGCCGCGTACGCCATCGCGTGCTCCACGACGCCGATGAGGACCTCCTTGACCGACTCCCGGTCACGCGCGTCACACATCACCAGCGGTACGTCGTCGTCGAGGTCGAGGGCCTGGCGGACGTCCTCCACCGGGTAACGGGCCGCTCCCTGGAAGCAGTTGACGCCGACGAGGAACGGTATGGAACGCCGTTCGAAGTAGTCGACGGCGGCGAAGCAGTCCGCCAGGCGGCGGGTGTCGGCGAGCACGACGGCACCGAGCGCGCCCTCGGACAGCTCGTCCCACATGAACCAGAACCGTTCCTGACCGGGCGTGCCGAAGAGGTACAGCACCAGGTCCTCGCGCAGCGTGATGCGGCCGAAGTCCATGGCCACGGTGGTGGTGTGCTTGCCTTCCACACCGCTGATGTCGTCGACCGGGCGCCCGGCCTCGGTGAGCAGTTCCTCGGTGCGCAGCGGCCTGATCTCGCTGACCGCGCCGACGAGCGTGGTCTTGCCCACGCCGAAGCCGCCGGCCACCAGGATCTTGAGCGTGACGGGCTCGACCGGGGGCTTGCCGCGCTCAGAACGCCCGAAGATCATCGATCTCTTCTCCTGCGTGATGGGGGTCGTGCGACGGTGGGCCGTAGCCTCCGCCGCCGGGGGTTTCGATGACGAGGACGTCGCCGGGGCCGACGTCCGCCGAGTCGCTGCCGCCGAGCTCGGTGACCGTGCCGTCCGTGCGCTCCGCCCGGTCGGCGCCCAGCGCGCCGGGCTCGCCGCCCGCCATGCCGTACGGCGGCACCCTGCGGTGCTGGGACAGGGTGGAGACGGTCATGGGCTCCAGGATCCGGATGCGGCGCACCGCTCCGTCGCCACCGCGCCACCGTCCGGCGCCGCCGCTGCCGCGCCGGACCGCGAACTCCTCGAGGCGGACGGGCAGTCGCCACTCCAGGACCTCGGGGTCGGTGAGCCGCGAGTTCGTCAGGTGTGTCTGGACGACGGGCGCGCCGGGGAAGCCGTCGCCCGCGCCGGAGCCGGAGGCGACGGTCTCGTAGTACTGGTGGCGTTCGTTGCCGAAGGTGACGTTGTTCATGGTCCCGGAGCCCTCGGCCTGCACGCCGAGCGCCGCGTACAGGGCGCCGGTGATGGCCTGCCAGGTCTCCACGTTGCCCGCTACGACGGCGGCCGGGGGCTCGGTCGCGAGCAGGGAACCGGGCGGAACGACGGTCTTCAGGGGGCGCAGGCAGCCGTCGTTGAGCGGGATGTCGTCGGCGACGAGGGTGCGGAAGACATACAGGAACTGCACGACGGCGTCGGTGGCGACCGTCGTGCCCATGCGCACGGCCTCGATGGGGTCGCCGGAGCCGGCCAGCAGGACGCGGGCGCCGGCGACCGCCGCGTCGGAGTAGCGCGCCGGGTTGTCCGACAGCAGCTTGTGCGTGAGCAGCCGGCCGTCCGGGCGCCGCGCGACGATGTCGGTGAACGTGCCGCCTCGGTCGACCCAGAACTGCCAGCCTGTCACGTCACTACCCCGCTTCCGCGCCGCTCACAGTGCTCGGAGGCCGTTGATCACGTCGCGCAGAATACTCTCGTCCGGCAGTTCGGCCGGGGGTACGGGCCGGTTCACGTGGACGAGTTCCGCGTCCACGAGGTCCCCGATGAGGACCCGTACCACTCCGATCGGCAGGTCGAGTTCGGCGGCGAGTTCGGCGACCGACTGGGGAGTGTCACGGCACAGTTCGACGATGTCCACGTGTTCCGGGGACAGGGCGGGGTCCGCTTCCGGATCGTCCGCGTGGGGTTCCGTGACGACCACCGCGATCAGGTCGAGGCGGTGCTGGGCCGGACTGGTGGTGCGGCCGCGCGTCATGGCGTACGGACGGACCACCGGTCCGGCCTCGTCGTCGAACCAGTGGCTTCTTCCCTGACCGTCTGCGCTCATGTCATCCCACTACCCGCCTGCGGGCAGATCGGTGCGCGGAGCGGTGCCCAGATGCACGCCGACCCGCTTCACGAGGAGGGTCATCTCGTAGGCGACCTGTCCGACGTCAGAGTCGGCGTCCGACAGGACGGCGAGGCAGCTGCCGTCTCCGGCGGCCGTGACGAACAGGAAGGCGTCGTCGAGCTCGACGACGGTCTGCCGCACGTTGCCGGCCTCGAAGTGGCGCCCGACGCCCTTGGCGAGGCTGTGGAACCCGGAGGCGACGGCGGCCAGGTGCTCGCTGTCCTCCCGGGTCAGGTCCTTGGACACGCCGGTCGGCAAGCCGTCTCCCGAGAGCACGATGGCCTTGCGGATGCTCGCGACGCGGTCCACCAGGTCGTCGAGGAGCCAGTTCAGCTCGCCCTTGTCGGCTGCGGTGTGGCCGGTCGCCTTCGGTGCGGTCATCGACCGTCCCCCTTAGTCGTTCCTTGTGGTGCTGTGCCGCTGTGGGCGTCGTCGCCCGCGGCGTTCTCTGCGCGGCCGCGCTGCCAGCCGCGCTGGAGCGAGGCCATACGGCTGCGTACTTCCTCGGCGTCCCGCTCGACGGGCTCGGCCGTGTCCTCGGTGCGCCGCTGGGAGCTCTTCTTGAGCTGCGGGGCCAGGTTGGCCTGCCGTACGCGCCGGGGCAGCGGTGTGGTGCCGGAGGGGAGTCCCTGCGGGTCGGAGCCGGCGCCGGGCCGCAGCGGTGCGGATCCGCTCTCCGGTGGCATGGGGCCGGAGCCGGTCTGCGGCACCGCTCCGGAACGCCGGGTGGTCTCCGGGCCGCCGCCCGGGACGATCTTAGTGCCGGACGGGTGCCTGGGCAGGTCGGGGGTCTCCGGTCGGTCGTCGAGGGTGCGACCGGGCGACTCCGGGGATTCGGTGGGCTCGTCGGCGCCGGTACCCCGGTGCGCCGGGTCGGTGCCACGGCGGCGGGCGGGCAGCGGGGGCGGTGCGTCCGGTCCCGACCGGCCCTGTGTCCCGCCGGTCGAGGGTTCCTCGCCACGGCGGCGGACCGGCAGCGAGGGCGCCGGTTCCGGCCCGGGCCCGGTCGCACCGCGACCGCTGGTGGAACCCTCACCACGGCGGCGCATCGGGAGCGACGGCGCAGGCTCCTGCCCGGACCGACTCGTTCCCTGGTCGCTCGCGGGCTCGGCATCGCGACGGCGGGCCGGGAGAGACAGCGGGGCCTCCGTTTCCGGCCGGCCGGCGCCGGTCGCGGTCTCCTCGTCCGTCCTGTCCCGCCGGCCACGTTGCTCGGTGACCGGACGGCCGTGCGAACTGACCAGCTTCGGGGTGTGGCGGCGGGGCAGCGGGACCGGTGGGCTCAGCTCGTCCTCCGTGTCGGCCGGGTCCGGTGCGCCGCGGGAGCCGGGGGCCTGCCGGTGCGGCTCACGGCGGCGGCCGGAGGCCTCCTCCTCGGCGCGGGTGCCGGGACGGCGGGGTCGGAACAGGCCGCCGTGTTCGCCGTCCTCCTCCAGCGCGTCGGGGAAGTCGTCCAGGGCGTCGAGGTCGACGGGGGCCTCCAGTTCGACCGGGCCGTCCAGGAGCGAGGCGGGCAGGCCGGGCAGCTGTACGGGCACCTGGGAGAGTGCGGCACGGCGGCTCTCCCGCGGGTCGCTCTCCTTGGCGCGCTGGGGGCGGTCGAGGCGGAAGCCGATGCCGTTGGTGTCGGGGACGTCGTCCGTCAGCAGCGCGTCGGGGACGAAGACGACGGCGGTGGTGCCGCCGTACGGGGAGGGTTGCAGGGAGACCCGGACGTTCTGCCGCTGGGCGAGGCGGCTGACCACGAACAGGCCGAGCCGGTCGGTGTCGGTGAGCTCGAACTCCGGTGTCTCGGCGAGCCGGAGGTTGGCGTCCAGGAGCGCTTCGGCCGTCATACCGAGGCCACGGTCGTGGATCTCCAGCGTGAAGCCGTTGGCGACCCGCTCGCCCAGGACCTGGACGGCGGTGTGCGGCGGCGAGAACACCGTGGCGTTCTCCAGCAGTTCGGCCACGAGATGGGTGAGGTCCGCGACCGCCGGGCCGGTGACGGCGATCCGTGGCAGACGGCGTACCTCGATGCGCTCGTAGTCCTCGACCTCGGCGACGGCGGCGCGTACGACGTCCATGAGCTGGACGGGTTTGCGCCACTGCCGGGAGGGCGCGGCACCGGAGAGGATCACCAGGCCCTCGGCGTGCCGGCGCATGCGCGTGGTCAGGTGGTCGAGCCGGAACAGGTCGGCGAGTTCCTCGGTGTCCTCGGTCCGGCGCTCCATGGCGTCGAGCAGGGTGAGCTGCTTATGGAGCAGGACCTGGCTGCGGCGGGCGAGGTTGACGAAGACCTCGGAGACCCCGGCGCGTAGTTCGGCCTGCTTGACGGCGGCTTCGACGGCGGCGCGCTGCAGGGTGTTGAGGGCCTGGCCGACCTCGCCGATCTCGTTCTTGTCGTACTCCAGGCGCGGGACCTCGGTCTCGACGTCGACCTGCTCGCCCGCCGAGAGGCGGCGCATCACGCTGGGCAGCCGTACGCCGGACGCCTCGTGGGCCTCCAGGCGCAGTTGCCGCAGGTCGCGGATGAGGGCGCGGCCGACGCGCACGGACAGGAAGAGGGAGAGCAGGAGGGCGATCAGTCCGAGGACGCCGGCGATGACCGCCTTGGCGATGACGCCCATGGCGACCGGCCGCACGCGGTCCTGATAGCGGTCCTGGGCCTGGTCGTTGAGGGTGCCCAGCTCGTCGAGCACGTTCCCGGCCGCGGTGTCCCAGCTCTTCGCGGTGACGCTGCCGGGCGTGCCGGTCCCGGAGGAGACGGCCGCTTCCTCGGCGACGCGCAGCGGAGCGGAGGAGGCGTTCTTCCAGAAGCTGCCGTAGCGGTCGCGCTCGGAGGCGGGCAGCAGCGGCAGGCTGACGTCGTACATCAGGGTGCGCTGCGCCACGAGGTCGGAGATGTCCCGCGCCTCGGCACGGGAGATCCTGCCGACGATCAGGGCGGAACCGAGGAGGGCGTCCTCGCGGGAGAGCAGTTCGCGGGCGCGGGCCAGGTTGACGAGCGCGCGGTACTGCTTGTCGAGTTCGACGTTGTCGACGACGTGCAGGTTGGCGAGCAGGACGTAGCAGGGGTCGACCAGCCGGTTGTAGAGGTCGAGGGCCTGGGAGCGGTTGACGGTGCCGTCCTCGACGCTGCGGCGCAACGGCTCGATGCCGTCGAAGGCGTCCAGGACGGCGGTCAGCCGTTCGTCGGTGTCCTCGCCCATCGCGTCGCGTACGTCCGGGTCCTTGGCGTTCGCGCGGATGCCCGCGACGGCCTCGTCCGTGGCGGTCCGGCTGCGCCGGAGCGCTGCGAGTCCGTCGGAGGCCCGGGGATCGGCGAGGTGGACGAGGGTCTGACGGCGTTCCTGCTGGAGGACGCGGACGGTGTCCTCGATGGGATAGCCGATCTTCTCCACCACGGACGACACGTTGAACAGATCGCCCGCCTCACGTCCCGTGAGCACCGTGGCGAAGGCCCAGATCCCGGTCAGGGACACCAGCGGCACGAGAAGCAGCGCCACGATCTTCCGGCGGATGGACTTCCCGCGAAAGCGCATGGCCTCCCCCAGCTCAGCCCCCCGACCGACAGGGGGTACACATGTGCGTCAACAAACGGCGCGAGCCTACTACCGACGCGCAGGTATCTCGAAGAGCGGTGCGGAAGCTGAACCTCCGTACCGGCCACGAGTGATGGGGAGTTGTCCGGCCATTGCGGGAGATTGCCGCCCGGAATCCGGTGGTGATCGTGCGGGCCAATCCACAGCATGCGCCTGGGCTATTGGCCGAAATTTTTCCATCGGTGGGAATCTTCGTGACGCGTCGTTCGTCCTTCTCTACGGGAAATGGGGGCGGAATCGGCCACAGGAGCCGTATCCCGCACCTGGGCGGCGTAAAGCAGCGCAAGCCGGGCAGCCACTGGGGAGCCAGGTCTTCGAACATGGGCGAACGGTCTGCTGGCGGTGGGGAGTGACACGGTGATGGGCACGGCGGAACGGCGCAGGGCGCCCGGAGACGGCGCAGGAGTGCCGGTGACGGCTCAACGAGACCCCGAGGCGCCGGATCGCGACATTCCGGCAGCCGGGCATGGGGCGGCGGAGGGACGCGACGCTGCTGCGGCGGCGGCCACGGGCAGCGGGGCGACGCTCGGCACAGAGGCGACGGCCCACGAGGCAGCTGCTGTAACCGACGAGGAGGCCAAGGCCTACGCGCTCGGGACAGTTGGCGCAGAGGCGAGGGCATACGAAGCCGGCGCAGCCCCGGAGAAAGCGGCGAGGGCCCGCGAGACCGTGACGGCGGCTGAGAAAGAACCGAGAGCCTACGGAGCCGAACCGACTGTCGGCGAAGGGACGACCGTCTCCGGGGCCGGGACCGGGACCGGGGCCGGGACCGGGACCGGGACAGCGGCGCGCGGCAGCACGACGAGAGCCGGTGACAACCGCGCGGCACACCAGCGGCCGTACTACCGGCCGTTGTGGGTCGAGGAGCCTGCACGGCGGCCGCGGTTGCCGGATCCGGTGCGGACGGCGGCCGTGCGGGCGGTGCTCATCATCGCCGTGACACTGCTTCAGGCCATGGTGGCCTTCCTGTGCACGTTGGCCGGGTCCTGGCTGGCGTTCCCCATGGTGATCAGCAGCGTGGTCAGCACGGTGGTGGCCACGTGGGGCGCGCTCGACGTGTGGGTGACGCGCCAGGTCTGGAAGCAGCGCAACGGCGTGGTGTCGACGCCGAGCAGCACCGCGCGGGCCCTGCGGCGCGAGCGGCGCCGGGCCCGCAGGCGGGCGCGGACCGCCGAGCGGGCGCAGGAACGGATACGTCGGCGGGGTGGAGCGGGGCAGTTGTCGCACTCCTGAGGATCTGCCCGGCGTCCGGGGCCGCTTGAGCGACCCCGGTGCTGTGCGGGCGACGGCGGTACGGACGCAGGCTGTTCAGAGCGCGGCCGGCTGCACCGGTCCCTCGCCGCGTACAAGGTGGTGTCGCGCCCGCATGAAGGGGCGTGGGCGGTCCACGGCGAGTACTGCGGTCGTGCGGCCGTCCCGCTCGTACACGGCGAGAGGGGATCGAGGGCCTGCGGGTCGCCGACGGGTCGGTGATGCCGGATCTCGTCACGGTCAACCCGTGCATCGCGACCATGATGACCGGCGGGAAGTGCGCGGACCTGGTGAAGGAGGACGCCTGATCAACCCGCTGCCGGAGCGGGTCGTTTGAACATCCGTGTCGCCGTGATCTCGCTGTGCACCGACTCTCCCTCCCCGGCCGGGGTCTGCTGAGGCAGTCCCGGCCGAAGGTGTTCCTCCACGCTGATGTACTTCAGGCCGGCCCGGAGGTCGGCGTCGTTGCGCAGCCGGATGACCAGTGGGAACTCGGCGAGCGCCGTCGTGTCGAACAGGCCGGTGGTGTACAGGAGCTGGACGCCGAGCGCGTCGGCGACGGCCCGCTGGAGCTCCAGCAGATACGTGGCGTTGGCGCGACCGATCGGGTTGTCGAGGAACAGCGTGCCCGCGTGCCGGTGCTTGTCCCTGCCCCGGTCGTTGCTGCGCAGCGCGGCCATCGTGCAGTACAGGGCGATGGCGGCGGTGAGCAGCTGGCCGCCGGAGAACACGTCGCCCATCTGCCCGACGGGGACCCGCTCGGCGCGCAGCACGGCGTCCGGCTTGAGGATCTCGACGGCGACGCCCTTGGGCTGGAGCGCGGCGGCGACCCCGCGCAGCAGCAGGGACATGCCGTCCCGCCGCAGGTCGGAGTTCTTCTTGACGGCCGCGCGGGTCGCCTCGTCGATGACCTCGCCGAGCCGCTCGGTGAGCGTGGCCTGGTCGGGCTCCTCGAAGCGGATGCGCAGGAACTCCTGCCCGGACCACTCGCCGAGCCCTTCCGGAAGACGGGAGAGGCGCTGAGCGGACCTGAGGGTGGCGAGGGCCGACTCGACCAGTCCCCGCAGCCGGTCCACGATCGAGTCGCGGTTGCGCTCCAGCTGCTCCAGCTCGTCCGTCAGGACGCGGAGCCGGGGCGCGAAGGCGTTCGCCCACTTCTGGGCGTGCTCGGGCAGCGCCGAGGCGGGCAGCTCGCGGATCTGCTGCCGCGCGGGGGTGCGGACCTGCTCGTAGCGCGTGGAGTTGGCGTGCCGCACGAGGACGTCGCTGGCCTCCCGTACGGCGGCCTCGGCGGCGGACAGGTCGGCGGCGCAGCCGCGCAGGGAGCGGCGGGCCTCGGCGGCGGACTGCCGGGCCTCCTCCAGGGTGCCGGGGTACGGCTCGGGCTCCTCGTGTTCCTCCTCGGGGGCGTGCTCGCGCAGCAGGTCGCGGAGCATCGCTGCGATCTCGTCGAAGCCGCCGGCCGCGTCCTCGGCCGCGCGGTGGGCTTCCAGCAGCTCGGCGTGCGCTTCCCGGGCCTGCGTCAACGCCTCGGTGCGGGAGGCGAGTTCGGCCGTGGCCGTACGCAGCAGCGTCTGCGCGTGCTCGGCGTCGCGCGGCACCAGCTCCTCCGGGAGCTCGGTGTGGGCCTCGCCGTCCTGGGGCGCGTGCCGCTCGGCCTCGCCGCGCAGCCGCCCGAGCTGCTCGCTGGCGCTGGACATGCGGGTCTCCAGGAGCTGCACCAGCTCCTCCGCGCGTGCGGCGGCCGCCTGGCGGCTGGGACCGTCGGAGCCGTCGGGCGACTCCAGCAGTTGCTCGGCCCGGGTACGGACCTTGTTGCTGAGCCGGTCCAGTTCCGCCCGGGCCGCGCTCTCGTCGCTCTCCGCGCGGGCCTGCTCGGCGCGCAGGTCGGCGCCGACACCGACCTTCTCGTACACCTGGGAAGCTGCCCGGTAGGCCTCGCGCAGGGCGGGCAGGGACGCCTTCGGGGCCTGAGCCCCGTCCTCCGGTACGTCGTCGGGGGCCCCGGCGATCTCGGAGCGCTCGGCGCGCAGCGCACGCGCGGTACGGCGGGCGTCGTCGGCGGCGCGCTGGGCGGCACGCCGGTCCTCGTCGGCGGCGCGGGCCCGTTCCTCGGCGGCCTGGGCGCGGGCCTCCGCCTCGGTCGCGTCGTCGGCCAGTTCGCGCAGCTTGACCTGCCAGCCGGCCCGCTCGCGCAGCCGGAAGGCGAGCCCGGCGAGGGCGTCGGCGGAGCGCCGGGCCTTCTGCGCGGCCTCCTGCCGCTCGTCGCGGACCCGCACGGCCTCGGCGGCGGCCTCGTCGGCCTCCGCCCGCACGGTCCGGGCCTCGGCCAGCTCGGCCTCGGACTCCTCGGCGAAGGTCCGCGCTTCCTGTGCCGCCTGTGCCAGCTCGGCGAGCCGGCCGGCCGGGCAGCCGGTGCGCCAGGAGGCGAGCCGCGCCGCCAGCTCCCGGTCCTTGCCGAGCCGGGCGGCGAGCGTACGGATCTCCTCGTCGCGCTCGGTCGCCCGCGCCCGCAGCGCCTGCCGCTCCTCGTCGGCGGCGTGCTCGTCGTGCATGGCCGGGTTCGGCGGTACGAGGAAGACGTCACCGGTGTCCGAGTCCGGGGCCGGGGTCGGCGCGAGCAGGGCGGCGGCCGTGCCGACCGCGACGGCGGACCGGGGCAGCAGCGCGGCGTCGCTGAGCGCCTCGCGTGCACGCGCGTGCGAGGCGGGGTCGGTGATGATCACACCGTCGACGAGCTCGGGCCGGGCGGCCAGCACGCGCGCGTGGTCGGCGGGGTCGACGGCCTGCGCGAGATAGCGCCAGCCGGGCAGCGCGGGGATGCCGTGCTCGCCGAGGTACTCGACTGCGGCCAGCACGTCCGGGCCGGGCGGCAGCAGCCCGCCGTCACCGAGGGCGCCGAGGATCCGGGCATCGTCCGCAGCGGCCGTCCGCAGCTCGAACAACTGCCGCTCGGCGGAGGAGATGGCGTCGTCGAGCAGGTCGCGCAGGTCGTCGGCGAAGCGGTCGAGCTCCTCGGGGGTGAGAGGGCCATCGCCCGCGTCCGGGCGGTCGGGCGTGCCCTCGTCCTGCCGGGGCTGCGGAATCCTCGGACGGACCTCGGAGGTCAGGCTGAGCAGCTCCGCCAGCCGCTCCTCCCCCGCGAGCGCTTCGGCCGTGCGGCGCTCCGCCTGGTAGGCCCGCTCCGCCGCCGTGGCCGCGTCGGCCGCGCGGGCTGCGGTCAGTTCCGCGCGGGTCTCGGCGGCGGACGCCTCGCGCGCGTGCTCCGTGGCCCGGTGTGCCGCCTCGCGGGCGGTGTCCCAGGCCGCGACGGCCGTCTTCTCGGCGTCGCTGGCGGCGAGGGCCGCGCGGGCCGGGTCGGCGTCGGGCGCGCTGTCGTCGAGCCAGCCCGCGCGCACCGCCTCGGCGGTCTCCTGCTCGACCTCGGCGAGGCGCTGCCGCAGGTGCCCGATCTCGCTGCGGGCGCGCTGCGCCTCGGTGGCGGCCGCGGTGGAGTCCCGGTAGGCGGAGTCGCTGACGTCCTGAAGGGCGGCGGACCGCTCCTCCTCCTCGTTGGCGAGGTTCTCGGCGTTCTCGGCGGCGGCGTGCAGGGCGCGTACGAGGTCGACGGCGGCCTTGGCGCGGGCGGCCAGCGCGGGGGCGGCGTCGCGCTCCGCCTCCTGGATCGCGGCGGACACGCGCGCGACCCGGTCGGCGGCGGCGCGGTGGCGCAGCACGGCCTCGGCGGCCTGCCAGGCGGAGTGCAGCGTGCGGGCGTCGGCGAGCTCCCGCTTCTGCGCGGCGGCGGCCTTCTCGGCCGCGGCGAGCGCCAAGGAGGCGTGCCGGTAGGCGAGTTCGGCGGAGATCAGCGCGCTGCGCTCGCGCGCCGCCTCGGCCTGCGTGACGGCGTACGCGGCGG
This sequence comes from Streptomyces deserti, assembly GCF_054782695.1. Classification (NCBI taxonomy): domain Bacteria; kingdom Bacillati; phylum Actinomycetota; class Actinomycetes; order Kitasatosporales; family Streptomycetaceae; genus Streptomyces; species Streptomyces deserti. Next base: position 25,590 of record NZ_BAAGRZ010000004.1, read on the forward strand.
CGGTGACCCGCTGCGCCAGGTCGGCGGCGCGGACGCGTTCCTGGGCTCCGCGCGCGGTGAGCCTGCGCGCCAGGGTCCGGGTACGGCGCTCCGCCGCGGCGTGGATGTCACGCGCGCGTGTACGTGTCTCGGCCGCCTCAACGATCCGGCCGAGCAGATCCACCGACCCCGCCGTGAAGTCCCGTTCGGCGATCAGCTCGGCGCGCCGGCCCAGCTTGTTGCCGAAACCGCTGACCAGGTCGGCGAGCCCGTCGGTGTCGCGGGTGTCGGTGACGGCGCGCAGCAGCAGGTCGGTGAAGTCGGAGTCCTTCTTGACCGCGAAGAGGCCGGCGGCCTCGCCCTCGTCGGCGTTCATCTCCCGCTGGTAGCGGAACAGTTCGGGGTCGAGGCCGAGGTCGCCGAGGTGCTCGGTCCAGCGCTCGTGGATCTCCTCCCAGTGCACCTCCAAGTGCGGGTACGTCTTGCCGGCGTCCATGAGGGCGTCCCGGAAGCCCTTCATGGTGCGGCGCCGGCCCCGCGCGCCCGACTGGCCCTCGGCGGGCGGCCGTACGGCGGTGGACTCGGCGACGGGCAGGTTGTCCAGGCTGAGGCCGGGGCCGGGCCGGAAGGAGTACCAGGCCTCGGCGAACTTGCGCGGGTCGTTGGAGACCTGCCGCCCGCGCCACTCGCTGACCTTGCCGACGACGACGCACTCGCCGGTCAACACGTGCTGCCACTCCAGCGCCACGTGCCCGCAGTCGTCGGCGAGCAGGAACTTGCGCAGCACGCCGGAGCTGGCGCCGCCGAGGGTGTTGCGGTGGCCCGGGAGCATCACGGAGAAGATCAGCTTCAGCAGCACCGACTTGCCGCCGCCGTTCTCCAGGAAGAGCACACCGGCGGGCGCGGGCCGGCGCGGCGGGCCGACGGGCTCCTCCTCGAAGAATTCCGCCTGTGTGGGCGCGGGGTCGGGCACGACGTCGCCCACGCCCCGCAGGTCCAGCACGGTGTCGGCGTAGCGCGCACCGGCGGGACCGATGGAGTAGAGGCGGACCCGGGACAGCTCGTACATGGCGGACTCTCGTAAGTCTTCGTCAGGGCAGGGAGGTTCAGGCTCGGCAGGCTCAGGCGGAGTGGAACGGCAGCCCCGCGTCGGCCACCAGCTCCAGGTCGTCCGTGTCCTCGGCGGGCAGCAGGGTCGGTGTGCCGTCGGTGACCTGGACGACGCCCAGCTCCAGCAGCTCGGCCATGGCGGCGCTGCCGGCCATGTCGCGTACCTGGAGCTGGTAGCGGGCGGTCGTACGGTACGTGCCGCCGTTGTCGTCGCCCGTGCGCTGCAGGAAGCCGGAGTCGGTGAGGAAGGCGACGGCCTTGGCGACGATGCCGGTGGTCGAGCCCGCGAGGCGGCGCGCGTCCTTGGTGGCGCCGGTAGCGCTGCGTCTGGCCCAGATCCGCCACGCGGCTTCCAGGCCGGGCGCGTCGGTGGCCGGGTCGGTGTTCTCGCCCTGCTCGGTGGCCCGTTCCTCCAGGCGGCGGCAGGCCTGCCGGACGAAGGCGTCGACGCCGTTGACCGTGACCCGCCCGATGTAGCCGTCGTCGGCCAGGTCCTCGGGGCGCGGGAACGCCATGGCGGCGACGGCGAGATGGGCGAGCCCGTGCAGGAACCGGTCCCCGGAGTCGGCGGACGTACGACGCGCGTAGTCGCCCATGCGGACGGCGAAGACGGAGTCCTCGGCGGCGGTCACGGCCATCCCCGCGCGCGGGGACACCTCCAGAACGATCAGGCCCAGACCGGCCGCCACGGCGTCGGCGAGCCGCGCGAACGGCGGGTCCTCCCGGTAGCGGCGCAGCAGGTCGGCGTACTCCTGGTCACGCGCCGGCTGCAGCTTGGGCTGCAGGCCGAAGGCGACGAGCCGCGCCGCGTCGGCGGCGTCGGCGGGGGTGACGGCGGCGCTCCCCGGTGCGGCGGGGGCCTCCGGCTCACTCCACTCGACGTGCTCGGTCACGGTTGGGGCTCCTTGCTGCGATGGTGCTCAGTCACGCTGCTTCCGTCCTGTCCGCCGCCATCCCGGCCGCGTCCAGCAGGGCCGTGCCGACGATGAGGTCGGCACCGCCGAACTCCGGATCGTCGAGCTCCGTGCCGTCGTCCACGGCGAACAACAGCTTCTGCTCGCCCTGGCGGTAGGCGGTGCCGACCGGCGGACTCGCCGCGTGGATCGCCAACAGGGCCACCAGATACGGCAGGTCGGGATCCTGCTTGCGTGCGTCCGCCAACAGCCCGGAGAGCCGGCGCGGCGCATCGGCCGGCAGGTCCAGCAGCTCCATCGCCGCCGCCATCTGCTCCTCGCTGAACCGGCTGTCGTCCGGAGTGGCGATGAGGTCGGGCTCGGGCATCTCGGCGCCCAGGTGCTCCCGCACCACGGGCGGCGTCAGCAGTATGTCGACGAGGTCGCCGACCCGGACGGACACCGGTGTGCGCAGCCCGGTGCCGCGCGCGAAGAAGGCGTCGGTGACCCGGACCGCCTGCTCCAGCGGCAACGGCAGGACGGGCGCGACGAGCTGCCCGTACAGGTCTATCCCCGCCCCGGACGCGGGCGTGGCGAAGGCCTGCCGGTCCTGCTCGGCGCGGAAGAGCGGCCCGGCCTCCAGCAGCCGGGACTGCAGCTGTGTGTGGCGGCGGATGCAGTCCTTGACGATGTCGACCAGCTCGGCCGCGCGGCGCTTGTGCTCGGGGTCCTCGGACTCGTCGCGCGCCTTGCGGATGTTGGTGAGGATCGCGTTCTCGTGGCGGTAGCGGTCGGCGACGTGGTCGAGCGCTTCGGCGATCATGTCGGGCACGGCGTTGAGCCAGTCGACCGCGCGCACGTTGCGCCGGGTCGCGTCGAGCGCCTTGCGCAGCGTCTCCGAATACTGCACGGTCCGGTACCGGGCCTGCTCCGCCGCGAGTTGGGCGTCGGCGAGGCGGCCGCGGCTGATCAGCACCTCCAGCTTGACCTCGGCGGCGATCTGCGCGCTGGTGACATCGGTGTCGAGGGCGCCGACGAGGACGTTGACCGCCTCGTCCGTCGTACGGAGATAGACCGTGCCGCCGGGGCCGGGGACCTCCTCGATCAGCTTGAAGTCGTAGTCGCGGCGCACATAGGTGCCGTCGGGCCCGAAGGTGCCGTACACCGCGCGGAAGCCGCGGTCGACGCTGCCGACGTTGATCAGGTTCTCCAGGACCCAGCGGGCCACCCTCTCGTGCTCGGCGGTGGGCCGCTGCGGGGCCTGGGCGGCGATGCGGGGGATGAGTCGGGCGACGATCTGGTCGTGGTCCGCGCCGGTGTCGAAGTCCATGTTGAGCGTGACGAGGTCGATGGCCGCGAGGGCCACCTCCGCCATGCCGTACACCGAGTACTCGCCCGCGAGGTTGGCCTTGCGCGCGTCGAGGTCGTGCAGCGGCGCGGTGCAGGCGAGCGCGCGCAGCCGCCGCGCCAGTCCTTCGTCGGCGGCCGGCCCCGGGGCAGGGCGCGGCCCCGCGCTGAGCTGGGGCGGAACACGATCCGTCGATGCTGGCGAAGTCACGGTGCACAGACTAGGTCCTCGGTCTGACAACGGCCCAAACGACGCAGAGGCGCCCCGGCGGCACGGTTGTCACCCCGATCCGGCTCAGTCCTCAGTCCCCGGCGCCTTCCTCCGCCACCCGCCGCCGGTACACCTCCACGATCCGCTCCAGCGAGACGTCGAGGTACCGGGCGAGGAGCCCCTCGGCCTTGTCGCGCTCCCCGGCCTGAAGAGCCTCGAGAATGGCGACATTTCGCTCGATGTACGGTTCGTGCAGCTTGCGCGGATCGTCCACGACGTGGAAGGCGAGGCGCAGTTCGGCGAAGACACTGCGCATCAGCTCGTCGGTGCGCTCGCTGACGGCGAGGGCGACGAGTTCCCGGTGGAAGTGGATATTGGCCGTACCCACCGCTTTCCAGTCACCTTCGCGGGCCGCCCGGCGCCCCTCCGCGACGGCCCGCGCGAGCGCGTCGACGTCGTACGGCGGCTCGCCGAGCCCGCGGACGACGGCGCACTCGACGAGGCGGCGGGTGCGGTAGATGTCCTCGACGTCCTCGACGGTCAGGACCCGGACGAAGACGCCCCGGTTCAGCTCGTGGACGAGCAGGCGTTCGTGCGTGAGCAGCCGGAAGGCCTCGCGCAGCGTGTTGCGGGAGACGCCGAGCGCGCCGCCGATGCTGTCCTCCGACAGCCGTGTCCCGGGCGGGAAGTACCCCTCGGCGATGCGGCTCCGGAGGATGTCCGCGACCCGCTCGGCGGTGCTGGTGCGCCCGAGGAGGGCCCGGTCGTCGGCGAGGTCCTTCAGCTGCTCTGCCATGCCGGAATTCAATCGCAGATCACAAGAACGAAACAACATGGGTATTGAGGGATCGTTGAACAATCCTCTACGGTGCTACGCACGGCGCCGCCTCCCTCACCGCGGCGCCGGTCCGACTCCGCACCGCACGGCTCAGTCCCAAGCACCCTCCGTCCTCCTTCTGCGAGGTGCCCATGAGCACGACCCCTCCACCGCAGGCCCGCACCGACGACCCACGCCCCGCGGCGGCTGAACGCACCACCGACGACGGGGCGTTGGGCTGGCTGCGGGCCCTCGGACCGCGCGGCCGCCGCGCCTTCGGCGGCGCGTTCGGCGGCTATGCCCTGGACTCGTACGACTACTTCACGCTGCCGCTGAGCATGGTCGCGCTGGCTGCGTACTTCGGCCTCGACAGCGGCCAGACGGGCCTCTTCACGACCGTCACCCTGGTGGTCTCCGCGGTCGGCGGCGCCCTCGCGGGCGTGCTGGCGGACCGGATCGGCCGGGTCAAGGCGCTGCTGCTCACGGTGATCACGTACGCGGTGTTCACCGTCGCCTGCGGTTTCGCGCCCAACTACGAGACGCTGCTGGTCTTCCGCGCCCTGCAGGGCCTCGGTTTCGGCGGTGAGTGGGCGGTCGGCGCGATCCTGGTCGCCGAGTACGCGAGCGCCAAGCACCGGGGCCGCACCCTGGGCGCGATCCAGAGCTCGTGGGCCGTGGGGTGGGCGCTGGCCGCGATCGTGTACACCCTGGTCTTCTCGCTGGTCGACGACGACCTGGCCTGGCGCATCATGTTCTGGACCGGCGCGCTGCCCGCGCTGCTGGTGGTCTGGGTGCGGCGCAGTGTGCACGACGCACCGCAGGCGGTCGCCGCGCGCGAGCGGAGCGCCGACAAGGGCTCCTTCACGGCGATCTTCAAGCCCGGCCTGTTGCGCACCACCGTCTTCGCCGTGCTGCTCTCCACCGGCGTCCAGGGCGGCTACTACACGCTCGCCACCTGGGTGCCGACCTACCTGAAGACCGAGCGGGACCTGTCGGTCGTCGGCACCGGCGGCTATCTGACGTTCCTGATCTCGGGCGCCTTCATCGGCTACCTGACCGGCGGGTACCTCACCGACCGGCTGGGCCGCCGCCGCAACATCTGGCTGTTCGCCCTGCTGTCGGCGATCTGCATCCTGGCGTACGCGAACATCCCGAGCGGCGCCAACGGCCTGCTCCTGGTGCTCGGTTTCCCGCTCGGGTTCTGCATGTCGGCGATCTTCAGCGGCTTCGGCTCCTACCTGAGCGAGCTGTACCCGACGGCGGTGCGCGGAACGGGCCAGGGCTTCACGTACAACACCGGGCGCGCGGTGGGCGCCGTCTTCCCCACGACGGTCGGCTTCCTGGCCGACAGCTGGGGCGTGGGCGGCGCGCTGGTCTTCGGCGCGATCGGCTACGGACTGGCGGCGCTGGCCCTGCTGGGGCTGCCGGAGACGCGCGGGAAGGAGCTCACGTGAACCGCACCCCAACCGAGCACCGTCCTGTGACCCTCGTCGACGAGCGCGCGCACGCGTGGAGCCCGAAAACCGCGCGGGCCCGCTTCCGGGCGGGTCTGACGGGCCCCACCGCCGGGGTCGCGGCGGGACACACCCAGGTCAACCTGATCTCGGTGCCCGCCGACTGGGCGTACGACGTGCTGCTGTTCTGCCAGCGCAACCCCAAGCCCTGCCCCGTCCTCGACGTCACCGACGCCGGATCATGGACGACCGTCCTCGCGGACGGCGCCGACCTGCGCACCGATCTGCCCCGCTACCGGGTGTGGCAGGACGGCGAGCTGGTGGACGAGCCGACGGACGTGCGCGCGTACTGGCGGGACGACCTGGTGTCGTTCCTGATCGGCTGCAGCTTCACCTTCGAGTGGACGCTGGCCGAGGCGGGCGTGCCGATGCGGCACGTCGAGCAGGGCCGGAACGTTCCCATGTACGTGACGAGTCGGCAGTGCCGCCCGGCGGGGCGGCTGCACGGGCCGCTGGTGGTGTCCATGCGGCCGGTTCCGCCGCGGCATCTGGCGGCGGCGATCCGGGAGAGCAGTCTGCTGCCCGCGGTGCACGGCAGCCCCGTGCACTGCGGCGATCCGGCGGGGCTCGGCATCGCCGACCTCGGCCGCCCCGACTTCGGCGATCCCGTGGACCCCGAACCCGATGACATCCCGGTGTTCTGGGCCTGCGGAGTGACCCCGCAGGCCGCGGTGATGGCCTCGCGTCCGCCGTTCGCCCTCACCCACGCCCCGGGCCAGATGTTCCTCACCGACGCCCGCGACGAGCAGTACCGCGTGGCCTGAGAAGGAGACACTGGAACCATGACCTCGATCGATCTGAACGCCGACCTCGGCGAGGGCTTCGGCCGCTGGCGGCTCACCGACGACGAGCGCCTGCTGTCCGTCGTCACCAGCGCCAACGTGGCCTGCGGCTTCCACGCCGGGGACGCGATCACCATGCGGCGGGTGTGCGAGCTGGCGGCCGAGCGGAGGGTGCGGATCGGCGCCCAGGTCTCCTACAGGGACCTGGCAGGGTTCGGGCGGCGCGCGATGGACGTGCCGCCCGCCGAACTGGCCGCCGAGGTGGCCTACCAGATCGGCGCCCTGGAGGTCTTCGCCCGTGCGGCGGGCGCCCGCGTGGCGTACGTCAAGCCGCACGGAGCGCTCTACAACCGGGTGGTCCACGACGAGGAGCAGGCCGGTGCGGTCGTCGACGGGGTGCTCCTCGCGGACGCCACGCTGCCCGTGCTCGGCCTGCCCGGCTCACGTCTGCTGGAACTGGCCGGGAAGGCGGGGCTGCCCGTCGTCACGGAGGCGTTCGCGGACCGCGCGTACACCGACGAGGGCACGCTCGTGCCGCGCCGGGAGGAGGGCGCCGTGATCACCGACCCGGCGGCCGTCGTGGAGCGCTCGGTGAGCCTGGCCCGCTCGGGTGAGGTCACCTCCCGCTCCGGGGCACGGATCGCGGTACGCGCGCGTTCCCTGTGCCTGCACGGCGACACGCCCGGCGCGGTGGACCTGGCGCGCCGGGTCCGGGAACGGCTCGAGGCGTCCGGTGTCCGGGTGGAGGCGTTCGCATGAGAGTCCTGCCGGTCGGCGATGACGCCCTGCTCGTCGAGGTCGCCTCGGGCGACGAGGCCCAGGCGCTGCACGCGGAGCTGCTGCGGCGCCGCGCGGAGGGCGCGCTGACGGTCCGCGAGATCGTGCCCGCGGCCCGTACGGTCCTCCTCGACGGTCTCGCCGACCCGGCCCGGCTCGCCTCCGAACTGACCGCCACCGACGTGCCGCCCGCGCCCCCACGCGCGCGTGAGGTGGTCGAGATCCCGGTGCGCTACGACGGCCCGGACCTGGCCGACGTGGCCGCCCACTGGGATGTCCCCGAAGAGGACGTGGCGCGCATCCATGCCGCGACCGAATTCCGGGTCGCCTTCTGCGGGTTCGCGCCCGGCTTCGGCTATCTCACCGGGCTGCCGCCGCGCTACGACGTCCCGCGCCGGGCCACCCCGCGCACGGCGGTCCCGGCAGGGTCGGTCGCGCTGGCGGGGCCGTACACGGGCGTGTACCCGCGCTCGTCGCCGGGCGGCTGGCAGCTGATCGGCACGACGGACGTCGTCCTGTGGGACCACGCGCGCGTGCCGGCCGCTCTGTTGTCGCCGGGCACGCGCGTGCGCTTCGTTCCGGTCGAGACGGAGGCGTCATGACGGACCGCGCGCTCGCCGTCGTACGCGCCGGGGCCCTGACCACCGTCCAGGACCGGGGGCGCCCCGGTCACGCCCACCTCGGCGTGCCCCGCTCCGGAGCGCTGGACGGGCCCGCCGCGGCGCTGGTCAACCGGCTCGTCGGCAATCCGTCCGAGGCGGCTGTCCTGGAGACGACCCTCACCGGCTGTGCCGTACGGCCCCGTTCGGCGGTCACCGCGGCAGTCGGGGGCGCGCCCTGCCGCGTCACGGTGAACGGACGCCCGGTCCCCTGGGGCACGCCGGTCCGCGTGCCCGCCGGGGCGCTGCTGGACGTCGGACCCGCCACAACCGGCGTGCGCAGCTACGTGGCCGTCTCCGGCGGCATCGCCGTCGAGCCGGTGCTCGGCAGCCGCTCGACCGACCTGCTGTCGGGCCTCGGCCCGGCGCCCCTCACGGACGGCGTCGTGCTGCCCCTGGGCACTCCTCAGGAGCTCCACGCGCGCGTGGACGTCGCCCCGCAGCCGGCGCCCCCGGCCGAACTCGTGCTCCGCGTGACGCTCGGCCCGCGCGACGACTGGTTCACCCCGGAAGCCGTACGGGCCTTCACCTCGCGCGCGTACCGCGTCTCCCCCGCGAGCAACCGCATCGGGCTGCGCACCACCGGACCCGCCCTGGAGCGGGCCCGGTCGGAGGAACTCCCCAGCGAGGGCATGGTGCTCGGCGCGGTCCAGGTCCCGCCCGACGGCATGCCGGTGGTGTTCCTGGCCGACCACCCGACCACCGGGGGCTATCCGGTGATCGCCGTGGTCCGCGCCGCCGACCTCCCGGCCGCCGCACAGGCCGTGCCGGGCACTCCGGTGCGCTTCGTGGCGGTCCGCCGCCGCTGAGCCCCAGGTCGCATGGCGCTGAGCTCCAGGCAGCATGGCGCTGAGCCCCCAGCAGCATGACGCTGAGCTGCCCTAGGACTGCCCCTGGGCCGCATCAGGCTGCTGCTTGCTCCCCCACCGACAGCGCGGCCAGCGCCGCCGACACCGCCGCGGACGCCCCCAGGTCGAGCCGGGCGCTGGTGCCCCGGGCGCGGTGCCGCATCTCGTCGGCGGCGAGCGTCAGCAGCTGCGGCAGCAGGTCGGTGCAGCGGCGGGCCACCCAGCCGGTGCCGGCCGTGGCCAGCCACCACAGGCTCGCCGTCTTCGTGGGTGCGGGGAACTCCGGCTCGGTCAGGGGCGGGGGCCCTGTCGCCAGACCGTGCTCCGTCAGCAGCGCGTGGAAGCGCACCGCGAACTGCCGGTGCCCCCGCTCGCCCGGGTGCAGCCGGTCCGCGCTCCACATGGCGCGATCGGTGATCCAGTCGCCCTCGCACGCATGCAGGTGCACCGCGCCGTACCGGTCGGACAGCGCGTGGACCACCGTGTTCACGGCCCTCTGCCGCCGGGCCAGCGGACGGGCCAGCGCGCCCGGCAGCCCGAGCATCGCGCCCGGGTCGGGCAGACACGCGGTGAGCAGGACCGCGCCCTGCCCGGTGAGGGCCGAGTACACCGTGTCGAGCCGGGCGGCCACGGCACGGATGTCGAAGGTGCAGCGCAGCGTGTCGTTGACGCCGATGACGACGGACACGAGGTCGGGCCGCAGGCCCAGGGCGGCGGGCAGTTGCGTCTCCAGCACGTCACGCGTCTGCGCCCCGCTCACGGCGAGGTTGGTGAAGTCCACGGGTTCCTCGGCGAGCCCGGCGGCGAGCAGCGCGGCCCAGCCGCGCCACCCGTCGCCGACGGGGTCGCCCACGCCTTCGGTCAGCGAGTCACCGAGGGCGACGAAACCCGCCGGTCTCATGCGAGGCCTCCGACCACGGACGGGCGCTGCGCGACCGTCGCGTCGTGCGCCTCGAGGAACGCCGCGACGGCCGCGCTCCACCCGAAGCACTCCGCACGCGCGCGTGCCACCTCGCGCCGGTCGGCCTCCGGGCGTTCCGTCAGCAGGTCCACGGCGTCCGCGAAGGCCTCCCCGTGGTCCGCCGCGACGGCACCCGCCGAGCCGATCACCTCGGGCAGCGCGGAGGACGCGCTCGCCACCACGGGCGTGCCGCACGCCATCGCCTCCAGCGCGGCCAGCCCGAACGTCTCGGCGGGCCCCGGCGCCAGGCACACGTCCGCGGACGCCTGAAGCGCACCGAGCAGCCCGCGGTCGGAGACGTGGCCCAGGAAGGTGACCGGCAGGCTCCGCTCCCGCGCGCGCTGTTCGAGCCGGGCCCGCAACGGACCGTCCCCGGCCACCACCAGCACCGCCCGCCGCCCGCGCCGCCGCAGCGCCTCCAGCGCGTCCAGCGCCGTACCGGGCCGCTTCTCCACGGACAGCCGGGAGCACATCACGAGCAGCGTCTCGTCCACGCGCGCGTGCCGGGCCCGCAGCCCTGGGTCGTGCAGCGCCGGGTGCCGCTCCTCCAGGTCGACGCCGAGCGGAGCCCGTACGACGTTGCGGGCGCCGATCCGCACGAACTCCCGCTCGGCGAACTCCGTGGTGCACACGACACGCGAGTACGTGTGGGCCGTACGGATGTTGAGCGCGTCGGCGGTGCGCCGGGCCGCCGCCTCCGGCAGGCCCCAGGTGCGCAGGACGCCGTCGGCGGTCTCGTGGGAGACCATCACGGCGGGGACGCGGGCCCGTCGCGCCCACTTGCCGGTCCACCTCAGGGTCGTGCGGTCCGAGACCTCCAGGCGGTCGGGGGCGAGTTCCTCCAGGAGCCGGGCCACCCGGCGTTTGTCGGTGAGCACGCGGTAGCCGCCGGTGCCGGGCAGCAGCGGCCCGGGCAGGGTGATCACCCGGCCCTGTTCGGTGTCCCGGTCGCTCGGGCGCTCTCCGGGGACGATGAGGACGGGCTCGTGCCCTGCCGCCTTGAAGCCCTTGCCGAGTTCGCGCAGCGCGGTGCGCAGACCGCCGGACGCGGGCGCGACGAAGTTCGCGAGCCGGACGATCCGCAGCGATGCTCCGGTGACGTTGCGCGGCCGTGTGCCGTTCATGCCGCCACCACCGGCCTGCGCGCGGCGAGCACGTCCGCGTAGTGCCCGATCAGCTGGTCGCCGACGGCCGCCCAGGTGCGCCCCTCGACCATGGCGCGCGCGGCGGCACCGTACGCGACCCGCAGGCCGGGGTCGGTGGCCAGGGACCACACGGCGTCCCGTACGGCGGCCGCGTCACGCGGCGGGACCAGCAGCCCGGTGCGCCCGTGGGCGACCAGGTCCAGCGGGCCGCCGGCGGCCGGCGCCACGACGGGCACACCGCTGGCCATGGCCTCCTGCACGGTCTGGCAGAAGGTCTCGAACGGGCCGGTGTGCACGAAGACGTCCAGCGAGGCGAAGACCCGCGCTAGGTCGTCGCCGGTACGGCGGCCCAGGAACACCGCGCCGGGCAGCGCCTGCTCCAGGTGCGGTCGGCTGGGCCCGTCGCCGACGACCACGACACGGACGCCCTCCAGGCCGCAGGCCCCGGCCAGGAGTTCGACCTGCTTCTCGGGCGCGAGCCGGCCGACGTAGCCGACGATCAGCTCGCCGTTCGGGGCGAGTTCGCGGCGCAGCGCCTTGTCGCGCAGGTCGGGACGGAAGCGGACGGTGTCCACGCCGCGCGGCCACAGCTTGACCCGGGGCACGCCGTGCGCCTCCAGGTCGCGCAGGGACGCGCTGGACGGGGCGAGGGTGAGGTCGGCGGCGGCGTGCACGGAGCGGATGCGCCGCCAGGCGGCGGCCTCGCCCGCGCCCATGTAGGTGCGGGCGTATCCGGCGAGGTCGGTCTGGTAGACGGCCACGGCGGGGATGCCGAGCCGGGCGGCGGCGGCCATGCCGCGGACGCCGAGGACGAAAGGGCTGGCCAGGTGGACGACTTCGGCACGGTGCTCGACGAGAGCCGCGGCCAGGCGCCGGCTGGGGAGGGCGACGCGGACCTGGGGGTAGCCCGGGAGCGGGAGGGAGGGTACGCGGACGATGGGGACGCCGGTGCACGGCGCAAGGCCGTCAGGCTCGCTCCCGGGAGCCGGGGCGGGCGCGACGACCAGCGGAAGGTGACCGCGATCTACGAGGTGCCGGGCGGTCTGGAGCGCGCAGTGGGCCACGCCGTTCACATCGGGGGGAAAGGATTCGGTCACGATGACGACACGCATACCGGTGTTGTCGCCGTCCTGGACGTGGCCGCGTCAACGTGGATCTTTCCGAACGAGGAACGTCCCATGAGCGTTGCGCAGCGCACCCGAGCAGGTCAGGTTTCGGCCACGGTCACCTGACCTGCGGGTCACTCCTCGTTCACCCGGGGGGCGCGGCGCGGGTGAGAAGTCCGGGCAGGGGGTCACACAGCGGTTTCCTCGGGACCGATCCGGCTGCGTACGGCGGTCTGGACCTCGGCCTCCTCGGCCGGATCGGCGGCGAGTCGGCGCAGGCGCTCGACGACCCGGGTGTCACCGGTCTCGGCGTGCCGGGCGGCGAGTTCGCGGGTGGTCTCCTCGCAGTCCCAGAGGCACTCGACGGCGAAGCCGGTCGGGAAGGAGGGGTCGGTGGCGGCGAGGGCGCGGGCGGCCCGGCCACGCAGATGGGAGGAGGCGGTCTCGCGGTAGATGTGGCGCAGCACGGGTGCGGCGCAGGCGATGCCGAGCCGTCCGGTGCCGTCGACGAGGGTCCACAGGGTCGGCGCGTCGGGGCCCTCGCCCCGTACGGCTTCCCGCAGGGCCGCGAGGACCAGGTCGCGGTCCTGGGTGCCACCCCGGCAGGCGAGGACGCGGCCCGCGGCGGCCCCCAGCTCGTCCGGCCGCCGGGCCCAGCCGCGCGCCCGGTCGACGGCGGCGACACTGCGCATGCGTTCGAAGGCGTCGACGGCGGCCTCGACGACGACCGTCGAACCGGTGGCCACGGCACCCTCGATCAGGTCCAGGGCAGCGGGATCGTTGGTGTCGGCGAGGTACCGCAGGGCGGTGCACCGGGCCCCCTCGGAGCCGTCCTTGGCTGCCTGGACGATCTCGGGCCGGTCCTCGGGGCCCGCCACGGCGGTGAGGCAGCGGGCGGCAGGTACGTACAGGGCGGCGCCGCGTTCGAGGCCCTGCTGGGCCCATGCGAAGACGGCCTGCACGCTCCACCCCGGACGGGGCCCGGTGGGTCGCATCTGCCGCTGCCAGCGGTCGAAAGAGCCGGTCTCCTGTGCGGCACGCACGCGCGTGGCGATGGATTCGCGCGGATCCTCGGCCCACAGCCGCCAGGGCCGGGGTTCGAAGGCGTCACGGACGGCGGCGGCCAGCTCGGCCTCGCCCTCCGGATCGGCCGGGAAACGCGCCAGGACGGGTACGGCAAGGGCGCGCAGCCCCGCGTCGTCGTCGCGCAGCGCCAGTTCGTCCAGGGCCCAGGCCCAGTTGGAGCCGTGGGCGGCGTACCTGCGCAGCAGGTCGAGCGCGTCCCGCCTGCCGTAGGAGGCGAGGTGGCCGAGGACGGCCAGGGCGAGTCCGGTGCGGGACTCGTCGGTGTCGAGGATGTCCTCGGGGTCGAAGAGGTGGGCCTCGATCGCGTCCAGTTCGCCGTGCAGGTCGAGGTACAGGCGGGCGTAGTAGAGGGAGCGGTTCTCCAGCTGCCAGTCGTGACGGGGGTCGCGCAGCACACAGTGGTTCAGCGCCGCGAGTGCCTCGGCGCGCGGTGCGGTGAGCGCGTGCAGCGTGCCGTCGCCGCGACCCCGCTGGAGCAGGCCGAGCAGCGTACCGCTGGGCGCTATGACCGGATCGAACATGGGAAACAGCCTCACATCAAGCGTCGACGCAACCGGGGACGTGCATTACCTGGCCGCGTGACAACACGTCGGGGCGCCCGCCGTTTCCTGCTTGCTGTAGACCATCTTCCTCTGCCTCTCGTCGGTGGGCCCATGCGGACCGCGTCACGGTCCGCGCGGTGCGGCAACAGCTGCCCGGCCATCACGTCCGTGAACCACGACGTCATGATGACTCGGCAGTCAGACCTGCCGCGACCGAAATTTCGGCGGCCCCGTACCGCCTCCCCCGTTTTCCGTGTTGTCGCTGGTCAGAGCGTTCGGTTCAGTGCTCGCCAAAGAGTTCGAGCAGTTCCGTCCGGCCGAACATCCGGGCCGTGTCGACGGCCGAGGGCGTGCCCGCGGACGGATCGGCGCCGCCTTCCAGCAGAGCCTTGATCACTTCCGTCTCACCCTTGAAGACCGCCCCCGCGAGCGGGGTCTGGCCTCGGTCGTTGATCCGGTCGGCCTCGGCGCCGCGGGCGAGCAGCGCGCGGACCGCCTCGGCGTGACCGTGGTAGGCGGCGAGCATGACGAGCGAGTCACCGCGGTCGTTGGTGAGGTTGGCCGGAACGCCCGCGTCGACGTACGCCACGAGCTCCTCGGTCCGGCCTCGCCGGGCCAGATCGAAGATCTTGGTCGCCAGCTCCACGACCTCGGGGTCGGGGGCTTCGGTCATCGGCCGGACCGCCTCTCACTGTGAACGTCGTGAACGTCGGGACTGCGTGCACGCCCGCGTGGTGCGGCCGTACGAGTGAATCGCCAGGGTACTGGCTCGCGCGGCACATGACCCGATGTGCCCGAGGTAAAGATCACCGCAGACCCGCCCGTACGCAAGAGCCGGGCTCAACCGGGCCAATGACCACTCCGCCACGCGGGGCAAAACGCCCCAAATTCACCCAGTTGCACCTTTAATAGTATGGATACATCCTGTGAGCCTGGAAGTACTCATGGTGACTGTCCCCGCGAACCAGGAGACCCCACATGATCCTCTCCATCTCAGGCGTGGTCCTGCTCGGCATCGTCGTCTTCATCTTCTTGCGCAAGGACGGGCTCAAGCCGGTCCACGCCATCATCGCGGTCCTGTTCGGCTTCTACCTCGCGAGCACGGCCATCGCCCCGAGCATCAAGGCGGGCGGCGAGAGCCTGGCGAGCCTCCTCGGCGGCATCAAGTTCTGACCCTCCTGACATCCCCCACGCCCGTACGCACCCTCAGGAGGCAGCAGTGGCCCGGCGCCCCCTCCCCCGCATTCTGAGCAACGGCGGCGCACAGCTCGCCCGGAGCCGGGAGCTGGCCCGGACGGCGGCCGACAGCGCCACCGACATCCTCCACCCGCTGATCACGATCACCCGTGGTCTGCGCCGGCTGGCCTCGGCCGGGCGACGCAAGTGGACCGACACCCCCAAGGAAAAGCGCGGAGCGCTGCTGTTCCTGGTGGCCTCGGTGGTCCTGGTCGTGGCGCTGGTGCCGTATGGACCGCTGCTCGCCGTCATCACGCTGATGGCGGCGGCAGCCTGGCAGGGCCGGGACCGCGCCCCTGCCGCGCCCGACGGCCCCGACGAGTCGCAGATCCAGCGGCTGAAGTCGCTGTACGAGGCCCTGGTGCCGTACTTCTCGGCCGCCGAGGACCCGGCGCCCCTGTACGCGCACGGCGGTGAGTGGGAGAAGGCCTTCCCCGAGTACGAGTTCGACGGCACGGGCCGGATCGCGTACCTGGTGATCAGTTACCCGGCGTACTTCCCGGACGGCGAGGCCGAGTCCCGCGCCCGGATCGAACACCTCCTCGCCGCGAAGTCGGGGCGGGGCCGCGAGTACCACTTCGCCTGGGACGAGGAGGGCAACCAGCTCACCGTCACCGTCCTCGCGCCGCTGCCCGCCGACATCGCCGCCCAGCGTTTCGTCACCGCCCCTGGCGAGACGGTCCTCGGCTTCACCGACCCGACCGAGGTCCAGCGCACACTCCCTCTCACCTACGGGGAGGAACAGCGTGACGTGCCCCCGGTCGTCTGGCGCACGGGCATCCGCTCCACCGAGCCCCACCTGCTCGCCCTGGGCCAGCCGGGCAGCGGCACCTCCACCCTGCTGCGCTGCATCGCCCTGCAGGCCCTCCAGCAGGGCGACGTCGTCATCGTCGACGGCGGCGGCACCGGCGAGTACGCCTGCCTGACCGGCCGGGCCGGCGTCTTGGCCGTCGAGTGCGGGCTCACCGGGGCGCTGGCGAGCCTGGAGTGGGCCGCGCACGAGACGGAGCGCCGGCTGATCGCCGCCAACCGCGCCCACCAGGCCGGCCACCCGCCGCCGGACGACACCAAGCGCCCCCTGTGGATCCTCCTGGACCGCCCGAGCGCGTTCACGCACCTTGCGGCCGCCGGCGGCCGCAAGGACCCGCAGTCCCTGCTCCAGGTCCCGCTGCGGCACGGCCGCCCGGCGAACGTGACGGTGGTCATCGCCGACCAACTGGACAGCCTGGAGACGCTGAGCGACGCGGTACGACAGCACACGCGCGCGCGTGTCGTCCTCGGCGCGGCGACCGCCGAGCAGGTGGAGACCGTCCTGGGCGCACCCCCGCACACCACGCCGGTCGACTCCGTCCCGCCCGGCCGCGGCTACGCCCGCCTCGGCACGGGCCCGGTCCACCGCCTCCAGGTCCCGGCGACGCCGAACCCCTACGACGAGGCGACCAGCGAGACGCACCGGCTGGCGGTGCAGGACCTCCTTCCGCCGCGCACGACCCCGGCGGAGGCGGAAAGGGAACCCCGGCCGGACCCGGAACCGGAGCCGACGGAAGCGGAGCCGGTACCCGCAGAGGCGGCGGTGGCGGCGGAGACCAAGTAGCGGAGCAGCCGGCGGCACCTCACCGCGCTGCGCACACCACCGGCCCCAAACGGCGACGCCGGGCACCTACGCAACGAACGTACGCGGCGCCTCCGCACTCCCCGCCCCACCCGCCTCCACCAACCGCGCAGCCGCCGCCAACCGCGCGGCCGCCTCCTCCGCCACCGCCCCGCCCACCGTGAACGGCAGCCGCACATACCCCTCGAACGCGCCGTCGACGCCGAAGCGCGGCCCGGACGGCACCCGCACGCCCACCCGCTCCCCGGCCTCGGCCAGCCGCGACCCCGAGAGTCCCCCGGTGCGCACCCACAGCGTGAGCCCGCCCTTGGGCACCTCGAACTCCCAGCCGGGCAGCTCCCGCCGCACCGCCGCCACCAGCGCGTCCCGGTTCTCCCGGGCCTGCTGCCGCCGCACGTCGACGGCCTGCGCCCAACCCCCCGTGCTGAACAGCCAGTTCACGGCCAGCTGCTCCAGCACGGGCGTGCCCAGGTCGGCGTAGGCGCGCGCCGCGACCAGGCTGCGGATCACATCGGGAGCCGCCCGCACCCACCCGATGCGCATGCCGGCCCAGAAGGCCTTGCTCGCCGAGCCGACCGTGATCACGGTGGACCCGGCCGGGTCGAACGAGCACACGGGCCGCGGCATCTCGACATCCGCGTCCAGCCACAGTTCGCTCATCGTCTCGTCGGCGACCAGCACTGTCCCCGCCGACCGCGCCGCGTCCACCAATTGCCGCCGCTGGTCCTCGTCGGCGAGCGCGCCGGTCGGGTTGTGGAAGTCGGCGACGACGTACGCGATGCGGGGCGCGGCGTCCCGCAGGACCTGCCGCCAGCGGTCCATGTCCCAGCCGGAGAGCCCCTCGGCCATCGCGACCGGCACGAGCCGGGCTCCGGCCTCCCGCATCAGCTGGAGGATGTTGGCGTACGAGGGCGACTCGACGGCCACGCGCTCGCCGCGCCCCGCGAAGAGATGGCAGATGGCGTCAATGGCGCCCATCGCGCCGGTCGTCACCATGATCTGCTCGGGCATGGTCGGGATCCCTCGCGCGGCATAGCGCTCCGCGATCATCGCGCGCAGCGCGGGCAGCCCGGCGGGGTAGTCGCCGTGGGTGTGCGCGTACGGCGGCAGCTCCTCCAGGGCGCCCTGCACGGCCCGCGTCAGCCACGGCTCCGGCGCGGGCAGCGCGGCGCAGCCGAGGTCGATCATCGAGCCGAGGGCCTCGGGCGGCAGGGGCTCCAGACCACGCGCCGGCAGCGGATTGCCGGCCGGCACGGCGGTCCAGCTGCCCGCGCCGCGCCGCGACTCCAGGAACCCCTCGCTGCGCAGGGCCTCGTAGGCGGCGGCGACCGTGGTCCGGCTGACGGACAGGGACAGGGCGAGCTCGCGCTCGGCGGGCAACCGGGCGGCCACCGGCACGCGTCCCTCCAGGACCAGCAGACGGATGCCGTCGGCGAGCGCCCGGTAGGCGGGCGGGCGCCGCGTGCCCGGCCCCGCCGGGCGGTCCTGCTGGGATTTCAGCAACCGGGCAAGCTGCGCCGCACCCACGGCCGAGGTCCACTGCGTCATGGAAATCAGTCCACCTTCCCCGAATTGGCCATGGATGGCTCTTCCTTCCAAGCCACAGGGTGTCATGCGTCAGGCCACTTCCACCACAGGGGGGCACATCGTGTCCACGCAAGGGCATCTCGCACGGCGGCTGCTGCAGCTCTACGCCGGTCTCGCGCTGTACGGCGCGAGCTCGGCGCTCCTCGTCAGATCGGGGCTCGGGCTGGAGCCGTGGAACGTGCTGCACCAGGGCCTCGCGGAGCGGACCGGCCTGTCGATCGGCGCGGTCCTGACCATCGTCGGCGCGGCGGTGCTGCTCCTGTGGATCCCGCTGCGCCAGCGGCCGGGGCTGGGCACGATCTCCAACGTCCTGGTGATCGGCGTCGCGATGGACGCCACGCTGGCCGTGGTGCCCGACGCCCGCACCTTGCGGTCCGGGTTCCCGTGATGGTGGCGGGGATCGTCCTGAACGGCGCGGCGACCGGCCTGTACATCGCGGCGCGCTTCGGCGCGGGCCCCAGGGACGGCCTCATGACGGGACTGCACCGGCGCACGGGGCTGTCGATCCGGGTGGTGCGCACGGCCATCGAGGTCACCGTCGTGGTGACGGGCTTCCTCCTGGGCGGCACGATCGGCGTCGGCACCCTCCTGTACGCGGTGTCGATCGGCCCGTTCGCCCAGCTGTTCCTGCGCCTGTTCGCCGTCCCCCCGGCATCCGGCGGCAGCACCGTCGTTGCCACCGGTCAACCCCGAGGAGCGATACTGCGTCCGTGACCTCCGCGATACGGCACCCCTACCTCGACCATCCCGGCCCGATCGCCTTCGCTCACCGGGGCGGGGCCGCGGACGGCCTGGAGAACACCGTGCGGCAGTTCCGCCGCGCGGTCGAGGCGGGCTACCGGTACATCGAGACCGACATCCACGCCACCCGGGACGGCAAGCTCGTCGCCTTCCACGACGCGACCCTGGGCCGGGTGACGGACGGCGCGGGCCGGATCGCCGACCTGCCCTGGCAGGAGGTACGCCACGCGCGCGTGGCGGGCGAGGAACCGGTGCCCCTCTTCGAGGAGCTCCTGGAGACCTTCCCCGACGTGCGCTGGAACGTCGACGTCAAGGCGGAACCGGCCCTCCTGCCCTTCCTGGACCTGGTCGAGCGGACCAACTCCTGGGACCGGATCTGCCTGGGCTCGTTCTCCGAGGCGCGCGTGGTGCGCGCCCAGCGGCTGGCCGGGCCGCGCCTGGCGACGTCGTACGGCACGCGCGGCGTGCTGAACCTGCGGCTGCGCTCGTGGGGACTCCCGGCCGCGGTGCGCCGCTCCGCCGTCGCCGCCCAGGTTCCTGAGGTCCAGTCCGGCATCCAGGTGGTGGACCACCGCTTCCTGCGCACCGCTCACGCGCGCGGGCTGCACGTGCACGTGTGGACGGTCAACGATCCCGCGCAGATGCACCGGCTCCTGGACCTGGGCGTGGATGGCATCATGACCGATCACATCGACACATTGCGCAAGGTCATGGAGGACCGCGGCGTCTGGGTCTGAGGCCCCCGGCCCGGCGCCTTTGCGCGTTCACGGGGAAGCGAGGGCACGGGTGGGCACCGACACCGTGCGGACACCGCAGGCCGACGAGGCCGCCGGACTCAAGCGCGAGCAGCGCGGCTGGTACTTCTACGACTGGGCCTGCTCCGTCTACTCGACGAGCGTGCTCACCGTCTTCCTCGGCCCCTACCTGACCTCGGTCGCCGAATCGGCGGCGGACGCGGACGGATACGTCCACCCCCTGGGCATCCCGGTGCGCGCGGGCTCCTTCTTCGCCTACTCGGTGTCCGTGTCGGTGATCCTGGCCGTACTGCTGATGCCCCTGGTCGGCGCCGCCGCCGACCGCACCGGCCGCAAGAAGCCCCTCCTCGCGGCCGCCGCCTACACCGGGGCCGCGGCCACGACCGGCATGTTCTTCCTCGACGGCGACCGCTATCTGCTCGGCGGGGCGCTGCTCATCGTCGCGAACGCGGCACAGTCCGTCGCGATGATGCTCTACAACTCCTACCTGCCGCAGATCGCCCCGCCCGAGGAACGCGACGCGGTCTCCTCCCGCGGCTGGGCGTTCGGATACGCGGCGGGTTCGCTGGTCCTCGTCCTGAACCTCGTCCTCTACACCGGCCACGACAGCTTCGGCCTCTCCGAGAGCACGGCGGTCCGCATCTGCCTGGCCTCGGCCGGCCTGTGGTGGGGCGCCTTCGCGCTCGTACCGCTGCGCCGGCTGCGCGACCGCAGGTCGCCCGCGCGGGAAGCGGCCCTGCCGGGATTCCGGCAACTCGCCGCGACCGTGCGCGACATGCGCCGCCACCCGCTGACGCTCGCCTTCCTGCTCGCGTACCTCGTCTACAACGACGGCATCCAGACGGTGATCTCCCAGGCCTCGGTCTACGGCTCCGAGGAGCTGGGCCTCGGGCAGTCGACACTCATCGGCGCCGTGCTGCTGGTGCAGCTCCTGGCGGTGGCGGGCGCGCTGACCATGGGGCGTCTGGCCCGGACGTTCGGAGCGAAGCGGACGATCCTGGGCTCGCTGGTCGCGTGGACGGTGACGCTGACGGCCGGGTACTTCCTCCCCGCCGGGGCGCCCCTGTGGTTCTTCGTCCTGGCCGCCGGGATCGGACTCGTCCTCGGCGGCAGCCAGGCGCTGTCCCGGTCGCTGTTCTCCCACCTCGTCCCGCCCGGCAAGGAGGCCGAGTACTTCTCGGCCTACGAGATGAGCGACCGCGGTATGAGCTGGCTGGGCCCGCTGCTGTTCGGGATCACCTATCAGCTGACCGGGAGTTATCGGCACGCGATCATCTCGCTGGTGGCCTTCTTCGTCATCGGATTCGCCCTGCTCGCACGGGTTCCACTGCGGCGTGCGATCACCGATGCGGGCAACCCGGTACCCGAAAGGATTTAGCACTGGACGCGAAAGGGCGGTAGTGTACGCGTTTGGCCTGCCAGGCGTACCGTTACTGCGCGTCAAAGATGCCGAAACGCTGGGTCACATCTGCTAGCAGATGTGACAAACCGGGCGCTGGTGGGTACAACAAGGGCGGCTACGACGGCGACGCATGACCCGGAACGGGACTCGGATCGGGAATCTTTACCGCCGACCGGACGTTGACCGGATGACGACGACAGCGACACCTGTCCTGTGGGCGACAAGCCCGGGAGGCACGATTCATGAGTGAGCGAGCTCTTCGCGGCACGCGCCTCGTGGTGACCAGCTACGAGACGGACCGCGGCATCGACCTGGCTCCGCGCCAGGCCGTGGAGTACGCATGCGAGAAGGGGCACCGATTCGAGATGCCCTTCTCGGTCGAGGCGGAGATCCCGCCGGAGTGGGAGTGCAAGGTCTGCGGGGCCCAGGCACTCCTGGTGGACGGCGACGGCCCGGAAGAGAAGAAGGCCAAGCCCGCGCGTACGCATTGGGACATGCTGATGGAGCGGCGCACCCGCGAGGAACTCGAAGAGGTCCTCGAGGAGCGTCTGGCGGTTCTGCGCTCCGGGGCGATGAACATCGCGGTTCACCCCCGGGACAGCCGCAAGTCTGCATGACCCGGACGGGGCCTGGGCGGATTTTCAGCGCACGTCAGTGAGTGACCGCGGGCGCCGCACATGAGTGCGGCGCCCGCGGTTTTTTTATTCGTCTTTGTCCCGTACGTCTGCCGCTCGGAGAGGCTCAGCGCGTCAGCGGAGGGCGCGGCTCCTGCGGGGCGTCGCCCGGCTCGTCCCTGATGACCTCACCGTGCACGACCTTGCCGTCCGGGTGGTGCATGCGGGCTTGCCTGAAGGCGTCGCCGAGGGTGCCCGGGCCTGCCTCGCGGAGTTTGCGGTCGAAGGTGCGCTCCGCCCGGCGGCTCACGGCCTTCTGGACCGGGGGCAGCAGCAGGAGCAGGCCCACCGCGTCCGAGACCAGGCCCGGGATCATCAGCAGCAGGCCGCCGAGCATCATCAGGCCGTTGCCCTCACTGTTCGGCCGGGCCGCGGCGGGCTTTACTCCGCTCTGCTGCTGTTGCAGTGTCTCGGTGAGGTTCCGGAAGGCCCGCCGTCCCGCCCGCTTGATCACGACAGAGCCGAGCACGAAGCCCGCCACCAGGAGCAGGAAGACCACCAGCCCGTTCGACGCGCCGGCGACGACCGTCAGCAGCCAGATCTCCAGCACGAGCCACGCGGCGATGCCGAGCGGCAGGAACGTACGCAGCCGGGATCGCCGGGGCCGGGCGGGATATCTGGAGGGGTGAGCACCAGTCGTCATGCCCCCAGTGTGCCTGGCCCCGGCTCAGCACGGCATAAGGCCACGACCAACGACGACCCTGTCTCCGCCTTCGCTTGCGTCTACGCCTTCGACGGCGGGTTTCCGTCGCGGCCCAGAACCTTGCCGACGCGCTCCCCCACGCCCCACGCCGTGACCCGCCACAGTGCCTCGACGAGGATGTCGCGGCTCATCTTGGAGTCGCCCAGTTCCCGTTCGACGAAGGTGATGGGCACCTCGACGACGTGGTAGCCCGCCTTGACCGCGCGGCGGGCGAGGTCGACCTGGAAGCAGTAGCCCTGGGAGGCGACCTCGTCGAGGCCGAGGCCCTCCAGGGTCTCGCGGCGGAAGGCGCGGTAGCCGCCGGTGATGTCCTTCAACGGCAGGTCGAGCGCGAGGCGCGAGTAGAGGCTGCCGCCGCGGGAGATGAACTCGCGGGACTTGGGCCAGTTCACGACCCGGCCGCCGGGCACCCAGCGGGAGCCGAGCACCAGGTCGGCGCCCTTCAGGGCGGTGAGCAGGCGGGGCAGTTCCTCGGGCTGGTGGGAGCCGTCGGCGTCCATCTCGATCAGCACGCCGTAGTCGCGCTCCAGGCCCCAGCGGAAGCCCGCGAGGTAGGCGGCGCCCAGGCCCTCCTTGCCCTTGCGGTGCAGCACGTGGACCTGGTCGTCCCGGGCGGCCAGTTCGTCGGCCAGCTTGCCCGTGCCGTCGGGGCTGTTGTCGTCGGCCACGAGCACGTGCGCCTCGGGGACGGCCTTGCGCACCCGGCCGACGATGCCCTTGATGTTCTCCGCCTCGTTGTAGGTCGGGATGATCACCAAGGCCGTGCCGAGCGGACCGAACTTCCTCCCCTGGGCTCCTGCCGCGAGGGTCCCGTCGCCGTCGTTCACTGCTGCCCCTTCATGTCCGTACGCAGGGGTCCACCATAGTGTCCCCGGCCTGCGCTGACGTGACAGGACGTTCGTATGGTGGTGTCGGTTCCACAAGACGCGGGTAAGAGCGTGCCCCTCGGTGGGCGGCCTGCGGGGGATCCGCGCACGGAGTCGTACGGCGGATGGGGGCCCGGCGCCCTTCGGGCCGACCTGGGACCCGCTGGCTGCGGATCGACCGAAAGCCGTTGTCTACTGAGCGGCCGGGCCCCACCCGGGTCACACCTCCCCGACCGGCCGGAACGTTCTCCCGGCGCCGCGCCGGCCTGAGCCTGGCTCCCAGTGGCGGTGCCCGCTGCGGCACACCGTCCCTGACCCGGCGGCGCTGCGGCGAGTGCGCGGACGTTCCCCGGTCGGGCGTCCGGTGGTGGACGCGGCCGAACCTACCGGCCCTCCGCCGCCGCCTGTCAACAGCCGTTTGACCTGCGCATTCTGCCTCAAAGGCCTGGTCAGCGCGGAGGATGCGCAGGTCGCGCGACGGTGGCGGGGCGGATGATCGCCACCGCGCCACCCCCGTAGATCACTCGCCCGGCCGTACGAAAACGGTCCGTCCGCCCACCACCGTGCGCAGGCAGACGGGCAGGTCACGGCCCGGAGTCAGGTCGGGCAGGCCGGGCGTGCCGGAGCGGGGGTCGGTCGACCAGCGGGCGACGCGGTCGTCGGGGGCCTGGACGACGAGTTCGCCGGTGCGCCACACGGCGTAGTCGGCGGGTGCGCCCGGTACCAGGACGCCCGCGTCGTCCCGACCGACCGCCCGCCAGCCGCCGCGCGTGTGCGCGGTGAACGCGGCGCGTACGGAGACGCGGTGTTCCGGCGTTCGGTGGAATGCGGCGGCCCGGACGGTGCCCCACGGGTCGAGAGGCGTGACCGGGCTGTCGGATCCGAAGGCCAGCGGGACACCGGCGCTCAGCAGGGCCGCAAAGGGGTTCAACGACCGCGCCCGCTCCACACCCAGGCGCTGGGCGTACATGCCCTCCTCGCCGCCCCACAGCGCGTCGAAGGCGGGCTGGACGGAGGCGGTCAGACCGAGGTCGGCGAAGCCCGCGATGGTCTCGGGGGTGAGCATCTCGGCGTGTTCGACACGGTGCCGGGCGGCGCGGACGCGGGCCAGGCCCACCTTCTCGGCGGCGGCCCGCACGCCCTCGACGACGGCGGTCACGGCGGCGTCGCCGATCGCGTGGAAGCCCGCCTGGAGGCCCGCCTCGGTGCAGGCGACGACGTGCGAGGCCACCGCCGCGGCGTCCAGGTAGGCGGTGCCGGTGTGGTCGGCGTCGGCATACGGCCGGTGCAGGCAGGCGGTGTGCGAGCCGAGGGCGCCGTCGACGAACAGGTCGCCCGCGGCCCCGAGCGCGCCCAGTTCCCGGGCCTTGGTGATGTCCTGCTCGGCCCAGTAGCCGACCACGCGCGGACCGGGCTCCTCGGCGGCGAGCCGGAGCAGGCCGGTGAAGTCGTCCTCGGAGGAGATCTCCGGACCGGCGCACTCGTGGACCGTGCCGATGCCGAGCGAGACGGCGTGCGCGAGGGCGGCGCGCTGGGCCTCGGCACGCTGGGCGGGGGTGATGGCGCCCAACGCGGCGGCGCGTACGGCGTGGTGGGCGTCGCCGGTCAGCGGACCGTCCCCACGGCCGGTGTCCCCCGCGACAAGGTCGAGCAGGGCCGTGGTGACGACCGCCGAGTGGACGTCGATCCGGCTGAGGTAGAGCGGGCGGCCCCCGGTGGCCTCGTCGAGCTCGGCGCGCGTCGGGGGGCGGCCGCCGGGCCAGCGGGAGGCGTCCCACCCGTGCCCGAGGAGGACACGGTCGTGCGGGCGTGCCGCGGCGAACTCCCGTACGAGGGTGAGGGCGGCCTCGAGGGAGGGGGCGCCGGACAGGTCGAGGCCGGTGAGGGCGAGGCCGGTGGCCGTCGTGTGCACGTGCGCGTCCGTGAACGCCGGGGTAACCAGCGCCCCGGCCAGGTCTATCACCTCGTCGACCCCGTCCGCGAAGGCGTCCGCAGCGCCCTCGGAGCCGACCCAGGCGACCTGGCCGCGCTCGACGACCATCGCGGTCGCGAACGGGTCGGCAGGACTGTGGACTTCTCCGCGGCGGAGCAGGACGGTCTTCGGCGGGGCGGTGCGTTCACTCATGACGGACAGTTTCGCGCGTGCAGCCGCTTGCGCCGCATCCGGGGCGTCATGGGAGGCGGCAGATCTTCAGTCGGCCGACCGTGGCTGTGGCGGTCTTGAGCCGGCCGATCCCGAGACTGCCACCCCAGGGCAACCCGATCCGAGTCGACCGAGCCCGAAACGACCAGGCCCCAGGCAGCCATCGCCCAGGCCACCATCGCCGTGCCGGCCATCCCTGAGTCGGCCGAGGCGCCTCCTCCGTCGGCTCACACCTTCGGCGGCCGTGCCTCGTACGGCGTCGACAGCACCACCGTCGTCCGCGTCGAGACGCCCGCCAGCGTCCGCACCCGCGCCAGCAGTTCCTCCAGTTCGTGCGGCGTGGCCACCCGCACCTTGAGGATGTAGTTCTCGTCGCCCGCGACGCTGTGGCACGCCTCGATCTCGGGGACGTCGGCCAGCCGGTCCGCGATGTCGTCGGGGGCGCTGGGGTCGAACGGTTTGACCGAGATGAAAGCGGTCAGGGGCAGTCCGACGGCCTCCGGGTCGACGACCGCGGCATAGCCGCGGATGACGCCACGCTGCTCCAGCCGGCGCACCCGCTGGTGCACGGCCGACGTGGACAGGCCCGTGGCCTTGCCCAGGTCTGTGTAGCTCATCCGCCCGTCCTTGACGAGCAGCTGCACGATCTGTCGGTCCAGCTCCTCCATGGCGCAAGAACCTACAGGGCGCTTGATCTCCTCGGATACCTGAGCGGCCCAGGTCATACCCGGTTCGTGATGTGACCGGGGGCGGCCCGCGCGCCGCCGGGGCGACACACCCCTCGCACGAGGCACCTGCGAGCGGCATGTGACGAACGCCACAGGCTTCGAACAGGCTCCGTGATGTTCTCGTGATTACCCCCGAGAGGGGACGGGAAGTGCTTGCTGTGGTCGAGGCCGCAGTGCCTTCACGGCCCAGCCCGAGGGGGAGAACCCAATGCAGAGTCTTAAGCGCCCTGGTCGCACCGCACCCAAGCGGCAGCAGCTCGTCGTCGAGCCCGAGCCGGAGGGTGTCGAACCCGACGCCTTCGACGACGGGGACACCGAGGAATTCGACGCGTACGACACCTTCGAGATGTACCGGGTGATCTGCCCGGACTGCGCGCAGCCCATCGCCCTGCTGGCGGACGAGGAGGTCCTGCCGGAGCACGCGCTGTGCGCCTCACCGTGGAACCCGTTCGGGCTCACTGTCTGCCCCGGCACCGGCCGCAATGCCTCCGACGCCCGGCCCGCGGACGAGTCCTTCGAGCCCCAGGAGCAGGACACCGCCCTGCTGTTGACGCTCCCTCAGGGACTCGACTGGCGGACCCAGCCCTTCTCGCACGTCGGCGGTCCGGGCTCCCGCCCCATCAGGGTCCCCGTCATGCGGCGCCACGCCGCCTGAGCACGGGCCCGCCCGGCTCCGTCGCTCGATCCCCGTAACCGTCCTGCACCACGGCCGCAGGCTGCCGTGGTGCGGGTTCGGTGCGTCCCGGGGGGTGCGTCGGGGTGCGACGTGAAATCCACCTGCCTCGCTGGGAGCGGCCGTTCACCTGCCCTGCGGAGAGTGGCAATTCACCTGGACCGCAGGGGAGTTGGAACCGGCGACACGGGGAGCGGACGTCCGCGAACGTACTCCCGATTCCGTCACCCGGTGACCTGTCCGCCCCGCCTGACGTTGCCCTGATATGACCCCCACGTACTCCGCGACCGGGCGTCAACGCCGCCTGTTCGTCCCGGTACCCGCGAAATCGGTTCCGCCTGCGCCGCCGCGCCCCCCGGACCCGCCGATCTACCAGGATCTGATGCGGACCTGGGCGGACCGCGGCCGCACCCTGCCGGGGCGGCACGACCCGGAGTGGGCGCGGCTCGCGGCGCCCTGGCGTGGGCTCGGTCAGTTCAGCGTGTCTCCGGACCCGCGAGGTGACGGGCGATGACCATCCGCTGAATCTGGTTCGTGCCCTCGACGATCTGCAGCATCTTGGCCTCGCGCATGTAGCGCTCGACCGGGAAGTCCGCGGTGTAGCCGTAGCCGCCGAGGATCTGGACGGCGTCGGTGGTGACCCGCATCGCCGTGTCGGTGCAGTGCAGCTTGGCCATGGCCGCCTGCTTGGCGAACGGCCGGCCCGCGTCCCGCAGCCGTGCCGCCGCGAGGTAGAGCGCACGGCCGGCCTCGATCTGCGTCGCCATGTCGGCGAGCATGAAGCGCAGCCCCTGGAAGTCGGCGATCGGCCGCCCGAACTGCCGGCGTTCGGTGGCGTACCGCAGCGCCTCGTCCAGAGCCGCCTGGGCGAGCCCGATCGCGCACGCCGCGATGCCGAGCCGCCCGGAGTCGAGGGAGGCCAGGGCGATCGCGAAGCCCTGCCCCTCCTCGCCGATGCGGCGGTCGTCGCCGACCCGGACGCCGTCGAAGTGGACCTGCGCGGTGGGCGAGCCCTTCATGCCCATCTTCTTCTCGGGCGCCGCGGCGCTCAGCCCCTCCGCGTCGCCGGGCACCAGGAACGCGGTGATCCCGCGCGGGCCCTCCTCACCGGTGCGCGCCATGACGGTGTAGAAGTCGGCGACACCGCCGTGCGTGATCCAGGCCTTGGTGCCGGTGATCACCCAGCCGTCGCCGTCCCGCACCGCCTTGGTACGCAGTGCGGCCGCGTCCGATCCGGAGTGCGGCTCCGAGAGGCAGTACGCGCCGAGCAGGCCGCCGCCGAGCATCGCGGGCAGGTGCTCGACCTGCTGCTCCTTGGTGCCGTAGGTGGCGAGTGCGTAGGTGGCCAGGGAGTGCACGCTGACCCCGAGGCCGACGGTGAGGCGGGCCGCGGCGAGCTCTTCGAGGACCTGGAGGTAGACCTCGTACGGCTGGTCGCCGCCGCCGTACTCCGAGTCGTACGGCAGGCCGAGCAGGCCGGCCCGGGAGAGCAGGGTGAAGACCTCGCGCGGGAAGCGCCCGGCGTCCTCCTCCTCGGCCGCCTTGGGGGCGATCTCGTGCTGCGCGATGTCGCGGACGAGCGAGATCAGGTCCCGGGCCTCGTCCGTGGGCAGTTGTCGGTCCACCGGCTGCGGGGCGCGGTCGGGCATGGCGACGCTCTCCTCCCTTGTCGGGCACTGGCGGTCTGGCCCGTTGGTGGGAGCCGCTCCGCCGGGTCGTTCTGGTGCCGGGCCGATGCTCGCAGTCCCGGGTCTCGGAGGCTGCTGACCAGCGGCTCTGCGCTGTGAGTATGCCCGATCGGAGGCATCGAGTCACCAGTTAACGACCGCTTACTTCAAGAAACCTCCGCGTGCGTTCGCCACCGGAATTGGTCCGCACCATTGACCCAACTGGTCTAGTCCTCCTACTGTTTCGGACCAACCGATTCACCGCGTTCATGCCAATCGACGCGCGTTCCCCTCTCCCCACGAGGAGACACCGGATGCACACCCCCCACCGTCCCCGCGCCCGGCGCCTGCGGGCGCTCGTGTCCGCGGCCTGTTGCGCCGCCCTCGGTGCCGGCCTGCTCGCCGGCGCGGGCACCTCGACCGCCACGGCGGCGACCTCGGCTCAGGAGGCCGCCGCCGACTCGAAGGCAGCCGGTTCGAAGGTCATCGGCTACTTCACCGAATGGGGCACCTACGACCGCAAGTACTACGTCAAGAACATCGAGACCTCGGGTTCGGCCGCGAAGCTCACCCACATCAACTACGCCTTCGGCAACGTCACCGGCGGCAAGTGCGCCATGGGCGACGCCTACGCGGCCACCGACCGGGCCTACACCGCCGCCGAGTCCGTCGACGGCGTCGCCGACACCTGGGACCAGCCGCTGCGCGGCACCTTCAACCAGCTGCGCAAACTGAAGAAGAAGCACCCGGACCTCAAGGTCCTGTGGTCCTTCGGCGGCTGGACCTGGTCGGGCGGCTTCGGCGAGGCCGCGAAGAACCCGGCCGCGTTCGCCCAGTCCTGCTACGACCTGGTCGAGAACTCCAGGTGGGCGGACGTCTTCGACGGCATCGACATCGACTGGGAGTACCCCAACGCCTGCGGCGCCAGCTGCGACACCAGCGGCCGGGCGGCCTTCAAGAACCTGATGCAGGCGCTGCGGGCCAAGTTCGGCTCCGGCAACCTGGTCACCGCGGCGATCACCGCCGACGCCACCCCCGGCGGCAAGATCGACGCGGCGGACTACGCGGGCGCCGCGCAGTACGTCAACTGGTACAACCCGATGACGTACGACTACTTCGGCGCCTGGGACGCCACGGGCCCCACGGCCCCGCACTCGCCGCTCACCTCGTACGCCGGCATCCCCAAGGCGAACACCCACACCTCGGCGACCATCGCCAAGCTCAAGGGCCTCGGCATCCCCGCCTCGAAGCTGCTGCTGGGCATCGGCTTCTACGGCCGCGGCTGGACCGGCGTCACCCAGTCGGCGCCCGGCGGCACCGCGACCGGCCCGGCGGCGGGCACGTACGAACAGGGCATCGAGGACTACAAGGTGCTCAAGACCAAGTGCCCGGTGACGGGGACGGTGGGCGGCACGGCGTATGCCAAGTGCGGGAACAACTGGTGGAGTTACGACACTCCGGCGACCATCGCGACCAAGATGGCGTACAAGAACCAGCAGCGTCTGGCCGGCACGTTCTTCTGGGAGCTGAGCGGCGACACCGCGAGCGGTGAGCTGATCAAGGCGATCAGCTGAAGGACGGGACGCACAGGGGCGGAGGCGCCGCGCGAGGAGCCTCCGCCCCCTTGGTCATCCGCCCTTGCGGGCCGGTTCCGGGGCCGGGTAGGCGGGGTCCAGTTCCTCGATGGCGCGCAGGGCGCCGCCGAGCGTCTTGACGAGCAGCTCGCGCATGGTCTCGTGGGGCAGTTCGGGGCGGTCGATCCATCCGAGGGTGGCGCCCTCGACGCTGCAGACCCAGGCCAGCAGGCCCATGCGCGCGAGCGGCGCGATGTCGCTGCGGCCGTAGGCCCCTTCGGCGATGGTCGCGACGATCGCCTCGCGCACCCCGTCCCGGACGGCGTGCACCTGGGTGTCGAAGCCGACGCCGCCGCTGACGATGGTCCGGTACGCGGCCTGGTTGTGCTCGGCGTAGCGCAGGTAGCTGTCGATGGTGCGGTGCACCCGTTGCACCGGCGGCAGTTCCACGCCGCTCGCCGCGAAGGTGACCAGGTCGGCGGCCGAGTCCTGGATGATGGCCAGGTAGTAGCCACGCTTGGACTGGAAGTAGTAGTAGATCAGCCCCTTGGCGACCTGCGCCTGCCGGGCGATGTCGTCCATCGAGAGGGCGTCGTACGACGTGTCGGCGAACAACCTCCGCCCGATGGCGATGAGTTCGGCACGGCGCGCCACCGAGCGCTCGGTGCCGCGCGCTCTGGGACGAGCGGCAGGTTGTTGACTAATATTCAATTTCGACCCTGGTGTGCGGCGGGGGGTGGGACATCCGCAGTATGGCAGGTCGGGGCGTGGGTCAGGTCACAGCAGTCCGAGCTGGGTCACGAACATCGCGACGACCACGACGAGGGTCCAGCCCATGGCGTGCTCGAAGAGCTTCGGGCCGTCGTCCCGGGGGCCGCCGGTACGGAGGCGGGTGGCGGTGGCTGAGTTCGCGGTCATGTAGGTCTCGCTGGTCTCGGTCGTGCGATTGGACTCCCCCATGCGTTAGTCCACCTTGCCAGCAGGAGCGGCGTGTGCGGCCGAGACGTTGGTCACACGGACCGGCCCCGGTCGGTGCCGGGGCCGGTCCGCCGGCCGGTTAGCGCACGCCCACCGCCGCGAGCGCCGTGCGCTGGCGCGCGGTCGGGCGCGCCGGGAAGTACAGGTAGCAGACGCCGCCGGTGCCGGAGACGACCTTGCCGGAGGCGTTGTACCGCTTGGTCCTGAGCCAGATGTTCTCGAACTCCCGGCGACGGTAGACGCGCCGCACCGCCTCGTTGCTGGGCGAGGCCGGGTCGTTGGCGATCACGTCGCCGTCGGCGGTGAAGCCGATCACGGTCATCAGGTGCCCGGCGGTGCCGTACCCCGCGCCCGTCAGTTCCTCCTTCAGGAAGGACTGGGAGGTGATCGCCGGGATGCCCGCCGCGATCAGCGTCTCCAGGTCGGCGAGGGAGCCGAGCCGGGTGACCACGCCCTGGAGGTCCTTGAAGGTGGCCGCGTAGGCGGCGTTGAACGGCCAGTTGCCGCAGCCGGCGTACTGGTAGTCGTAGGTGAACCGGGCCGCGTGGCACACCTGCGGGTCGGCGTACGCGGGGTTCACCCAGGCCAGCTGCTCCGGGGTGAGCCGCCGCCCCCAGTACTCGATGATCATCTGCGAGGAGGTGGGGCTGCACCAGGCCTCGCCGCCGTTGTCGTACTCCGGGTACTGCCCCTTGTGGATCTCCTGCGAGTAACGCGGGACGATCAGCTCCCTGGCGAGGCCGGGCGTGGAGGCCGGGACGGTGAAGCGGTCGGGGATGTCGGAGCCCATCGCGCCGAGCCGCCACACGGTGGGGGTGAGTTTCGTGCCCGGCCTGCGGTAGAGGGTCAGACGCAGGCGATACGAGGTGAGGCGCAGGCCCGTGGCCGGGTCGTCGACGGCGAGGGTGTCCGTCCAGACGGTGCTTCTGCCGTCGCTCTGGTCGCCGACCGAGGTCCGCCGGATGTCCTGGTCACCGGCCGCCCAGCGGCCCATCACGTACCAGGGCGTGGCCGTGCCGTCGGAGTACGTGCCCTTGAGTTCGACCTGGAGCCAGGTGCCGCCGGGGGTGCGCGCGTTCCAGGAGGCGATCACCTCCGTCGAGGGGACGGCGAGCCGGTGGACGGGGGACGTCCAGGTCGCGTACTCCCAGGTCGCGGTCTTCCCGGTGTGCGGGTCCCGGTACTCGGTGGTGCCGGCGGGAGCGTCGATCACGATGCCGGGACGGGCACCCGCGACGGCACGGGCGCCCTTGGCCGTACCACCGCGCCAGTCGCCGTACGAGATCCAGGCGCGGTAGTCGACGGGGCGGGCCGGGGCCCGGGCGGGGTCCACGGCATCGCTCCCCCTGTCGGCGGCGGCCGGGCCCGCGCCGCCGACCACGGCGGCCACAACTGCGGCGGCCAGAACGGTTCTGCGGGACGGCTGTTCGGCTCTGCTCATGGGCGGAAGACCCCCAGATGGTCGAGTCGGGGCAGGTCCAAGGGCACGCTCGGCTGCATGGATGTGCGCCACATATGAGCACAGCCGACCGGGACTGGCCAGCACCTCGGGCCGTGCCGCGGCCACCAATATTGGCCTCGACCAGTGGCACGACCTGCTGTGCGGTGGCACGCGCGCGTGCGGGCACTGGGCGCACGCGCGGGTGCAGCCGTGGAGCACGTGCGGGCGCAGCCGTGGAACACGTACGCGTGCGGGCCACTGGGAGCACGCGCGGGTGCAGCCAGCACGTGCGTGCGAGGCCGCGGGAGCACGTGCGGGTGCAGCCGTGGAACACGTGCGCGTGCAGCCGGTGCAGCACGCGCGTGCGCAGCCGTGCGGCACGCGCGTGCGCACCGCCGTTAGAGTGCTCGCGACACGCGCCCGCCCTTCCGCTCGCCTCGGGACCAGCCATTCACGACCTCGCCGCCCTGATCCGCCGCCTTCCCCCGTCCTGCGGCCCTGTCCGTCTGATCGGCATCGACGGTCACGCGGGCTCCGGAAAGTCCACGTTCGCGGGGCAGTTGGCCGCCGCGCTGGGCGGTGCTCCCGTGCTGCGCCTCGACGACATCGCCAGCCACGCCGACCTGTTCGGCTGGGCGGACCGGCTGCTGAGCCAGGTGATCGCACCGCTCGCCCGCGGCGAGATCGCGCACTACGCCCCCTATGACTGGCGGACCCGCCGCTTCGGACCGCCGCGCCCGCTGCCGCCCGCCCCGGTGGTCCTCGTGGAAGGGGTCGGCGCGGGCCGCCGGGCGCTGCGCCCGTATCTGGCGCTGCTGCTGTGGATGGAGATGCCGCAGGAGGAGGCGTGGGCCCGGGGGCGGTCGCGAGACGGGGCGGAACAGCGGGAGTTCTGGGACGCCTGGGTCCCGGCGGAACGCCGCCACTTCGCCGACGACCCCTCGCGGCCGTTCGCCGACCTTCTGGTACGGCAGTGCGAAAAGGGATATGAGGGGACAGCGGGGCCTGCGGGGAGCGTTGGACCGGACCAGCACTTCACGCTGGGTGACGGACCATCCGCAATGTGCTGAACTTGTGAAGAGGCTTGCGATTCAACTTCCGGGAGTGCTCCAACTCGGCTTGACCGGGGGGCCGTACAGGACTTACGTTCTCAATGTGCGGCCATTTGGAGCCGCCGCCTGACGCGAAGCCCCCGGTTGTTCCCCCGTGACCGGGGGCTTCGTTCTGCCCTCATCCGGTTTTCCGGGCGCCCCGAAGCGTGACGCGCTCACCCTCGGTCACCGGGCGGTCTGCGCCCCGTCTGCTCCCACCTCGCCAAACGGCCTGTGCGGCACCCTACGGGGGCGACGCCGCCGCAGGTACGATGCCCTCGGTGCGACCTACGGACGGCTGCTTCGCGCACCTTGCAACTCCGGTCCGCGGCACAGCGGTTCGACCAAGGCAGCCAGCGGGGGACGGCTCGTTGGCATACCGACGGGGGCACGGTTTGTGGGGGACGTGATGGACTTCGGCACGCAGGGCCCGCAGGCCCCGGCCGACCTCGCCTGGCTGCGAGGCGTGGACGCCTACACCATGGGCGCCTATCCGCAGGCGGAGGAGGAGTTCCGGGCCGCCGTACGCATGGACCCCGGGATGGCCGACGCCTGGCTGGGGCTGCATGCGCTGCGCGTCGACACCTCGACGGCGCTGCTGCGGATGTTCCGGCACCGGGACCGCTTCGGCGAACAGCGCGCCCGCCACCGCCGCACCCTCAACTCCTGGTACTGGCTGGGCTGGTGGGTGCAGCCCGTCCTGGAGAGCCCCCGCGACCTGCTGCTCGCGCACGCCTCCCACTGGCTGGACGGCCGCCACGTCCCCGAGCTCGACCGGGCCCTCGCGGGCCTTCCGCCAGTGGACACCGACCCGCAGGTCCGCTTCCTGCACGCCTGCCGCGCCTACCTGGTCAAGGACTGGGAACAGCTCGTACGGCACACCGATCCGCTGCTCGACGACCCCATGCTCGGCATCGAGGCGGGTCTGTTCGGCGGGATGGCCCGGGTCCGTCTGGAGATGTACGGGCAGGCCGAGCCCCTGTTGTCCGCCGCCCTGATGCGCTGCCGCAGCGAGCAGCCGCAGCGCAAGGAGCTGCGCTACTGGCTGGCCAGAGCCCACGAGGGGACGGGCCGCAGCGCCGCGGCGCTCCCGCTGTACCGGGCCGTGCACCGCGTCGACCCGGCGTTCATGGACACCTCGGCCCGGCTCGCCGCGATCGCCGAGGGCGACGGGTACGACGACTCGACCGACCTCGCAGCGATCACCCTCACCGGTGCCGGGCAGGACGCCGTGGACGGCCCCGACGCCCTCGACCCGCTCTACGGCACGGAGGGCCGCGACCTGAAGCTGTCCGACCCCGAGCCGCCGCCGTCCGCTCCCCTGCCGTCGATGGCGGGTCCCGCGTTCCGCGAGAAGGCCGGCGCCCCGGTGCCGTCCCTGCCCGCCGGGCCCACCGACCCGGCCTTGCTCGAGGAGGCACTCGCCGAACTCGAGCGCATGGTGGGCCTTGAGCCGGTGAAACGGCAGGTCAAAGCACTGTCGGCACAACTGAACATGGCCCGGCTGCGCGCCGGTCAGGGGCTGCCGGTCCAGCCGCCGAAACGCCACTTCGTCTTCTCCGGCCCCTCCGGCACGGGCAAGACCACCGTGGCCCGCATCCTGGGCCGCGTCTTCTACGCCCTCGGCCTGCTCGGCGGCGACCACCTCGTGGAGGCACAGCGGGCCGACCTGGTCGGCGAGTACCTGGGGCAGACCGCCGTGAAGGCCAACGAACTCATCGACTCCGCGCTCGGCGGTGTCCTCTTCGTCGACGAGGCGTACTCGCTGTCCAACTCCGGCTACGGCAAGGGCGACGCGTACGGAGACGAGGCGTTGCAGGTGCTGCTGAAGCGGGCGGAGGACAACCGGGACCACCTCGTGGTGATCCTGGCCGGCTATCCGGAAGGCATGGATCGCCTGCTGGCCGCCAACCCGGGGCTGTCCTCCCGCTTCACCACCCGCGTCGACTTCCCCTCCTACCGGCCCCTCGAACTCACCGAGATCGGCAAGGTGCTCGCCGCCGAGAACGGTGATGTGTGGGACGAGGAGGCGCTGGACGAGCTGCGGTCGATCGCCGGGCATGTCGTCGACCAGGGGTGGATCGACGAGCTGGGCAACGGGCGGTTCCTGCGGACGCTGTACGAGAAGAGCTGTGCGTACCGGGATCTGCGGTTGTCCACGTATCCCGGCACGCTGACGCGGGAGGATCTGGCGACGTTGCGGTTGCCGGACTTGATGCAGGCGTATGGGGAGGTGCTGTCGGGGAGAGGGCCGCAGGATCCGCCGGGGCTGTAGCGGGCGTAGCCCGCGGGCAGTCGTGTGACACCCGCCGGCGCGGTGAGCGATACCCACCCGGCCTCGGCTACGTCGCCAGTACCTCTTCCGTCGCCCCACTCACGCGCGGCTCCGTCAGCTTCACCTCCCGCACCTCCCTGTGCGCCGGATCCCGTACCTCGCCCACCAGCAGCTCCAGTACGTCCTCCAGCGCGACCAGCCCCAGCACCTTCCCGGACCCGTCGGCCACCTGCGCGAGGTGCGTCGCCGCACGGCGCATCACCGTCAGCGCGTCATCGAGCGGCAGCTCGGACCGCAGGGTCGTCATGGGCCGCCACAGCTGCTGCGGCACCGCCCGCTCGGAGTCCTCCAGGTCGAGGACGTCCTTCACATGCAGGTAGCCCATGAACGCGCCGTTCTCCGCGGCGACCGGGAAGCGGGAGTACCCGGTGCGGGCGGTGAGCTCGACGATCCGGCCCGGGGTGACCGAGGGGGGGACCGTCACCAAGGACTCGCGCTTCAACAGCACGTCCGTCACCGGGCGTGAGCCCAGTTCCAGGGCGTCCTCCAGGCGCTCGGCCTCCTCGGGGTCGAGCAGGCCCGCCTGGCCGGAGTCCTCCACCAGCCGGTTGAGCTGCTCGCTGGTGAAGACGGCCTCCACCTCGTCCTTGGGCTCCACGTGGAAGAGCCGCAGGATGCCCTGGGCGCAGGCACCGAGGGCGACGGTGATCGGCTTGCAGAGGCGGGCGAAGTAGACCAGGCCGGGGCTGAGCCACAGCGCGGCCTTCTCCGGTGCCGCCATCGCCAGGTTCTTCGGGACCATCTCGCCGATGACGAGGTGGAAGAAGACCACGGCGGCGAGGGCGATGACGTAGGTGAGCGGGTGGATCATGCCGTGCGGCAGGTGGATCCACTCGAAGACCGGCTCCAGCAGATGGGCGACCGTCGGTTCGGCGACCGCTCCGAGGGTCAGCGAGCAGACGGTGATGCCGAACTGGGCCGCGGCCATCATCTGCGGCAGCCGCTCCAGGCCGTACAGGACCTGCCGGGCACGGGCGGTGCCCAGCGGTTCGATCTGGCTGCGGCGGACGGACACGAGCGCGAACTCGGCTCCGACGAAGAAGCCGTTGGCGAGCACGAGCAGCGCGGCGAAGACCAGTTGGAGCATGCTCATCGGGCGGCCTCCAGGGCGGAGGCGGCCTCGACGACGGGAGCCGTCCGCACGATGCGCACCCGTTCGGCCCGGTAGTGGCCGACCTGGCGCACCGACAGCCGCCAGCCGGGCAGTTCGGCCTTGTCGCCGACGGCCGGGATGCGGCCGAGCAGGTCGGCGACCAGGCCGGCGACGGTCTCGTACGGCCCCTCCGGCACGTCCAGGCCTATGCGCTGCAGGGTGTCGACGCGGCAGCTGCCGTCGGCGTCCCAGGCGGGCCTGCCGTCCTCCGGCGCGGCGGTGGCGAGTTCGGGCAGGTCGTGACCGTCGTGCTCGTCGCGGACCTCGCCGACGATCTCCTCGACGATGTCCTCCAGTGTGACGACACCGGCCGTGCCGCCGTACTCGTCGACGACGACCGCGATGGGCTGCTCGCTGCGCAGGCGGGCGAGCAGCGGTCGTACCGGCAGGGTCTCGGGGACGAGCAGCGCCGGGCGGGCGATGCGGCCGACGGGAGTGCGCAGCCGGTCGTGCACGGGGACGGCCAGGGCGTCCTTGAGGTGGACCATGCCGACGATCTCGTCGATCTTCTCCCGGTAGACGGGGAAGCGGGACAGGCCGGTGGCGCGGGTCAGGTTGACGACGTCCTCGGCGGTGGCCGAAGACTGCAGGGCGCTGACTTTCACGCGCGGTGTCATGACGTGCTGCGCGGTGAGCTCGCCCAGGGACAGCGTCCGTACGAAGAGGTCGGCGGTGTCCTGTTCCAGGGCGCCGGCCCGCGCGGAGTGCCGGGCCAGCGAGACGAGTTCGTCGGGGGTGCGGGCGGAGGCCAGCTCCTCGGTGGGTTCGATGCCCAGGGCGCGCACGAGCCGGTTGGCGACCGCGTTCAGGCCGGCGATCACCGGGCGGAACAGCCGCGCGAAGACGTGCTGCGGGCCGGCGACGAAACGCGCGACCTGCATCGGCTTGGACACCGCCCAGTTCTTGGGCACGAGCTCGCCGATCACCATCTGCACGGCCGAGGCCAGCAGCATGCCGACGACGACCGTCACACCGGAGACGGCTCCCTCGGGGACGCCGATCGAGGTGAACGGGCCGTGCAGCAGCTCCGCGAGCGCCGGTTCGGCGAGCATGCCGACGACGAGGGAGGTGATGGTGATGCCGAGCTGGGTGCCGGAGAGCTGGAAGGACAGCTCCTTGAGGGACTCCACGACCCGGCGGGCCCGTCGGTCGCCCGCGGCGGCGGCCTGCTCGGCGTCCGGGCGCTCGACCGTCACCAGGCCGAACTCGGCCGCCACGAAGAATCCGTTGGCGAGAATCAGCAGGAAAGCGGCTGCCAGGAGCAGCAGGGGGATGGTCATGATGCCGCCGCCTCCGCACGGGCGCGGACCTGATGGGTGCGGTCCGCGCTATGTCGGCAGGGGGCGGCGCAGGTACTGCAGGACGATCCGTCCATCGCCGGAGGGGGTCACTCCTCGGGTAGCAGGAACCCCTGTGCACCGGGCGGGCAGCAGGGGCGGAGGCGCAACGGTTGCGCCTCCGGCAACAGATTAATCAAGACACGGGCCGCTGCGGCAGGGTGGACCGCCCTGAGGCGTCCCGGAGTCAGCCCTGACGCGTCTCGGGGTGCGCGGTGGCACGGGCCTCGACGAGGGCCCGCAGGGTGCGCGCGTCGGCGATGGCCCGCTGCTTGGCGATGCCCGGCTGGATGCCGAGCGCGGGCAGGCTGGTGCCGTCGCTGAGGTTGAGGAACACCCAGGGGTCGCCCGGACGGAGGTTCACCTGGAGGATCTCGGCCCACTCCAGGTGACGCCTGCTGGTGAGGTTGACGACGGTGACCCCGGACTCGTCGGCGACGACCTTCGGCCGGGACAGCAGGAGCAGCACCCCGGCCAGGAGGGCGGCCGTGAAGACGAAGCTGAGGCGCTCGCCCGGGCCGAGCTGCTTCAGCAGCATCGCGACCACGGTGATGACCACGAAGATCGCGACGGCCGCGGTGAGCAGGACCGCGCGGGTGCGGCCCGGCCGAAACGTGACGGGCAGGGCGGGCAGATCGGACATGCTGTACGGCTTCCCCGGAATCAGAGACGGCAGGCGTGGATGGCCGTGGTCAGGATGGCCCGGGCCCCGATGTCGTACAGGTCGTCCATGATCCGCTGCGCCTCCTTGGCCGGGACCATCGCGCGGACGGCGACCCAGCCCTCGTTGTGCAGCGGGGAGACGGTCGGGGACTCCAGGCCCGGGGTGAGCGCGACGGCCTTCTCCAGCTGCTCGACACGGCAGTCGTAGTCCATCATCACGTACGTCCGGGCCACCAGGACGCCCTGGAGGCGGCGCAGGAACTGCTGCACCTTGGGTTCCTCACCGTCCGTGCCGGTGCGGCGGATGACGACGGCCTCGGACTTCATGATCGGCTCGCCGACGACCTCCAGGCCCGCGTTGCGCAGCGAGGTGCCGGTCTCGACGACGTCCGCGATGACCTGGGCGACGCCGAGCTGGATGGCGGTCTCGACGGCGCCGTCGAGGTGGACGACGGAGGCGTCGATGCCGTGGTCGGCGAGGTGCCCCGCGACGATTCCCTCGTAGGAGGTGGCGACCGTCTTGCCGTTCAGGTCCGCCGGGCCGCTGACGGTGCCGGGCTTGGCGGCGTAGCGGAAGGTGGAGCGGGCGAAGCCGAGCGGGAGGATCTCCTCGGCGTCGGCGCCCGAGTCGATCAGCAGGTCGCGGCCGGTGATGCCGATGTCGAGCTGCCCGGAGGCGACGTAGATCGCGATGTCGCGGGGGCGGAGGTAGAAGAACTCGACGTCGTTCTCGGGGTCGACGATCCGCAGTTCCTTGGACTCGCGGCGCTGCTGGTAGCCGGCCTCATGCAGCATCTCCGCCGCAGGGCCGGACAGTGAACCCTTGTTGGGGACGGCGATGCGCAGCATGAGGTCGGCTTCCTTTGCGTGAAGGGGTGGGGTGTGGAGCTGGCGGGCTTTACAGGTGGGCGTAGACGTCGTCCAGCGTGATCCCGCGGGCGACCATCATCACCTGGACGTGGTACAGCAGCTGCGAGATCTCCTCGGCGGCCGCCTCCTTGCCCTCGTACTCGGCGGCCATCCAGACCTCGGCGGCCTCCTCGACGACCTTCTTGCCGATGGCGTGGACACCCTTTTCCACCAGTTCGGCGGTGCGGGAGGTGGCGGGGTCGCCCTGGGCGGCCTTCTGCTGGAGCTCGGTGAAGAGCTCCTCGAACGTCTTCTTGGACATGGTGGCGCCCACTTTACGCGGTGTGCCGGCCGACCTAACGCCACGGTTCGGATACTGAGCGGAGGGTGGCCGCGGTCGCCACCGCCGCCGTCACCGCCTCGTGCCCCTTGTCCTCGTTCGAGCCGGGCAGGCCCGCCCGGTCCAGGGCCTGCTCCTCGGTGTCGCAGGTCAGCACGCCGAAGCCGACGGGGACCCCGGTGTCGACCGAGACCTGGGTCAGGCCCTGGGTGACGCCTTGGCACACGTAGTCGAAGTGGGGGGTTCCGCCGCGGATGACGACGCCGAGGGCGACGATCGCGTCGTAGCCGCGCCCGGCGAGCACCTTGGCGACCACCGGGAGCTCCCAGCTGCCGGGGACCCGCAGCAGGGTCGGCTCGTCGATCCCCAGGTCGTGCAGGGCGCGCAGGGCGCCGTCCACCAGACCGTCCATCACCTTCTCGTGCCACTGCGCCGCGATGACGGCGACCCGCAGGTCCCCGACGTTGCGGACGGTCAGTTCCGGTGCACCCTTGCCGCTCACGTGCTCTCCTCGTGCTTTCTTACTGGTTGCCGCAGGCCGGCACGGTCGGCGTGTCCAGCCAGGGCAGGTCGTGGCCCATCCGGTCCCGCTTGGTGCGCAGGTAGCGGAGGTTGTGCTCGCCCGCCGTGACGGGCATCGGCTCGCGTCCGGTGACCTTCAGGCCGTGGCGGACGAGAGCGTCGGTCTTGTCGGGGTTGTTGGTCATCAGGCGCACGCTGCGCACGCCGAGGTCCCGGAGCATCTGCGCGCCGGCGCCGTAGTCCCGGGCGTCGGCGGGCAGGCCGAGTTCGAGGTTGGCGTCGAGGGTGTCGCGGCCGCGCTCCTGGAGCTCGTACGCCCGCAGCTTGGACATCAGGCCGATGCCGCGGCCCTCGTGTCCGCGCAGGTAGACCACCACTCCCCTGCCCTCGGCCTGGATACGGGCCAGGGAGGCCTCCAGCTGGGGGCCGCAGTCGCAGCGGGCGGAGCCGAAGACGTCGCCGGTGAGGCATTCGGAGTGGACGCGGGCGAGGACGTCCTCGCCGTCGCCGAGCTCGCCGTGGACGAGGGCGACGTGCTCGACGCCGTCGACGGTGGAGCGGTAGCCGTACGCGGTGAACTCGCCGTGGGCGGTGGGCAGCTGGACCTCGGCCTCGCGGCGGACGGTGGGTTCGGCGCTGCGGCGGTAGGCGATCAGGTCCTCGATGGAGATGATCGTCAGGCCGTGCTTGCGGGCGAAGGGGATCAGCTCGGGCAGGCGCAGCATCTGGCCGTCCTCGCCGGCGATCTCGACGATGGCGCCGGCCGGGCGCAGGCCAGCGAGGCGGGCGAGGTCGACGGCGGCCTCGGTGTGGCCGTTGCGGGTCAGGACCCCGCCGGGCTTGGCGCGCAGCGGGAAGATGTGGCCGGGGCGGACGAAGTCGCCGGCCTGCGCCGTGCCGCTCGCGAGCAGCTGGAGCGTGGTGGCGCGGTCGGAGGCCGAGATGCCGGTGGTCACACCGTGCGCGGCCGAGGCGTCCACGGACACCGTGAACGCGGTCTTCATCGACTCGGTGTTGTTCTCGACCATCTGCGGGAGCTGGA
Organism: Streptomyces deserti; assembly: GCF_054782695.1. Lineage (NCBI taxonomy): Bacteria > Bacillati > Actinomycetota > Actinomycetes > Kitasatosporales > Streptomycetaceae > Streptomyces > Streptomyces deserti. The sequence continues at coordinate 67,479 of NZ_BAAGRZ010000004.1, forward strand.
GCCGGTCCAGCTCGTCGCCCTCCATGGGGGCGCAGATCAGGCCGCGGCACTCGCTCATCATGAAGGCGACGATCTCGGGCGTCGCCTTCTCGGCGGCGATGACGAGGTCGCCCTCGTTCTCGCGGTCCTCGTCGTCGACGACCACGATCGGGCGGCCGGCCGCGATGTCGGCGATGGCCTGCTCGATGGGGTCGAGGGTGAGGTCCTCGAAGCCGTCGGTGCTGTACAGGATCGGTGCCGCGCTCATGCCGGCGCTCCTTCCAGGGCGGGCCGCGCCGCTTCGCGGGAACGCAGCCACCATTCGCGCATGCCCCACAGGACGAGCGCGCCGTAGATGACGTAGACCAAGCCGGAGAAGGCGTAGCCGTTGGCGAAGGTGAGGGGCACGCCGACCAGGTCGACGAGCAGCCAGGCGAACCAGAACTCGACCATGCCGCGCGCCTGGGCGTACATGGCGACGATGGTGCCGACGAAGATGTAGGCGTCCGGCCAGGGGTCCCAGGACAGGGTCGGGTAGGCCTTGAAGAGCAGGGCCACGGCGACCGTGCCCGCGGCGGCCGCGGCGGCCATCGCCGCGCGCTCGCGCCAGGTGGCGAACCGTACGGCGATCTGGCCGTCCTTGGCCTGTCCCCTGCCGCGGTTCCACTGCCACCAGCCGTACAGCGCGACGGCCATGACGACCGCCTGCTTGCCGGCGCTGCCGGTCAGGTGCCCGAAGAAGGCCGCGAAGAGGATGAGACCGGCGAGGAACTGCACCGGCCAGGTCCACAGGGACCGCCGCCAGCCGAGGGCGAGGGCGGCCAGGCCGAAGAGGTTGCCGACCATGTCCGACCACAGGATGTGCTGGCCGAACAGCGTGAACGCCTCGGAGTTGAGCCAGTTCACCGGGCCGCCCCCTGACCGGCCATCAGCCGCTCCACGTACTTGGCGATGACGTCCACCTCGAGGTTGACCGGGTCGCCGGGCTGCTTCACGCCCAGTGTCGTCAGGGCGAGGGTGGTGGGGATGAGGCTGACGGTGAAGTGGTCGGGGCCGGCGTCGACGACCGTGAGGCTGATGCCGTCGACTGTGATGGAGCCCTTCTCGACGACGTACCGGGACAGGTCGGCGGGGAGCGAGATCTTCACGATCTCCCAGTGCTCGGACGGCTTGCGCTCCAGGATCTCGCCGGTGCCGTCGACGTGGCCCTGCACGATGTGTCCGCCGAGGCGGTCGCCCACGGCCATGGGGCGTTCGAGGTTGACGCGGGAGCCGACGGTGAGGGCGCCCAGGCTGGAGCGGTTCAGGGTCTCGGCCATCACGTCGGCGGTGAACTCGTCGCCCTCGTGGTCGACGACCGTGAGGCAGACGCCGTTGACGGCGATCGAGTCGCCGTGTTTCGCGCCCTGGGTGACGAGGGGGCCGCGCAGCCGGAAGCGACAGGCGTCGTCGAGGGTCTCGACGGCGGTGATCTCGCCCAGCTCTTCGACGATTCCGGTGAACACTTCCCGGGTCCTCCTGCCTCTTCGGGCACGGACTCCGGGGCTGTCGATGACGACAGAAGGTACGGGCAACGGCACCGGGGGCGACGCCGGACGGAGCTCGCCACAGGGACGAACCGGTACGGCGGCGCGCACGTGTGCCCGCCCGCCGCGCACTGCCTCCCATCCGGACTTTAACCGTCGGTCCAGGAATTTCACCTGGTCAACCGGCCGCTGGAGGCGACCGGGTCGCGGACTGTAACCGCCGGTTCGGACTTTCACCGACCCCGGAGTGCGCTGCTACTGGTACAGGGCCAGTGTGCCACGCCTGATCGACGTCCATACGGGCGAGGGGTGTGGGCTGCCTCACAGGGCGTGTCGCTGGACTTACCGAGCGGACGGGAGGGCCGCAACTCCCGGGCGGGTACCCGCGCTTGAGGCCCCACGATTGGTCCATACCTATTGACGGTCTGGTCTAGTCCTCTTTAGGGTCTGCGCAACCCCGCAGACCGGCCCGGCGGCGGTGACGACGGCCCTTGCCCGCCGTCGGGCCTTCACGTCGGTCCGTCCAGTCGGTCCGTGCAGTCGGTCCGTGCAGTCGGGCCTTCACGTCGGGCCTTCGAGTCGGGCCTTCCAGCAGGCGCGGGGAGGCGGTCTGGCAGGGTGAGAAGCATGACGACCGCGACCGCCGACGAGTTCGAGACCCACCGTTCACGGCTGTTCGCCCTGGCCTACCGGATGCTGGGCTCGGCGGAGGAGGCCGAGGACACCGTCCAGGACGCGTACCTGCGTTTCAGCGGCGCGGACCGCACGGAGATCCAGCACCCGGGGGCCTGGCTCGCCAAGGTCGTCACCCACCTGTGCCTCACCCGGCTGACCTCCGCCCGCGCCCGGCGCGAGAGGTACGTCGGGACCTGGCTGCCGGAGCCCGTCGTCACCTCCGACGGCACGCTCGGCCCCCTGGAGTCGGCCGAGCAGCGCGACGCCGTGTCGCTGGCCATGCTGGTCCTGCTGGAGCGGCTCACGCCGACCGAGCGGGCCGTGTACGTGCTGCGGGAGGCCTTCGCGTACGGGCATCGAGAGATCGCCGAGGTGCTGGACCTGAGCGAGGCCAACTGCCGTCAGCTGTACCGGCGGGCGGTGCGGCGGGTGGGTGAGCCGCGGTCCCGTTTCGAGGCCGAACCCGAGCGTCAGGAGGAGCTGGTCACGTCGTTCCTGACGGCGGCCCGCGACGGTGACCTGGCGGGGCTGGAGAAGCTGCTCGCGGCCGACGCGACCTGGTTCAGCGACGGCGGCGGCAAGGTCACCGCGGCCCTGCGGCCGATCGAGGGGCGCGAGAAGATCGTCCGCCTGCTGGTGAACGGCGCCCCGAAGTTCACGGCGCAGTTCGGGGCGGCCCTGGACTTCACGGTGGCCGAGGTCAACGGCGCGACCGCGCTGGCCGCCTGGGCGGGCGACACGCTCATCGGGGTGGTGTCGTTCGAGCTGCGCGACGGGCTGATCGCGGGGGTGCGCGCCGTGGTCAATCCGGACAAGCTGGAGTTCGTACGACGCCAGCTCACACGGCCGTAAGTCCTCTGAGCGGTTTTTCTCCGCGCGTCTGTCACATTCGGCAGGGGCTGCTCCGTCTTCACTGACGAGGGGCGCTCCGGCCGGGAGCGCACGACGTCCGAAGGGGCTGAACTGCATGACCACGATCCTGGTGACCGGCGGCACCGGAACGCTCGGCCGGCTCGTCACCGAGCGGCTGCGCGCGGACGGGCACGAGGTCCGGGTGCTCAGCAGGCACGCCCAGCCGTACGCCGTCGACCTGCGGGAGGGCGGCCCCGGTCTGGACGCGGCCGTGGCGGGCGTGGACACGATCGTGCACTGCGCGAGTTCGCCGCGCGGCGGTGACGAGCAGGCGGCCACGCACCTGATCGCGGCGGCACGCCGGGCGGGTGTGGGGCACCTCGTCTACATCTCGATCGTCGGCGTCGACCGGGTGCCGTTCGGCTACTACAAGAGCAAGCTCGCGGTGGAGAAGCTCGTCGAGGAGTCGGGGCTGGGCTGGACCGTGCTGCGGACCACGCAGTTCCACGACCTGTTGTTCATGCTGTTCCAGGGGCTGTCGAAGCTGCCGGTCCTGCTGCTGCCGGCGGGGGTGCGGGACCAGCCGGTCGAGGTGGCGGAGGTCGCGGACCGTCTGGCCGAGCTGGCCCCGGGCGCGCCCGCGGGCCGGGTCGCGGACATGGGCGGGCCGGAGGTACGGACGCTGGAGTCGCTGGCCCGTGCGTATCTGCGGGCGACGGGCCGGCGCCGGGCGGTGGTGAACGTTCCGCTGTGGGGCGCGGCGTACCGGGCCTTCCGCGGTGGCGGCCACCTCACGCCGGAGCGGGCGGTCGGCAAGGGGACGTTCGAGGCGTACCTGGCGGCGCGGTTCGGCGGTGCGCCGCGCGGATGAGCAGGCGCCGGTGGCCGCGGGCGGGGCCGGGGCTGCTCGCCGGCGCGCAGGTGCTGCTCGGTCTGTGGACGCTGCTGCCGGAAGTTGTTCCGTCGCGGCGATGGACCGGCGGCTGGGGCTGACCGCGCCGGCGGCTCGCCCCAGCGGCGCCGGCAGCCCCGCGCCGCTCGCGGCCGGCGACGGCTCCACCCAGCGCTGCCGGCCGTACGGCTGTGGCCGGCGGCGGATCCGTCGGCGTACGCCCTGTCGAGCTACCGCCCGGGCGCGAAGAGCTCGTCCTGAGCGCGGTCCCGGGCGGTCAGCAGCGCGCCGCGCAGGACCGCGCCGCCGCCCAGGGTGCTCGGCCGTACCTCGGTGGGCAGCGGGGACATCCGGGCGACGCGTTCCTGTACACGGGCGGCGAGGGCCTCGCCACCGGCCTGCCCGATCTCACCGCCGAGCACCACGCAGCCGGGGTCCAGGACCGCGACGACCGAGGCGACGCCGACGGCGACGCGGTCGGCGAGGGAGTCGAGAAAGCGAGACGCCACCGACACAGGCGCCTCCGCCGAACCGCCCCCCGGCGCCCCCGCCGCCGCCCGTACCAGCCCCGCCACCGACGGTTCGCCCCCCGGTCCCGCCGATATCCCGCACTCCCCCGCAAGCTGGGCGATCGCCGCCGCTCCCGCCAGGGAGTGGAAGCCCCCCGCGCAGTCCGTCGCCGACGGCAGCGTGTCCGTGCCCGGTACCGGCAGGAAGCCGATCTCTCCCGTGCCGCCGGACGCCCCGCGGCGCAGCGTGCCGTCGAGGACCACGGCCGCGCCCGTGCCCTGGCCCAGCCACAGCAGGACGAACGTGTCCCGGTGCCGGGCGGCGCCGTCGCGCTGCTCCGCGAGCGCGGCGAGGTTGGTCTCGTTCTCGACGCTGACGCGTGCCTCGGGAAGCCGCTCCTGCAGGGCGGCGACCAGGCGGCGATGCCACTGCGGCAGGCCGCTGGAGACGCGGAGTTCGCCGGTGGCCGGGTCGATCAGACCGGGTGCGCCGATCCCGACGGTGTGCAGCCGGTCGGCCCCGGCCTCCTTCACCACCCGCTCGACCAGCGCGACGGCCTGCTCCACGGCCGGGCCCGTTCCCGTTGCGCCGTCGACGGGGCCCGAGGCCTCGGCGAGCACCCGGCCGACGAGGTCGGAGACGACCACGGCGACGCCCTCGGTGCGCACGTCCAGCGCGGCCAGGTGGGCCCGGTCGGCGACGATGCCGTACAGCTTCGCGTTGGGGCCGCGCCGCTGCTCGCCGGCCTCCCCGACGACCGCGATCAGCCCGGAGGCGGTGAGGCGTTCGACGAGGTCGGCGACGGTCGGCCGGGACAGGCCGGTCAGCTGCTTCAACTGCCCTGCCGTCAACGGGCCCTCCTGCTGGAGCAGGCGCAGGGCGAGCCGGTCGTTGATGGCCCGGGCGGTGCTCGGGGATGCGGGCATGCCGGGATCCTCCCAGATCGGCGGGCCGCGGGGCGCGCCTGCCCTCCCCTATCTATCAGGCAGGGTCCCTGATAGTTTACGCGGCGGCAGCGGGCCGGACAGCCGGGAGGGCGGGAGAAAATGGGTGCAGTGGTCTACACGGAACGGGAAGTGAGGCGGGCCCGGTACGCCGTGGCCGCCGTGTTCGCCGTGCACGGCGCCGTCACCGGCTCGTTCGCCACCCGGGTGCCGTGGATCCAGGACCACGCCGGGGTGAGCGCCGGTCAGCTGGGGCTCGCGCTCGCGTTCCCCGCGCTCGGCGCGTCCGTCGCGATGCCGCTGGCGGGCAGCATCAGCCACCGCTTCGGCGCCCGGAACGCCCTGCGCGGCCTGATGGCCCTGTGGACGCTGTCGCTGGTCCTGCCGTCCCTCGCGCCGAACCTCCTCACCCTCTGCCTGGGCCTGTTCGTCTACGGCGCCACGGCCGGCATGGCGGACGTCGCGATGAACGCGCTCGGCGTGGAGGTCGAGAACCGCCTCGGCCGGTCGATCATGTCCGGTCTGCACGGCATGTGGAGCGCGGGCGCCCTGATCGGCTCGGCGGCCGGCACGCTCGCCGCGCACCTCGGCTCGGACGCCCGGCTGCACCACGTGCTGGCCGCCGCCGTCCTCACGGTGGTCGGCGTGGCCGCCTGCGCGTGGGTGCTCGATCTGCAGCCCGCCGAGGACGAGGAGCCGCCGCCCCGGTTCGCGCTGCCGCCGCGCTCGGCGCTGCTCATCGGCGCCATCGGGTTCTGCGCGGTGTTCGCGGAGGGCGCGAGCCTGGACTGGTCGGCGGTCTACCTGCGGGACCAGCTGGAGGCGTCCGCCGGTCTCGCGGCCGCCTGCACGACGGGCTTCACCCTCACCATGGCCGTCGCCCGGATCGCCGGGGACAGGGTGGTGGACCGGTACGGCGCCGTACGGACGGTCCGCGCGAGCGGCGTGCTCGCCGTGCTGGGCGGGGTGCTCATCGTCGTGGCGAGCCATCCGGCGGCGGCGATGGCCGGGTTCGCGCTGATGGGCCTGGGCATCGCGGTGGTCGTACCGCTGTGCTTCGCGGCGGCGGGCCGCAGCGGCCCGAACCCCAGCCAGGCCATCGCGGGCGTCGCGACCATCACGTACACCTCGGGCCTGATCGCGCCGAGCGCGATCGGCACGCTGGCGCAGGTGACGAGTCTGGTCGTGTCGTTCGGCCTGGTGACGCTGCTGTCCTGCGGGCTCGCGGCCTTCGCGGGCGTCCTGCGCCCCGGCGACCGCGACCGCCCGAAGGTCGGCCGGCCGGAGGCAGCGGTTCCCGACCCACGGCCCTGAAGGCGTCGCTCGGCGCAGCGTCCCGGCGACGCCGGCGTGTGCGAAGCACCCCACAGCGTCCCGGCGACGCTCACGTGTGCGAAGCGCCACGCAGTATCCCGGCGACGCTCACGTGTGCGAAGCACGTCCCGGCAGCCCCGACAATGGTCCGGACGTAGCTGCACGTACGACGAAAGCGACACCCCATGGATCTCGGCGTCCGCTGGACACTGCACGGCGACGGACGCACCCCGGCGCCCGGCGCGGTGGTCCGCCCCGACGAACGGCTCTCGTGGCCACGCACGGTCGGGCTCGGCGCCCAGCACGTGGTGGCGATGTTCGGGGCGTCGTTCGTCGCCCCGGTCCTCATGGGCCTGGACCCGAACCTGGCGATCATGATGTCGGGCGTCGCGACCGTCGTCTTCCTGCTCGCGACCCGGGGCCGGGTGCCCAGCTACCTGGGCTGCTCGCTGTCCTTCGTGGGCGTCGCCGCGGTGATCCGCGCCCAGGGCGGCAGCAGCGCCACCGTCACCGGCGCGGTCTTCGTCGTCGGCGTCGCGCTGTTCCTGATCGGGCTCGTGGTGCGGCGCTTCGGCGCCCGGATCATCCACGCCGTGATGCCGCCGATCGTGACCGGCGCGGTCGTGATGCTGATCGGCTTCAACCTGGCGCCCGTGACGGCCTCGACGTACTGGCCGCAGGACCAGTGGACCGCCCTGCTGGTGATGCTGTTCACCGGGCTGGCGGTGGTGTGCCTGCGCGGTTTCTGGTCCCGGATCGCGATCTTCCTGGGGCTGGTCTTCGGGTACGGCATCTCCTGGGCGTTCGACCGGATCTTCGGCAAGATCCACTCGGCGGACGGGAGCGGCAAGGTCACCGACCACTGGCGGCTCGACCTGTCCGGCGTGGGCAGGGCGGACTGGATCGGTCTGCCGGACCTGCACGGCCCGTCGTTCCAGTGGTCGGCGATCCTGGTCGCGCTGCCCGTCGTCATCGCGCTGGTCGCGGAGAACGCCGGGCACGTCAAGGCGGTCGGCGAGATGACCGGCGACCCGGTGGACGACAAGCTGGGGACGGCGATCTCGGCCGACGGCGTCGGCTCGATGCTGTCCACCGCGGTCGGCGGCCCGCCCAACACCACGTACTCCGAGAACATCGGCGTGATGGCGGCGACCCGGGTCTACTCGACGGCCGCCTACTGGGCCGCCGCCGGTTTCGCCCTCCTCTTCGGCCTCTGCCCGAAGTTCGGCGCGGTCGTGGCCGCGATCCCGGGCGGGGTGCTCGGCGGCATCACCGTCATCCTGTACGGCATGATCGGCCTGCTCGGCGCCCAGATCTGGCTCAACGCCAAGGTGGACCTGCGCAATCCGCTCAACCTCGTACCGGCCGCGGCAGGCATCATCATCGGCGTCGGCAACGTCACGATGAAGTTCACCGACACCTTCTCGCTGAGCGGCATCGCGCTGGGCACCCTGGTCGTCATCACCGGCTACCACGCGCTGCGTGCCTTCGCGCCCGCCCACCTCAAGACGCAGGAGCCCCTGCTGGACGAGGGCACCTCCTCGTACGACGAAGCCGCTCAGCGCGCCAGGTCGTAGGCGTACGACGGCGTGAACGTGCCCGGCGCCCCCTTGCAGCCGTCCGACTCCCCGGGCAGCTTCACCCACAGGTAGGCGTCGATCCGGGCCTCGCCGGTGCTGAGGGTGGGGGTCCGGCCGAGCTTGCGGCCCGCCGGGTCGCACCAGGCGCCGCCGGGCGGGGCGCCGTTGCCGTTGCGGCTGGTGTCGATGACGGCGCCCAGGGTCGACGGGCCCCCGAGGGCGTCGAGGACCTGCCGGTCGTAGGTGATCTCGTCGTCCGTGGCGTGGAAGTTGGAGACGTTGCTGAAGATGCCGTCGGAGGAGTCGGCCGAGGCGGCACCGGCCTGCCTCAGCCACGCCGCCTGCTTCGCGGGCGCGTTCCAGCCGGAGTGGCCCGCGTCGAAGTAGACCCGGGCCCGGGCGTTGGCGTCCTTCAGCACCCGGCCCGCGCGGGCCAGCGAGGCGAAGCGGTCGGCGCGTCGGCCCGCCGAGAGGCACTCGGACTGGGCGACCGAGTCCGGCTCCAGGACCACGATGACCTCACCCGAGCCCAGCCCGGCCGCGAACCGGTCGATCCAGGCGTCGTACGCGTCCAGGTCGGGCGCCCCGCCCTGCGAGTGCCCGCCGCAGTCCCGGTCGGGGATCGCGTACGGCACGAGGACGGGGACACGGCCCTGCGCCGCGGCGCCCGAGGTGACGGCCCGCACCCGCCCCGTGATGGTCGCCGGTGTGAAGTCGGCGAACCACACCGCGGCCGGCTGGTCGGCGATCCGTGACTCTATGACCGGCCGGCGCGGATCGCCGGGGTTGGCCTCCACCCAGTCCAGCACGTTGGAATCGGGGTGGCGGTAGAGCCGGGCCGAGGTCACGGTCGCCCGCTGCTTCTTCCGCTCGGTCCTGGTCGGTGAGGGCGTGGGGCTCGCCTCGCTCTTCGTCGAAGTGGGTGACGGGGAAGCGGACTCGGTGGCCGACGGTGATGCCGCTGATGCCGTCGGCCGGGCGGGCAGGGGTGCCAGGCGGGGTGACGCGGTCACCTCGGGCCTGGCCTCGTCCGAGCCGCCCCGGTCGTCGAAGGCCGACATCATGCCGGTCGCGGTGCCCACCGCGACCACCACTGACGCCGCCGCCACCACCATGGCGCCGCGCCAGGCGGCACGCCTGCGCGCGGCCCGGCGCGCGGCCAGGCGCTGGGCACGTTGGCCTGCCACGCTGCTGCTCCCCCCGTCGTGCGGCCGTTCCCCCACGGCTCGCGCTCCCCCACGGCGGGCGCGTTCCCCCGTTCTGGGGAAGCGCCCGGCCCGCCGACACTCCCGTCAGCCTAAAGCTGCGACTCTGCCCTCATGGCGCAATGCGAACAAATCAGCACCGCGGTCGATCACGTCAGCACTCCCGTCGACGCCGTCATCTCCCGTATGCGCGCCCTGGACGCGGCCCTGCCCGCCCGGGACGGGGTGGCGGTGTTCAACCGCGTCTACCTCGCCGTCACCGAGGCGGTGGACCGGTGCATCGACGCCGGTCGGTTCGCGGACGCGCGGGCCGCGATCACGCTGGACGTGCGGTTCGCGGAGCGCTACCTGGCCGCCGTCGAGGCGGCGTCCGACGAGCGGCACCCGCCGGCCTGCTGGCGGCCGCTGTTCCAGTTCCGCCGGCATCCCGGAGTACGGCCGTTGCAGTTCGCGCTGGCCGGCATCAATGCGCACATCGGGCACGATCTCGCGCTCGCCGTCGTGGACACCTGTCGTACGCTCGGCTGCGAACCCGCCGACCTGGAGGACGAGTTCGACCGGGTGGGCGATCTCCTCGTCTCGCTGGAGGAGCGCATCCGCGAAGAGCTGATGCCGGGCCCCGACCTCCTCCAGATCGCCGACCCACTCACCCATCTGCTCGGCGCGTGGAGCCTGGAGCGCGCCCGGGACGCCACCTGGACGGCGGCCCGCGCGCTGTGGGCGCTGCGCCGGCTGCCGGACGTGGCCGAGGAGTTCACCCAGCGCCTGGACACGGCGGTGGGCTTCGCGGGACGCATGCTGCTCACGCCACTACCGGACCGATCCGGCCACTGATCGGCTCTGCCGGGCCGGTCCTCTCCTGAACTCCCGCGTGAACGTTGTACGTTCGGCGGGACCGCATCTCTTGCAAAGGAGCACAGGGCATGGCGACACGGCTCGGACTCAGCCTCCCGCAGAACCGGCAGTACGACCTCGGGCGGGATGTGCCCGATGTGGCGCGGGCCGCCGAGGAGACCGGCTACGAGAGCCTGTGGGTGTACGAACGCGCTCTGTTCCCCGAGCCCGCCACCCAGGGCCTGTACGGCATCGAGGGACTCCCCTGGCCGGACGCCTACCGGGGCGTGGCCGACCCCCTGGTCACCCTCACCCTGGCCGCCGCGGCCACCGAGCGGGCCCGGCTGGGCACCAGCGTGCTGGTGGCACCGCTGCATGTGCCGTTCCAGCTCGCCAAGGCCCTCGCCACCCTGGACGCGGCGAGCGGCGGCCGGGTCGTCGCCGGGTTCGGCACCGGCTGGTCCCTCGACGAGTACGCGGCCGCGTCGGTACGGCCGTTCGAGGAGCGCGGCCAGGTGCTGGACGAGCTGATCGAGGTGTGCCGGGCGGTGTGGGGCCCGGACCCGGTCCGGTACGACGGCCGCCTCACGAAGATCGCCTCGGCCGTGGTCGGCCCGAAGCCCGCCCGGCCGATCCCCATCCTGCTGGCCGCGAGCAGCCCGAAGGCGCAGCGCCGCCTCGTCGACCACGCCGACGGCTGGATGCCGGTGGGCATGGGCGCGGAGACGGTCGCCGCGCAGTGGCGTCAGCTGCAGGACCTGGCGGCCGAACGCGGACGCACCGAGCCGATCCAGACGGTCCTGCGCGTGAACCCGGAGTACACGGCCGGCACGTACGACGGCTCCGACCGCCGCCCCTTCCAGGGCAGTGTCGACCAGATCGTCGAGGACCTGGTCGCGCACGCCGAGATCGGCCTGGAGGAGATCCTCCTGGACCTGCAGGGCACCGTGCGGGACGCCCAGGAGCTCAAGGACGTCGCCGCGCAGGTGTACGAGAAGGCGCGGGCGGCAGGGGTCTAGTCCTCCGGCAGCTCGACGGGCGCGATCTCGTCGTAGACGTCACCGGGGCCCGGGTTCGCCGGGTCGGTCTCCCCGCCGAAGTGGTGCATGACGCCCCAGACCGCGTTCAGCGCGGTCTGGACGGCGCCCTCGGCCCAGCCCGCCGTCCAGGAGATGTCGTCGCCGGCGAGGAAGATGCCCCGCTTGTCCTCGGGCAGCCGGTCCTGCATGAAGTGCGTGAACAGGCGCCGCTGGTAGCGGTAGTGGCCCGGCAGGTTGGCCTTGAACGCGCCCATGAAGTAGGGCTCGTTCTCCCACGAGACGGTCACCGGGTTGCCGATGATGTGCTTGCGGATGTCGACCTTGGGATAGATCTCGCCGAGCGACTTCAGCATGACCTCCATCCGCTCGTTCGCGGACAGCGGCAGCCACTTCAGGCTGTCGTCGCACCAGGTGTAGGACAGGCAGATCACGGCGGGCTTGTCGGGGCCGTTGTCGAGCAGGTAGGTACCGCGGGTCATGCGGTCCGTCAGCGTCATCGACATGACGTCCCGGCCGGTCTCCTCGTCCTTGTCCAGCCAGAACGGCCGGTCGACGGGCACGAAGAGCTTGGAGCTCTCCATGTAGTGGGTGCGCTCGATCGCGGTCCAGTGGTCGATCGGGAACAGCGAGTCGTCGCAGTCGATCTTCGACAGCAGCATCCAGGACTGGGCGGTGAAGACGGCCGCCTGGTAGGTGCGGATGTCGCCGTTCGCGTCCGTCACGGTGATCCGGTTGCCCGCGGTGCGGTGCAGCCGGGTCACGGCCGGGCGGGGCTCGCCGTTCACGTGCAGGGACTTCAGGGAGGTCCCGTACGGCCAGTGCACGATCTTCTCCGGCTCGCGCTCCCAGAGCCTGAGCGGCAGTTGCTGGGAGCCGCCGACGATGCCGCGGTGGTGGTCGTCGGCCTCGGTGTAAACGACGCGCAGGATCTCCAGGATGGAGTTCGGGAAGTCGGTGTCCCAGCCTCCGGTGCCGAAGCCGACCTGGCCGAAGATCTCGCGGTGCCGGAAGGACTTGAAGGGCTCGGAGTCGCACAGGAAGCCGTAGAAGGTCTGGTTGTCGAGCTTCTCGACGAGCTTCGACCAGATCTCCCGGATGCGCTTGACGTCCCGCTCGCGCATGGCGCGGTTCATGTCGGAGAAGTCGGCGCCCTCTTCGAGGCACTTGTTCCAGGCGTCGGCGACGTCCCGGTACACCTGGGGCAGGTCGTCGATCGTCTCGGCGTAGTGGCTCTCGCCCTTGAGATCGACGACCGTCGAAGGCGTCGCCTCCGCAAGGGGGTTGGGGAACGGCCTGGTCTCCAGCCCGACCAGGTCGATGTAGTGCTGGAGCGCCGTGGAGGACGGCGGGAAGCGCATGGCGCCCATCTCGGCGGTCAGCGACGGGTCGCAGCCCTCGAAGCCCACCGTCCGCAGCCGGCCGCCGATCTGGTCGGCCTCGTACACGACCGGCTTGAGGCCCATCTTCATCAGCTCGTACGCGGCGACGATGCCGGACAGACCGCCACCGATGATCGCGACCTCGGTGCCGTGCTCGGTCGCGGGTATCTGGCCGAGTCCCGCCGGGTGGGCGAGGAAGTCGTCGTACGCGTACGGGAAGTCCGGGCCGAACATGGTGATCGGCGGCTGCTGCTCGTCTGCGTGCTCGACGGCGTTGGGCACCGTGGACGTCATGGGGTACGGACTCCTTGCACGAAAAGCTGAGGGGAGGCTGGGAGGTTCAGATGAGGGACCCGTACAGACCGGGACGCCGGTCCTTCAGATACGGGTTGGCCTCGCGGGAGGCGGCGAGGAAGGCGGGGTCGACGTCGGCGAGGACGAGTTCCTCGGCGCGGCCGGCCCGGGTGCGGGCGATGCCGTCCGGCCCGGCGAGGGTGGACAGCCCCACGAACTCGAACTCGCCCTCCTGGCCGACCCGGTTGACGTACGCCACGTACATCTGGTTCTCGAAGGCCCGCACGGGCACAAGGGACTCGGCGACGAACTGGAACGGGTGCATCTGCGCGGTCGGCACCAGCAGCAGGTCGGTGCCGGCCAGGGCGTGGGCGCGGACGTTCTCCGGGAACTCGACGTCGTAGCAGATCATGAGCCCGATCCGGAGGCCGTCCAACTCCGCCTGCACCACCGGCTGCTCTCCCGGCGTGAAGTGGTCCCGCTCGAAGCAGCCGAAGAGGTGGGTCTTGCGGTAGTTCGCGAGACGGGTGCCGTCGGCGGAGATCAGCTGGGCGGAGTTGTACACCGTCTCCCCGGCGCGCTCCGGGTAGCCGTAGGCGATCGCGAGCCCGTGCCGGGTGGCGGTCTCGGCGATCGCGTCGGCCGAGTCGCCGTCCGCGGGCTCGGCGAGCCGGGCGATGCCGTCGCCGATCGCGTACCCGGTCAGGAACATCTCGGGCGCGACGAGCAGCCCGGCGCCCGCGGCGGCGGCCCGGCCCGCGGCCTCGTCGAGGACCTTCAGGTTCTCGGCGATCGAGCCGGGTCGGCCGGAGCTCTGGAGCAGTGCGGTGCGCATGCGTGTTCCTCACCGGTACGCAGGGGTTTCGGGGGCCAGATAGACGGTACGGTCGGCGGGCTCGGCCGGACAAGAAGCAGCCGTTGCGCGCCGGTGAGCGGATCATTGCGTGCGCCGGGGGCCCGGCGGCGATTCGTTGCACACCCTGCGTCGTACCTCGGCTCCTCGCTGGAGCGCGGGTCGGAGGCGGTGTCCCCGCCGCACGGCGGAGGCGGGTTCCCGCCTCCGGTGCGATGTGGCGCGGGCATGGCGCCGCAACAGTGGTGACCGTCCGATTCACCTGCGGAAAGGACTTCCCAATCGTGGTGTCAAGCCGCTGTCGTGACGGGAGGTGAACCTTGGTAGCACTGTCCGTCACGGATCATTGCCCACAGCACGTTGAGCCTGCGGCGGGCGAGAGCAAGCAGGGCCTGCTTGTGTCCCTTCCCCTCGCTTCGCTTTCGCTGGTAGTACGCCTTGGAGGCGGGACAGACCGTGGTACTGACCATCGCCGACAGGTACATGCTCCGCAGCAGCCCGCGGTGGTAGCGCCTGGGTCTGCGCAGGTTGCCGCTGACGCGGCCGGAGTCGCGGGGCCTGGGGGCCAGGCCGGCGAAGCCGGCCAGGCGGTCGGCACTGCCGAAGGCGTCCATGTCGCCACCGGTCGCGGCGATGAACTCGGCACCGAGTTTCGTGCCCATGCCGGGCAGGCTGCGGATCACCTCGGCGTGCGGATGCTCGCGAAACTTGGCCTCGATCAGGGCGTCGAGCTCGGCGATCTCCTCATCGAGGGCCATCACCCCCTTCGCGAGGCGGGCCACCATGGTGGCAGCCAGCTTCTCGCCGGGCAGCGCGGTGTGCTGGGCCTGCGCGGCCTCCACCGCTGTCTTGGCCAGCGCGGCGGCGCCGCGGACCTTGCGGTTCTTCAGCCAGGTCTCGATCCTTTTGGCGCCCGCGCGGCGGATGGCGGCCGGGGTCTGGTAGCCGGTCAGCATGCGTACCGGCCGGCGGCACCGAGCCGGTCGAGTTCGTCGTAGACGAGCGCCTCCAGCGCGCCGGAACCGAGGGCCTCCCCGACGCCCCACAGGACGAAGCCGAGGGCGAACGCCTCGTACGACGGGGCCAGCACCCACAGGGCGAAGGCGGCGGCGCTGAGGAGCGGGCCGAGGCACAGCAGCAACCGCCGGGAGACGGCGTCGGCCCAGGCGCCGGAGGGGACCTCCACCACCAGGCTGGTCAGCGACCACAGGGCGAAGAGCGAGGAGATCTGCCAGACCGGCAGTCCGGTGTCGGCGAACAGCAGCGCGTACACCGGGTAGAGCAGGACGAGGTCGTGGAGGAACGCGTAGCCGTACAGCGTGGCCGTCAGCCGTCGGACACCGACAGCGGGCGCACGCGGGGGTGAGAGAGTCATGAGGCCTTCCCGCAGGGACGAATCGGACACCGGATGTACGGCGTCCGAGGCGGCCCTCGGGCGGCACGGCTGCGGGATCAATGTCGCCAGGTCATGACACCGATGCTAGACCGGAAAGGCGGACCAGGCCCGCGATTATGTGGGCGACCCCGACGAGAAGCGCCGCAGCAGCGGCGACAGCACGAGCACGGACTTGGTCCGCTCCACGAACGGCTCCCCCGCGATCCGCTCCAGGACCCGTTCGAAGTGCCGCATGTCGGAGGCGAAGACCTGGGCGATCGCGTCCGCGTCCCCGGTGACGGTGGACGCGGCCACGACCTCCTGGTAGCGCTCCAGACCTCGCTGGATGGTCTCCGGCGAGGTGTTGCGCCGGCAGTAGATCTCGACGAACCCCTCGGTCTCCCAGCCGAGCGCCGCGGGGTCGACCCGGACGGTGAAGCCGGTGATGGCTCCGGTGGCGCGCAGCCGGTCCACGCGCCGTTTCACGGCGGGCGCGGACAGGCCGACGAGCTGGCCGATGTCCGCGTAGGAGCGGCGGGCGTCCTCGGCGAGGGCGTGCACGATGCGTTCGTCGAGATCGTTCAGCACGGTGGGTCGATCACTTCTCAGATGGTGCCAGTTGGGAACGGCGATAGCCGTAGAGGAAGTAGAACACGAGACCGGCTGCCATCCAGAACCCGAAGACCACCCAGGTCACGGTGTCGAGGCTGAACATGTTGTAGGCGCAGAACAGGAAGCCGAGGACCGGCAGCACCGGGCCGAACGGCACCTTGAACGTGCGCTCCAGCTCCGGCCGCCTGTAGCGCAGGATGACGACCGCGATGTTGACCAGGGCGAAGGCGAACAGCGTGCCGATGCTGGTGGCGTCGACGAGCTTGCCGAGCGGGATGAGGGCGGCGAGCACGCCGCAGAACAGGGAGACGATCACCGTGTTGAGGCGGGGGGCGCCGGTCTTCGGGTGGACCTTGCCGAGCGCCTTGGGCACCAGGCCGTCGCGGGACATCGCGAACAGGATGCGGGTCTGGCCGTAGAGCACGGTGAGCACCACGCTCGCGATGGAGATGACCGCGCCGAGCGCGAGCAGGGTGCCCCAGAACGTCTGGCCGCTGACATCGTTCATGATCGCGGCGAGGGAGGCGTCGGAGCCCTCGAACTTGGTCCAGTGCCAGGCGCCGACGGCGACGCCCGCGACGAGCACGTACAGCGCGGTGACGATGATCAGCGACAGCATGATCGCCCGCGGCAGGTCCTTCTTGGGGTTCGTCGCCTCCTCACCGGCGGTGGAGGCGGCGTCGAAGCCGATGTACGAGAAGAACAGCGTGGCCCCGGCGGCGCTGACCCCGGCCATGCCGAGCGGCATGAAGTCGGCGTAGTTGCCGGACTTGAAGCCCATGAAGCCGACCGCGCAGAACAGCACCAGTGCGGCGACCTTGACCGCGACCATGACGGTGTTGGCCCGGGCCGACTCCCGCACGCCGCCCAGCAGGAACACCATCGCCAGCAGGACGACGATCAGGGCGGGCAGGTTGACGATGCCGCCCTCACCGGGCGCCGAGGACAGCGCGGCCGGGATGGTGACCCCGATCGTGCCGTCCAGCAGCTCGTTGAGGTACTCGCCCCAGCCGACGGCGACGGCGGCCACCGACACGCCGTACTCCAGCACCAGGCACCAGCCGCAGACCCAGGCGACGAGCTCGCCCATCGTTGCGTACGCATACGAGTACGAGGAGCCGGCGACCGGGATGCTGCCCGCCAGCTCGGCGTACGACAGGGCCGAGAACAGGGCCGTGAGACCGGCGATCACAAAGGCCAGGGTGACCGCGGGGCCGGCCTCGGGAACGGCGTCGCCGAGCACCACGAAGATGCCGGTGCCCAGCGTGGCACCGATGCTGATCATGGTGAGCTGCCACAGCCCGAGGGAGCGCCGCAGAGACCCGCCCTCGCCCTGGCCGCCCTCCGCGACCAGGCGTTCCACGGGCTTGCGACGCATGAGGCGCGCACCGACCCCCGGGGACGGCGGGGCGGTCGGACTGTTGCTGTGCGGGGGTGCGCCTTGGTCGAGCACGCGCTGACTCCTTCGTCGCTGCCGGTCGGCGGGCGGGGACCGGCGGCGACCCGGCGGAAGCCGGGACCCACCGAGCGGGGTCCCCGCCACGCCACGTACAGCGCAGAACCTTACGAGGAGGAGCGTTGCCGCTGTAATGCAGCAACCTTGCGCGTCCGGGCAAGATCGTTGCGTTCCTCGCGCCGCGGCGGGTGTTCGTTGCGCGAGGGGTTTCGACCGTTGCACAGGGGCCTGCCCGGAGGGCACGCGCACGAAAGCGGCCCCCGGTTTTCACCGGGGGCCGCACGTGGGCGAGGTCCGTCAGTTCCAGCTGGCGTGCAGCGGCTTGCCCTCCGCGTAACCGGCGGCGCTCTGGATGCCGACGATGGCCTTCTCGGCGAACTCCTCCAGGGAGGCGGCACCGGCGTAGGTGCAGGAGGAGCGGACACCCGCGATGATCGAGTCGATCAGGTCCTCGACGCCCGGGCGGGCCGGGTCGAGGAACATGCGGGAGGTGGAGATGCCCTCCTCGAACAGCCCCTTGCGGGCCCGGTCGTAGGCCGACTCCTCCGAGGTGCGGTTGCGCACGGCACGCGCGGACGCCATGCCGAAGGACTCCTTGTACGGGCGGCCTTGGGCGTCGTGCTGAAGGTCGCCCGGCGACTCGTACGTGCCCGCGAACCACGAGCCGATCATCACGTTGGACGCACCGGCCGCCAGGGCCATGGCCACGTCACGCGGGTGGCGGACACCGCCGTCGGCCCACACGTGCTTGCCGTACTTCTTCGCCTCGGCGGCGCACTCCAGGACGGCGGAGAACTGCGGCCGGCCGACGCCGGTCATCATGCGGGTCGTGCACATCGCGCCGGGGCCGACACCGACCTTGACGATGTCCGCGCCCGCCTCGATCAGGTCGCGCACACCGGCGGCGGCGACGACGTTGCCCGCGACGATCGGCACCTGCGGGTCGAGGTCGCGGACCAGCTTCAGGGCGCTGATCATCGACTCCTGGTGGCCGTGCGCGGTGTCGATGACGAGCGTGTCGATCCCGGCCTCCAGCAACTGCTGCGCCTTGCCCGCGACATCGCCGTTGATGCCGACGGCGGCGGCGATGCGCAGCCGGCCCTGCGCGTCGGTGGCGGGCTGGTACAGCGTGGCGCGCAGGGCGCCCTTGCGGGTGAGGATGCCGGCGAGGCGGCCGTCCTCGGTGACGGCGGGGGCGTAGCGCCGGTTGGCGTGGTCGAGGGCGTTGAAGGCTTCGCGCGGGTCCAGGTCCGCGTCGATGAGCAGCAGGTCCCGGGACATGACCTCGGCGAGCTGCGTGAAGCGGTCCACGCCGGACAGGTCGGAGTCGGTGACCACGCCGATCGGCTTGTGGTTCTCGTCGACGACGACACCGGCGTTGTGCGCGCGCTTGGGCAGCAGGGAGAGCGCGTCGGCGACGGTCTGGTGGGGGGCCAGGATGATCGGCGTGTCGAGCACCAGGTGGCGGCTCTTCACCCAGGAGATGACGTCGGTGACGACATCGATCGGGATGTCCTGCGGTATGACCACGAGGCCGCCGCGCCGGGCCACCGTCTCGGCCATGCGCCGCCCGGCGATGGCGGTCATGTTGGCGACGACGAGCGGAATGGTGGTGCCCGTGCCGTCCGGGGAGCTGAGGTCCACGCCCTGACGCGATCCGACCGCGGAGCGGCTCGGCACCATGAAGACGTCGTCGTACGTCAGGTCGTACGCGGGCTGGATGTCATTGAGGAAACGCACGTGCTGCACATCCCAGTCGATCAAAGGTGGCCCCCGGACAGGTCAGCCAGGGGGAAAGAGCACGTACTTCATTGTCCCATGCCGGATGTGCGGACGTCCCCCAGCAGATCATCCAGGCTGGTCAGGGGCCTGTTCGGAGGATCCTCCAGGGCCGAGGGCGACGAAGAGGCCCGGGCCGCGGTCCGTCGCCTCGGCGAACACCTCCTCCGCGACCTGCCACTCGTCGGGCCGCGTCTGTGCGTACGCCCGCCAGCCCCGGACGACGACCAGCAGCCCCCGCTCCACGGCGCCCTCGGGCCAGAGGGAGGGGTCGGCCAGGCAGTCGGCGAGGGCGTCCCAGTTGCGGCCGAACCACTCGGGCAGGTCCAGGGCGCGGGCGCAGCGGTCCATGAGGCCCGCCTTGTCCGTGACCCCGCCGAGGTCCAGGGTGACCACGATCCGGCCCGCCGGGTCGTCGGCCACCCCGTACGCTTCCCTGACCATCCGTCAGACCCCGTCCGGGTCGGCCCGGTTGAGGGCGGGGCGCGGCGTCGGCCCGGCCGTCATCAGGTAGTCGGCGGCCGATGTGTCCGTCACCAGGCTGGTGACGAGCCCGGACCGCAGCACCGCGTCGATGGCGGGTCCCTTGCGCTGCCCGCCCGCGATCGCCACGACCTCCGGGATACGGCGGAGCTGGTCGGCCTTGACGGTGATGCACCGCTCCCCCAGGTCCCGGCCGACCCGGCGGCCCTCGGCGTCGAAGAGGTGCGCGGACATCTCGGCGGCGACCCCGAGGGAGGCGTAGTGCGCGCGCTCCTCCTCGGTGAGCATGTCGTGCACCGTCGAGATGCCGGGCTCCCAGGAGCCGATGGAGACGCACGCGACCGTGACCTTGTCGAAGTACTCGAAGGCCCGGGCGATGCCCGTCTGGTGGCGCAGCGCCTGCGCGGTGGCCGCGTCCGGCAGCAGCATCGGCGCGTAGATGGGGTGCGCGTCCCCGCCCGACACCTGGGCGGCGCGCCGGACGGCCTCCACCGAGCCGCGCTCGGCGGTGCCGGCGTCGTACACGCCCGTCAGCTGCACCACCGTGCACGGCGGCAGCTTGTCCAGGGCCGCCGCCATGTGGATGGTGGAGCGGCCCCAGGCCAGGCCCAGCACATCCCCTTCGTTGACCAGCTCGCCGAGCAGGTCGGCGGCCACCTCTCCCAGGTTCTCGGGGTCGGGCGTCTCCTGGGCCTCGGCCGGGGACTCGACCACGACGGCGTGCCTGAGGCCGTAGCGGGCGCGGAGCGCGTCGGAGCGCTCGGCGTCCAGTTCGGCCGGCACACGGATCTCGATGCGTACGAGGTCCCGTTCGAGGGCGGTCTCCAGGACCCGGGCCACCTTGAAGCGGCTGACGCCGAACTCCTCGGCGATCTGGATCTTGGACTTGCCCTCGAGGTAGAAGCGGCGGGCCATGGCCGCCGCCTGGACCAGCTCAGCGGGTCCCATCCGCATGGCTGACCGGCCCGCCGACATACCCGACACGGCGATCTCCTCACTACTGTTCACACTCTGGATTCGCCGTTCATCCTTGCAGATCCGGCGCGGTTGATCAGCCCTGATGGGAGCCGTTCACGTTCCTGACGCTCAGTGGTCGCACGCCCACGACGCCTTCGCGGTCGCCGCCTCGGCCTGGGTGCGTAGTGCACGTACCGCCTCGGCCGGGTCCGATGCCCCGTACACGGCCGAACCGGCCACGAAGACATCGGCGCCCGCGTCGGCGCACTGCTCGATGGTGGAGGCCGAGACCCCGCCGTCGACCTGGAGCCACAGCTGAAGACCGTGCTTGCTGATCAACTCGCGGGTCCGGCGGATCTTGGGGAGCATGATGTCGAGGAAGGCCTGCCCCCCGAAGCCCGGCTCCACCGTCATGATCAGCAGCATGTCGAGCTCGGGAAGCAGGTCCTCGTACGGCTCGATGGGCGTCGCCGGCTTCAGCGCCATGGAGGCGCGGGCGCCCTTGGCCCGGATCTCCCGGGCGAGCCGGACCGGTGCGGCCGCCGCCTCCACATGGAAGGTGACGGAACCGGCCCCCGCTTCCACGTACTGCGGCGCCCACCGATCGGGGGCCTCGATCATCAGATGGCAGTCCAGCGGGGTGTCCGTCGCACGGGCGAGCGACTCTACGACCGGCACGCCGAGCGTGAGGTTGGGGACGAAATGGTTGTCCATGACGTCGACGTGGAGCCAGTCGGCTCCTTCCACGGCCTTCGCCTCGTCCGCGAGGCGGGCGAAGTCGGCGGACAGGATGCTGGGGTTGATCTGCGCGGCCATGACCTAAGCGTGCCATGCCCTCCGGTGGTTGCGGGCACCGGTCCCGGGTGGTCAGGGTGGTTCGCCGGCCGCGGGCCGTCTGTGGCTGGTCGCGCCCACGCGGCGGAGCCGCATGATGTGACGCGCCGGGCTCCTTGTGGGGCGCTGGCGTGGGGGTGGCCATGACCGAGAAGCGGGGCGTCGCGCACCTGGTCTGTGGGCGGCGTGCGAAGTGGCTGGTGCTTCGCGCTGTGGCTGGTGGTGCTGTTTCTGACGGCGCCGTTCGCGCAGAAACTGGCCGACGCGCAGGACAACGACGCGGCCTCCTGGCTGCCGGGATCGGCGGAGTCCACCCAAGTCCTCGACATCTCGGAGGACTTCCGGCCGGAGCAGATCCCCGCGATCGTCGTCTACGCCCGGGACAGCGTTCTGACGGTCCAGGACAGGGCACGGATCACCGAGGACGTCCAGGAGCTCGAGCAGCTGCGCGACCACGGCATTCGGGGTGCCGAGACGCGGGGCCCGGTCTTCGACCGGCAGGCCGATCCGCGCGCGGCACAGGTCTTCGTACCGATCACGATGGACGAGAAGGGGTGGGAGCGGATCGCGCCCGCGGTCGACGCCATCCGGGACGATGTCGGCGACGGCGGCGGTCTGGCCGTGCACATCACCGGCCCGGGCGGCACGTCCGCGGACTTCGCGGAGGCCTTAGAGGGCATCGACTCGACGCTGCTGCTGTCGGCGATGGCCGTCGTCATCGTGATGCTGCTGCTCACCTACCGCAGCCCGACCCTGCTGCTGGTCCCGCTGCTGGCGGTGATCTGCGCGCTGTTCACGTCCCAGGCCCTGATCTACCTGCTGGCCGAGCACGCGGGCCTGACGGTCAACGGCCAGAGCGCCGGCATCCTCACGGTGCTGGTCTTCGGCGCGGGCACGGACTACGCCCTGCTCCTGGTCGCCCGCTACCGCGAGGAGCTGTGCCGTCACGAGGACCGGCACGAGGCGATGGCGCTGGCGCTGCGCCGCGCGGGCCCGGCGGTGCTCGCCTCCGGGGCGACGGTCGTGCTGAGCATGCTGGTGCTGCTGGCCGCCGAGATGAACTCCACGCGCGGCCTCGGCCCGGTCGCCGCGATCGGCGTCGCGGTCGCCCTGCTGGCGATGCTGACCCTGTTCCCCGCCCTGCTGGTGGTCTTCGGCCGGTGGATCTTCTGGCCGGGTGATCCCGCACTACGGCGCCCCGGACCCCACCGAGCGGGGCGTCTGGGCCCGTATGGGCCGCCGGATCGCCCGCCGCCCGCGCATGATCTGGGGTGTCACGGCCGTGGTCCTGGCCGTCTGTTCGCTCGGCCTGCTCCAGTTGCGCGCCGAGGGCATCAGCAACGCGGACGCGTTCACCGGGAAGCCGGACTCGATCACCGGGCAGGAGGTCTCCGCACGCTACTTCCCGGCGGGCAGCGGCGATCCGCTCGTGATCCTCAGCAACCAGGCGCAGGCCGACCAGGTGGGCCGCGCGGTCGCCGGCACACCGGGCGTGGTCCCCGAGTCGCTGGGACTGCCACCGGGCGCGAAACCGTCCTTCGAGGGCAGGGTGCTGTTCGAGGCGACCCTGACCGCCCCGTCCGACAGCGAGGCCGCGCAGCAGACCGTGGAGCGGGTCCGGGACGCGGTGCACGCGGTGCCGGACGCCGACGCCAAGGTGGGCGGCGGTACGGCGGCCCTGCTGGACATGGACGAGGCGACCACGCACGACAACGTGCTGATCATCCCGCTGGTGCTGGCCGTCGTCCTGCTGATCCTCTGCGTCCTGCTGCGCGCCCTGATCGCCCCGCTGCTGCTGATCGGCACGGTGATCCTGTCGTTCACGGCGGCCCTCGGCCTCAGCGCGCTCGCCTTCCGGCACGTCTTCGACTACGCGGGCGAGTCGACGGACTTCCCCCTCTTCGTCTTCGTGTTCCTGGTGGCGCTCGGCATCGACTACAACATCTTCCTCACCACCCGCATCCACGAGGAGGCCCGCCGCCAGGGCACCCGCCCGGGGTGATCACGGGGCTCGCCGCGACCGGCGCGGTCATCACCTCCGCCGGCCTGGTCCTGGCGGGCACGTTCGCCGCCCTCGGCACGTTCCCGATGGTGGCCTTCGCCGAGATCGGCTTCGCGGTCGCCCTCGGCGTGCTCCTGGACACGTTCATCGTGCGGTCGGTGCTGGTGACGTCCCTGTTCCTGGACGTCGGCCCGAAGGTGTGGTGGCCGCACCGGCTGGCCCGGGAGGACGGCGGTGCGACGATCCCCGACACGGTCGGGTCAGGGGTCAGCCGGTCCGCCGGATGAGCGCCAGATACATGGCATCGGTCCCGTGCAGATGCGGCCACAGCTGTACGTCGGGCCCCTCGCCCAGGTCCGGTACGCCGGGCAGCAGCGGCCGGGCGTCGAGGAGGTCGGCGTCCGGGAACTGCTTGAGCACGTCGGCGACCACGGCCCGGGTCTCGGCGAGGTGCGGCGAGCAGGTCGCGTAGCCGACGACCCCGCCGACCCGCACCGACTCGAGCGCCGTACGCAGCAGCCCGCGCTGCAGCGGGGCGAAGCCGTCCAGGTCCTCGGGCCGGCGCCGCCAGCGCGCCTCGGGCCGCCGACGCAGCGCCCCGAGCCCGGTGCACGGCACGTCGACCAGCACCCGGTCGAAACTGCCGGGCCGCCAGGCCGGCCGCGTCCCGTCGGCGGCGATGACCTGGTACGGCCCGGGGTTCCCCGCCAGCGCCTGGGCGACGAGCCCGGCCCGGTGGGTCTGCTTCTCGGAGGCGACGAGGAGGGCGCCCCGCTGCGCCGCGAGAGCACCGAGCAGCGCGGCCTTGCCCCCCGGCCCGGCGCACCCGTCCAGCCAGCGCCCGTCGGGCCCCTCCAGCGGCGCGTTGGCG
Source organism: Streptomyces deserti (assembly GCF_054782695.1). Lineage (NCBI taxonomy): Bacteria > Bacillati > Actinomycetota > Actinomycetes > Kitasatosporales > Streptomycetaceae > Streptomyces > Streptomyces deserti. Next base: position 91,725 of record NZ_BAAGRZ010000004.1, read on the forward strand.
AGGGCCAGCGCGACAAGCTGGCTGCCCTCGTCCTGCACCCCCGCACGCCCTTCCCGTACGGCCGTGACGGCGCCCGGCTCACCGCCCTCGGTCAGTCGCACGGCGTACGGCGACCAGCGCCCCGGCATGGCGGCGTCCTCGCCGAGCAGTTCCTCGGTCGTGGCCCGCCCGGGCCGGGCGACCAGGGTCACCTCGGGCCGCTCGTTGTCGGCCCGCAGCAGCTCCTCGATCCCGGCCCGCCCGCCACCGAGCGAGTCCCACAGCGCGGAGACGACCCAGCGGGGGTGCGAGTGCACGACCGCGAGGTGCTCCTCCGGGTCCTCGTCGTACGGCGGCGCCACCCGCTCCAGCCACCCGTCGAGATCGTCCTGCGCGACCTTCCGCAGCACGGCGTTGACGAACTTGGCCCGCCCGTCACCGAGCACGACCCGGGCGAGTTCGACGGTGGCGGACACGGCGGCATGCGAGGGGATCCGCGTACTGAGCAGCTGATGCGCGCCGAGGCTCAGCACGTCCAGCACCGGCGGGTCGACCTCCCGCAGCGGCCGGTCGACACAGGCGGCGATGATCGCGTCGTACGTCCCCTGCCACCGCAGCGTCCCGTACACCAGCTCCGTCGCGAGCGCCGCGTCCCGGGCGTCGAACTTCTCCGGGCCCTCCTTCTCCCGCGCCTTGCGCAGCAGCGGCGGCAGGACGAGGTTGGCGTACGCGTCCCGCTCGTCCACGGCACGCAGCGCCTCGAAGGCGAGGATGCGGACCGGGTCCTTCTTGGGCCGACGGTAGGGCTTGCGGGGCCGACGGGGCTGGTCGCTCACGAAAAAGGTGCTCCGGTGGTGAGGTGAAGTGCGCCCTCAAGCCTACGTCGTCGGGGCGAGGCCCGACCGCCCGGTGTCAGGCGCCGAGCCGCTCGCCCTCGGCGATCCGCACCCCGCGCGCCCAGTCCGCCGCCTTCATCGGCTTCTTGCCCTGCGCCTGCACCCAGAGCAGCTCGACGGCGTACGAGCCGGTGCCGACGTACACGTTGTTCTTGCCGGCGGACAGCTGCCCGGGGGCGAGATCCGTCCGCTCGGGCACGGGCACGACCTGGATGAGCTTGAGCCGCTCGCCGCGGAAGGTCGTCCAGGCGCCCGGGGCCGGGGTGCATCCCCGCACCACCCGGTCGACGCGCAGCGCAGGGGCGTTCCAGTCGACGTGGGCGTCCTCGACGGTGACCTTGGGCGCGAGGCTGACGCCCTCGGCCGGCTGCGGTACGGCCTTCAGCGTCCCGTCCTCGATCCCGTCCATGGTCGCCGCGAGCAGCCCGGCGCCGGCGAAGGCGAGCCGGGTCAGCAGGTCGCCGCTGGTGTCGGTGGGCCGGATCTCCTCCGTCACGGTCCCGTACACGGGCCCGGAGTCGAGCCCTTCCTCGATCAGGAAGGTGGAGGCACCGGTGATCTCGTCGCCCGCCATGATGGCGTGCTGCACGGGCGCGGCCCCGCGCCAGGCGGGCAGCAGCGAGAAGTGCAGGTTGACCCAGCCGTGCGTGGGGATGTCGAGGGCGGCCCTGGGCAGCAGGGCGCCGTAGGCGACGACGGGGCAGCAGTCCGGGGCGATCTCCCGCAGCCGCTCCAGGAACGCCGGATCCTTCGGCTTCACGGGCTTCAGCACCTCGATCCCGGCCTCCTCGGCCCGCTCGGCCACCGGAGACGCGACCAGCCTGCGCCCCCGCCCGGCCGGCGCGTCGGGCCGTGTGACGACGGCGGCCACCTCGTGCCGCCCGGAGGCGAGAAGAGCGTCCAGAGCGGGAACGGCGACCTCGGGGGTACCGGCGAAGACGAGCTTCATGGGGTGGTTCGGGCCTCTCGGGCGGGGTGGTTGCGGGCAACGCCCAAGTCTATGGCGGCCCGAGGCGGAGAGCCGCCAAGGGCGAGCAAGCCCCACAGCGTGGGTGGTGCGCTGGTGGGAAACCATCCGGGGCCGAAGGCCGAGGCGCACACCCCTCGCGCAGGAGCGCACAAATATGACCCCACGCCCCCACACCGTGACCCGCGGAGCGAATCCGCGTTGGTCAAGAAAGAGTTGACCACAGCGGGCCGCACCAGGCGGCCCATTCCTTTCAACGCCGGTTCGAGAGGCTTGTTCATGGCCGACCACGCAACCCACGACGCCCAGGCTCGGGCCAGCCTGCACTTGCTGGTGCGGGACATCGAGCGGGTCCGCCGGCAGGTGGACGCACTGCGCACGCTCACCGCCCAGTTGGGCAACGTCTACCGCCCGCGCCGCTCCGGCCCCTCCACGGGCTTCGTCGTCTACGGACGCGCCCCCGCCCCGACGGTCCGTCTCGCCCAGGAACTGCGGGACAGTGTCGAGACCCTGGTCACGGCCGCCGTGGACTTCGACCGCTCACTGGGCTTCTCGTGGGACGCGGTGGGCTCCGCACTCGGAGTCACCAAGCAGGCGGTCCACCGCCGTTACGGTGCCCGCCGCGGCGCCGCCCGGACGGCCGCCCCCGAGGCCGAACGCACGCCGGAGCCGTCGGGCACCCGCACGGTCAACGTGGGCACCGGCATCCCCGTGGTGCCGACGGTCCCCGCGGCCCGTTCCATGCCGACCCAGCCGACGGCGGGCAGCCCGGCCCTGCGCGACGAGGCGAGGCCGACGGCCTTCCCCGGCCCGCGCAACGGCTGACATCTGCTGTCCGACGGCACGTTCCCCCTGCCCTCCTGGTGCGCATCCGGGAGGGCAGCGGCATGCACCCCGATGCCAGACGGCCTCACCCGATGTCCGACGGATCGATCCGCACCCACACCGCTTCACCACCACGAGCCATCCGCGCCGCCTGCGCGGCCTTCAACGCACCGGCCAGCGCGGCCCCCCGGCCCGGCGGCACCCGGATCAACGCCCGCTCCCAGTGCTCCCCGGGAGGCGGCGCCCCCACCCGCCGAGGCCGTCCCGGTGCCGTGACCGGCAACGGCACGGGCCCCAACACCTCCGCTTCCTCCGGAAGTTCGACCGTACGGAGAAAGTCGGCGACCACTTCCGTCGGCCCCGACACGGCCGCCATTCGCGACACCGGCGGAAACCCGAGCTCGGCCCGCTCGGCGAGCTCCCGCACCGCATGCCCGACGGGATCCCACCGCACCAGCGCCTGCACGGGCCTGAGCGTCGGCTCGGCGACCACGACCACGGTCCCGCCGGCGCCCTGCGGCCGTACCAGGGCAGAGGCCCCGATCCAGCGCCTCAGCGCGTCCTCCCCGGCCCGCAGGTCGGGCCGCCCGAGCATGGCCCACCCGTCCAGCAGCAGCGCCGCCGCGTAGCCGCCCTCGGCGACGGGCTCGGCGCCGGGCGTACTCACGATCAGCGCCGGCGTCCCCGGCACGGTGTCGAGCACATGCTCACGCCCCGAGGTCCGCACCGGTACGGCGGGGAAGGCCCGCCCCAGTTCCTCGGCGGTCCGCCGCGCCCCCACGACCTGGGCACGCAACCGGAACCCGCCGCACTCCGGGCAGTGCCAGGCCTCCTCCTCACGCCCGCACCACCTGCACCGCGGGGCGGCTGCCGAACCCTGCGCCTCCAACGGCCCGGAACAGTGCCGGCACCGAGCGGGCGCCCGGCAGGTCGCACACGTCATCCGCGGCACGTAGCCGCGCCGAGGCACCTGTACCAGGACGGGTCCGTGCCGCAGCCCGTCCCTGACGACCTGCCAGGCGAGGGTCGGCAGCCGCGCGGCCCGGGCGGCCTCGTCCCGTGCGAGGTCGTGGTCCCCCACGGTCCGTACGAGCGGGGCGGTGGCCCGCACCTGTTCCCGCCCGGCGACGAGCGGCCGGGCCCAGCCGGTCTCCACGAGCTGCGCGGCCTCCACTGTGCAGCTCCAGCTGCCCAGCAGGAAACCGCACTTGTCCTGGGCGGCCCGCAGCAGCAGCACCTCGCGCGCATGGGGCTGCGGCGCATGCTGCTCACTGTGGCTGTCGTCCCCGTCGTCCCACAGGGCGACCAGCCCGAGGTCCCGCACCGGCGCGAACATGGCGGCCCGGGTCCCGACGACGGCCCGTACAGAACCGCGCCGCACCGCGAGCCACTGCGCGTACCGCTTCTCGGGCCCGGCGTCGGCGGTGAGCACCGCGTGCCGCCCCTCCCCCAGCAGCGACGTCAACGCGGCATCGAGCCGCGCGACCGCCCGCCCGTCGGGCAGCACGACGAGCGCCCCGCGCCCGGAGGCCAGCGTCGCCACGACGGCCCGCGCCAGCTCCTCGCTCCACTCGGGGCCGGGCAACGCGTTCCACACGGCCCGCGGCGCACCTCCCGAGGCCAGCGACTCCACAAAGGCCGCCCCCCGCTCGTACCGGACCCAGGACCCGGGCTCCGGCGCCGCCGGCGGCGGAAGCGGCGCGGGCGAGGGCCGCTGCTCGGCCCGCGCGTTGCGCGGCGGCACGGCGAGCTGGAGCACGTCGGCGAGACTCCCGGCATACCGATCGGCGACGGCCCGCGCCAGCCCGAGCAGCTCCTGACTCAGCACGGGCTCGGGCGACACGACCTGGGCCAGCGCGGCCAACGGCCCGGAGTAGTCCGACTCGGCCAGCCGCTCGACGAGAAACCCGCCGATCAGCCCTCCGCCCTCACGCCGCCCTTCCCGCACCCGATGCCGCCCGGCCCCGAACCGCACCCGCACCCGCACCCCCGGCTGCGCGTCGGCGTCCAGCTCCTCCGGGACGGCGTAGTCGAAGTACCGATCAAGATGGAGCACGCCCTTGTCGACCAGCACCCGCGCCACGGGCAGCTCCTTGGCCAGCTCGGCCCCCCGCCAGGTCCGCGGCTTGGCCCGCGGCGCCTTGGCCTTCCGCACACTCTCCCGAATGAGCGCGAGCTGCTCGGGCGGCGCACCCTCCGCCCCGCCGCCGGCCTGTTCGTTCTCGCTGCTCACGCTTGCATTCTTACCAAACCCCACTGACAACCGACGGTGGCCGGCGGCGGGATGCGAACCCGTGGGGGCTCCCCGAGCCCCCACGCCGTTTCCGACGGAGCGTCCTGGCTGAAACCACTTTCTCGACAGAGCCGACCAGGTCGGTTTCCCTCCGGAGGAGGAAACGGGAAACGCCCGTTGCGCCTTGTTCGGCCCAGCCAGGTGCCGCACGCTGAATCGCGGCACTCGTCGGCTGCCGGCCGGTGAGTGACGGAGGTTGAAGTGCTGGAGCAGTCGCACGTTTTCGGGCGGGAACTGCGTCGCAGGCGCCTGACGGCACGTCTTTCCCTGCAGCAGCTGGGACAGCGCGTGCACTACAGCAAGAGCCAGCTCAGCAAAGTGGAACGGGGTCTGAAACGCCCCACGCCCGAACTGGCCCGCCTGTGCGACACCGAACTCAAAGCCGGCGGAGCGCTGGCTCGGCTCGTTCCTCTCCAGCCCTCCCAGCCGCCTCTGCCTGCCCCTGGTAGCGACGACGAGGTGTGGTTGATGCAGTTACGCAAGGATGGTTCGAGTTCGTTCCAGAGGGTGACCCGCCGTGGTCTGATCGCGGCCGGAGCCGCCTCCGTGCTGACCATGCGCACCGGCGACCCGCACTCCCCCTCCCCCGTCCACGAAGGCGCCGAGACGCTCGTGGATGCCTCCCGCATGCTGTTCGACCAGTACCGCCGCCTGGGTCAGGCCTCGGGCCCGGCCAACGTGCTGCCTCCGCTCATCGCTCAGACCCACAGCCTGGAACAGCTCGCACAGCGTGCCGACGGCCGGGGAAGGCAGGCGCTGCTTCTTCTTGCCTCCCGGTACGCCGAGTACGCCGGGTGGATGGCCCAGGAATGCGGGGACGACGCGGCGGCGGTCTGGTGGACGGACCGCGCCGTGCAGTTGGCGGCCGCCGGCTCGGACTCCGCGCTGGCCACCTACGCGCAGGTTCGCCGCTCGTTGATCAGCCTGTATCGCGGTGACGCCTCCGGGGCCGCCGAGCTGGCTTCGTGCGCCCTGGAAAGCAAGGCACCGCTACGCATCCGCGGACTGGCCGCCCAGCATCTGGCACAGGCGAGAGCGGTCGAGGGGGACTACGACTCGTGCATGCGGAGCCTGGACCACGCCCGGGAGCTACTCGCCCAGGACAGCTCCGATCCTGCTGAGCCGGTCCTCGGAGCATCCCACGTACCCGATGTGGTCTCGATGTTCACTGGCTGGTGCCTGTACGACCTCGGCCGGCCGCAGCGCGCGGCCGCACTTCTCGACGAGGAGACGGCTCGCATCCCCGCACATGCCTTCCGCACCCGGGCCAGGTACGGCGTACGGCGCGCACTGGCCCATGCGGCCGCGGGTGAGATCGATCATGCCTGCCGGATCGCCACCGATCTCCTGCCGGCCGTGCGGCTCATCCATTCCTCGACGGTCGCCGCTGACCTGCGCCGACTTTCGCACACGCTCGGCAGGCATGCCCGCAGTTCCTCGGTACGGGCCCTCCTGCCGGACCTGTCCGGCTCCCTCACCCGCTCCGCCTCATAGAAGGAACAGCATCGTGCATGAGATCTTCATCAACTACCGGACCAAGGGTGGCAAGGAAGTCGCCTACATGTGCGACCGGGCACTGTCGGCCAGGTTCGGCCAGGACAGCGTCTTCCTCGCCCGGAAGTCGATCGACCCGGGACGCAACTACATCGACGTCCTCGTACAGGCCGCTCGACGCAGCCAGGTCCTGCTCGCGCTGATCGACGCGGAATGGCTGGAGGCCCCCGACCGGGGGAGGCCCGGCAGGAGGGCCCTCGACAACCCCGACGACTGGGTGCGTCGCGAAATCGAGGAGGCACTGGAGTCCGGCGCGCTGGTCGTGCCGGTGTTCGTCGGCCGCAAGGTGGAGCAGTTGGATCCCCGGCGCTTACCCAGGTCGATCGCCGAACTCGCCGAGTGCCAGTACACGCGCGTGGAGCTGCACAGCTTCGACGCGGACCTGGAACGGCTCGGAGACCGTCTCGTACGGCGGATTCCCGCGCTCGCGGCTCTGGACAGCCGTCACCCCACCGGGACGGCCGACGCGCCCGAGGGGAACGACGCGGCTGTCCGTACCGATCAGCAGAGCGGGGGCATCGGCAATGTCGCCGGTTCGGTGGGCACCTTCGTCAACACGGCCAACGGTCCTGTCCACAGCGGGCGAGGCGACCAGTACAACGGACCCCGTATCACCGGAGACGGCACCAACTACATCGCCGGGGACAACCACGGCGGAATACGCCAGGGGTTCGGCTCGCGGACGCCACGCGGCGGTGACGAGCGGTGACGGAGACGTACGGCTCGTTCGTCCACCAGGCGCACGGCTCGGTTCACAGCGGTGAGGGGAATCAGTACAACCTCTACTACATGCAGGCCGCCGAGTCCCGGCTGCGCCGGCAGGCGGCCCGGCGCCCGCAGTCCATCGCCGAGGAGGACCGCCGACACGTCGCCGAACGCTTCGTGCCTCCTACGGGACTGCAGCAGGCCCGCGCGCGGCTGCGGGATGCGCACACGGTCCTCATCGACGGTCTGCCAGGCAGTGGCCGACGTACCGCGGCGCTGATGCTCCTGCATGAGCTGCCCGAGACCCACGGCAGTCTGCACGAGCTGCCCGACACCTCGGACGACAGGAGGGCGTCACCGCTCGACGAGAGTGACGTCAACGACGGCGACCGGCTTCTGCTGGATCTCTCCGAGGTTGAGGAATCGAGGTATGTGGCCGTCCAGAACGCGCTCTCCGACTTCCGCCACACCGTCATCGAGCGCGGGGCCCGCCTCGTGGTCGTGCTGCCCCATCATCTCGGTTATCTGCGCAGAGACGAGCTGAGACGTCTCACGGTCGAGCTGGGCCGTCCGTCGGCGAAGCGTGTCCTCACCGTGCACCTGAAGCGTGAGAACATCATGCCCTCGCCCGAGGAGCTCGGCGCCTCGGATCTCACCGCCTTTCTGGCGCAGGCGCCGATGCGGGACGTGGCAGCGCTGGCCGACCGCATCCGGCGCTGCCGGGACGTATCACCCGCCGACCGGGGCTTTCCGGACTGGCTGGCCGACTCACTGGACGACCAGCATGATCAGACCGCCCGAGTCGCGGCCGACCTCTCGGCCGGTCGCAGCGGCCGCGAAAGAGCGCTGCTGCTGTCCCTGGCGATGTTCCACGAGGCGACCCCGGACGTGGTGCTCCAAGCCGCGAACGCCCTGTTGGGAACCCTCAGCCATCCGCCGGACACCACACCCCGCCTGGACCGGGTCGACCTGCATACGGAGCTCTCGGCGATCGGCGCCGACACCGGACCCGATGACCGCGTTCGCTTTCGAGTCGCCGGGTACGACCGTGCCGTACGCGCCCACTTCTGGACCTTCCTCCCGGACATTCGCCGCCAGCTGCGCGACTGGTTCAGGGACTGCCTGCCCGATCGGGCCATCAGCTCCTCGGTCCGTGAGGCGGCCGTGGCCAGGTTCGCCGCCGAGAGTCTGCGCACCGACCGCCCCGAGGACCTCACCTGGCTCGCCGAGCGGTGGATGTCGGGGAGTGGCTGGGCCCGTCTGGTCCCGGAAGCCGCCCAGACGCTCGCCGAGGGGCTGAACGACGACCGGCATGGGCGCTTCTTCCGGCAGCGGATCTACGACTGGGCCACGTCCGTGGAGACGAGCGACCGGCTCCGGCAGGTCCTCATCGTGGTGTGCTCACAGACGATGGCCCGCTCGCACCCCGACCAGGCGCTCGTGCGCCTGCATCATCTGGCCCGGCGGTCGAACGGCTCGGTGGGGACGAAAGCCCGCCAAGCACTGCTGGATCTGACGAGGTCCGACGATCGGCTCTACCGGCAGATGCTCGACCGACTGGGTGCCGGGATCGGCCAGGGCCAGTGGGAGGCGGACCGCTCACTGTTCCTGGAGCTGGCGGATCCGGCGCGTCTCATCGGCTACCGAGGTGTCCGGGAGCCGCTGGCCGTCTGCTGGGCCGGTGTGCTCCGCCGTCCTGTCTCGTCCTGGACCGTGCCGGTGAAGAGGTGGTTCACCGCCTGCGAGGACATGCGGTACCGCGACCTCGTCCTTCGGGTGCTGGCCACCGCATGTGCTTCGGACACGCGCGTCTCCGGCCGCTTGTACCGCGTGGGCATCGAGTGGCTGCACACCAAACCCAACGTCGACCGTACCGACACGGTTTCCCTCCTGCTACGGAAGATCAACGCCGCCCAGGGCATCGAGCCCTACGAGTACGCCGTCTGACAGCGAAAGAGCAAGAATTCGGGGGCCCTCATGAGTTCTGGCCACAGGACGATGACACTCTTCGTCACCGTCATCCTGGGACTGATCCTCGTCATCCTCGGCCTGAGCGCCGACTGGCCGCTGTGGGCCTGGCCCACCATGGCCGCGTCGCTGCTGGTCATCGCCGCGGTGACCCGCAGAGTCCTGGCACCGGAGCGAGATCCGATCCCTCGCGAATTCCTCTCGGAACCCGACCTGCCGCTGCCGGAACAGCAGCGCCAGGAACAGCGAGTCAGGGACGTCGCCCTGCCCAGTTCCGTCGCGGACTACGACTTCTCGTTCTCCGCCACGGTGCGGTGGCTGGTGCTGGACGCCCCCGAGGACGCGCCCTATATCAACCCAGCCGGCTTGGCGGTCGATGCCGTACTTCAGCGCGCTCGCGCGGTGACGGCTCAGCAGCCACCCCACCGCAGCGCCTTCACTCAGCATCAACTCGACGGAGCCCTGGCGACCATGCGGGCCGACTCCACCGGCCGGGTCATGGCCATGGCGCAGGACGTCTCCCTGAGCCTTCCGGAACACGACCGTGATCGCCTCGCCAAACTCTCCAACGTCCGTAAGGACGAAGACGTCTGGGAGCACGAGAGGAACTATGAACGCAGCAAGCGGGCGTATCTCGGTGACGACGTCCTGAAGGACCCGGGCAGTGCTGTCGTGTGGTGGCTGTCCCGAAACGAAGAGGAGGTCGAGGGAGCGGTCGACCGGATCGGTTTGCTGGCGCAGCTGTCCGCCGTGGCCAACAACGAGACAGTCGCGCCGCAGTTCGAGCACCTGCTGTCCCCGCCGAGGACCTGGGACAGCGACGGAGCGCCGGACGGGCGTGCGACGCCCGAATGGCCGGAGGAGTACGACCTCGGTGATGTCCCGTCCGCCAATGGGACTGAGCCGAATCGGTCCGTCGACTCACTCCTGGCATGGTTCGGTTTCTCCGCCGATGATCCGGATCTCGACCTGTTCGCCCAACGGCTCATCCAGGTCGCGCAGGTGCACGGCAAGGCCGAGGCGGTCGAGGAGATACGGCGCCGCTTCGGCCATGGCCGAGCGGAACGAGGGGACGCCGACCGGGCTGACGAGCCTGCACGGCCGCAGGACGACGAGCCGGGTCCGTGACACGCCGAGGCCCGGCATCCCCAAGGACACCGGGCCTCACAAAGCGCCGTACAACCGTGAGCCTTACAGCCCCGCCGCCTCCCGCAGCGCGTCCACGCGGTCCGTGCGCTCCCACGTGAAGTCGGGCAGCTCGCGGCCGAAGTGGCCGTACGCCGCGGTCTGGGCGTAGATCGGGCGGAGCAGGTCGAGGTCGCGGATGATGGCGGCCGGGCGGAGGTCGAAGACCTCGTCGATGGCCTTCTCGATCTTCTCGGGCTCGATCTTGTGGGTGCCGAACGTCTCGATGAAGAGGCCGACCGGCTCGGCCTTGCCGATGGCGTAGGCGACCTGGACCTCGCAGCGGGAGGCGAGGCCCGCGGCGACGACGTTCTTGGCGACCCAGCGCATGGCGTAGGCGGCGGAGCGGTCCACCTTGGACGGGTCCTTGCCGGAGAAGGCGCCGCCGCCGTGGCGGGCCATGCCGCCGTAGGTGTCGATGATGATCTTGCGGCCGGTCAGGCCGGCGTCGCCCATCGGGCCGCCGATCTCGAAGCGGCCGGTGGGGTTGACCAGCAGGCGGTAGTTCTCGGTGTCCAGCTTGATGCCTTCGTCGAGGAGCGCCTTGAGCTCCGGCTCCACGACGAACTCCTTGATGTCGGGAGCGAGGAGGGAGTCGAGGTCGATGTCGGAGGCGTGCTGGGAGGAGACGACGACCGTGTCGAGGCGGACGGCCTTGTCGCCGTCGTACTCGATGGTGACCTGCGTCTTGCCGTCGGGGCGCAGGTAGGGGATCGTGCCGTTCTTGCGCACGTCCGACAGGCGCTTCGACAGGCGGTGGGCGAGGAAGATCGGCAGCGGCATCAGCGTCGGCGTCTCGTCCGTCGCGTAGCCGAACATCAGGCCCTGGTCACCGGCGCCCTGCCGGTCCAGTTCGTCGTCGTCGCCCTCGACCCGCGCCTCGTAGGCCGCGTCGACACCCTGAGCGATGTCCGGCGACTGCGCGCCGATGGACACCGACACGCCGCAGGAGGCGCCGTCGAAGCCCTTCTTCGAGGAGTCGTAACCGATCTCGAGGATCTTGCTGCGGACCAGCGTCGCGATGTCCGCGTAGGTCTTGGTCGTGACCTCGCCGGCCACGTGCACCAGGCCGGTCGTGATCAAGGTCTCGACGGCGACCCGGGAGGTCGGGTCCTCGCGCAGCAGCGCGTCGAGAATGGTGTCGCTGATCTGGTCAGCGATCTTGTCGGGGTGGCCCTCGGTCACGGACTCCGAGGTGAACAGGCGACGGGACACAACGCTCCCTGGGGTTGCAGCGGCTGCTGGCTGATCATTGGCGGACGGCGGGGGCTGCACCCGACGCCGTCCGTGGAACAGTTTATCGGTCACGCTTCGGCCACGGGCCCCCTGTCTCGCCTCTCGGGAGTGCTGTGACCTGCGGCACGGGCATTCTGCCCAATCCGGAGCGGCGTTGGCCAGAGGCGCCACGCCCCGATGGGCGAGGTTTCGCAGGTCCGTACAGCGCATGAAACCCTCATAGCAGGCGCTCGACCACCAGGTCCCACACCGTTTCGGCCAGGGCTTCCTTGGGGCCGTGCGCGACGGGGGTCTCGCTGCCGCCGGCGCCCAGCACCACGGCCTCGTTCTCCTCCGAGCCGAACGTCTTGCGCTCCCCCACCTCGTTCACCACCAGCAGATCGCAGCCCTTGCGCTTCAGCTTGGCGCGGCCGTTGGCGAGCACGTCGTCGGTCTCGGCGGCGAAGCCGACGATCACCTGTCCGGGGCGAGCCCGTTCGGTGGAGATCTCCGCGAGGATGTCCGGATTCCGTATGAGGGCGATGGGCTCGGGCTCCTGGTCGTCCTTCTTCTTGATCTTTCCGGCCGCGTACGTCGCCGGGCGGAAATCGGCGACCGCCGCGGCCATGACGATCGCGTCGGCGTCGGCGGCCGCCTTCAGCACCGCCTCACGCAGTTGTACGGCCGTCTCGACGGAGACGACGTCGACGCCCGCCGGGTCCGGCAGAGCGGTGTTCGCCGCGATGAGGGTGACGCGGGCGCCGCGGGCGGCGGCGGTGCGGGCGAGGGCGTAGCCCTGCTTGCCGGAGGAGCGGTTGCCGAGGAAGCGGACCGGGTCGAGGGGTTCGCGGGTGCCGCCGGCGCTGACGACGACGTGCCGGCCCTTCAGGTCGGGCTCGGTCACGCCCCGGGCCAGGACCCGGCGGCACACCTCGAAGATCTCCGACGGCTCGGGCAGGCGGCCCTTGCCGGTGTCGACGCCGGTGAGGCGGCCTACGGCCGGTTCGATGACGACCGCGCCGCGGCGGCGCAGCGTCGCCACGTTCTCCTGGGTGGCCGGGTGCTCCCACATCTCGGTGTGCATGGCGGGGGCGAAGACGACCGGGCAGCGGGCGGTGAGGAGGGTGTTGGTGAGGAGGTCGTCGGCGAGGCCGTGGGCCGCCTTCGCCAGCATGTCGGCCGTGGCCGGGGCGACGACGACCAGGTCGGCGTGCTGCCCGATGCGGACGTGGGGGACCTCGTGGACGTCGTCCCACACCTCGGTCGAGACGGGGTTCCCGGAGAGCGCGGACCAGGTGGCGGCGCCGACGAAGTGCAGCGCGGAGGCGGTGGGGACCACACGGACGTCGTGCCCCGACTCCGTCAGCCGCCTGAGCAGCTCACAGGCCTTGTACGCGGCGATGCCGCCGCTGACCCCCAGAACGACCTTCGGCTTGTCCACCGTCTCTCCCCGGACCTAGGAAACGTACACGTCCCATGACACACCACAGGCCCGGCAGACGTGCTGCCGGGCCTGTGGAAAAGTCAGCCGCAAGCTGCAAATAGTACTTACTGCCCCGGGCCCTCGATGGCCTCGGACGTCAGCAGCCCCGCGTTGATCTCGCGGAGGGCGATCGAGAGCGGCTTCTCGTGGACATGGGTGTCGACGAGCGGACCGACGTACTCGAGGAGACCCTCGCCGAGCTGCGAGTAGTACGCGTTGATCTGGCGGGCCCGCTTGGCCGCGTAGATCACGAGGCTGTACTTCGAGTCGGTGGCCTCGAGGAGCTCGTCGATCGGCGGGTTGATGATGCCCTCGGGCGCGGAGATGGAAGAGGACACGCTCTACCTTCCGATGGATGGGAAAGAATCAGTCGCGGTGAGTCGGGGTGGTCGGTCCCTGAGGACGGCCAGTCTCGATCACACAACGTCCATCAAGGCTAGCAGCTCGCGCGCCACGTCCTCGACGGAGGTGTTGACCAGGGTCACGTCGAACTCGGGCTCGGCCGCCAGCTCGATCTTCGCCGCGTCGAGACGGCGCTCGATCACCTCGGGCGGCTCGGTGCCGCGGCCGGTGAGCCTGCGCACGAGCTCCTCCCAGGAGGGAGGGGCCAGGAACACCAGCTGGGCCTCGGGCATGGACTCGCGGACCAGACGGGCACCCTGCAGGTCGATCTCGAGGAGGACCGGCTCACCGGCCTCCAGGCGCTGCTGCACGGCTGCACGCGGCGTGCCGTAGCGGTTGCCGGCGAACTCGGCCCACTCCAGCAGCTCGCCGTTGGCGATCAGCTTGTCCATCTCCTCGTCGGTGACGAAGAAGTAGTGGACTCCGTGCTGCTCGCCGGGGCGGGGCTTGCGGGTCGTCGCCGACACCGAGAGCCAGACCTCGGGGTGTTCCTTGCGCAGATGGGCGACGACCGTGCTCTTGCCGACCCCGGAGGGGCCGGAGAGCACGGTCAGCCGCGGACGTTCACTCATGCAGCGATTATTCCAGCAATCCCGGAGTGCCCGGGACTCCTGTCCGGAGTGCCCGGGTTCAGGAGCCGGTGCTGCCGAACTCGCGCTCCAGGGAGGCGATCTGGTTGGAACCGAGGCCGCGCACGCGGCGGCTCTCGGAGATGCCGAGTCGCTCCATGATCTGCTTGGCGCGGACCTTGCCCACGCCCGGCAGGGACTCAAGAAGGGCGGAGACCTTCATCTTGCCGATGACGTCGTTCTCCTGGCCCTGCTTGATGACCTCGTGGAGGGAGGCGCCGGAGTGCTTGAGTCGATTCTTGACCTCGGCCCGCTCCCGGCGAGCCGCGGCGGCCTTTTCGAGCGCGGCTGCGCGCTGTTCAGGGGTAAGGGGCGGAAGAGCCACGCCTACGTCACCTCGGATGTCGAACTGTCGGATACGGACCGGTGAGGAACCTAGTCGCCCCACACCTGGGGAGCCACGAGCAACACGCTTGCCCGTTCACTCTCGTCGGAGACTAGCGGGCAAGTCCGCCAGAGTCAGCGAGAACAGCGGAAAAGTCCTGGTCAGCCTCCGTCAGGACGGACATTGAGGACATAATGCCCCGGATTTGAGGATGTATTCAGACTCAAGTGGGCCCCGAGTCACTCGTCGGAGGACTCGGGGAGTGCTCAGGCGGAGGTCACCGCGGCCCGGATGTCGTCGGCGAAGCGTTCCGCGGCGTCACGCAGCGCGACGACGTCGGGACCGTGGCGTAGCACACCCCGGCTGACGTTCGGCACGACATTGCGTACGGCCGGCCCGAAGACCCTGGGAAGATCGGCCGGCGTGGCCCCCTGGGCGCCGATGCCGGGGGCGAGCAGCGGGCCGTTGATGTCCACCAGGTCGTACGACGACAGATCACCGAGCGTGGCGCCGACCACCGCGCCGAAGGAGCCCAGCGGCTCCTCCCCGGCGTTCTCGGCGGCCAGGTGGGCCAGCATGGTCGCTCCGACGGTGCGCCCGTCGGCCCGGACGGCGTGCTGGACCTCGCCGCCCTCCGGGTTGGAGGTCAGCGCCAGCACGAACAGCCCGGCGCCGCTCTCGCGCGCCAGCGCGACGGCCGGGCCCAGGGAGCCGTAGCCGAGGTACGGCGAGACGGTCAGCGCGTCCGAGAACAGCGGGGCGTCCTTGTGCAGGAAGGACTCGGCGTACGCGGCCATGGTCGAGCCGATGTCGCCGCGCTTGGCGTCCATCACGACCAGCGCACCGGCCGCCCTAGCCTCCGCCACCGACTGCTCCAGCACGGCGATGCCGCGCGAGCCGAAGCGCTCGAAGAACGCGCTCTGCGGCTTGAGGACGGCCACCCGGTCGGCGACCGCCTCGACGACCGTGCGGCTGAACCGCTCCAGGCCCGCCACGTCGTCGTTCAGGCCCCACTCGGCGAGCAGGGAGGCATGCGGGTCGATGCCGACGCACAGCGGGCCGCGCTCGTCCATGGCCCGGCGCAGGCGCGCGCCGAAGGGTTCGAGACCGGTCATGCCGTCTTCCTCACGTCGGCGCCCACCGCGTCGGCGAGCGTGGCGTACGGGCTCGTGCGCAGGCGTGCGGCGAGCCCCTTGTGGAGGTCGCGAGCGTAGAAGGGCCCCTCGTAGATGAACGCGCTGTACCCCTGCACCAGCGTGGCACCGGCCAGGATGCGCTGCCAGGCGTCCTCGGCGGTCTCCACGCCCCCGACGCCCACCAGGGTGATCCGGTCGCCCACGCGCGCGTACAGGCGGCGCAGCACCTCCAGGGAGCGCGCCTTCAGGGGTGCCCCGGACAGGCCGCCGGTCTCCTTGACCAGGGAGGGGTCGGACTTCAGGCCGAGGCCCTCGCGCGCGATGGTGGTGTTCGTGGCGATGATGCCGTCCAGGCCGAGCTCGACGGCCAGGTCGGCGACGGCGTCGATGTCCTCGTCGGCGAGGTCCGGGGCGATCTTCACCAGCAGGGGCACTCGCCGCGCGGGCACCGTCCGGTCGGCGGCCTCGCGGACCGCGCTCAGCAGCGGGCGCAGCGCCTCGGTGGCCTGCAGGTTACGCAGGCCGGGCGTGTTCGGGGAGGAGACGTTGACCACCAGGTAGTCGGCGTACGGCGCCAGCCGCTCGGCCGACTTCACGTAGTCCGCGACGGCCTCGGACTCGGGCACGACCTTCGTCTTGCCGATGTTGACGCCCACGACCGTCCTGAACACGGGCGTACGGGAGGCGAGGCGCGCGGCGACGCGCAGCGAGCCGTCGTTGTTGAAGCCCATGCGGTTGATCAGCGCCCGGTCCCTGACCAGCCGGAACAGCCGCTTCTTGGGGTTGCCGGGCTGCGGCTCGCCGGTCACCGTGCCGATCTCGACGTGGTCGAAGCCCAGCATCGCCATGCCGTCGATGCCGACGGCGTTCTTGTCGAAGCCCGCGGCGAGCCCGAAGGGGCCGTGCATGCGCAGCCCGAAGGCCTCGGTCCGCAGCTCCTTGTAGCGGGGCGCGAGCGCGGCCGCGAGGAACGTGCGCAGCACGGGGATGCCGGCGGCGCGGCGGATCCAGCGGAAGGCCAGGTGGTGGGCTTGCTCCGGATCCATCCGTTTGAAAACCAGACGGAAGAAAAGCTCGTACATCAGTCAGTGTCCTCACGACGAGGGGGACACCGTTTCCGGTGTCCCCCTCGGGGCTACTAGTCGCGGGCCGCGGTCAGGAATTCCGCGTGTTCCTGGAGCGATCGGACGCCCACGTCTCCGCGGTTGAGGGCGTCGATGCCCTGGACCGCAGCGGCGAGCGCCTGGACCGTCGTCAGGCACGGCACGGACCGCGCCACGGCCGCCGTACGGATGTCGTAGCCGTCGAGGCGGCCGCCGGTGCCGTACGGGGTGTTGACGATGAGGTCGACCTCGCCGTCGTGGATGAGCTGGACGATGGTCTTCTCGCCGTTCGGGCCCGTGCCCTCGGACTGCTTGCGCACGACCGTGGCGTTGATGCCGTTGCGCTTGAGGACCTCGGCCGTGCCGGACGTGGCGAGCAGCTCGAAGCCGTGCGCGACCAGCTCGCGGGCCGGGAAGATCATCGAGCGCTTGTCGCGGTTGGCGACCGAGATGAAGGCGCGACCCTTGGTCGGCAGCGGCCCGTAGGCGCCCGCCTGCGACTTGGCGTACGCCGTGCCGAAGACGGAGTCGATGCCCATGACCTCGCCCGTGGAGCGCATCTCCGGGCCGAGGACCGTGTCGACGCCGCGGCCGTGGATGTCGCGGAAGCGCGACCACGGCATCACGGCCTCCTTGACGGAGATCGGCGCGTCGAGCGGGAGCTCGCCGCCGTCGCCGTTGGCCGGGAGCAGGCCCTCGGCGCGCAGCTCGGCGATGGTCGCGCCCAGGGAGATCCGGGCGGCGGCCTTCGCCAGCGGCACCGCGGTCGCCTTCGAGGTGAAGGGGACGGTGCGCGAGGCGCGCGGGTTGGCCTCCAGGACGTACAGGATGTCGCCGGCCAGCGCGAACTGGATGTTGATCAGTCCGCGCACCCCGACGCCGCGCGCGATGGCCTCCGTGGAGGCCCGCAGCCGCTTGATGTCGAAGCCGCCCAGCGTGATCGGGGGCAGGGCGCACGCCGAGTCGCCGGAGTGGATGCCGGCCTCCTCGATGTGCTCCATGACACCGCCGAGGTACAGCTCCTCGCCGTCGTACAGCGCGTCGACGTCGATCTCGATGGCGTCGTCCAGGAAGCGGTCCACGAGGACCGGGCGGGACGGGCTGATCTCGGTCGACTCGGCGATGTACGACTCCAGGCGGGCCTCGTCGTACACGATCTCCATGCCGCGCCCGCCGAGGACGTACGACGGCCGCACGAGCACCGGGTAGCCGATCTCGTCGGCGATGGCCTTGGCCTCGGCGAAGGTCGTGGCCGTGCCGTGCTTGGGGGCGGGCAGGCCGGCCTCCTTCAGGACGCGGCCGAAGGCGCCGCGGTCCTCGGCGGCGTGGATGGCCTCCGGGGAGGTGCCGACGATCGGCACGCCGTTGTCCTTGAGCGCCTGCGACAGGCCCAGCGGGGTCTGGCCGCCGAGCTGGACGACGACGCCCGCGACCGGGCCGGCCTGCTGCTCGGCGTGGACGATCTCCAGCACGTCCTCGAGCGTCAGCGGCTCGAAGTACAGGCGGTCGGAGGTGTCGTAGTCCGTGGAGACGGTCTCGGGGTTGCAGTTGACCATCACGGTCTCGTACCCGGCGTCGCTGAGCGCGAAGGAGGCGTGGACGCAGGAGTAGTCGAACTCGATGCCCTGGCCGATGCGGTTCGGGCCGGAGCCGAGGATGATCACGGCCGGCTTCTCGCGCGGGGCGACCTCGGTCTCCTCGTCGTAGGACGAGTAGAAGTACGGCGTCTTCGCGGCGAACTCGGCGGCGCAGGTGTCGACCGTCTTGTAGACCGGGCGGATGCCCAGCGCGTGCCGGACCTCGCGGACGACGTCCTCGCGCAGGCCGCGGATCTCGGCGATCTGCTGGTCGGAGAAGCCGTGCCGCTTGGCGTCGGCGAGCAGGTCGGGGGTGAGCTCGGGCGCGGCGGCCAGGTCGTCGGCGATCTCCTTGATGAGGAAGAGCTGGTCGACGAACCACGGGTCGATCTTCGTGAACTCGAAGACCTCCTCCGGCGTGGCGCCCGCGCGGATGGCCTGCATGACGGTGTTGATACGGCCGTCGGTGGGGCGGACGGCCTCGCGCAGCAGCTCGTCCTTGTCGCCGGGCTCGCCGACGAACGTGAACTGGCTGCCCTTCTTCTCCAGCGAGCGCAGTGCCTTCTGGAAGGCCTCGGTGAAGTTGCGGCCGATGGCCATGGCCTCGCCGACCGACTTCATGGTGGTGGTGAGGGTGGAGTCGGCCTGCGGGAACTTCTCGAAGGCGAACCGCGGTGCCTTGACGACCACGTAGTCGAGGGTCGGCTCGAAGGAGGCCGGGGTCTCCTGCGTGATGTCGTTGGGGATCTCGTCGAGGGTGTAGCCGACGGCGAGCTTGGCCGCGATCTTCGCGATCGGGAAGCCGGTCGCCTTGGAGGCGAGCGCCGACGAGCGCGAGACGCGCGGGTTCATCTCGATGACGATCACGCGGCCGTCGACCGGGTTCACGGCGAACTGGATGTTGCAGCCGCCGGTGTCGACGCCGACCTCGCGGATCACGGCGATGCCGATGTCGCGCAGGATCTGGTACTCGCGGTCGGTGAGGGTCATCGCCGGGGCGACCGTGATCGAGTCACCCGTGTGCACGCCCATGGGGTCGAAGTTCTCGATGGTGCAGACGACCACGACGTTGTCGTGCTTGTCGCGCATCAGCTCCAGCTCGTACTCCTTCCAGCCGAGGATGGACTCCTCCAGGAGCACCTCGGTGGTCGGCGAGAGCGCGAGGCCGGTGCCCGCGATGCGGCGCAGCTCCTCCTCGTCGTGCGCGAAGCCGGAACCGGCGCCGCCCATGGTGAAGGAGGGGCGGACGACGACCGGGTAGCCGCCGAGCTCGTCGACGCCGGCGAGGACCTCGTCCATGGAGTGGCAGATGACCGAGCGGGCGGACTCGCCGTGCCCGATCTTCTTGCGGACCTCCTCCACGACGTCCTTGAACTGGTCGCGGTCCTCGCCCTTGTGGATGGCCTCGACGTTGGCGCCGATCAGCTCGACGCCGTACTTGTCCAGGACCCCGTTCTCGTGCAGCGAGATCGCGGTGTTCAGGGCCGTCTGGCCGCCCAGGGTGGGCAGCAGGGCGTCCGGCCGCTCCTTGGCGATGATCTTCTCGACGAACTCGGGCGTGATCGGCTCGACGTAGGTGGCGTCGGCGATCTCCGGGTCGGTCATGATCGTCGCCGGGTTGGAGTTGACGAGGATGACGCGCAGGCCTTCGGCCTTCAGCACGCGGCACGCCTGTGTGCCGGAGTAGTCGAACTCGGCGGCCTGGCCGATGACGATCGGGCCGGAGCCGATGACCAGGACGGACTGGATATCGGTGCGCTTAGGCACGCTGGCCCTCCATCAGGGAAACGAAGCGGTCGAACAGGTAGGCGGCGTCGTGCGGGCCGGCTGCCGCTTCGGGGTGGTACTGGACGCTGAAGGCCGGCTTGTCGAGGAGCTGGAGGCCCTCCACGACGTTGTCGTTGAGGCAGACGTGGGAGACCTCGGCGCGGCCGTAGGGGGTGTCGGAAACCTTGTCGAGCGGGGCGTCGACGGCGAAGCCGTGGTTGTGCGCGGTGACCTCGACCTTGCCGGTCGTACGGTCCTGCACCGGCTGGTTGATGCCGCGGTGGCCGTACTTCAGCTTGTAGGTGCCGAAGCCGAGCGCGCGGCCCAGGATCTGGTTGCCGAAGCAGATGCCGAACAGCGGCGTGCCGCGCTCCAGGACGCCCTGCATCAGGGCGACGGGGTGGTCGGCGGTGGCGGGGTCGCCCGGGCCGTTGGAGAAGAACACCCCGTCGGGGTTCACGGCGTACACGTCCTCCACGGTCGCCGTGGCGGGCAGTACGTGCACCTCGATGCCGCGCTCGGCCATGCGGTGCGGGGTCATGCCCTTGATGCCGAGGTCGACGGCGGCCACGGTGAACTTCTTCTCACCGATGGCGGGGACGACGTACGGCTCGGTGGTGGCGACCTCGGCGGAGAGGTCGGCGCCCTTCATCGGGGGGACTTCCTGCACGCGCGCGAGGAGCGTGGCGTCGTCCTTGATGGCGTCTCCGGAGAAGATGCCGACGCGCATGGCGCCGCGTTCGCGCAGGTGCCGGGTGAGGGCGCGGGTGTCGATGCCGGAGATCCCGACGACACCCTGGGCGGCCAGCTCCTCGTCCAGCGTGCGCTTGGCGCGCCAGCTGGACGGCACGCGCGCGGGGTCGCGCACGACGTATCCGGCGACCCAGATGCGCTTGGACTCGGGGTCCTCGTCGTTGACGCCGGTGTTGCCGACGTGCGGGGCGGTCATCACGACGACCTGGCGGTGGTACGACGGGTCGGTCAGGGTCTCCTGGTAGCCGGTCATGCCGGTGGAGAAGACCGCTTCGCCGAAGGTCTCCCCCACGGCCCCGTAGGCACGGCCGCGGAAGATCCGGCCGTCCTCCAGGACGAGTACGGCGGGAGTCTTGGCAGCTCCCCTGGTGGAGGTCGTCATCGTTCGGCGCCTTCCGTCGTGGTGGTCATCTGGTTCAGGGTGTCGACCCATTCGTTGTGCTCGGCCGCGCGGTCGGAGCGGAAGCCGGAGTCGATCAGCTTGTCGCCGTGTGCCCAGGTCACGACGAGCAGACCGCCCTCGGTGAGCACCTTTCCGGCGATGCCCTTGTCGAGCCGGGCCTCGCGCAGCGCGCCCGCCGGGATGAAGAAGTCGGTCGCACCGGGGCGTACGACGTCCAGTCCCGCGTCCGTCAGGGTGAGCTCCACCCGGCTGCGGGTGCCCAGGCCGTGCGCGACGATCCGGTCGAGCCACTGCCCGGCGGTGGTGGAGCCGTGGTAGCGGCCGCTCATGGTCAGTCTGGCCGGGCCGGGGTCGGCCGGTGCGCCGGGCAGCGGGGGCAGGTCGCCCTGGAGGGTGCCGCGCCACTTCCAGCCCTCGCGCATCAGCCAGTAGACGAGTGCGACGAAGAGGGCGAGGCCGACGACCCAGCCGAGGCGGGCGGCCCAGTCGGTGACCGGTGCCGACTTCTCTCCGGCGGCGATCAGGATTGCAGGTGTCACGTGAGCTTCCCGTCGACGAGCGTGGCCTTGCCCCGGAGCCACGTGTGCGTGACACGGCCCGGCAGCTCGCGGCCCTCGTACGGGGTGTTGCGGCTGCGCGAGGCGAAGCCCGCGGGGTCCACAGGGCCACGGTATGCCGTGTCGACGAGGGTGAGGTTGGCGGGCTCACCTGCCGAGACGGGACGGCCGTGTCCCTGGGCCTGTCCGATCTGCGCGGGCTTGAAGGACATCCGGTCGGCGACGCCGGCCCAGTCCAGCAGGCCCGTGTCGACCATGGTCTCCTGGACCACTGACAACGCGGTCTCCAGGCCCACCATGCCCATGGCGGCCGCGGCCCACTCGCAGTCCTTGTCCTCGTGCGGGTGCGGGGCGTGGTCGGTGGCGACGATGTCGATCGTGCCGTCGGCGAGCGCCTCGCGCAGCGCCATCACGTCGCGCTCGGTGCGCAGCGGCGGGTTCACCTTGTAGACCGGGTTGTACGTCCGCACCAGCTCGTCGGTGAGGAGCAGGTGGTGCGGGGTGACTTCGGCGGTGACCTGGATGCCGCGGGACTTGGCCCAGCGGACGATGTCGACGGAACCGGCGGTCGACAGGTGGCAGATGTGGACGCGGGAGCCGACGTGGTCGGCGAGCAGGACATCCCGGGCGATGATCGATTCCTCGGCCACCGCCGGCCATCCCCCGAGGCCCAGCTCGGCGGAGACGACGCCCTCGTTCATCTGGGCGCCCTCGGTCAGCCGCGGCTCCTGCGCGTGCTGGGCGACGACGCCGTCGAAGGCCTTCACGTACTCCAGGGCCCGGCGCATGATCTGCGCGTCGTGCACGCACTTGCCGTCGTCGGAGAAGACGGTCACGCCCGCCGCCGACTCGTGCATGGCGCCCAGCTCGGCGAGCTTGCTGCCCTCCAGCCCGACCGTGACGGCACCGATCGGCCGCACGTCGCAGTAGCCGTGTTCCTGGCCGAGCCGCCAGACCTGCTCGACGACGCCGGCGGTGTCGGCGACCGGGAAGGTGTTGGCCATGGCGAACACGGCGGTGTAGCCACCGGAGGCGGCCGCGCGCGTGCCGGTCAGGACCGTCTCGGAGTCCTCGCGCCCCGGCTCGCGCAGGTGGGTGTGCAGGTCGACCAGGCCCGGCAGCAGCACCTTGCCGTCGGCATCGACGACCTCGGCGCCCTCGGCCGGCAGGCCGGTGCCCACCTCGGCGATGGTCTGGCCGTCGATCAGCACGTCCCGCGGCTCGCCGCCGAGCACCTTCGCACCACGGATCAGGGTCTTGCTCATGTACTTCACTTCTCCTCGGTACGGGGGGCGGTGACGGCGGGTTCGTTGCCGCCGAGCAGCAGGTACAGCACGGCCATCCGGGTGGACACCCCGTTGGCGACCTGCTCGACGACGGTGCAGCGGCCGGAGTCGGCGACCTCGGCGGTGATCTCCATGCCGCGGACCATCGGGCCGGGGTGCATCACGATGGCGTGCTCGGGCATCCGCGCCATGCGGTCGCCGTCGAGGCCGTAGCGCCGCGAGTACTCGCGCTCGGTCGGGAAGAAGGCGGCGTTCATGCGCTCGCGCTGCACGCGCAGCATCATCACCGCGTCGGACTTGGGCAGCGTGCTGTCCAGGTCGTACGAGACCTCGCAGGGCCAGGTCTCGATGCCGATCGGCAGCAGGGTCGGCGGGGCGACGAGGGTGACCTCGGCGCCGAGGGTGTGCAGCAGGTCGACGTTGGAGCGGGCGACCCGGCTGTGCAGGACGTCGCCGACGATCGTGATGCGCTTGCCGGCGAGGTCCTGGCCGATCCCGGCGTCCCGGCCGACCAGCCGACGGCGCATCGTGAAGGCGTCCAGGAGGGCCTGGGTGGGGTGCTGGTGGGTGCCGTCGCCGGCGTTGATGACGGCGGCGTCGATCCAGCCGGAGTTGGCGAGGCGGTACGGGGCACCGGAGGCGCCGTGCCGGATGACGACGGCGTCGACACCCATCGCCTCCAGGGTCTGGGCGGTGTCCTTCAGCGACTCCCCCTTCGACACCGACGACCCCTTGGCCGAGAAGTTGATGACGTCCGCGGACAGCCGCTTCTCGGCGGCCTCGAAGGAGATCCGGGTACGGGTGGAGTCCTCGAAGAAGAGGTTGACGATCGTGCGGCCGCGCAGGGTCGGCAGCTTCTTGATCGGCCGGTCGGCGACCCGGGCCATCTCCTCGGCGGTGTCGAGGATCAGGACGGCGTCGTCGCGGGTGAGGTCGGCGGCCGAGATGAGATGACGCTGCATCTGTCAGGCTCCGTAAGGCAGTTCATTCGGAAGATATCGGGCAGACGGGCGCGCGCCGGGGCGCACGGAGCCGGGCGCACGACAGCGGCCGTACGCCGTGCAGGGCTACTGGGCGGCCTGCTTGACACCGAGCAGCACGGTGTCGCGACCGTCCTCCTCGGCGAGCTGGACCTTGACCGTCTCCCGCAGCGACGTGGGGAGGTTCTTGCCGACGTAGTCGGCGCGGATGGGCAGTTCGCGGTGGCCGCGGTCGACGAGGACCGCGAGCTGCACCGCACGCGGACGCCCGATGTCGTTCAGGGCGTCGAGGGCGGCGCGGATGGTGCGGCCGGAGAAGAGCACGTCGTCGACGAGGACGACCAGACGGCCGTCGATGCCGTCACCGGGGATCTCGGTGCGGGCGAGCGCCCGCGGCGGCTGCATGCGCAGGTCGTCGCGGTACATGGTGATGTCGAGGGAGCCCACCGGGACCTTGCGCTCGGTGATCTGCTCCAGCTTGGCGGCGAGCCGCTGGGCGAGGAAGACGCCCCGGGTGGGAATGCCGAGGAGCACCACGTCGTCGGCGCCCTTGGCGCGCTCGACGATCTCGTGGGCGATGCGGGTCAGCACCCGCGCGATGTCAGGGCCTTCGAGAACAGGCCTCGCATCGGACGCTTGCGTGTCCATACGAAACGGACCTCCTTCTCCGCCTCACGGGACGGACCTTAAAGGACGTCGGGATTGCGCCATCCACGGTAGCAGGCCGGGACGACACCCCGGATCACCCCCCTGCCGCTCCCCTGTCACCCACGTGGCGCAATGGGCTGCCACTAGCACGGAAGAGTCGGTGTGGACCATTCGGCTTGACGCGCCAGAGTAACGCTGCGTAACCTCACAGTGAGTTACCAGCCGCGCGGTCTGGAAACCAAGCCAGTCGCGTCGACACAGTGCCGGGGAGCTATATGTCCAGCGAATACGCCAAACAGCTCGGGGCCAAGCTCCGGGCGATCCGCACCCAGCAGGGCCTTTCCCTCCACGGTGTCGAGGAGAAGTCCCAGGGACGCTGGAAGGCGGTCGTGGTCGGTTCGTACGAGCGCGGCGACCGCGCCGTGACCGTGCAGCGCCTCGCCGAGCTGGCGGATTTCTACGGCGTTCCCGTGCAGGAGCTGCTGCCGGGCACCACCCCGGGTGGCGCGGCCGAGCCGCCGCCGAAGCTGGTCCTGGACCTGGAGCGGCTGGCCACCGTGCCGGCCGAGAAGGCGGGCCCGCTGCAGCGCTACGCGGCCACGATCCAGTCGCAGCGCGGTGACTACAACGGCAAGGTGCTCTCGATCCGCCAGGACGACCTGCGCACTCTCGCCGTCATCTACGACCAGTCGCCCTCGGTCCTCACCGAGCAGCTGATCAGCTGGGGCGTCCTGGACGCGGACGCGCGCCGCGCGGTGGCGACCCACGAGGAGAGCTGACCGCACCACAGGCCCGGTGAGGGCTGAGCAGAAACGTACCGTCGGGGTGGCCGGAACCACATGGTTCCGGCCACCCCGACGGCGTTCTGCGGGCCTCAGAGGCCACAGCGGTACGGGAACGCCGGAGGGCCCGCAGCAGACCTGCTGCGGGCCCTCCGGCATGTGGTGTCTCTCAGGCCTCGTCCCGGCGCAGCGAGGGCTTGAGTTCCTTCAGACGGCCGAGCAGGCCGTTGACGAACGAGGGCGACTCGTCCGTGGAGAACTCCTTCGCCAGCTGCACCATCTCGTCGAGGACGACGGCGTCCGGGGTCTCGTCGACCCAGATCAGCTCGTAGGCACCGAGACGCAGGATGTTGCGGTCCACGACCGGCATCCGGTCGAGCGTCCAGCCGACCGAGTACTGCGCGATCAGCTCGTCGATGCGCTGCGCGTACTTCGCGTAGCCCTCGACCAGCTGCATCGTGTACTCGCTCACCGGCGGCTGCCGGGTGTCGGTCCGGGAGTGCCGGATCCAGTCCGCGAGGACCGTCAGGACGTCGGCGTCGCGCTGGTCGCCCTCGAAGAGGATCTGGAAGGCGCGCTTGCGAGCCGTGTTGCGGGCAGCCACGGTTAGCTGTTCACCCGGCCGAGGTAGTCGCTGCTGCGGGTGTCGACCTTGATCTTCTCGCCGGTGGTGATGAAGAGCGGGACCTGGATCTGGTGGCCGGTCTCCAGCGTGGCGGGCTTGGTGCCGCCGGTGGAGCGGTCGCCCTGGACGCCCGGCTCGGTCTCGGCGACGGTCAGCTCGACGGCGGCCGGAAGCTCGACGAAGAGCACCTCGCCCTCGTGCTGGGCGACGGTGGCCTCGAAGCCCTCGACGAGGAAGTTGGCGGCGTCGCCGACGACCTTGCGGTCGATGTGCAGCTGGTCGTAGGTCTCCAGGTCCATGAAGACGAAGTAGTCGCCGTCCATGTAGGAGAACTGCATGTCGCGCTTGTCGACAGTGGCGGTCTCGACCTTGACGCCGGCGTTGAAGGTCTTGTCGACGACCTTGCCGGAGAGCACGTTCTTGAGCTTGGTGCGCACGAAGGCCGGGCCCTTGCCGGGCTTGACGTGCTGGAACTCGACGACGGACCAGAGCTGGCCGCCTTCGAGCTTGAGCACCATGCCGTTCTTGAGGTCGTTCGTGGAAGCCACGGTTGCGGAATCTCCTGGACTGACGTGGACGACCCCGGGGCACGCGCCTACAACGCGAGCAGCTCCTTGGTCGTGATGGTGAGTAGCTCGGGACCGCCGTCCGCCTCGGGGCGTACGACGAGCGTGTCATCGATCCGGACACCGCCCCGGCCCGGGAGGTGGACCCCCGGTTCGACGGTGACCGGCACGCAAGCGTCCAGTTTACCCATGGCCGCGGGACTCAACTGAGGGTCCTCGTCGATTTCGAGCCCGACGCCGTGACCAGTGAGGCGAGGGAGGCCTTCGGTGTACCCGGCGGAGTCCAGCACCTGGCGTGCGGCGCGGTCCACGTCGCGGCAGGCGGCGCCGGGGGCCAGGGCCTCCCGGCCGGCGCGCTGGGCTGCGAAGACCACGTCGTACAGCTCGATCTGCCAGTCGGCGGGAGCCGTGCCGATGACGAACGTACGGCCGATCTCGCAGCGGTAGCCGCGGTACGTCGCGCCGAGGCAGACGGAGAGGAAGTCGCCTTCCTCGACGCGGCGGTCCGTGGGCCGGTGGGCACGTCTGCCGGCGTTCGGGCCGGTGGCGACGGAGGTCGGGAAGGCGGGGCCGTCGGCGCCGTGGTCGACGAGGCGGCGCTCGAGCTCCAGGGCGAGGTGGCGCTCGGTGCGGCCCACGAGGATGGATTCCAGCAGCTCACCGAGGGCCTGGTCGGCGATCTCGGCGCCGATGCGCAGGCAGGAGATCTCCTCCTCGTCCTTGACCACCCTGAGCTGTTCGACCGCGCAGCCGAGGTTGGCCAGGCGCAGCCACGGGACGACCGAGGCGATGGCGCGGTGCCGGGCCACGGTGAGGTGGTGCTCCTCCACGGCGAGGGAGTCGGCGCCCTGGGCCGCGGCGAGGTCGGCGGCGGCGACGGCCGGGTCACCGTCGTTTCCGGGCACGGCGTGCACGCGGAGGGCCTCGTCGGGCCGTGGCTGCGTGGGGCGGTCGTCCGGCGGGTCACCGCAGACCAGGAGATCCTGGTCCTCGGCCCTGCCCAGCAGCAGGACGGCGCCGTGCGGGGCGGCGCCCGCGAGATAGCGCACATTGGCGGGGCGGGAGACGAGCGCCGCCGCGCTGCCGCCCGCGTTGCAGCATTCCCGTAGCCGCGTCCGGCGGGCCGCGTACACCTCTGACATGAGCCGAGCCTACGAGCTCCGCCGGTTTGGTGCCGGTTGAGGGCGTCTGAGTGGGCGGTGTCCTGATGGTGAGAGTGGGGAGAGGTCCAGCTCGGGAGACGGGTTGCCACGTGGGGTCGTGTGCCGTCTGCGGGTCGTGGAGGCTTGTCGCGCAGTTCCCCGCGCCCCCTCAGGTCGGCTCAGTCCCCGGCACTCACCACTTGGGTGGGCTGGCGATCGCGCGTGCCAGGACATCGTCCAGCACCCGCGCCGTCTCGGGCACGTCGAGCTGGGAGTTGTCGATGATCGGCAGGCCGGAGCCGTACCAGCCGGCCATGCGGCCGTGGATGCGGGCGACCTCCTCGTCGCTGAGGCGGCGGTTGCCCGTGCGTTCGGCGTTGCGCTCCAGGACTATGTCCAGGCCGGGGAGGAGGACGACCGGCAGCAGGCCGGGGCCGACGTGCCGCTTCCAGCCGCCGAGGCCGACGACGGGACGGTCGGGGAAGACGGCGTCGTCGAGGATGCAGGAGATGCCGTTGGCGAGGAAGTTGCGCGCGGCGAAGCCGCAGGTGCGGCGGGCGAGGCGGTACTGGGCCTCGGAGTTGTCGTTCCACCCGGACTGCGGGTCGGCGAAGCCCGAGCGCACCCATTCGCGTACGTCGTCGAGGCTGATGTGGGCGGTGGGGACCCGGCGGTGGTCCGCCCAGTACTTGGCGACGCTCGTCTTGCCCGCGCCCGCGGGGCCGATGAGCAGCACCGCGAGGGTAATGGTGGTCAGGTCGGGGGCCGCGGCCGTGGCAGGGGGCGCGCTGGGCGCGGCGACGGGGCCGCCGGGCGGCAGGGGGACGTGGCCGGTGGTGTCCGGTGCCGGAGGGACCTGGGCGTGCTGCGGGACGGTGGGGTGCGGCGTCTGCCCGGGCGGAGGCGCGGGGTAGCCCGGTGCCGGGGGCGGCGGGGGCACGGGGGCGGGACCCTGGTGCGTACCCGGGTGGTGCGAACCCGGGTGATGTGCGGCCGGCGACCAGCCGGCGGCCGGTCCGTGCCCCGGCTGGTGGGGCGGCGGCAGCGGAGAACCCACTGCGTGCTGCATCCGGTGCCACTCCGTCTCGTACAGGCGAATGGGCGCTGACAGCGGGGCCACCCCGCTCGCTACCGAACGGTACCGTCCCCGGCGTTCGTTGTGTGAAACGGCCGGGGGCGGCCCGAAGTGCCCGGTGCCGCAAGGCGAAATCGGGCGGAAGGCGTGTCGCAGGGCTTACCGACCCGATTCCGCCGCAGGGCTTACCGACGCACCTCGCCCTGCTTACTGAGCCGTGCTCACTGACCCACCTCGCCGTACGCGGCGAGGAGCACGGCCGGGTCGGGGCCCTCCAGGACGGTGGGCTTGGCGAGACCGTCCAGGACGATGAACCGCAGCAGGTCACCGCGGGACTTCTTGTCGACCCTCATGGCCTCCAGCAGCTTGGGCCACTGGTCGTAGCGGTAGTGCAGCGGCAGCCCGACCGATTCGAGGATGGTGCGATGGCGGTCGGCGGTCGCGTCGTCCAGGCGGCCCGCGAGGCGGCCGAGTTCGGCGGCGAAGTGCATGCCGACGGAGACCGCCGCGCCGTGGCGCCACTGGTAGCGCTCGTTCTTCTCGATGGCATGCCCCAGGGTGTGGCCGTAGTTGAGGATCTCCCTGAGGCCCGACTCCTTCAGGTCGGACGACACGACGTCGGCCTTGACGCGGATGGAGCGCTCGATGAGCTCGGCGGTGTGCGGCCCGGACGGAGTGCGCGCCGCCTGCGGGTCCTCCTCGATGAGGTCAAGGATCACCGGGTCGGCGATGAAGCCGGCCTTGATGACCTCCGCGAGCCCGGAGACGTAGTCGTTGACCGGGAGGGAGTCGAGTGCGGCCAGGTCGCACAGGACACCGGCGGGCGGGTGGAAGGCGCCGACGAGATTCTTGCCCTCGGCGGTGTTGATGCCGGTCTTGCCGCCGACCGCCGCGTCCACCATCGCCAGGACGGTGGTCGGGATGGCGATCCAGCGCACGCCGCGCAGCCAGGTCGCGGCGACGAAGCCGGCCAGGTCGGTGGTCGCGCCGCCGCCGACGCCGACGATGACGTCGGTACGGGTGAAGCCGGACTGGCCGAGCGCCTTCCAGCAGTAAGCGGCGACCTCGGCGGTCTTGGCCTCCTCGGCATTGGGCACCTGGATGGCGACCGCCTCGTAGCCCTGCTCGGCCAGGTCGTCGCGCAGCGCGTCACCGGTCTCGCCCAGCGCCTCGGGGTGGACGACCGCGACCCGCTTGGCCTTGGTGCCGATCAACCCGGCCAGTTCGCCGAGCAGTTGACGGCCCACCAGGACCTCGTACGGGTCGGTGCCCGCCGTGCCGCCGACCTGGATCCGGGTGACTGCCTCGCTCATGCTTCCTTCAACTCCAGTGCGTCCAGGGCGGCTTGGGTGACCTCTTCGGGGGTGCGGCCGTCGGTGGCCACGACGGCGGTGGCGACCTCCTCGTACAGATGCCGGCGGGCTTCCATCAGCTCGCGCCACTGCTTGCGCGGGTTGACCGCCAGCAGCGGCCGGGCCGCGTTCAGGCCGGTGCGCTTGACCGCCTCGTCGACGTCCATCGACAGGTACACGACCCGCTGCCCGGCCAGCAGGGCGCGCGTGTCGTCGTCGAGGACGGACCCGCCGCCCAGCGCCAGCACGCCGACGTGTTCGGCGAGCGCCTTGTGCACGGCCCGCTTCTCGATCGCGCGGAAGGCCGGCTCGCCCTCCTCGACGAAGATGTCCGCGATCGAACGCCCCTGCTCGGCGACGATGTCGTCGTCGGTGTCCCGGTAGCCCGTGCCGAGCCGCTCGGCCAGCAGCCGCCCGACCGTGGACTTGCCCACGCCCATCGGCCCGACCAGGACGATCAGCGGTGCGCTCATCGGATGGCCAGGTTGTCGAGGTAGGAACGGACGTTGCGCCGGGTCTCGGTCACCGAGTCGCCGCCGAACTTCTCCGCCACCGCGTCCGCCAGCACCAGCGCCACCATCGCCTCGGCGACGATGCCGGCCGCCGGGACCGCGCACACGTCGGAGCGCTGGTGGTGCGCCTGGGCGGGCTCGCCCGTGGTGACGTCCACCGTCTGCAGCGCCCGCGGCACGGTCGCGATCGGCTTCATCGCGGCCCGCACCCGCAGCAGCTCACCCGTGGACAGACCGCCCTCGGTACCGCCGGAGCGGCCCGTGGCCCGCTTGATGCCCTCGGGCGTGGTGACGATCTCGTCGTGCGCCTGGGAGCCGGGCACGCGCGCCAGGTCGAAGCCGTCGCCGACCTCGACGCCCTTGATCGCCTGGATGCCCATGAGCGCCGCCGCGAGGCGGGCGTCGAGCCGCCGGTCCCAGTGCACGTGCGAGCCGAGGCCCACCGGCACGTCGTACGCCAGCACCTCGACCACGCCGCCGAGGGTGTCGCCGTCCTTGTGGGCCTGGTCGATCTCGGCGACCATCGCCTTCGACGCGTCCGCGTCCAGGCAGCGCACCGGGTCCGCGTCCAGCTTCTCGACGTCGGCGGGGGTCGGGTACACGCCGTACGGCGCCTTCGCCCCCGCCAGCTCCACGACGTGAGAGACGATCTCGATGCCGGTCGTCTCCTTCAGGTACGACCGGGCCACCGCGCCCAGCGCCACACGGGCCGCGGTCTCCCGGGCGGAGGCGCGCTCCAGGACCGGCCGGGCCTCGTCGAAGCCGTACTTCTGCATGCCGGCGAGGTCGGCGTGACCGGGACGGGGCCGGGTCAGCGGGGCGTTGCGAGCCAGGCCGGCGAGGATCTCCGGGTCCACCGGGTCGGCCGCCATGACCTGCTCCCACTTCGGCCACTCGGTGTTGCCCACCATGACCGCGACCGGGGAACCGAGGGTCAGGCCGTGCCGGACACCGCCGAGGAAGGTGACCTCGTCGCGTTCGAACTTCATCCGGGCACCGCGCCCATAGCCCAGCCGCCGCCTCGCGAGATGGTCCGCCACCATGTCCGTGGTGATCGGCACGCCGGCGGGAAGACCCTCCAGCGTCGCGACGAGTGCGGGACCGTGGGACTCCCCCGCGGTCAGCCAGCGCAACCTGCTCAACGGTGCTCCTCAGTGCTCGCGCCCTGGTACTGCCCTTCGTGCGCGCGTCCTCGCGCACGGCGACGGCTCGACCGGGTGCGCGGCCCCGGCCCGCCACCTCCGATCCTCCCACGTCCGGGCCCCGGACCCGGCCGCCGGTCCATCAGGCGGACGGACTCTGTCAGGTGCGGGAGGCGGGTGTCAGACCTGGCCGCCCTGCCCCTGGCCCCGCTGCGGAGCGTACGCGTCGAGGAAGTCGGCACCGCTCGGCTGCGGCTGCGGCTGCGGCTGCGGCTGCGGCTGCTGAGCCTGCGGGGCGTACACACCGAGATGGCCGGCGCCGCTGCCCTGCTGTGGCGCGTAGGCGCCCAGGTGGTCGGCGCCTCTCCCCTGCCCGTACTGGGCCGCCGCGTGGACGGGCTGTCCGTTGCGCACCGCGCGCCGGTAGGCGATCTTGCGCTTCACCTTGATGACCCAGGACGCCACAACGGCGAGAACGATCAGCGCGAGCACCGTCATCTGCGCCCAGTCGGGCAGGAACCACAGCAGGGCCTCGAATATCTCACCCTTGCCGGACGCCAGAGGCACGCCTGCGGACATGAATCGCTCCCCCTCCCGTTCCGCCCCCTGCGGAACCGAACAGGGATCCTAGCGGTCCGCGAGAGCGCGCTCGCCCGCTTTTCGCATGGCGTCCAGCGGGGCCGGGGCACGCCCCGTCATCTGCTCGACCTGCAGCACGGCCTGGTGCACCAGCAGGTCGAGGCCGCTGACGACAGCGCCGCCGTACGCCGACCAGCGGGCCGCGAGGACGGTCGGCCAGGGGTCGTACAGCACGTCGAAGAGGGCCGCCGGGCGCTCCGGGACGGCCTGGGCGAGGGCGTCGGTGACGCCGGTCGGGGTGGTGGCGATGACCAGCGGGGCCCGCAGCGCCTGCTCGGCGTCCGCCCAGTCGGCGATGCGCACGGCGACGTCCAGCCGCTCGGCCCACTGCCGCATCTCCGCGGCCCGGGCCGCGCTGCGCACGTACACGACCACCTCGCCCGAACAGATCCGGGACAACGCGGCCAGCGCGGACGAGGCGGTCGCGCCCGCGCCGAGGATCGCCGCGGCGTCCACCTTGTCGATGCCGTGCTCGCGCAGGGCCGCGACCATGCCGGGGATGTCGGTGTTGTCGCCGGTCCTGCGGCCGTCCTGAGTGAAGACGACGGTGTTGACCGCGTCGACCGAGGCCGCGGTCTCGCTGATCTCGTCGAGCAGCGGGATCACGGCCCGCTTCAACGGCATGGTCAGCGAGAGCCCCGCCCACTCGGGCCCGAGCGTCTCGACGAAGCCCGGCAGCGCGTCCTCGTCGACCTCGAAACGGTCGTACGTCCAGCCCTGAAGGCCCAGCTCGGCGTACGCCGCGCGGTGCAGCACCGGGGAGAGGGAGTGGGCGATCGGGGAGCCGAGAACGGCGGCTCGTCGGCGTGCGGCCATCAGGGGTTCCTCAGTTGTTCCTCGAGGCGTTGAACTGGTCGACCAGCTTCTGGTGCTCGGCGTTCGTCTTGGTGAACTTGCTGGTCTTCCCGTCGAGCGAGATGAAGTAGTACCAGCCCTCATCCGTCGGGTTGAGGGCGCCCTTGATGGCGTCCTCACCGGGGTTGTCGATCGGTCCGGGCGGCAGGCCCTTGTGGAAGTACGTGTTGTACGGGTTGTCGTAGGACCGCAGCTCGCTCAGACTCAGATCGATCTTGCTCTGGTTCTTGATGTAGTTGTACGTGGAGTCGAACTCCAGCATGCCGTTGGTCTGCGGGTTTCCGGGCTTCATCCGGTTGTAGACGACCTCGGCCATCTTGCGGAAGTCGGCGTGGCTGGTGCCCTCGGCCTGGACCAGGCTCGCGACGGTGATCAGCTGCCAGGGGTCCTCTAGCCCGAGACTCTCGGCCTTCGTCTCGACGCCCAGCTTGCGGTACGTCTCGGTGGCCCGCGCCACCATCTGCTTCAGGACGGCCTCGGGCTTCTGGCCCTTGGTGACGCCGTAGCTGGAGGGGTAGAGGAACCCTTCCAGCGGATCCTTGACGTTCTCGCGGTTCATCGCCCAGTCGGGCAGGCCGAGGTTCTTCCAGTCCTTCTTGGCGACCTCGGCGGTGGTGCCGTCCTTGAGCTCCAGCCGCTTGTCGATGAGCCGGTAGATGTCGACGTTGCGCCTGCCCTCGGCGATGATCAGGTTGTTCCGGCTCTCCGGACTGAGCATCAGTTCGACCGCGCTCGCGGCCGACATCTGCTTCTGCAGCGTGTAGACGCCGTCCTGGATGGTCTTGCCCTGCGGGTTGCTGCTCTGGGCCGCGACGAAGGCGTCGACGCTCTTGACGACGCCCGCCGCCTTCAGCAGCCGGCCGATCTCGTAGCCGTTCGCGCCCCCAGGGATCTCGACGGTCACCTGCTGGCCGTTGCCGTCCCCCGCGAAGTCCGGGGCGGCGGCGAAACGATCCTGGTAGAACTGGTACCCGAAGTAGCCCACACCGGCGATACCGCCGCCGAAGACCAGGACGACCACCAGGCAGGCGACGCCGTTGCGCCCCTTCTTGCCCTTTCCGCCGCGGCCCCGCCGGTCACCGCGCCCGCGGCGGTCCCCCGGCTCGTCGCCTTCTTCCGCACCGTCGTCCCCCGCGAAGAAGGCGTGTTCGCCCTGGTCGGGGCCCGGGTCCCAGTCCGTTTCCGGTTCCGGCTCGGCACGACGCCGGCTGGGCGGCTCCGGTGGCGGATAGGCGTCCGGCGTGCCGTAGTAGTCGGGCTGGTTCCCGCCGTACGGGTCGGCGTGCTGCCCGTACGGGTCTCCCGCATCGGCGGGGTACTGGACGTGCTGGTGCGTGCCGTCGGACCAGCCGCCGCCGTTGTCGTACGGCTGCTGGTGTCCGTGGCCCTGCTCGTGCCCGTGGCCCTGCTGATGTCCCTGGGCCGTGTACTGCTGCTGGTCGTACGGGTACTGCTGCTGCGCCTGACCGTATCCGGCCTGCTCGCCGGAGCCCCAGTCGCCGTACTGCGGCTGCTGCGACTGCTCTGGATAGTGCTGCGGCTGGCCGCCGTAGGGGGACTGCTGACCCACCTGGGCCTGCTGCCCTCCCCATCCGCCGTCCCCGTACAACGGGTCCTCCGGATGCCACGGTTCGGAGCCTTGGCCCCGGCCATACTCAGTCATCGATCCCCTAGAGCCGCGAGGCGGCGGTCGCGCGGCTTCCGGCTCGGCTCCCGTCCCGCCTCTTGTGGTGCGGCGGCTGTTCGAATGCCGCCGCATCGCGCGGAACGTTACCGTATCGCGATCAGATGACCACTTCGACGCCCTCGCCGGGTGCTTTACCTGACACCCGTTCGGATTCGAGCGCCTGCTGCAGGATGACCACCGCTGCCGCCTGATCGATCACGGAGCGGCCCTTCTTGGACCTCACGCCCGAGGCGCGCAGTCCCTGACTGGCCGTCACCGTTGTCATGCGTTCGTCGACAAGTCTCACCGGAACGGGCCCGATCATGCGTGCGAGTTCCTGGGCGAAGCCGCGGACCTTGACGGCGGCCGGGCCCTCGCCCCCCTTGAGGGAGCGCGGGAGACCGACGACGACCTCGATCGGCTCGTACTCCTCGACGAGTTGCTTCAACCGGCGCTGGGCTGCCGGGATGTCACGTCCGGGTACGGTCTCGACCGGGGTGGCGAGGATCCCGTCGGGGTCGCACGAGGCGACCCCGATACGGGCGTCCCCGACGTCGAGCGCGAGTCGACGTCCTCTGCGCATCTTCTTGACCGATTCCTACTTGGCGGTCTCGGCCACGAGGCGCTCGACGGCGTCGACGGCCTCGCCGACGGCGGCCGGGTTCTGGCCGCCGCCCTGGGCGACGTCCGGCTTGCCGCCACCGCCGCCGCCGAGGGTCTTGGCGGCCGTGCGGACCAGCTCGCCGGCCTTGAGGCCGCGCTCGCGGGCGGCCTCGTTGGTGGCGATGACCGTCAGCGGCTTGCCGTTGTTGACCGTGAACAGGGCGACCACGGCGGCCCGGCCGCCCTGGATGCGGCCGCGCACGTCGAGGACCAGCTTGCGCAGGTCGTCGGCGGTGGTGCCGTCGGGGACCTGGCCGGTGACGACGGCGACGCCACGGACGTCCTTGGCGGACTCGGCGAGTCCGGCGGCGGCCTGCAGCACCTTCTCGGCGCGGAACTTCTCGATCTCCTTCTCGGCGTCCTTCAGCTTGCCGAGCATGGCGGAGACCTTCTCCGGCAGTTCCTCCGGGCGGCCCTTGAGCAGTTCGGTGAGCTGGTTGACGACCGTGTGCTCGCGGGCGAGGAAGCTGTAGGCGTCCACTCCGACCAGGGCCTCGATACGGCGGACACCCGAGCCGATGGACGACTCGCCGAGCAGCTTCACCAGGCCCAGCTGGGCGGTGTTGTGCACGTGCGTACCACCGCACAGCTCCTTGGAGAAGTCGCCGATGGTGACGACCCGGACCCGCTCGCCGTACTTCTCGCCGAACTCGGCGATGGCGCCCTGCTTCTTGGCATCGTCGATGCTCATGATGTCGGCACGCACGTCGAGGTCGCGGGCGAGCACCTCGTTGATCTTCTGCTCGACGTCGAGCATGACCGTCTGCGGTACGGCGGACGGCGAGCCGAAGTCGAAGCGGAAGCGGCCGGGCTGGTTCTCGGAACCGGCCTGGGCGGCCGTCGGGCCGAGGGCGTCGCGCAGGGCCTGGTGGGTGAGGTGCGTGGCCGAGTGGGCGCGGGCGATGGCCTTGCGGCGGCGGGCGTCGATCGAGGCGTGGGCCTTGGCGCCGACGGTGATCTCGCCGACCTGGACGACGCCCTTGTGGACGTACACGCCCGGGACCGGCTTCTGGCAGTCGCGGACCTCGATGACGGCACCGGCGTCGGTCTTGATGCGGCCGGTGTCGCCGATCTGGCCGCCGCCCTCGGCGTAGAACGGGGTGCGGTCCAGGACGATCTCGACCTCGTCGCCCTCGGTGGCGGCCGGGGAGGAGATGCCGTCGACGAGGATGCCGACGATCGTGGACTCGCCCTCGGTGTCGGTGTAGCCGATGAAGTCGGTGGCGCCGGCCCGGTCGGCGATCTCACGGTAGGCGCCGAGGTCGGCGTGGCCGGTCTTCTTGGCCTGGGC
Organism: Streptomyces deserti; assembly: GCF_054782695.1. Lineage (NCBI taxonomy): Bacteria > Bacillati > Actinomycetota > Actinomycetes > Kitasatosporales > Streptomycetaceae > Streptomyces > Streptomyces deserti. Next base: position 128,671 of record NZ_BAAGRZ010000004.1, read on the forward strand.
GTCGGCCTTGGCGCGCTCCCGCTGCTCCTTCATCAGGCGGCGGAAGCCCTCCTCGTCCACGGACAGCCCCTGCTCGGCGGCCATCTCCAGGGTGAGGTCGATCGGGAAGCCCCAGGTGTCGTGGAGCAGGAAGGCCTTGTCGCCGGGCAGGACGGTGCCGCCGGCGGCCTTGGTCTCGGACACGGCGGTGTCGAGGATGTTGGTGCCGGCCTTCAGCGTCTTGAGGAAGGCGTTCTCCTCGGCGAGGGCGACCTTCTCGATGCGCTCGCGGTCGGTGATGAGCTCGGGGTACTGCTGGCCCATCATGCCGATGACGACGTCGATGAGGTCCTTGACCACCGGGCCGGTGGCGCCGAGCAGGCGCATGTTGCGGATGGCGCGGCGCATGATGCGGCGCAGCACGTAGCCGCGGCCCTCGTTGCCGGGGGTCACGCCGTCGCCGATGAGCATGGTGGCGGTGCGCATGTGGTCGGTGACCACGCGCAGGGAGACGTCCGAGTCGTGGGCGTCGCCGTAGCGGACGCCGGTCAGCTCGGTGGCCTTGTTGATGACGGCCATCGAGGTGTCGATCTCGTACATGTTCTGCACGCCCTGCAGAATCATGGCGAGCCGTTCGAGGCCGAGACCGGTGTCGATGTTCTTGCTCGGCAGGTCGCCGAGGATCTCGAAGTCGTCCTTGCCGGTGCCCTCGCCGCGCTCGTACTGCATGAAGACGAGGTTCCAGATCTCCACGTACCGCTCGTCGTTGACGGCGGGGCCGCCCTCGACGCCGAACTCGGGGCCGCGGTCGTAGTTGATCTCGGAGCAGGGGCCGCACGGTCCGGGCACGCCCATGGACCAGTAGTTGTCCTTCATGCCCAGGCGCTGGATGCGCTCCTTGGGCACACCGACGACCTCGTGCCAGATGCGCTCGGCCTCGTCGTCGTCCTTGTAGACGGTGATCCACAGGCGCTCGGGGTCGAGGCCGTAACCGCCCTTGTCCTGGGGCGTGGTGAGCAGCTCCCAGGCGAGCTTGATGGCGCCTTCCTTGAAGTAGTCGCCGAAGGAGAAGTTGCCGCACATCTGGAAGAACGTGCCGTGCCGCGTGGTCTTGCCGACCTCTTCGATGTCGGGCGTACGGACGCACTTCTGCACGCTGGTGGCGCGCGGGAACGGCGGCTTGACCTCACCCAGGAAGTAGGGCTTGAAGGGCACCATGCCGGCGGGGACGAGGAGCAGAGTCGGGTCGTCCGCGATGAGCGACGCCGAAGGGACGACGGTGTGCCCGCGCTCCTCGAAGAAGCTCAGCCAGCGACGGCGGATCTCAGCCGACTCCATCAGTGGTCCTCATTCCGGTTGTACGAGTTGTGCGAGTACGTCTGGTACGTCGAACCCTCGACGTACTTCGGGCTGTTGTGGTTCTCGATGGCGGCGTACCGCCGGGGTGCCGGGAGCTCGTGGTCGGCGACGGGGGCGTTGATCCCGAGCGCGTCTCCCAGCTCGGCCTCCCGCTGGGCCATGTTGTCGCGGACGTCGAGCGCGAAGCCGACCGCGCGGTCCTTCAGCCGGTGACCGGCCTCGATCGCCTTGTTCGCCGCGGCGTGGGCGAGGTGCTCGGGGGTCAGCTGCTTCAGCTTCCGGTTGACCTTGGTGGTGGCCCACACTCCGGCGGCGACGCCGGTGGTGAACCAGAACGTACGGCGGAACATGCTGGGTCAGTCCCTCTTTCCCCTGGGGTTCCGCTTCGTCCGCCGCGCGGCCGGGACGGTGCGGCCCACGATGACGGTGCGCCTCGATGCCTTGGCGGGCGCGTCCTCCTCCTTGCGGCCGGCGATGGCCCGGCGCACGCCGTAGCCGAAGGCCGCGACCTTGACCAGGGGGCCGCCGAAGGTGGAGGCGACGGTGGTCGACAGCGCGGAGGCGTTCGACGTGACCTCCTGGACGTCGGAGGCGATCGCGTCCACGCGGTCGATCTGGGTCTGCGCGGAGCGCACCGCCGCGGAGGCGTCGGCCAGCAGCGGGACGGCCTGGTCGGTCACGTCCGCCACGAGCTTGGTGGTCGCCCTGAGCGTCTGGGCCAGCCTCGCCAGCGCGACGGCGAGGAAGGAGACCAGGATCGCCCAGAACACGGCCACCAGGATTCCGGCCACCTCTCCACCGGACACTGTGTGCACCCGCTCCCTGAAACGTGCCTGAACATCTGCCTGAACATCGAGAAAGTCGTGCCACGAGCCTATCGCGCCGGGGGTGGGGCTCCGTACCGGATTACCGTCCGCGGGCGGAAAGCTTCGGACATGCGCAAACCCGCCGCCTCGCCCGCCCGGAAGAGCGGGGAGACGGCGGGCTGGGGTACCGCTCGCCTGCTGGGGTCAGCGGGCGTAGTACTCGACGACGAGCTGCTCGTCGCAGACCACCGGGATCTCCTTGCGGTTCGGCTCGCGGTCCAGGCGGAACGCCAGGGCCTTGAGGTTCACCTGCAGGTAGCGGGGGGTCTCGCCGTCGGGGGCGAAGCCGCCCTCACGGGCGATCTGGAAGAGCGTCTTGTCCTTGCTGCGGTCGCGGACCTGCACGACGTCGTCCGGGCGGACACGGAAGGAGGGCTTGTCGACCTTCTTGCCGTTGACCTGGATGTGGCCGTGGGTGACCATCTGGCGGGCCTGGTAGATCGTGCGGGCGATGCCGGAGCGCAGGACCAGCGCGTCGAGGCGCTTCTCCAGCTCCACGATCAGGGCCTCACCGGTCTTGCCCTGCACCTTGGACGCACGCTCGTAGGCGCGGACCAGCTGGCGCTCGGAGATGTCGTACTGAGCGCGCAGGCGCTGCTTCTCCAGCAGACGGACCTTGTAGTCCGAGTTCTGCTTGCGGCCGCGGCCGTGCTCACCCGGCGGGTAGGGGCGGGCCTCGAAGTACTTGACGGCCTTCGGGGTCAGCGCGATACCGAGGGCACGCGACTTCTTGACCTTGGGGCGGGACTGGTTCGCCATGAACCAAACACCTCGATTTTTCTGTGCGAATACGGCTTCACCAGGGTTAGGGGAGGTCGCATCCGCAGCCGGGGAAACCCTGCGGGTCCGGAGAGGGACCTGCGGGGCAGCCGCTCCCCTGGTCTGGGCACATACGTGCAGCACGCGAGTGCCCACCGACCTCTCCCGGAGCTCCGGGTGGTGGTGGGCTGCCCGCGACACCGTTCGACGGTGCGCGACGCTCCTGGAGATCCGGAGGTCCGGATCTCCGGCTGGATGTCCCGCTCTGGTGATGCCGACCCCTTTTTGAGGTGCCGGACACGGGACGCAGCACTTCGGGCAAGTCTACAGGGTGCTCAGGATTGCTTTCGACCGAGGTGTTTCCTGGTCCACTCCACGGCGTCCGCGTACCGCGCCTCGGCACCGTGCCGGGTCGGTGTGTAGTACTCGCGGTTCTTCAGGGCGTCCGGCGCGTACTGCTGCTCGGCGATGCCCTCGGGCAGGTCGTGCGGGTACACGTATCCCTGCCCGTGCCCGAGTTTGCCCGCGCCCTTGTAGTGGCTGTCGCGCAGGTGCGGCGGCACCGGGCCCGCCAGTCCCTTGCGTACGTCGTCCAGGGCGGCGCCGATCGCGGTGGTCGCGGAGTTGGACTTGGGGGCCAGGGCCAGGGCGATGGTGGCGTGGCTGAGGGTGAGAGCGGCCTCGGGGAAGCCGATCATGGCGACGGCCTGGGCGGCGGCGACCGCGATGGGCAGGGCGCCCGGGTCGGCGAGGCCGATGTCCTCGCTGGCGGAGATCATCAGGCGGCGGGCGATGAAGCGGGGGTCCTCGCCGGCCTCGATCATGCGGGCCAGGTAGTGCAGGGCGGCGTCGACGTCGGAGCCGCGGATGGACTTGATCAGGGCGCTGGCCACGTCGTAGTGCTGGTCGCCGTCGCGGTCGTACTTCACCGCCGCCCGGTCGACCGTCTCCTCCAGGGTCGTGAGGGAGACCTCCGTCTCGCCCTTGTCGAGGGCGGCCCCGGCGGCGGCCTCCAGGGCCGTGAGGGCGCGGCGGGCGTCGCCGCCGGCGATGCGCAAAAGGTGGTTCTCGGTGTCCTCGGGGAGGGTGACCGCGTTGTTCAGTCCCCGCTCCTCGGCCAGGGCCCGCTTGATGAGGCTGCGGACATCCTCGTCCGTGAGGGGTTCCAGGGTCAGCAGCAGGGAGCGGGACAGCAGCGGGGAGATGACCGAGAAGTACGGGTTCTCCGTGGTCGCGGCGATCAGGGTGACCCAGCGGTTCTCGACGGCCGGGAGCAGGGAGTCCTGCTGGGCCTTGCTGAAGCGGTGGATCTCGTCGAGGAAGAGGACGGTGTCCTTGCCGTAGCCGCCGGAGGCGCGGCGGGCGCCGTCGATGACCGCGCGGACCTCCTTGACGCCCGCGGTGATCGCCGACAGCTCGACGAAGCGCTTGTTCGTGGCCTTGGAGACGACGTACGCCAGGGTCGTCTTGCCGGTGCCGGGCGGGCCCCACAGGATCACCGAGGAGGGACCGGCCGGGCTGCCGGAGGTGCCCTCGCCGACGAGCCTGCGCAGGGGCGAGCCCGGTTTCAGCAGGTGTTGCTGGCCCACGACCTCGTCGAGGGTGCGCGGGCGCATCCGGACGGCCAGGGGGCTGCTGGTCGGCTCCTTCTCCTGGCGTTCTTCTGCGGCGGCGGTGAACAGGTCGGGCTCCACGCTGGAAACCCTAAATCACGGCACTGACAACGCGGCGGGCCGCGTCAACCGGGCCGGGAGCCGGAGGTCAGCTGGTCCAGAAGTCCCACCAGCGGGTCAGGATCAGCATGCCGATGATGCCGGTGTGCAGCACCGGCATGACCCAGGTGAACTCGCCGAAGAAGTTCTTCAGCCAGTTCGGGGCGGGCAGGAAGCCCTTGCGGATGTTGAACGACGTCACGTACCAGAACATGACGATCGTGGCGACCCAGGCCAGGCAGCACCACAGGCACAGCGCGTTGATCCGGTACAGCGACTGGAACGTCAGCCAGGCGCAGAAGCCGACGCCGAAGAGGGTGCCCGCGTTGAAGGTGAGCCAGTACCAGCGCGGGAAGCGGGCCCCGGCGAGCAGGCTCATGCCGACGCAGACGACGATGCCGTAGGCGACGAGGCCGAGCATCGGGTTGGGGAACCCGAAGGCGGCGGCCTGCTCGCTCTCCATGACGCTGCCGCAGGAGACGACGGGGTTGAGGCTGCATCCCGGGGTGAAGGTCTTGCCCTCCACCTTTGCCTCGAGCAGCTTGAACTTGTCGATCGTGATGACCCACGCGGCGAGCAGCCCGGCCGCCCCGGTGATCACCAGGAGCAGGGCGAGGGCCCGGCTGCCACCCTCGGTGCGCGGCGCGGTGCCGGCGCGCACTGGCTCGGGCTCCGTGGAGACGTCGTTGACTGTCGTCTTGCTCATCACGCCGATTCCGTCACTTGAGAGCTGGAACATCTTCGGGCAGGGCCATTGTGCCGCACACGCGCGCGTGTCCACCGTTCAGTGGACATAAGGAAGTACGCACGGTCGTCCCTGAGGGTTCGGTTCCGGCCGACGCGTGTTGCAGGACAGCACACGTGAACGAACGACGGGGGCGAGCTCCCCTCCGGCCCTGCCCCTGCCCCCGCTGCTGCCCGGCGTCGGCTCAGCCCAGCCGTGCCTCCAGTTCGGCCACGATTTCGTTCACGCCGACCGCCTGCTGTTCGCCGGACTCCATGTCCTTGAGCTGGACGACGCCTTCGGCGAGGTCCCTCTCCCCCGCCACGATCGCGTAACGGGCACCACTGCGGTTGGCGTTCTTCATGGCGCCCTTGAGGCCCTTGCCGCCGTAGGAGAAGTCCGCCGCGATGCCGTTCTTGCGCAGCTCGATGACCTTCGCGAACAGCACCCGGCGGGCCTCCTCGCCGAGCGGGACGGCGAACACGCTGGTGGTGGCGGGGAGTTCGAGTTCGACGCCCTCGGCCTCCAGGGCCAGGACCGTCCGGTCGACGCCGAGGGCCCAGCCCACCGACGGCAGCGCGGGGCCGCCGATCATCTCGGACAGGCCGTCGTACCGGCCGCCGCCGCCCACCGCGGACTGCGAGCCGAGGCCGTCGTGGACGAACTCGAAGGTCGTCCGCGTGTAGTAGTCCAGACCGCGCACCAGCTTCGGGTCGTCCTCGAAGGAGACGCCCGCGGCGGTGATCAGCTCGCGGACCTCCTCGTGGTACGCCTTGCAGGCGTCGCAGAGGTAGTCGCGCAGGAGCGGGGCGTCCCCCAGCTGCTTCTGGACCGACTCGCGCTTGTCGTCCAGCACGCGCAGCGGGTTGATCTCCGCGCGGCGCAGGGTGTCCTCGTCGAGGTCCAGGCCCCGCAGGAAGTCCTGCAGGGCGGCCCGGTACACCGGGCGGCACTCCTTGTCGCCCAGGCTGTTGAGGAGGATCCGGAAGTTCTGCAGGCCGAGCGAGCGGTACGCCTGGTCGGCCAGGATGATCAGCTCGGCGTCCAGCGCCGGGTCCTCCGCGCCGATCGCCTCGGCGCCGACCTGCGAGAAGTGGCGGTAGCGGCCCTTCTGGGGGCGCTCGTAGCGGTAGTACGAGCCGGAGTACCAGAGCTTGACCGGGAGGTTGCCCGCCTTGTGCAGGTTCGCCTCCAGCGCGGCGCGGAGCACGGACGCCGTGCCCTCGGGGCGCAGGGCCAGCTTGTCGCCGCCCTTGGTCTCGAAGGCGTACATCTCCTTCGTGACGATGTCGGTGGACTCGCCGACCCCGCGCGCGAACAGCTCGATGTTCTCGAAGCCGGGCGTCTCGATGTAGCCGTAGCCGGAGTTGCGCAGCGGCGCGGCGATCGCCTCGCGCACGGCGAGGTACTTGGCGCTGTCCGGCGGGATCAGGTCGTACGTGCCCTTGGGGGCCTTGAAGGTGCTCACGGAAGGTCTCGTCACATTCCTCGTCGGGGAGCCTCACCGGCTCGCAGGCCGGCGGCCACCTGCCGCAGATACGGGTTGGTGGCGCGCTCCTGGCCGATGGTCGTCTGGGGGCCGTGGCCGGACAGCACCACGGTCGAGTCGTCGAGCGGCAGGCACACGCGGGCCAGCGAGTCGAGTATCTCGGTCATGTCACCGCCGGGCAGGTCGGTGCGTCCGATGGAGCCGGCGAACAGCAGGTCGCCCGAGAACAGGATCGGTGGGATGTCCGCCGCCTCGGGCATGCCGAAGGTCACCGACCCCTTGGTATGGCCCGGCGCGTGCGAGACGGTGAGCTCCAGGCCCGCCAGCGGAAGCTTCGCGCCATCGGTCAGCTCCCTGACGTCGTCCGGCTCCCCCACGGTCAGCTCGCCCAGCAGCGGCATCCCGATGGAACGGCCGAGCGCCTTCTCGGGGTCGCTCATCATGTACCGGTCCTCGGGGTGGATCCAGGCCGGTACGTCGTGTGCGCCGCACACCGGGACGACCGAGGCCACGTGGTCGAGGTGGCCGTGGGTCAGGACGACGGCGACGGGCTTGAGCCGATGCTTCTTGAGTGCGTCCTCGACTCCTGGGGCCGCCTCGTGGCCCGGGTCGATGATCACGCACTCCTCACCGGCGGCGGGGGCGACGAGATAGCAGTTCGTCCCCCAGGCCCCGGCGGGGAACCCGGCAATGAGCACGATCGTCCTTCGTTGTGTCGATACGGGAGGCTTGCGGCGGGGCTGCGCCCGTGGTCAGAGCCTACCGGCGCTGCCGATTCCGCAGCGAACCCATATACGGTACGGGGCACACGCAGGCGGTCGGTTGACGTCGGTCGACAAGGACGCACGCGTACCGGTCGACACACGAGACGCATGAGGAGAGAACCCGGTGGTCAGCCAGGAGCAGCGGCGGCGTCAGCTCGCCCGGGAGAAGTTCTTGCGGCAGCAGCAGCGGCGCACCGAGGCGCGGCGCAAGGCGCGGATCCGCAACTCGGTCATCGCGTCGGTCCTCGGCGTGGTCCTGGTGGGCAGCCTCGCGCTGTACACGACCGGGGTACTCGACAAGGACGACGACAAGACCAACGCGAGCGCGGAGGTCACCCCGAGCGCGACCAGCAAGGCGCCGGACCCGTGCCAGAAGCCCGGCCCGGGCAAGGTCAAGTCGGAGACCTGGAAGAAGGAGCCGGCGATGACCATCGACAAGTCGGCGAAGTACACGATGAAGCTGGACACGACGTGCGGTGAGATGGACATCGCGCTGAAGGCGTCGGCGGCGCCGCACACCGTCAACTCGTTCAACTTCCTCGCGGGCAAGGGCTACTTCGACCACACCAAGTGCCACCGGCTCACCGACCAGGGCATCTACGTCCTGCAGTGCGGCGACCCGCAGGGCACCGGGATGGGCGGTCCCGGCTACACGATCCCGGACGAGAACCTCAAGGACAAGAGCCTCAAGAACGGCGTGTACCCGGCGGGCACGGTGGCGATGGCCAACCAGTACAACGCGCAGACGAAGCAGGGGCGTGACACCGGAGGCAGCCAGTTCTTCCTGGTCTACCAGGACAGTCAGCTGCCGCCCGACTACACGCCGTTCGGTACGGTGTCCGAGGCGGGCATGAAGGTCCTCAAGAAGATCGCCTCCGCCGGAGCGCAGGCGCCCGACCCTCAGACGGGCAACACCGCACCCAACGCGACCGTCGTGATCAACAAGGCGACGGTCACGAAATCCTGACCCCGAACTGCGAAATTTCGGTCGCGCGGGATGCGGACAGGCCGCCCGCCGGTCGCCTATGTTGGCCGTGACGAAACTGTGGACGATGCCCGGGGGTCCTGAAGCCCTCCGCAGGCATCATGTGGAGGAGGCGCTGTGAGCAGCGACCCGTGGGGCCGCGTCGACGAGACGGGGACCGTGTACGTGCGGACGGCCGACGGCGAGAAGGTCGTCGGTTCCTGGCAGGCCGGCTCCCCTGAGGAGGCGCTGGCCTACTTCGAGCGCAAGTACGAGGGCCTGGTTGTCGAGATCGGCCTCCTCGAGAAGCGAGTGAAGACCACCGACCTGTCGGCCAAGGACGCCATGGCCGCGATCGACCACCTGCGGGAGCAGGTCGACGCGCACCACGCGGTGGGTGACCTGGACGCCCTCAGGGTCCGGCTGGACAAGCTCGTGGAGCTGGTGGAGAAGCGCCGTGAGGAGCGCAGGGCGCAGCGGGCGAGGCAGTCCGACGAGGCGCGCAAGGCCAAGGAGGCGCTGGTCGCCGAGGCCGAGGAGCTGGCGCAGTCCGACCAGTGGCGGGCGGCCGGTGAGCGGCTGCGGTCCCTGGTGGACACGTGGAAGGGTCTGCCGCGGCTGGACCGCAAGTCCGACGACGAGCTGTGGCACCGCTTCTCGCACGCCCGGTCGGCGTTCTCCAAGCGGCGCAAGCAGCACTTCGCGCAGCTGGACGCGCAGCGCGAGGAGGCCCGCAAGACCAAGGAGCGGCTGGTCGCCGAGGCCGAGGCGCTGTCGAACTCGACGGACTGGGGTCCGACGGCCGCGCGGTACCGCGAGCTGATGGCCGAGTGGAAGGCCGCCGGCCGCGCTCAGCGCGAGCACGAAGACGACCTGTGGAACCGCTTCCGTGGCGCGCAGGACGTGTTCTTCGCCGCGCGCAGCTCGGTCTTCGCGGAGCGTGACGCCGAGCAGGCGGAGAACCTGAAGCTGAAGGAGGAGCTGGCCGAGGAGGCCGAGAAGCTCCTGCCGATCCAGGACCTCAAGGCGGCGCGGGCCGCGTTCCGCTCGATCAACGAGCGCTGGGAGGCCATCGGCCACGTGCCGCGCGACGCCCGGCCGAAGGTCGAGGGCCGGATGCACGCGGTCGAGCGGGCGCTGCAGGAGGCCGAGGAGGCCGAGTGGCGCCGGACGAACCCGGAGGCACGCGCGCGTGCCGAGGGTCTGACCGGCCAGCTCCAGGCCGCCGTGGACAAGCTGAAGGGCCAGATCGAGCAGGCGCGGGCGCAGGGCAACAACGCCAAGGCCGACAAGCTCGAGAGGGAGCTTCAGGGCCGCCAGGCGCTGCTGGACCAGGCCCTGAAGGGGCTGCAGGAGTTCGGCGGCTGAGGTCGCCCAGGCAGAGGGGGCTCCCGTACGTGTACGGGAGCCCCTTTTCGTGTGCGTGTTTTTCGTGCGCGTACGGCCTTACGACCTGCTGCGCTCAGGACCTGCTGCGCGCCGACGTCACCCGGTACACGTCGTACACGCCTTCCACACCCCGCACGGCCTTCAGGACGTGTCCGAGGTGCTTGGGGTCGCCCATCTCGAAGGTGAAGCGGGAGGTGGCGACGCGGTCGCGGGAGGTCTGGACGGCCGCGGAGAGGATGTTGACGTGCTGGTCGGACAGCACGCGTGTGACGTCCGACAGGAGCCGGGAGCGGTCCAGGGCCTCGACCTGGATGGCGACGAGGAACACCGAGGACTGGGTGGGTGCCCACTCGACCTCGAGGATGCGCTCGGGCTCGCGGGACAATGACTCCACGTTCACACAGTCGCTGCGGTGAACCGATACGCCGCTACCACGCGTGACGAAGCCGATGATGGGGTCGCCGGGGACGGGCGTACAGCAGCGGGCCAGCTTGACCCACACGTCGTCGACGCCCTTGACGACGACGCCCGGGTCGGCACTGGAGCGGCGCTTGCGGCTGCGGCCGCGGGCCGGCGGGACCGTCTCGTCGATCTCCTCGCTGGCGGCCTCCTCGCCGCCGAGGGCCTGGACGAGCTTCTGCACGATGTTCTGCGCGGAGACATGGCCCTCGCCGATCGCCGCGTACAGCGCGGAGATGTCCGCGTAGCGCATCTCGTGCGCGAGCGTGACCAGGGAGTCGCCGGTCAGGATGCGCTGGATCGGCAGGTTCTGCTTGCGCATCGCGCGGACGATGGCGTCCTTGCCCTGCTCGATCGCCTCGTCGCGGCGCTCCTTGGAGAACCACGCCCGGATCTTGTTGCGGGCACGCGGCGACTTGACGAAGCCGAGCCAGTCGCGGGAGGGGCCCGCGCCGGGCGCCTTGGAGGTGAAGACCTCGACCAGGTCGCCGTTGTCCAGCGTCGATTCGAGCGGGACGAGACGGCCGTTGACCCGCGCTCCTATGGTGCGGTGGCCGACCTCGGTGTGGACCGCGTACGCGAAGTCGACCGGGGTGGCACCGGCCGGGAGCGCTATGACGTCGCCCTTGGGGGTGAAGACGAAGACCTCGTTGCGGGACAGGTCGAAGCGCAGGGACTCCAGGAACTCGCTGGGGTCCTCGGTCTCCTTCTGCCAGTCCAGCAGCTGCCGCAGCCACGCCATGTCGTTGATGGCGTCCTTGTCCTTGGCGGACGTCTTGGGCGCGTCGGTGCGGACCTTGGAGGCGCCGGCGACGGCCTCCTGCTTGTACTTCCAGTGCGCGGCGATGCCGTACTCGGCGCGGCGGTGCATGTCGAACGTGCGGATCTGGAGCTCGACCGGCTTGCCGCCCGGTCCTATGACCGTCGTGTGCAGCGACTGGTACATGTTGAACTTGGGCATCGCGATGTAGTCCTTGAACCGGCCGGGGACCGGGTTCCATCGCGCGTGCACGGTGCCGAGGGCCGCGTAGCAGTCGCGGACGGTGTCCACGAGGACGCGGATGCCCACCAGGTCGTAGATCTCCGCGAAGTCACGGCCGCGGACGATCATCTTCTGGTAGACGCTGTAGTAGTGCTTCGGGCGGCCGGTGACGGTCGCCTTGATACGGGCCGCCCGCAGGTCCTGCTGCACCTCGTCGGTGACGATGGCCAGGTACTCGTCGCGCTTCGGGGCGCGCTCGGCGACCAGGCGGACGATCTCGTCGTACATCTTGGGGTAGAGGATCGCGAAGGCGAGGTCCTCCAGCTCCCACTTGATGGTGTTCATGCCCAGGCGGTGGGCGAGCGGCGCGTAGATCTCCAGGGTCTCGCGCGCCTTCTTCTCCTGCTTCTCGCGCTTGAGGTAGCGCATGGTGCGCATGTTGTGCAGGCGGTCGGCGAGCTTAATGACCAGGACGCGGGGGTCCTTGGCCATGGCGACGACCATCTTGCGCACGGTCTCGGCCTGCGCGGCCTCGCCGAACTTGACCTTGTCCAGCTTGGTGACGCCGTCGACGAGCAGGGCGACCACATCACCGAAGTCGCGACGCAGGTCCTCCAGGCCGTACTCGGTGTCCTCGACCGTGTCGTGCAGCAGGCCCGCCATCAGCGTGGCCGGATCCATGCCCAGCTCGGCGAGGATGGTGGTGACGGCGAGCGGGTGCGTGATGTACGGGTCGCCGCTCTTGCGTTTCTGGCCGCGGTGCCAGCGTTCGGCGACCTGGTAGGCGCGCTCGATCTGACGGAGCGTCGCGTTCTCGATCTTGGGGTCGTTGCTGCGCACTATCCGCAGCAGCGGCTCCAGCACCGGGTTGTACGGGTTGGCACGCTGGACGCCGAGGCGGGCGAGGCGGGCGCGGACGCGGTTGGAGGAGCCGGTGCGGGCGGGCTGCCCGGCGGGCGGGCGGACCACGGGCGGGTTCGAGGCGGCACGCTCGGGTGGGGCGGGCTTGGGGCGAGGCTGTTCGGCCGGCTTGTCGACGGGCGCGGACTGGGCGTGCTCGACCGGCCCGCGCGTGTCGTTCTTCGCGTGGGGCGCGTTCGGCGCGGGCTTCGCCGTCGCTGCCGAGGCGGACTCGGGCTTGGCGGCGGTCAGGTGCTGGGCCTCGTCTGGCAAGAGGACTCCTCGTGCGCGATCCGGGTCCCCCGGTCAGGCTCCGGAAACCCCATGGTAGCGATCCGGCGCCCCAGGATCCCCTTCCGGCCGATGTGAGAGCCGTCTACCCGAGAAACGCCAGAGGCGGGCACCGGATTCCTCCGGGCCCGCCTCCGCGGTGTCGTGCCGCTGTTCCCCGTCTTGCTCAGGGGTTTCTAGACCGTGAGCAGCGCCTGAAGCGGGGCGCCGTCCAGGGCCGGCTCCAGGCGGGTGCGGCCGCCGAGGAAGCCGAGCTCCATCAGGACCGCGAGGCCCGCGACCTCGGCGCCCGCCCGGCGGATCAGCTGGATCGAGGCCTCGGCCGTGCCGCCGGTGGCGAGGACGTCGTCGACGATGAGGATGCGGTCCTCACCGGTCAGGTCCTCCGCGTGCACCTCGATCTCCGCCGAGCCGTACTCCAGGTCGTACGCCTGACTGAGGGTGGCTCCGGGGAGCTTGCCCGCCTTGCGTACGGGGATGAAGCCGAGGCCCGCGCGGACGGCGACCGGGGCGCCGAGGATGAAGCCGCGGGCCTCCAGGCCGACGATCTTGGTGGCGCCGGTGCGCTCGGCGATCTCGGCGAGGGCGTCGGTGAGCGCGGTGAACGCCGACGGGTCGGCCAGGAGCGGCGTGATGTCCTTGAACATCACGCCCGGCTCCGGGTAGTCGGCCACATCACGGATGCGGCTGAGCAGCAGCTCCTTGATGTCCGTCATCGGCGCTTCCCCGAGGGTCGGCCGCGGCCCCGGCTGCGGGACGCCGGCTGGTTGCGCGGGCCGACGACGGCGGGAGCGGCGTCAGCGTCCTCGGGCTCGTCGTCGTACGGCTCGTCGGCGACCTGGCTCTCCAGGGGCTCGCCCTTGGCCGTGGCCTGGGCCCGCTTGGCGAGGACGCGCTTCTTGAGGGCCTTCATCTGCGGCTCGCGCTCCTTGAGGTCGGCGACGAGCGGCGTGGCGATGAAGATCGACGAGTACGCACCGGCCGCGAGGCCGACGAACAGCGACAGCGAGATGTCGTTGAGCATGCCGGCGCCGAGGACACCGCCGCCGATGAACAGCAGGCCCGCCACCGGCAGCAGCGCGACCACCGTGGTGTTGATCGAACGCACCAGGGTGCTGTTGATCGAGCGGTTGGCGACGTCGCTGTAGGTCCAGCGGGTCTGCTTGGTGATGTCCTTCGTCTGCTCCTTGAGGCTGTCGAAGACGACGACCGTGTCGTAGAGCGAGTAACCGAGGATGGTCAGCAGACCGATCACCGTGCCGGGCGTGACCTCGAAGCCGACGAGGGAGTAGATGCCGACGGTGATGGTGATGTCGTGGATCAGGGCGACGAACGCGGCGATCGCCATGCGCCACTCGAAGGCGATCGCCAGATAGATCACGACGAGGACCAGGAAGATGCCGAGGCCCTGCCAGGCCTTGTTGGCGATCTGGTCACCCCAGCTGGGGCCGACCAGCTCCGCGTTGATCCGCTCCGCGTCGAGCTTCAGGTCCTTGGCAAGGACCTCCTTGATCTGGTCGGCTTGGTCGGTGTCGATACCGGCGACCTGGATGCGCAGGGTGCCGTTGCCGAGCTTCTGGACGATCGCGTCGTGGCCGGCGGCCTCTTCCGCGTACTCCTCGGCCTGGGAGACCGACACGCTGGTCTTCGGGGTGTTGAAGACCGCCCCGCCCTGGAACTCGATGCCCATGTTCAGGCCGCGCACCGTCAGGCCGAGGATGGCGGTGATGGTGATCAGGATCGAGACGCCGTACCAGATCTTGCGGTTCTTGACGAAGTCGTAGCCGATCTCGCCACGGTGCAGTCGGGCGCCGAGGTTGCCGAGCTTCGACATCTCTCACGCCTCCTTCGGTTCGACGGGGGCGGGGGCGGAGGGACGGCGGGTGCGGCGCAGCGGCGGCTTGGCACCCAGGCTCTTCGGGTCGAGGCCGGACCAGCGGTGGCCGTTCGCGAAGAACTTCCTGCGGGCGAGGAGGGTCATCAGGGGCTTGGTGAAGAGGAACACGACGACCACGTCGAGCAGGGTGGTCAGGCCGAGCGTGAAGGCGAAGCCCTGGACCTTGCCGACGCTGACGATGAACAGCACCGCCGCGGCGAGGAACGACACGAAGTCGGAGACCAGGATGGTGCGCCGGGCGCGCGGCCAGGCCCGCTCGACGGCGGGGCGCAGCGAACGGCCTTCGCGAATCTCGTCCCGGATGCGTTCGAAGTACACGATGAACGAGTCCGCCGTGATGCCGATCGCGACGATGGCGCCACACACCGCCGGCAGGTTCAGCGCGAATCCGATGGCCGGGCCCAGCAGCGACATGATCGTGTAGGTGAGGGCGGCGGAGACCAGCAGCGAGAGGATCGCGACGAACGACAGGCCGCGGTAGTAGACCAGCAGGTAGAGGACGACCAGGGCGAGTCCGATCGCGCCGGCGATCAGACCGGCCTCGAGCTGCTCACCGCCGAGGGCGGGGCTCACCGTGGTGACGCTCGCCTCCCGGAAGGAGAGCGGGAGCGCGCCGTAGGACAGCATGTTGGCGAGGCTCTGGGCGGACTCCTGGGTGAAGTTACCGGAGATCTCCGCGTTGCCGCCGGTCAGGGCCTGGCTGACGTAGGGGTCGGAGACGACCTCGCCGTCCAGGACGATGGCGAACTGGTTCTGCGGGGACGGGTTCTGCGCCAGCTTGCCGGTGATGTCCGCGAACTTCTTGGAGCCCTTGTCCGTGAAGTCCATCTGGACGGTCCAGCCCGCGCCGGTCTGCGTGTCGATGATGGCCTGGGCCTTCTTCACGTCCGTGCCGTCGACCGCGGCGGGACCGAGGATGTACTTCTGCCACTGTCCCTGGGAGTTCTGGCCGCAGGCCACGGTGGAGTCGGTCGGCCTGGCGCCGTCACCGGCCTTGGCGCGGACGGCTTCCTTGGTGCAGTCGAGCGCGGCGTACTCCGCCTGGAGCTTGCTGTCCGCGTCACCGGTGGTGCCACCGGTCGCGGACGGGGACGGGCTCGCCTTCGCGCCGGGCGAGGCGCTCGCGGACGGGGTGGCGTCCGCCTTCAGGGCGTCGGTGACCGCGCGGCCCTGTGTGGTGGCGCTCGCCGAGGGGCTGGCGGAGCCGGCTGCGGACGGGGAGGCCGTGTCCGTGGCCTTGTCCTTGTCGGTGGCGCCCTTCGTGGGGCTGCCGGAGGCGCTCGGCGTGGGAGTGGGCGTGCCGGCGGCGCCGGAGATCTCGGTGGCGATGACCGGACGGAAGTAGAGCTTGGCGGTGGTGCCGACCTGGTCCCGGGCCTGCTGGGAGTTGGTGCCCTTGGGGATGTTGACGATGATGTTGCGATCGCCCTGGGTCTGGACCTCGGCCTCCTGCACGCCAAGACCGTTGACGCGGCGCTCCATGATCGAGACCGCGGTGTCCATGTTGGTCTTGTTGATCGCGTTGGGCTGACCGGGCTCGTTCCTCGCCTCCAGCGTGATGCTCGTCCCGCCGGCGAGGTCGATGCCGAGACGCGGAGTGGTGTGCCCGGAGGCGAACATCCCTCCGGTGAGCGCCGCGATGGCGATCAGAATCAGGGCCAGCGAGCGCCCTGGCTTGCTCTGGGCGCTCGCGCTCCGGCCCTTTTTAGGTGCTGCCACCTTCTCGTACTCCCTCTCGGGCCGCCTCGCGCCGGGTCTTCGGGCGGGCGGCCATGACATGGTGTCGGGATCCCCGGCGAGCAGGGCATGCCCCGGGGCGCGCAGGTCTGGCCCGCGCGCCCCGGGACTCCACTACTTCGCCTCGGAGTCGCCGTCGGTCTTCTTCGGCTGTGCGTCCGTCTTCGCCTCGTCGGCCACGGCCTCGTCGGCCGGCTCGTCGGCCACGTCCTTCTTGCCGAGGTCGACGGACTTGTCGTCGGAGGCGGCGGCAGCGTCGGCGGCGTGCTCGTCGGTCTCGGTGAGGGAGGAGGCGTCGTCCGGAACGACGTCGGCGTCCGCCTTCAGGTCGTGCTCGATGCCGTGGACGATGCGGTTGTACTCGTCGTCGGACAGGACGGCGCCGATCGAGTTCTTGGCGAAGAGGAGCTCGACGCCCGGACCGGCGTCGAGGAGGACCGTGTCCTCGTTGACCTCCTTGACCGTGGCGTACATGCCCCCGATGGTGCGGACGCCGGAACCGGGCTGCATCTGGTTCCGCATCTCGATGGCCTGCTGCTGCTTCTTCTTGGCCGACCGGGTCATCAGGAACATGGCCCCGATGAGCACGATGAACGGGAGGAGGGTCACGAGACTCACGGGTCGGTACTTCCTTCACACGACCGCGATGCTGAGCGGCCTGATGGTTGGGGGTTTGTGTGCCGCCGACAAAGGCGGCATCGGCGGAGTCTAAGCGAGTCCGCGCGCATGGAACAACGCTCAGCATGGCACCGGGGTTCCTGCTCCGGCCACTGAGCTCGCCGTCACGGCGCCGACACGAGGCCCTCACGCCCCGAACAGGTCCTGTTGTCCGTTTCCGGTGGCCTGCGAGCGGGGCGGGGTGAGGCCGAGATGCGCCCATGCGGCGGGTGTGGCGACCCGGCCGCGCGGGGTGCGGGCGAGCAGGCCCTCCCGTACGAGGAAGGGTTCGGCGACCTCCTCCACGGTCTCACGCTCCTCCCCCACCGCGACGGCGAGCGTGGACAGGCCGACGGGTCCGCCGCCGAACAGCTTGAGCAGGGCCTGAAGCACGGCCCGGTCGAGGCGGTCGAGGCCGCGGGCGTCGACCTCGTAGACCGCCAGGGCCGCTTCGGCGATCTCCTTCGTGATCACTCCGTCGGCCTTGACCTGGGCGTAGTCGCGTACCCGGCGCAGCAGACGGTTGGCGATGCGGGGGGTGCCGCGGGAGCGGCCGGCGATCTCGGCGGCGCCGTCCGGCTCGATCTCGACGTCGAGGAGGCTCGCCGAGCGGTGGATGACGCGCTCCAGTTCGGCCGGTTCGTAGAACTCCATGTGGGCGGTGAAGCCGAAGCGGTCGCGCAGCGGGGGCGGCAGCAGGCCCGCGCGGGTGGTCGCGCCGACGAGGGTGAAGGGCGGCAGCTCCAGCGGGATCGCCGTGGCGCCCGGTCCCTTGCCGACGATGACGTCGACGCGGAAGTCCTCCATCGCCATGTACAGCATCTCCTCGGCGGGCCGGGACATGCGGTGGATCTCGTCGAGGAAGAGGACCTCGCCCTCCTGGAGGGAGGACAGGATCGCCGCGAGGTCGCCGGCGTGCTGGATGGCGGGGCCGGAGGTGATGCGGATGGGGGCGCCCATCTCGGCCGCGATGATCATCGACAGGGTGGTCTTGCCGAGGCCGGGGGCGCCGGAGAGCAGCACGTGGTCGGCGGTGGCGCCACGCGCGCGTGCGGCGCGCAGCACGAGGTCGAGCTGCTCGCGGACCTTCTCCTGGCCGATGAACTCGTCCAGGTCCTTGGGGCGCAGGGCGGCCTCGACGGCCTGGTCCTCGCGGTCGGCGACAGAGCCCACCAGCCGCTCGGAGGCGGCGGTGTCGGTCGTGTCGTCCCAGTTCATGTGGTGTGCCTCGGTTTTCCGTATGGCTATCGGGCGCGGTTCAGCGTCTGGAGGGCCGCCTTCAGCAGCTGGCCGACCTGCGGGGTGCCCCCGGCGGCCTCGGCCTGCGGGGCGACGGCGGCGACGGCCTCGTCGGCCTCGCGGGTCGCGTACCCGAGGCCGATCAGGGCTGCGTGCAGCTGGTCGCGCCAGCCGGTGCTGACGGGAGCACCGACGGCGGGGGCACCGAGAGGTTCGCCCAGGCGGTCCTTCAGTTCCAGGAGGAGTTTCTGGGCGCCCTTCTTGCCGATGCCGGGGACGGCGGTGAGGGCCTTCTCGTCGCCGGTCGACACGGCGCGCCGCAGGGCGTCGGGGCTGTGCACCGCGAGCATGGCCTGTGCCAGGCGGGGGCCGACACCGCTGGCCGTCTGGAGCAGCTCGAAGGTCTGCCGTTCGTCGTCGTCCGCGAAGCCGTACAGGGTGAGGGAGTCCTCGCGGACGACGAGGGACGTGTGGAGCTTGGCGGGCTGGCCGATCCGGAGCGTGGACAGCGTGTTCGGGGTGCACTGGACGGCCATGCCGACACCGCCGACCTCGACCACCGCGGCGTCGGGAGCGAGTGCGGCGACCGTGCCGCTGACGAAGGCGATCATGCCGTACGGCCTTTCGATGCGTGCGGGGCTTGCGCCGTGCGCGGGGTTTTCGATGTGTGCAGGGCGACGGCCTGCTGGAGCCGGTTCTGCGCGGGGGCGCGCCAGATGTGGCAGATGGCGAGCGCGAGGGCGTCGGCGGCGTCGGCGGGCTTCGGCGGCGCGCCGAGCCGCAGCAGACGCGTGACCATGGCGCCGACCTGTGCCTTCTCCGCGCGGCCGGAGCCGGTGACGGCGGCCTTGACCTCGCTGGGGGTGTGCAGGGCGACGGGGATGCCGCGGCGGGCGGCGCACAGCATGGCGACGGCGCTGGCCTGGGCCGTGCCCATGACGGTCCGTACGTTGTGCTGGCTGAACACCCGCTCCACGGCGACGTGTTCGGGCCGGTGCTCGTCCAGCCACTCTTCGATGCCCTGCTCGATGGCGACGAGACGGTGGCCCAGCTCGGCGTCCACCGGCGTGCGGACGACGCCGACGCCCAGCAACGTCAGCGGCCGCCCCGCGACTCCCTCGACGACGCCGATACCGCATCGCGTCAGTCCCGGGTCCACCCCCAGTACGCGCACGGCCCCTCCCTTCGATCGCCTGTTTGTGCAGGCTATCGGGTGCCACCGACAACGCGACGGGCCGACGGGGTGTGTCCCGTCGGCCCGTTGAGCCTGTGGAGCCCGCGGCGGCGTTACGCGCCGACCTTCTCCATGATCTCGTCGCTGACGTCGAAGTTGGCGAAGACGTTCTGCACGTCGTCGCTGTCCTCGAGCGCGTCGATCAGCTTGAAGATCTTCTTGGCGCCCTCCTCGTCCAGCTCGACCTGCATGGTCGGGACGAAGTTGGCGTCGGCGGAGTCGTAGTCGATGCCGGCCTCCTGCAGGGCGGTGCGGACCGCGACCAGGTCGGTGGCCTCGCTGATGACCTCGAAGGTCTCCCCGAGGTCGTTGACCTCCTCGGCGCCCGCGTCCAGCACGGCGGCCAGCACGTCGTCCTCGGTCAGCTCGCCCTTGGGGACGATCACGACGCCCTTGCGGTTGAACAGGTACGACACCGAACCCGGGTCGGCCATGGAGCCGCCGTTGCGGGTCATGGCGACGCGGACCTCGGAGGCGGCGCGGTTGCGGTTGTCGGTGAGGCACTCGATGAGCACGGCCACGCCGTTCGGGCCGTAGCCCTCGTACATGATCGTCTCGTAGTCGGCGCCGCCGGCCTCCAGGCCCGCGCCGCGCTTGACCGCGGAGTCGATGTTCTTGTTGGGGACCGACGACTTCTTGGCCTTCTGGATGGCGTCGTACAGCGTCGGGTTGCCGTCGGGGTCGGGACCGCCCATGCGGGCCGCGACCTCGATGTTCTTGATCAGCTTCGCGAAGAGCTTGCCGCGCTTGGCATCGATGACGGCCTTCTTGTGCTTCGTCGTGGCCCATTTAGAGTGGCCGGACATCTGCCTGTCTCCTTCGCGTTACCCAACTCTCTACGAACGCCTGAGATCCTACAAGGACTCCGCTGTCCGGTCGGCGCGCACCATGTCGACGAACAGGGAGTGCACGCGGTGGTCGCCGGTCAGCTCCGGGTGGAACGACGTGGCCAGCGCGTTGCCCTGGCGGACCGCGACGATGTGGCCGTCGTGCTCGGCGAGCACCTCGGTCTCGGCACCGACGGACTCCACCCAGGGGGCGCGGATGAAGACGCCCTCCACAGGATCGCCTTCGACGCCCTTGACGTCGACCGCCGCTTCGAAGGACTCGTTCTGCCGTCCGAAGGCGTTGCGGCGCACGATCATGTCGATGCCGCCGATGGTCTCCTGGCCCGAGCGCGGGTCGAGGATCTTGTCGGCGAGCATGATCATGCCGGCGCAGGTGCCGTAGACGGGCATGCCGGCACGCACGCGCGTGCGGAGCGGTTCCATCAGGCCGAACAGGACGGCCAGCTTGGAGATGGTGGTGGACTCGCCGCCGGGGAGGACCAGACCGTCGACCTCGGCGAGCTCTTCGGGGCGCCGCACCGGCCTGGCCACGGCGTCGGCCGCGGCCAGGGCGATGAGGTGCTCCCGTACGTCGCCCTGGAGGGCCAGGACGCCTATGACAGGAGTGTTCATGGGGTCAGCACCAGGTGTGATCACCAGCCGCGGGTGGCGTAGCGCTCGGACTCGGGGAGGGTGTCGCAGTTGATGCCGACCATGGCCTCGCCGAGGTTGCGGGACGCGTCCGCGATGATCTTCGGGTCGTCGTAGAACGTGGTGGCCTTCACGATGGCGGCGGCGCGCTTGGCCGGGTCGCCGGACTTGAAGATGCCGGAGCCGACGAAGACGCCCTCGGCGCCGAGCTGGCGCATCAGGGCCGCGTCGGCCGGGGTGGCGACGCCGCCGGCGGAGAAGAGGACCACTGGGAGCTTGCCGAGCTCGGCGACCTCCTTGACGAGCTCGTACGGGGCGCGCAGCTCCTTGGCGGCGGCGTACAGCTCGTGGTTGTCCAGGCCGCGCAGGCGGGCGATGTCGTTCTTGATCTGGCGCAGGTGGCGCACGGCCTCGACGACGTTGCCGGTGCCGGCCTCGCCCTTGGAGCGGATCATCGCGGCGCCCTCGGCGATGCGGCGCAGGGCCTCGCCCAGGTTGGTGGCGCCGCAGACGAACGGCGTGGTGAAGGCCCACTTGTCGGAGTGGTTGACCTCGTCGGCCGGGGTGAGGACCTCGGACTCGTCGATGTAGTCGACGCCGAGGGACTGCAGCACCTGGGCCTCGACGAAGTGGCCGATGCGGGACTTGGCCATGACCGGGATGGAGACGGCGTCGATGATGCCCTCGATCATGTCCGGGTCGGACATGCGGGCCACGCCGCCGTCCTTGCGGATGTCGGCCGGGACCCGCTCGAGGGCCATGACGGCGACGGCGCCCGCGTCCTCGGCGATCTTCGCCTGCTCCGGGGTGACGACGTCCATGATCACGCCGCCCTTGAGCTGCTCCGCCATGCCGCGCTTCACGCGGGCGGTGCCGGTCTCGGGAGCCTGGTTCTCGGTGATGGACACGGGTTGACCTCACTGAAGTGAAAGAGGGTTTTCTGCAGCACCGAGGAAACGTGAGTGGACCAGGCCACAGCAAGGGCCAATGGGAAGCCGGTGGATCCTTTTTTTCCGGATCCTCTGTGGATCACGGGAAAGCCGCAGCTAGGCGGACCGGTCCACCAGGGCTGCCGGGGGCTCGTCGTCCATCTCGAAGGCCAGCGGGAACGGCGCGTGGCCGGCCAGCCGGAACCAGCGCACCTTGCGGTGCCGGCGCAGCGCCCGGGCCGCGCGTACGGCGTCGTTGTGGAAGCGCCGGGCCATGGGCACCCTGCGAACTGCCTCGGTCAGTTCCCGGGCCGCCTCCTCGCCCCCGGGCGCCTGCCGTACGGCCTCCACCTGCGGCGCCTCCGCGAACACGGCCCGCAGGGCCTGGCTCAGCTCGCTCTCGGCGACCTCCCGCTGCTCCTCCTCGGCCTGCCGGGCGGCGTGCGCGGCCTCGTAGAGCACGATCGAGGCGGCCGGGTCGAGCACCCCTGAGGTGGCCAGTTCCTGGGCGACCGAGGCCCGGCGCAGCAGTTGGGCGTCGAGCGCGGCGCGCGCGGCGTCGATGCGGGCGTGCAGCCGGTCCAGCCGTCCCGCCGTCCAGCTCAGGTACAGGCCGATCGCCACGAGGGCGACGAGGATCCAGATGAGGGTTGCGGTCACGGGCGGCAAGACTAACGGGACCGCACCGGGCCCCTCAGATCAGTGGTCGGATCGGCCCCTGAGATCAGTGGTCGGATCCGCCTTGCGGCCAGTGGTCGGATCGGATCCGCCTTGCGGCCAGTGGGGCCGGCTCCGCCCTGCGATCTATGGCCGACTCGGCCCCGCGCTCCATGGTCAGTCCCGCGCCAGCCCGAACCGCGCCCACAGTCCCGTCGTCCGCTCGTCCGCGGCCACCGCCGCCGCTCCGGCCGTCACCGTCTCGTAGACGGACAGGATGTCGGCGCCGACGGTCGACCAGTCGAACCGCCGTACGTGGGCGCTGCCCCGTTTGCGCAGCTCCGCCCGCCGCGCCGGGTCCTCCAGCAACCGCACGGCCGCCTCGGCGAGCGCGTCCGCGTCCTCGTTGGGGAACAGCTGCCCGGCCGCCCCCCGGTCGAGGACCTGGGCGAAGGCGTCCAGGTCGGAGGCGAGGACGGGGGCGCCGGCGGACATGGCCTCCACCAGGATGATCCCGAAGCTCTCACCGCCGGTGTTGGGGGCGACGTACAGGTCGACGCTGCGCAAGAGACCGGCCTTGTCCTGGTCGCTGATCATGCCGAGGAACTCGACGCGGGAACGCAGTTCCTTCGGCAGACTCTCCACGGCCTCCTCCTCGTCGCCGCGCCCGGCGACCAGCAGCCGGGTCTGCGGGCGCGCGGCGAGGATCTTCGGCAGGGCCTTCATCAGGACGGGCAGGCCCTTGCGGGGCTCGTCGATGCGTCCGATGAAGCCGATGGTGTCGCCCTGCCACTCGGGCCTGGGTTCGGCGTTGGCGAAGAAGTCGACGTCGACGCCGTTCGGGATGACCACCGCGTCGCCGCCCAGGTGCTCGACGAGGGTGCGGCGGGCGTACTCGCTCACCGCGATCCGCGCGCTGATCTTCTCCAGGGCGGCCTGGAGGATCGCGTACGCGGCGATCATGGCCCGCGAGCGCGGGTTGGACGTGTGGAAGGTGGCGACGATCGGGCCCTGGGCCGCCCAGCAGGTCAGCAGGCCCAGCGAGGGCGAGGTCGGCTCGTGGATGTGGATCACGTCGAACGCGCCGTCGTGCAGCCAGCGGCGCACGCGGGCGGCGCTGAGGAAGCCGAAGTTGAGGCGGGCCACCGAGCCGTTGTACGGCACCGGCACGGCGCGGCCGGCCGAGACGACGTACGGCGGCAGCGGGGTGTCGTCGTCGGCGGGGGCCAGGACGGACACCTCGTGGCCGAGCCGGATGAAGTACTCGGCGAGGTCGCGGATGTGGAACTGGACGCCGCCCGGTACGTCCCAGGAGTACGGGCAGACGATGCCGATTCTCACGCGGTCCCCTTCTCGGCAGACGTCGCGGGATCGAGGTCCTTGAGCCACAAGCGCTGCAGCATGTGCCAGTCCTCCGGATGGTCGGCGATCCCCGTGGCGAAGGCGTCGGCCAGCGCCTGTGTCATGACAGACGTCTTCTCGGCGCGGGTACCTGACCCGGGTACCTCGATCGGCGGGTGGACGCGGCCCCGCATGACGGGCGTCTCGTCGTACCAGAGGGTGACGGGCAGCAGCAGGGCGCCCGTCTGCTGGGCGAGGAGGGCGGGTCCGGCGGGCATCCGGGCGGTCTCGCCGAAGAACTCGACCTCGATGCCGGAGGCGGACAGGTCGCGGTCGGCGACCAGGCAGACCAGGCCGCCGTTGCGCAGCCGCCTGGCCAGGATGCCGAAGGCGGCGCCGCCGCTGTGCGGCAGGACCTCCATGCCGAGGCCCTCGCGGTAGGCGACGAACCGGTCGTACAGCGTCTCGGGCTTCAGGCGCTCGGCGACCGTCGTGAACGGGATGCCGAGGTGGGTGGTGGCCCAGGCGCCGGCGAGGTCCCAGTTGGCCAGGTGCGGCAGGGCGAGGACGACGCCCTTGCCGGCGGCGAGGCCCTCGGTCAGGTAGTGCAGGCCCTGCACGTCGACGCCCGCCCTGATGCGCTCGGCGCTCCAGGCGGGCAGCCGGAAGGACTCCATCCAGTAGCGCAGGTACGACCGCATGCCCGCGCGCGAGAGCTCGGCGAGCCGCTCGGGGCTCGCATCGGGCACCACGCGCGCGTAGTTGCTCTCCAGCCGCCGCACGCCTTTGCCGCGCTGTTTCCAGGCGAGGTCGGCGATGGTCCGCCCGAGCCGTACGGCGACCGGCTCGGGGAGTTTCTTGACGGTGCTCCAGCCGAGGCCGTACAGCGCGTCGGTCAGACGGTCCTGGGCGCTCACTTGGCCGCCTCGCTCCCCCGGCTCTCCTGCTGCGCGGCGGCCGCGTCCTCCGCCTCGGCGGACTCGCGGCGGACGGTGACGACCCGCTGGATCAGCGTGACGAGGCTGCCGACGGCGACGATCCACAGGGCGATGGGCAGCAGCACGTGGATGCCGGGCACGCCGAATGTCTCGAAGCCCGCCAGACCAGCCGCGACCAGCGAGATCACCAGCCGCTCGGCCCGCTCGACGAGCCCGTTGACCGCGACCGGCAGGCCGATCGACTCGCCACGAGCCTTGGTGTACGACACCACCTGGCCGCTGGCCAGGCAGAAGATCGACACGGCGCACAGGATGTTGTCGTTCCCGCCGCCCGCGTACCACAGGGCGAAGCCGCCGAAGATCGCGCCGTCGGCGACCCGGTCGAGCGTGGAGTCCAGGAAGGCGCCCCAGCGGCTGGAGCGGCCGAGCTGGCGGGCCATGTTGCCGTCGACGAGGTCGGAGAAGACGAACAGCGTGATCACGACCGTGCCCCAGAAGAACTCGCCCCGGGGGTAGAAGACCAGTGCGCCCGCGACCACACCGGCGGTGCCGATGAGCGTGACCGTGTCGGGGCTGACGCCCCGCCGGATGAGAAACGCGGCGAACGGTGTGAGGACACGCGTGAAGAATGCACGCGCGTACTTGTTCAGCATGGCCTTCCCGAGGGTCGGTGTCGCCGGCTGGCCCCTGCTGACCACCGGCTGGCCCATCGTAGCCACGCGCGCGCGTGGGCGACGGCCGGGCGCCCGCACAGGCGGACGGGGGCGGCCGTCCTGGACCGGTGGGCGGCCGAGCGGGACCGCCGTACGCGATCTGCGGGCAGCGGAACCGGATGGCCGCCCGGTGGGAACCCGGGCGCCCGGTGCGGCCGATGTCGCGCGGCTACAGGCAGTCCCGCCGGGGCTGGTCGGCCGGATCCACGCGGCCGGCCACAGTCGCCATCAGGGGGCCGCGAGCAGGCCACCAGAGCCGACGGACGCCCTGAACGCGCGAGCGGCCCCTCATGGCCCCTCCCAACCCGCGACCGGCCCTACCAGGGCACACAGAGCGCCATCCGGATCCCCGCGAGCGCCCCACCAAAACACAACCGCCGTCCGGATCCCGCGACCGCCGCACCAAAACACAACCGCCATCCGGATCCCGCGACCGCCGCACCGGCCTCACCGTCAGGTGCCAGTCGGCGTCCGGCGGGGCCGTCGACAGCGCCCGTCGGGCGTGATGACGTCGTTCGTATGGACGCACCGTGACGGGAGTGGAAAGCTCGAATCAACCGCGGGCGTCGCCGGAGCCGCCCAGCACGCGGCCCCCGCGTGTCCGCGCCCACAGTGACCTCACCGTGCACGGGAGGCAGGATCATGGGCGACAAGGCACAGAACCACCCCGGAGCCGCCGGCAGGGCGCAGGCGGCCGACCATCCCCAGTCCGTACGGAATGTGGTGCTGGTCGGCCACTCCGGATCGGGCAAGACGACTCTGGTGGAGGCTCTCGCCCTCACGGCGGGAGCGATCAACCGGGCGGGCCGTGTGGAGGACGGCGGCACCGTCTCCGACTACGACGAGATCGAGCACCGGCAGCAACGCTCGGTACAGCTCTCCCTGGTGCCCGTCGAATGGGACGGCATCAAGATCAATCTTCTGGACACCCCCGGATACGCCGACTTCGTCGGTGAACTCAGGGCCGGTCTGCGAGCGGCGGACGCGGCCCTTTTCGTCGTCTCGGCCTCCGACGGCGTGGACGGCTCGACCCGCATGGTGTGGGAGGAGTGCGCGGCCGTCGGCATGCCCCGGGCGATCGTGATCACGCACCTGGAGGCCGCCCGGGCGGACTTCGAGGAGATGACGCGGATCTGCGCCGAGGCGTTCGGCGCGGACGACCCCGACGCCGTACTGCCGCTCTACCTGCCGCTGCACGGCCCGCAGGCACCCGACGGGCACGCGCCCGTGACCGGGCTGATCGGGCTGCTGTCGCAGAAGCTGTACGACTACTCGACCGGCGAGCGCAAGGAGTCCGAGCCCGGCGAGGACCAGCTGCCGCTGATCGAGGAGGCCCGCAACCGGCTGATCGAGGGGATCATCTCGGAGAGCGAGGACGAGACCCTCATGGACCGCTATCTCGGCGGCGAGCAGGTCGACGTCAAGACGCTCATCGAGGACCTGGAGCGAGCCGTCGCGCGTGGGGTGTTCTTCCCTGTCCTGGCCGCCGCCCCCGCGGCTGAGGGCGCCCGCCAGGGGCTCGGTACGGTGGAGCTGCTGGAGCTGATCACCCGGGGCTTCCCGACGCCGCTGGAGCGCGAGCCGATCCGGGTGACCACGCCCGACGGCAGGCCCCGCGAGCTGAAGACGGTCTGCGACCCCGACGCGCCGCTGGTCGCCGAGGTCGTGAAGACCTCATCCGACCCGTACGTCGGCCGGCTCTCGCTGATCCGCGTGTTCTCCGGCACCCTGCGCGCCGACCAGACGGTGCACGTCTCCGGGCACGGCCTGGCCGACCGCGGGCACGAGGACCATGACGTCGACGAGCGGATCGGCACCCTGTCCACACCCTTCGGCAAGCAGCAGCGGCCGGTGTCGCACGTCATCGCGGGCGACCTGGCGTGCGTGGCGAAGCTCAGCCGCGCGGAGACCGGGGACACCCTGTCCGCCAAGGACGATCCGCTGCTCATGGAGCCGTGGGAGATGCCGGACCCGCTGCTGCCGCTCGCCATCCAGGCGCACAGCAAGCCGGACGAGGACAAGCTCTCCCAGGGCCTGGCCCGGCTGGTCGCCGAGGACCCGACGATGCGGCTGGAGCAGAACCAGGACACTCACCAGGTGGTCCTGTGGTGCCTGGGCGAGGCCCACGCGGACGTCGCCCTGGAGCGGCTGCGCAGCCGGTACGGCGTCCAGGTCGACGTCGTCCCGCACAAGGTGTCCCTGCGGGAGACGTTCGCGACCCAGGCCGCCGGGCGCGGCCGGCACGTCAAACAGTCCGGCGGGCACGGGCAGTTCGCCATCTGCGAGATCGAGGTGGAGCCGCTGCCGAACGGCTCGGGCATCGAGTTCGTGGACAAGGTGGTCGGCGGCGCCGTGCCGCGCCAGTTCATCCCGTCGGTCGAGAAGGGCGTAAGGGCCCAGGCCGCCAAGGGAGTTGCCGCCGGTTACCCGCTCGTCGACGTACGGGTCACGCTGCTGGACGGCAAGGCGCACTCGGTGGACTCCTCCGACGCCGCCTTCCAGACGGCCGGTGCGCTGGCGCTGCGGGAGGCCGCGGCCGACGCGAAGATCCACCTGCTGGAGCCGGTGGCCGAGGTGAGCGTGCTCACCGGTGACGACTACGTGGGCGCCGTGATGAGCGACCTGTCCGGGCGGCGCGGCCGGGTGCTCGGCACCGAGCAGGCACCCGGCGGCCGTACGCTGGTCCGCGCCGAGGTGCCCGAGATCGAGATCGGCCGCTACGCCGTGGACCTGCGGTCGTTGTCGCACGGCACCGCGCGCTTCAGCCGCAGGTACGTGCGGCACGAGCCGATGCCGCCACAGATCGCCGAAAGGGTCCGTGAAGAGGCCAAGGGCGCCGCGTAGTTGCCCTGAGGCACCATCCAACTCACCTGTGCGGAACGCATTCCTCCGCGTCGGCGGGCGGCCTGGGCCGTCCGCCGACGAATGTCGGCGTCTGCGGATACGCTGAAGACCTGATCAACGGTGTGAGACCTGATCAACAGGTGTGCAGAGCAGTGAAGTCGGGAAGGCCGCAGGTGCAGGTGCGGCGGCGATGGGGGCGGCAGTGACGGACGGATTCGATTTCAGTCCAGGGGCCCAGGTGCCCCTGTCGGGTTCGGCGGGTCAGACGGCGGCGACCTTCGCGCTGGCCGCGGCGGCGTACCGCGACGACGAAGTGACCAAGATCCTGAACGCCGACAACGAGTGGCACCAGTCGAAGGTCACCCCGCCGCGCTCCTGGGCGAAGATCTTCCGCCCCAGGTTCGGTGAGGCCTTCTCCCGTGCGGTGATCGACCGCATGCTGGGCGCCGGGCGCAAGCCGGTCATCCAGTCCTTCGGCATCGAACCCCAGGTCGTCGTGGAGCACTGCCTGGCGGCCCACCGCATCCGCCGCGACCGCGACAACTGGCTCACGGCCGTGACCGTGCTGTGCGGGGTGCTCTTCCTGCCGGGCTTCCTCGTGTGGCTGATGGTGTTCACGCTGCGCAGCACGATGAGCAAGCGCGAGGACAAACGCGCCGGCGCCCTGGCCACGACCCTGCTGGTCGCCGTGGGCGCGCTCGCGGTGCTCTTCCTGATCCGCATGCCGTTCACGGGCTTCTGGGGGTGGTACGCACGCGCGGCGATCCTCATGCCGGTCGTCGGCTGGTTCTGGGCCAAGCAGATCTGCGAACGCACGGCGCGGGACCTGCGGGAGCGCTGGTCGAGCCTGCTGTCGGGCAACGCGGTGGGCGCCAAGATCCCCGAGGCGGTGCCGGGCAGCCCCGGCGACGCGGCCGAGCAGGTACGCAAGGAGCTGGCCCGGCTCAGCGCCGAGCAGCGGTCCAACGCGGTCTTCTACGCCGGCCCCAAGGGCATACTCGGCATGGGCACGCGGTGGGGCAGCTGGCAGCTGGCCGAGGAACTGGTCTCCGCAGAACCCGGCAAGGACTTCCATCCCTTCCGCAGCTGGGACGTCATCGTCGCGATCCAGGGCGGGCTGGCCATGCTCGAACGCACGCCCATCAACACCGGCGGCTTCCCCAAGCCGTCCATCACGCACTGGGTCGTCACCCCGATCGGGGAGAAGGCCACGGAGGTGTCCCGGCCGAGCGGCACGGACGTGAACGCGTACACGGTCAAGACGCACGCCATACAGGAGATCTGCAACAAGCAGCAGTTCGGCAGCGGGGACCGGCACTACCTCGGCGTGCAGTGGACGCTCTGGGACGGCCACCTGGTGATCACCATGCTGATCACGGTCACGGTGCTGCACGACACCCTGCGCATCGAGGTCACCGGCCACGCCCTGGGCCCGATCAACCCCCTGTTCAACGAGAAGCCCGCGGCCAAGGAGAAGGAGGTGCAAAAGGCTCTCCGGTTCTGGGAGACCCGCAAGGTGAAGCTGCCGCTGATCGACACCGACGAGGTGGTACGGCTGGCCGCGCGCGCTCCGCTGACCTGGTATCCGCCGCTGCTGAACTGGCTCGGCGGCAGCCTGACCCTCCCGGAGCCGTTCGGCCTGCGGCACGCGTGGGCCGACCAGCCCTGGCGGCATCGGTTCATGGCGGACGACGCGTTGCGTGCCGCCGCGCCGGTGCTGCGGGTGGTGCATGCGTCGGCGCTGAAGGTGCTCCGCGAGAACGGGGTGGATGTGGAGAAGTTCGGTTCCAGGTCCTCTGTGCTCAGTGGGGCGGTGCAGGACGTTTCGCCCAAGAAGGCCGACGTGTACGACGCGTAGGCCTCCGGCGGTCGGACCGGATGTGTGCGGGTGCGTCGGGGCGACGGTCCCTGGGGGCCGCGCCTCCAGACCTCCATCGGTCTGAACGGCCCCGGCCTCGCACGCCGGACGGGCTGAGAGATGCCGGCCCTCGCCGACCTCAGCCGGTCGGCCAGGCCTCCGCCAGCATCTTCCTCGTGTCGGCCAGCAGCTGCGGCAGCACCTTCGTGTGGCCGACCACCGGCATGAAGTTCGTGTCGCCGCCCCAGCGGGGCACGATGTGCTGGTGGAGGTGGGCCGCGATGCCCGCGCCGGCCACCGAGCCCTGGTTCATGCCGATGTTGAAGCCGTGGGCGCCGGAGGCGGTGCGCAGGGCCGTCATCGCCTGCTTGGTGAGCTCGGCCAACTCGGCGGTCTCCCCCGCCGTGAGGTCCGTGTAGTCGGCGACGTGGCGGTAGGGCACGGTCATCAGGTGCCCGCCGTTGTACGGGTACAGGTTGAGCACCGCGTACACCTGCTCGCCGCGCCGGACGATCAGCCCGTCCTCGTCGGACTTGGCCGGGATGGAGCAGAAGGGGCAGCCGTCGTCGGCTCCGGGGCCGCTCGGCTTGCCCTCGCCCTGGATGTAGGCCATCCGGTGGGGCGTCCACAGGCGCTGGAACGCGTCCTGCGTCCCCACTCCCAGCTGCTGCTCCGGCTCACTCGTCATGCAGTGCAGCATATGGCGTCGAGCTGGGGGTACGGCAAAGGCCCCCGGGTCTCCCGGGGGCCCGTGCGCGGTCCGGACGGGTCCGGTTCCGCCGCGTGATCAGACCTGCGTCCGCTCCTCGACGACCTTCATGATCTTCGCGATGGCCTCGTCGAACGGGATGCCGTTCTCCTGGGAGCCGTCGCGGTAGCGGAAGGACACCGACCCGTGGGACATGTCCTCGTCGCCCGCGATGACCATGAAGGGCACCTTCTGCTTCTGGGCGTTGCGGATCTTCTTCTGCATGCGGTCCGAGGAGGAGTCGACCTCGACCCGCAGGCCCTTCTTCCTGGCCGCGGCCGCGAACTTCTCCAGGTACTCGACGTGCGCGTCACCGATCGGGATGCCGATCGCCTGGACCGGCGCGAGCCATGCCGGGAAGGCACCCGCGTAGTGCTCCAGCAGCACGGCGAAGAAACGCTCGATGGAACCGAACAGCGCGCGGTGGATCATGACCGGGCGCTGCTTGGAGCCGTCCGCGGCCGTGTATTCCAGGTCGAAGCGCTCCGGCAGGTTGAAGTCGAGCTGGATCGTCGACATCTGCCAGGTGCGGCCGATGGCGTCCTTGGTCTGGACGGAGATCTTCGGGCCGTAGAAGGCGGCGCCGCCCGGGTCCGGGACCAGCGGCAGGCCCTGCTTCTCGGCGACCTGGCGCAGCGTCTCGGTGGCCTCCTCCCAGGCCTCGTCGGTGCCGACGAACTTCTCCGGGTCCTTCGTGGACAGCTCCAGGTAGAAGTCGGTCAGGCCGTAGTCGCGCAGCAGGTCGAGGACGAAGGTGAGCAGCTTGTCGAGCTCCTCGGACATCTGCTCGCGCGTGCAGTAGATGTGCGCGTCGTCCTGGGTGAAGCCGCGGGCCCGGGTCAGGCCGTGCACGACGCCCGACTTCTCGTACCGGTACACGGTCCCGAACTCGAAGAGACGCAGCGGCAGTTCGCGGTACGAACGGCCGCGCGCGTCGAAGATCAGGTTGTGCATCGGGCAGTTCATGGGCTTGAGGTAGTAGTCCACGCCCTCGTCGAGCTGCATGGGCGGGTACATGCCGTCGGCGTACCAGTCCAGGTGGCCCGAGACCTCGAAGAGCTTCCCCTTCGTGGCGTGCGGGGTGTAGACGAACTCGTAGCCCGCCTCCTCGTGCCGCTTGCGCGAGTAGTCCTCCATGACCCGGCGGATGATGCCGCCCTTGGGGTGGAAGACGGCGAGGCCGGAGCCGATCTGCTCGGGGATGGAGAACAGGTCGAGCTCGGCGCCCAGCTTGCGGTGGTCGCGCTTCTCGGCCTCGGCGAGGAAGTCCAGGTACTGCCTCAGCTCGTCCTTGGACGGCCAGGCGGTGCCGTAGATGCGCTGCAGCATGGGGTTCTTCTCGCTGCCGCGCCAGTAGGCGCCCGCGTTGCGCATCAGCTTGAACGCCGGGATGTTCCGGGTGGAGGGCAGGTGGGGACCGCGGCAGAGGTCCTTCCAGCACAGCTCGCCGGTCTTGGCGTCGATGTTGTCGTAGATCGTCAGCTCGCCGGCGCCGACCTCGACGTCCGCGCCGTCCTCGCTGGAGGCGGAGCCCTTGAGGCCGATCAGCTCCAGCTTGTACGGCTCGTCCTTCAGCTCCTCGCGGGCGGCCTCGTCGGTCACCACGCGGCGGGCGAAGCGCTGGCCGCGCTTCTGGATCTCCTGCATCTTCTTCTCGATGGCCTTGAGATCCTCGGGCGTGAACGGCTTCTCGACGTCGAAGTCGTAGTAGAAGCCGTCCTTGACCGGCGGGCCGATGCCCAGCTTGGCCTCGGGGAAGAGCTCCTGCACGGCCTGCGCCATGACGTGCGCGGTGGAGTGGCGCAGGATGTTCAGGCCGTCCTCGGAGGAGATCTCGACGCCCTCGACCTCGTCCCCGTCGGCCAGCTCGTACGACAGGTCCTTGAGCTCGCCGCTCACGCGCGCGGCGATGATCGAGCGCTCGCCGGCGAAGAGCTCGGCGGCCGTAGTGCCCGTCGTCACCACGCGTTCTTCCCGCTCGGAATCGCGTTGGATGATCACACGGACGTCTGACACCGGTCTCTCCTGACTGAAGGTGGGGTCGCGGCGCCATACCGGAGCGCGCGCATGAGTATGGATCGTACCGACCCGGGACCACCCACCGCGAAATCAGTCCTCGCAGTCCGCCCCGCAGGCCTCCTCGAAGAAGGCCGCCATCTCGGAGTTCTCCTGGAGCGACTTCATCAGCCGGTCCCGCTCCGCGTCGTCGACCTGCACGGGTACGACCCCGTGGGCGCCGGTCAGCCGCCGGAAGCCGCCCCGGCTCTCCAGACGCCCGTGCACCCGCACCGGCAGCCCGACGAGGTGCGCGTGCCCGGCGATCCGGTACGCCTCCTCGTCCAGCGTGATCTTCACGTGCGGCACGTCGGCCCCGGCGAGCACCCGCAGCCGTACGGTGCCGTCGCCGCGCGGCCCCGACCTGCGCATCCGTACGACCGCGCCGGTGAGGTGCACCGGTACGGAGGGCTCCTCGCGCCGGTAGCGGGCGCCTGCCTCCCGCAGCACGGGCAGGTCGCCCGGCGAGAACTCGACGGGCTCGGCCGAGGCCGCGCAGCCCTCGGGGACACCGGCCGCCGGGGCCCACTCGACGGCGATCCCGGCGCCCTCGGTGCCCCGGACGAGGGCGAGGACCGCCTCGGTGAGATCGTGGCTGACGCCCGCCTCGACGGCACCGTCGAAGGCGTCCATGCCGCCGGTGGCCCGCTGGTAGTCGATGGCCTCGCGGGCGGCGTGCAGGGCCTGGTGGAGGCGCACGGCCAGGGGGCGATCGCTGGCGACGGGCACGAAGGCGGTGAGGCGACCGTCCTCGGCGGGACCCACGAGGACGTTCTCCAGGGCCGCGGCGGCGGCGCGGCGGTGCCGGGCTCCGTGGCAGCCGGCACGCGCGCGTGTGGCGAGCGCGCCGGCGAGCAGCATCCGGCGGGCCGCGGTGCGCAGCTGTTCCTCCACGGTCCAGGGCGCGGCGCCGCCCGGACCGGTCGGCACGTCCCGCCACCAGCGGATCTCGTCGCTGGGCACGGCCAGGGAGACCAGGACCTCGCGCGCGGAGGGGGTGCCGCTGCGGGACAGCGCGAGCAGGGCCTCGCCGAGCAGGTCGTCGCTGTCGGGGAAGGCCCGGCTCTCGGGCACCAGCAGGCTCATGCCGCCTCCGCCCGGCCCGGGCGGGGTCCAGCGGCCGTAGCGTCCGGGGGCGCCGCCGCGCCGCTGCCAGCCGTGCCGCCGCAGCAGGGCGCTGAGCACGGCCGGGTCGACCTCGGCGGGCTCGGGCGCCCGGCCGCTCCAGGCGGCGTCTACGGGGTGCGGCCGCACGGGCGGTACGGGCCGCACGGGCTCTTCGGTCGGGCGGTGCGTCACGGTTTCCCTCCCGTCCCGACCCGCGTCATGATCTCGCACAGCGCCCGGTCGTCGAAGATGCGTGAGGTGGGGATCCGCACGGTGGTGCGGCGCCGGCCCGTGATCGGGTGTCCGGCGAGGTTGGTCCAGTAGCAACAGTGCCTGAGGTCGAGCCGGTCGTGGCCGGCCCGCAGCCACTGGTCCTGTGACCGCGGGACGATCATCACCACCAGGATCTTGTGCACCGAGACGGGACTGCGGGCGAGCTTCGCCAGATGCTCGTTGTCGAGCGTGAAGGAGAAGCTGCGGCCCGGCGGGGCGGGCGGGACCTGGTAGGTCGCCTTGAGCTGCACCTTGACGGTGACCTCGTCGTCGACCGTGTGCCCGGGTGCGCTGTGGCTGACGTGCCAGTCGATGCCGTTGTCCGGGAAGGGCTGGGACAGCGAGCAGCCCGCTGCCGCCGCCACGGCGTGCAGATAGCCCACCTGAAGTGTCTCCATGCAGGCGGTGGTGGCGAGGGTGCCGCGTGTGGGGGCCGTGCGCTCGGGCAGCAGCCCGCCCCGTTCGGGCTGCGCTATGGCCATGGCGAACAGCCTTCCAGAACAAGTGAATCCCCGCTGTGGGCCGCTGAACTGCACGGACCCGTACTCCTGTTGTCTCCTTCCGGCGTACGGCGCAAACAGCCCGGGTATCACCGGATCGGGCAGCGGACGGTGCGTCAACTGCCGAAGGTGGACGAGGGGTTGTTGGGTATGACGTGCTGGTATGAGGGGCCGCTGGCCGCTTTCGACACGGAGACCACGGGCGTGGACGTCGAGACCGACCGGATCGTGTCGGCCGCCGTCGTCGTCCAGGACGCCCCGGGCATCCGGCCGCGGGTCAGCCGCTGGCTGGTGAACCCGGGGGTACCGGTGCCCGCCGCGGCGACGGAGGTGCACGGGCTGACGGAGGAACACCTGCAGCGCAACGGCCGCTGGCCGGCGCCGGTGATGTACGAGATAGCGGAGGCGCTGGCCGAGCAGGCCCACGTCGGCCGCCCGCTCGTGGTGATGAACGCGCCGTTCGATCTCACGCTGCTGGACCGGGAGTTGCGGCGGCACCGCGCCTCGTCGCTGAGCCGCTGGTTCGAGGCGACACCGCTGTGCGTGCTCGACCCGCGGGTCCTGGACAAGCACCTGGACCGCTACCGCAAGGGGCGCCGCACGCTCACCGATCTGTGCGCGCACTACGGCATCCCCCTGGAGGGCGCGCACGACGCGGCCGCCGACGCCGTGGCCGCGCTGGAGGTCACCCGGGCGGTGGGCCGCCGGTTCGCGTCCCGGCTGGAGCGCCTCTCCCCCGGCGAGCTGCACACCCTGCAGGCGGTGTGGCACGCGGCACAGGCCCGGGGCCTGCAGGCGTGGTTCGCCCGCAGCGGCTCGGAGGAGGAGGTCGATCCCGCCTGGCCGCTGCGCCCGGGCCTGCCGGCGGCGGCCGCGTGAGCACACGGGAGCTCAGGGAGACCGCAAAAAGCCGGTCCGTCTGGGACGGACCGGCATTTCCGGTGGGCGATACTGGGATCGAACCAGTGACCTCTTCGGTGTGAACGAAGCGCTCTCCCGCTGAGCTAATCGCCCGGGAACGCACTGAACAATACAGGTCCCGGCACGCTTCCTTCAAACCGCTTGCAGGTGGCCGGCCAGGCCGCGCTGCCCCGCCCGCATCATCAGCGTGTGATTGAGGCGGAGGAGCGGCCGCGCGGGCACGGCCAGCCGCCGCAGCAGCGGTGTGCGGACGTCGACC
Organism: Streptomyces deserti; assembly: GCF_054782695.1. Classification (NCBI taxonomy): domain Bacteria; kingdom Bacillati; phylum Actinomycetota; class Actinomycetes; order Kitasatosporales; family Streptomycetaceae; genus Streptomyces; species Streptomyces deserti. The sequence continues at coordinate 164,693 of NZ_BAAGRZ010000004.1, forward strand.
TCCTGGTCGTAGCGGGCGAGGGTGCCGGAGCCCTGCGCGCTGATCGTCCAGCGCGCCCAGCCGTCGAGGTCCCCGGACAGCGTGACCTCGAGGACCCCCGCTGCCGGGTCCCGGCGTCCCTCTCGCACGGTCGCGACCAGGTCGTACGGGAGGAGGGACCGGAACTGGACGACCCCGCTGGTGTCGTCGAGCCGGGTGACCTCGCGTACCTGCGGCCACCAGCGGGGGTAGTCCTCGGCCCGTACCAGCGCCTCGTACACGGCCGGGACAGGGGCGGGCAGCACCCACAGACTGCGGAATCGGTAGTGGTTCCAGTCCATGGGCGCAGTGTGCCCGCCCCCGCGCCCGCGTCACGTGCGGCTACGGCATCCGGTCACCCAGCAGCGCCAGGTTCTCGATGGCGGCGAGGCCGTAGAGCGAGGTGTCGTTGGTGGACACCCAGGGCGCTTCGCTGCCCGGCACCAGCGTGAGCGGGCCGCTCAGTTTCTCGGTCTTCCAGGGAGCCGACTCCTTGTAGCCGTCGGAGTTGTAGAACTTGTCCCACGCCCGCTTGGCGAGCTTCTCGTCGCCGGTCTGGACGGCGGCGTACGCGTCCAGGCGCGAGTGGCCCTGGAAGAGGATCAGGGAGCCGAAGTTGCTGCCGTAGCGGGCCGCCTGTTCGGCCTTGGTGGCGTTGAAGTAGCGGCAGTAGTCGAGGTACGCCTCCTTGAACTTCGGCATGTCGACGAGGTCGATGAGCTCGGCGCACAGCTCGTTGAGACCGAAGACGGCCGACAGGTGCGAGACGTTGACCGCGGGCTTGTCGGCGATGGCGAACCGGCCGGTGTCGAGGTCGTACAACCCGTTCCCCTGCACGAAGCCGTTGGGCTGGGCGGCGATGGTCTCCATCGTGGACAGCACGCGCGCGCGTGCCTTCTCCCACTTGGGTCCCTTGCGCTCCCACTCCGTCAGCCACGCCGACACCAGGCCGCTCCAGTCCGTGCCGAAGCCGATCGACAGGGCGTGCCGGTCGGGTGTGTAGGGCTCGGTGCGGATCTTGCGGATCGGGTCGAGGACGAGGAACGTCTCGTCGGAGTCGACGTTGGCGTGCATGAGGTCGCCGACGCGTTCGTCGGCGGTGAGGAAGTAGTAGTACCGCCGGTACGTGGTGTTGGCGATGCGCTGCTGCTTGGCGCTGTCGGCCCAGTGCTGCACACCGTGCCGGGTGCCGAGGCCCGCCCACTCGCCGAGGTGGTAGACGTCGACCTCGCCGGTGTGCCGGGTCATCGCCTCGGCGAAGCGGAAGATGTCGGCGCGGCCGGAGCGCAGATACGCGTACCAGAGCCACAGGTCCGGCGAGAGTTCGGAGTTGTCCCAGGCGTAGCCGCCGACGTCGTAGCGCCACTGGTGCCGGACCGTGTCGTACGTGTGCATGATGTCGCCGTAGTCCCAGAAGCCGTACCACCGGCGCATCTCCACCTGGTCCTTGTAGTAGGTGAAGAGGAAGTCGAGGTGGTCCTCGATCCTGGCCTTGGCCGGGGTGGAGCGGTCGGGCTCGGAGAAGAGGCCCGGGCCGAACACCTTGGCCTTGATGAGCTGCTTGGGCGGGGTGGCGAGCTGCGGCAGTACGCGGACGGCCTCGACCTGTTCGGCGAGCCTGTCGGCGCTCGGGGTCGACTCGTTGGCCCAGAACATCAGCTCCGACGTGCGGGCGATGCCGTACGGGGTGCCGAACTTGGGCTCGTAGTCCTCGTAGGTGATGTTGAGGCCCTCGAGCTGCTCGGGGAAGGTGTCCTGGCCCATGCCGTCGTGGTAGAAGCGCAGGTCCATGGGCTGTGCCTCGGGAGACCAGAGCCAGAGGGTGACCTCGGCCTCGGCGGTGTGGGCGTTGCGGATGTCGAGCTGGGCCGGGAACTTCTCCCAGAAGTCCCGCAGCCCGAAGGAGAACCCGCCGCTGACGCCACCGACGTAGCCGAAGCCGGAGGCGCGCCGGCCGCCGCCCGCGGTGATCCAGCCGTACCCCTTCTTGGTGCGCTTGCGCAGCGTGAAGCCGTCGGCGGACAGCTGGGAGAGGGTGTAGTCGCCCCACTCGGGGATGTACTGGAGCCGGGTGGTGACCCGCTGGTCCCAGGTGGCCGGGTCGGGCAGCTTCTTGCCCTCGTACTGCGCCGCCTGCACGGCCGCGCCCGGGTCGCGGCGCAGCCCGGTGATGCCCTTGACGGCCTCGCGCAGCAGTCCGGTGCCCTCGCCGCCGATGCGGATGTGGCGGTCGTACGACTCGTCCCGCATCGGCACGGTGAAGCGGACGCCGATGCCGCGGATGAAGTCGCCGCTGGCCTTGCCCGGCTCCTGGGTGCCGTCATAGGTGATGGTGTGCACCATGCGGAAGGAGTCGGCGCCCGCGAAGAAGTACAGGCGGATGGAGAACGGCAGCCAGCTCCGATTCCCCTTGCGGTGCTTGCCGTCGATGCGGACGACCGCCCGGACCGGGCCCTCCTGCTCGACCTCGACCTTGGAGATGGCGCCGTCGAAGCGCTCGGTCTTCACCGTGGTCTGATCACCGTCCTCGAACTCCGGCTGGCGCAGCAGCACGAGCCGGCCGTTCTTGGCGATCTCCGTCGAGCCCCGGGTGACCGACTTGATGATCGTGGCGCCGGACTTGCCTATCTTCGCGGTGATGACACCGGTCGAGACGTCGATGGTGCCGCCGCTGGAGTCGACGGTGACCTTCTTCTCGGGCGCGGCGGGGGTCCCGGTGGTCAGGGTCAGCTTGCCGTTACCCGAACTGACCGCGTGCGCGGTCCACTTGAGGGAGCCGTCCGGCCAGTAGGCGAGCGGCCACGACTGCACCGGTACGGCCTTGCCGTCCGCGTCCGTCAGCGCGAACGTCTGGCCCTCTTGGTGGACGCCCCTCGGCCAGGGGACGCCGACGGTGGAGCCGGGCGCGGCGCCGAGGCCGCCGTCCTCCAGCCAGTCGAGGGTCACCGGATCGGCGTCGGCGGGCTCGGCTCTGGGCGCCGCCTCGGCGTCCTGCGCCCCTAGCGCCCAGCTGAACTGGGCGGCGGCTCCGGCGACGGCGGCCGCCTTGAGGAGGGACCTGCGGGGGATGGGAGACATGAGAGATCCACCTTTCCTTTCCGTGCGGGGTGCAAGGGGGTGGTCAAGGGCATGACAGAGAGTGCGGCGCCGAGGGCGCCGACCTTGTTACGCAGGGCGCCGTCCGTCAGCGGTGCCGGTACCGCTCCTCCACGGCGACGGCCGCCGCCACTACCGCCCCGAGGACGGGGACCGCGAGCGGCGCGATGAACCAGCCGGACAGGGCCACGACGGCCAGTCCGGCGACGAGCAGGAAGGACCCGGCCGGGTCGAGGACCGTACGGCGAGCGGCCTCGGCGAGCAGCACGCGCCAGCGGGCGTCCGGCGTCCAGGCCGCCGCCGCGCGCAGCCCGGCCACGGCGAGGCCGATCAGCGCGAACAGGCCGACGGCCCCGACGAGCGGCCCGCCGGGGATCCCGGCCCGCGCGGCCTGGACGTCCACCCAGATCGCGGCCAGCGCGGCCCACCCGGCGAGGCCGGCGACCCACCCGCCCCGCACGGCCGTACGGAAGTCCGCGACGAACTCCCGCCAGCCGCCGCCCTCGTGGCCGATGCGGCGGCGCAGGTGCCGGGCTCCGGCGGCGAAGGCGGCCGGGTAGGTGACCACGCCCAGTGAGGCCACCGCGATCCACACACCGGTGAGCAGGCACTCGGCGAAGAGGCCGAACCTCTCGCCGAGGACGGACTCCCGGCGCGGGGCGCGGGCCTTGACGCGTGCTTCGGCCATCTCGTGTCAGCCCTTCAGACCGGACGTCGCCATGCCGTCGATCAGGTACCGCTGGAAGGCGAGGAAGAACAGCAGCACCGGCAGCAACGCGATCAGCGACATGGCGATCAGCCCGCCGTAGTTGGCGGCGACGCCGTCGGAGTCGCGGAACATCATCATGCCGAGGGAGACGGTGTACTTGCCGGGCTCGTTGAGGTAGATCAGCGGGCCCATGAAGTCGTTCCAGGCGTTGATGAAGGTGAAGATCGCGCTGGTGATCAGCGCGGGCCGGCACAGCGGCAGCACGATCGACCAGTAGATCCTGAAGTGCCCGCAGCCGTCGATCCGCGCGGCCTCGTCCAGCTCCTTCGGCAGGTTCCGCATGAACTGCACCATGAGGAAGACGAAGAACGCCTCCGTGGCCAGATATTTGCCGAGCAGCAGCGGAACGTAGGTGTTGATGAGCTCCATCTTCTGGAACATCACGTACTGCGGGATGAGCAGCACGTGGTACGGCAGCAGCAGGGTGCCGATCATCAGGGAGAACATCAGGTTCCGACCGGCGAACTTCACCTTCGCGAAGGCGTACGCCGTCAGCGAGCAGGAGATCAGGATGCCGGCGACCGAACCGAGCGAGTAGATCAGGGAGTTCTGGAAGAACGTCCAGATCGAGATGTCGGCGATGCCGTCGGCGAGCCCCTTGAAGTTGTCGAGGATGGGGTCCGCCGGGAACAGCTGGAGGCTGTTGATGATGTCCTTGCTCGGCTTGAACGAGGCGCCGATGACCCAGATGACGGGATAGAGGATGACCGCCAGGATCAGCAGGGCCCCGAGGTGCCAGACGAGCGAGCCGGTGCGCTTGCGGCCCATGCCGTGCGGCTTGTTGGCGGTGGGGGTGGACGGAGGCACCCCCCGATCGAGCGAAGCCGAGAGATTGGTGGAACTCATCGGGCGTCCTCCTCGTAGTGCACCCACTTCTTCTGCGACCAGAAGAGGACGGCCGTGACCAGGGCGACGGCGAGCAGCAGCATCCAGGCCATCGCGGAGGCGAAGCCCATCTGCGCGTTCTTGAAGCCCTGCTGGTACAGGTAGCAGGTGTAGACGAGCGTGGCGTCGGCCGGGCCGCAGTACGTGTTGGAGACGACGTACGCCGAGCCGAAGATCTGGAACGAGTGGATGGTCTCCAGCAGGACGTTGAAGAACAGCACCGGGGAGATCATCGGGAGCGTGATGCTCCAGAACCTGCGGAAGGGGCCGGCGCCGTCCATCTCGGCCGCCTCGTACAGCTCCCTCGGCACCTGCTTCAGGCCGGCCAGGAAGATGACCATGGGCGCGCCGAACTGCCAGACGGTCAGCGCGACCAGGCAGTACAGGATCCAGTCGGGGTCGCCGACCCAGCCGCCGGTGTGGACACCGAAGAGCGACATCGTGCGGTCCACGATGGCGTTGTCGGAGAAGATCGAGCGCCAGACGAAGGCGACGGAGACGCTCGCGCCGATGAGCGAGGGGGCGTAGAACGCGGCCCGGTAGAAAGCCTGTCCGCGCCGGCTCTGCGCGAGCAGCAGGGCGACCCCGAGGGCGAGCAGCAGCTTCAGCGGGGTGCCGATGACGACGTACTTCGCCGTCACCTCCACCGACTTCTGCCACCGCGGATCGTCGAACATCCTGGTGAAGTTGTCGAAGCCGATCCAGTTCGGTGTGCTGAAGAGGTTGTAGTCGGTGAAGGCGAAGTACAGGGAGGCCGCCATCGGGCCCGCGGTCAGGAGCAGGAAGCCCGCGATCCACGGGGACATGAAGAGGTAGCCGATCAGGTTCTCCCGGCGCCCCCGCCGCTTGACGGCGGCGGGGGCGGGCGAGCCTGCCTTGCGGGTGTCGAGCGGAGACTCCTTGACGAGCGTCACAGTGGTTCCCATCAGGCTTGGAAAGCGGCCTCGGACTCGTCGAAGAACTGCTTCACCGCGTCGGCGACCTTCATCTTGCCCAGGCTCATGTCACCGGCGATGCGCAGGAAGGCGGCCTCGACGGTGTCGGCGCCGGACGGGTGCGGAGTGATCGTGCCGAGCACGCCCGCCTTGGCGGTGTCCTCTTCGTACTTGGCGATCTCCTTCTCGACCTCGCTGGTCGGCTTGAAGGCCTCGTACTGCTCGGTGCTGGCGAGGATGCCGCGGTCGTAGCCCATGATCTTGCCGACCTCGGGGTCGTGGACCATGAAGTTGATGAACTGGGCGACCTCCTTGGGGTGCTGGGTGCGCGCGGAGGCGCTCAGCATCAGGGAGGCGAGGTACTGGCCGGTGTTCTTGCCGTCCGTGGTGGGGATCGGCGCGAGGCCGTACTCGCTGTCGCCCTCCGCCGTGTAGCGGACGGTGAAGTTGTCCCAGGTGAATTCCGACGCGCCGTGCTTCGCCGTGACCGAGGACTTGGGCCGGTCCTGCGCGACGACCTTCGGATCGGTGACGATGCCGGCCTTGACGCGGTTGTAGCCGTCCTGCCACCACTCCGTCAGGTCGGCCTTGTCGAAGCCGAGTCCGTCCTCGGTGAAGAACGCCTTGCCGTTCTGACGGAGGTACAGGTCGTACAGGTACATGATGCTGAAGTAGCCCGTGTCACCGGGGATCTTGGTCTTGTCGTAGATGGTCTTCAGGGCCTTGAAGTAGTCGTCCCAGGTCCAGCCCGCCTGCGGCTGGATACCCGCCTGCTCGAAGACCTTCTTGTCGATGACCAGCGCCATGGTGTTGGAACCCACGGGAATGCCGAGCTGCTTGCCGTCGACCTCACCGACCGAGGTGACACCCTCCCGGAAGTTGTCCAGGCTCAGATTCCCCGCGTCTATCTGCGACTTGAGGTCGAGAAGGATGCCTCTCTTGTCGTACTTCCGAAGAAATCCGACGGCGTTCTGGAAAACGTCCGGCGGATTCCCGCCCGCGGCCTGCGTCTGGAACTTCTCCCAGAATGCGACGTAGTCCTGGAAGTCCGTCTTCACCTTGATCTTCGGGAACTTCTTCTCGAAGAGCTTGATGGATTCGTTGATCCTCTTCGCCCGCTCGTCGGCACCCCACCACGAGTAACGGATCGTCACCGTCCCGTCGGCGGAGGTGCCTCCGTCGCCCCCACAGCCGGTCGTCGCGGCGAGCCCGAGCGTGGCCGCCGAGGCCCCCGCCACCTTCAGGATCGTGCGCCTCTCCACATTGCCGGTTCCCACAGTCGGGCCCCTCCCCGCAGCATCGTCGCCGCTCATGAATCGTTTCAAGTAAGCGCTTGCTGGCACAAGTTACGGAGGGCCTGAGAGTGCGTCAATGATTCGGACAGGAATTTCTTGCGGGAGGTCCCGGGGTGGTGATCGACCGGAGCGAGCGGTGCGGTCGGGCGGGTGGGGCGATGTCGCAGGTGAGGGGGCTGTGCTCGGCTGGTCGAACGGAGGATGGCCTACTGGGTGCGGTTGTCGGCCGGCCGAAAGTCGTCGAGGGCGGGCCGACGGACAGGCGGCTGGCGGCTGGCGGCTGGCGGCTGGCGGCTGGCGGCTGGCGGCTGGCGGCTGGCGGGGGCCTCGTATCACGTACGGCGCACGACGAGGCGGGAACGGTACGGCGCACGCCGTAGGCGGGAACAGCACGTCCGCAGGTGCGCACGGTACGGCGTTCCGCCCGCGGCCGGTCGAGGTGGAGTCGCACCTGCCCCGACCGGGGACGGCGAGGCCGCCATGCGGGGATACGGTCAGGCGACATGGGGCACACATGACGGCGGCCCACCTGCTCTCTCGCAGGTGGGCCGCCGGATCCGGGTGGGCGATACTGGGTTCGAACCAGTGACCTCTTCGGTGTGAACGAAGCGCTCTCCCACTGAGCTAATCGCCCGGACGCAGGAAGAACATTACCCCATGTCAGGGGGTGCCTGTGACCGAGACCGGCAGCACCGCCCGGACACCCGCACCCCCGTGATGATCACTGGTCCTCGATCTTCCAAGGCATGACGATGCCGAACTTCCACAGGTAGATCCCGACGAGAACACCCACGATCACCAGGCCGACCGACGTCAGGATGATGTTGCGGCGCCGCACCTTCGGGTCGAGGGCGCGTTGCGCCGCCTCGGTGACCTTGCGCTTGGTCCAGCGCAGTACCAGCTGCGCCCAGACGAACTCGGTCGCCCAGATGGCCATGCCACCGAAGATCACGACCCAGCCCGGTCCGGGCAGCGGCAGCATGATGACGCCGATCACCACGACCGCGAGGCCGATGACGAAGATGCCGACCTGCCAGCTCAGATGCAGCACCCGGCGCGCCTTGACGAATTCCGGCGCCCGCGAGCCGAGCCCTCGCTCGCTGTGCACCCCGTCAGTCTCCGTCTCATCCGCCGCCACGACCACCTCGCCCGGCCTGTTACTCCCCGTATTCATACGGCCAAACACTACCGGAGCGAAACCTGTCACCGGAATGGCGGCACGCCGCGAACGATCTCTCGGCCGGAAGAGTTACGTAAAGGCACGCAAAACACTCAGAGGGGTTTACAACGGCACCGTAGGTGGCATGTCGATTTCGCCGACGTGCGAATCCCCGAGCGCACACTGAGCGAAAGGCCCTGGCGCTTATGAACACCACGGTCAGCTGCGAGCTGCACCTGCGCCTCGTTGTGTCGAGCGAGTCCTCCCTGCCTGTTCCCGCAGGCCTGCGGTACGACACGGCCGACCCCTACGCCGTGCACGCCACCTTCCACACCGGAGCCGAGGAGACCGTCGAGTGGGTGTTCGCCCGCGACCTCCTCGCCGAGGGACTTCACCGCCCCACGGGCACCGGCGACGTCCGCGTCTGGCCGTCGCGCAGCCATGGTCAGGGCGTCGTCTGCATCGCCCTGAGCTCCCCGGAGGGCGAGGCCTTGCTCGAGGCCCCCGCGCGGGCCCTGGAGTCCTTCCTGAAGCGGACCGACGTCGCCGTGCCGCCCGGCACGGAACACCGGCATTTCGATCTCGATCAGGAGCTCTCGCACATCCTGGCGGAAAGCTAGGTCGCAGCTCCTCACGAAGCCGCCCGGCGCCGTCGACTCGGGGTGACGGCTCGGGCCCAGTACAACCGCATACGGTACGAACCGGCGCTGTCCCGCTCCGCGGGGTGGCGCCGGTTCGCTGCGGGGGGCCTCCCCCAAGCCCTCGGCTTCGCTCGAGCAGGGGGACCCTCATCGCACAAGGGCTACGACCTACCTGGACCACGGCCACCGCCCCGGCCACGCCGGGAACCCAGGCATGCCCCGACGCGTTGAATTCGAAGCCGTGTGCGGGCGAAGGCGGTGGGATGCTTGTCGGAGCCATTACCATCGGCCAGCATCGGCGGGCGTCCGCCCGACCCCCAGGCCAGGGAGCGAAACGTGCTGATCACCCACGACACCCGGTGCGCCCTCGACACCGTGGTGGATCTGGTGAACACCGCACCGGAGGACGACACGACACCGGACGGACTGCCGGACGTCGCGGCTCTCGAGGATTTCGTACGAAAGCACGAGATCAGCGATGTCGGGGTGCTCTCCGAGTTCGACCTCTCGGCGGTGCGCAAGGTCCGCGGCCGGTTCGCCGCGGTCTTCGCGGCCCCGGACGCCCGGACCGCCGCCGCACTGATCAACGAGCTGGTCGCCGCCGCGGGCACGACTCCCCGGCTCACGGACCACGACGGCTACGACTGGCACGTGCACTACTTCGCCCCCGGCGCCTCCGTCGCCGATCACCTGGCCGCCGACTGCGGGATGGCGCTGGCCTTCTTCGTGGTCGCCGGAGAGCAGGAGCGGCTGCGGCGCTGTGAGGCCCCCGACTGCCGGCACGCCTTCGTCGATCTCTCCCGCAACCGCTCGCGGCGCTACTGCGACAGCCGCACCTGCGGAAACCGCCTGCACGTCGCCGCTTACCGGGCGCGCCGCAAGGAGGCGGCGGGCTGACCTCCCTCCTCCGCGGGAGCTGACCGGCCGGGCGGGACACCGATGCCGACGCGGCCCCGGCGGGTGACGCCGGGGACCGCGGGTACGGCTCACAGCAACAGCAGATCGTGCAACGCAGCCATGAGCAGCAGACACCCGATCACCGCAAGGAAGATCATCAGCGGTGGCTGGGAAAGGGCGAAGAGGCAGCCGCGCGGCTCGTCCTGCGGCGGCGCGGCGTCGCTCTGTCTCGTGTCCAGCATCTCGCGGGCGATGATGGCCCATGCGGGAGATGTGACGCGATCTCCACCCCCGGAAAGAACGGGAGTGCGCCGGATTCCGTGAGGTCCAGGTCAGGTTGTGATCACTTCCGGACGCCCGTGGACCCACTGTGTCGTTTCAACCCGGCATGCGCCCGTCATATGCCGTGCTTCTTGAGGATGGCCTCGATGTCGCTGAAGTCCTCGTCGCCGCGAGGTGCGGACGTGGGCTTGGCCGCCGGGCGGGAGCCCGGCCCCAGGGAGGGTGCCGAGGCCGCCGGAGCCACCGCCTCACCCTGGGCCGCCGCCCGGGCCGCCTTGCGCTCCTTGCGGGTGCCGCCGCGGCGGCGCTCCACGACCCGTGTGGTCGCGAACAGCGCCCAGGACAGGCCGAGCACGCCGAAGCCCGCCCAGGCCGTCGGGCTGAACGCGGTGTCGGCCAGCCATTCGACGACGCCGGTCATCACCAGGCCGAGCGGCACGAGGGAGTAGGCGGCGATGCGGGCCGCCGTGAGGAAGCGCCTGCGGTACGCCGTCACCGCCGCGATGCCCAGGCCGGCCGCGGACACGGCGGAGCAGACGGTCTCGGCAATCATCCGGTCCTCCAGCAGGGCTGAATCGGGCGGCGGGCAGTTCGTCCCTTCCATCCTGCACCTTGCGAGCCCCGCAGGACCATGCCCGGCCCGGACATCAGGGACATCTCCGGGTCGGCTCCTCCGTAGGTGCCGGTGGGGTCTACGACCGTCGCCGCCATGACCTGCGAGGTCCGATTGGGTCGCCGGGGGCGGGACTGGGAAACTGGGGGCATGAGCGACTCCTCCCCCGCCCGACCCGCCGCCCCCGTCCTCGACGTCTGGTGCGAGCTCCAGTGCCCCGACTGCCGCAGCGCCCTGGACGACCTGCGTACCCTGCGGGCCCGTTACGGCGACCGCCTGGAGGTGCGGCTGCGGCACTTCCCGCTGGACAAGCACCAGCACGCCTTCGCCGCCGCCCAGGCCGCCGAGGAGGCGTGGGCGCAGGGACGGGGTTGGCCGTACGTCGAGGCGGTGCTGGAGCGGGTCGAGGAGCTGGGCCGTGAGGGAGAACCCTTCCTGGTCGAGGTCGCGCGGGAACTCGGCCTGGACGCCGAGGAGTTCGACACCGCGCTGATCGACGGCCGGCACATCCTGATCGTGGACGCCGACCAGGCCGAGGGCAAGGCCATCGGCGTGACCGGCACCCCGACGTACGTCATCGGCGGCGAGCGCCTGGACGGCGGCAAGAGCCAGGAGGGGCTGCGCGAGCGCATCGAGGAGATCGCCGACCGGCTGCTGGCCGAACAGCAGGCCTGACCCGCGCCCGGCAGCCTGCGCCGGGCGGAGCGCGTCCCCACCCAACGTCCAGCCCGTAGCTAGAGCAGCGGCTTGTACAGGGCGTACTGCGTCGTCTCGTAGCCGAGTGACGCGTAGAGCCGCTCGGCCGGGGTGTTGCCCGCGAAGACGTTGAGGCCGATGATCCGCTTGGCCGCGGCGATCGCCTGTGCCTCGGCCAGCAGCATGAGCGAGCGCCCGTGCCCCTTGCCGCGGTGGGCGGCGTCCGTCTCGACGTCGAAGACGAAGGCGCGGTTCCGGCGCAGCGCCAGCCAGAGCGCGCCCACCGGTGTCCCCTCGTGTTCGAGGACGCTGAAGATCATGCCGTGCGTGGTACGGCCGTCGGGCAGCAGCGTGGCGTGGTCCTTGTCCGACTTGGCCCGGGCCTCGGCCTCCGGGACGCCGCGCTCGATCCAGTCCCGGGCGTAGTCCTCCTTGCCCTTCACCAGCCAGGGCCCGAACTCGGCCTCCGTCATGGGCCGTGCCCGGCTGCGGCCCGGCAGGACGGGCGGGGTGCCGCCGAGCGCCTTCTCCATGTTGCGGTTGCGGACGACGTATCCGAGCGCCGTGGCGAGACGGAAGGCCGCCTCGGCATCGGCGGGGACCGTCGCCTCGACGCGCCGGCAGCCCCAGCCGCGCGCCACCTCCTCGGCGGCGAGCGCGGCCACGGTGCCCCGGCCGCGCCGACGGTCCGGTTCCTCGATACGGAGGTCCAGGATGCGGGCGACGGCGTCACCGAAGACGGGATGGGTGCCGAGGTGTATCGCACCGACGGGACGGCTGTTCACGCACACCTGGTAGCGGCGCGAACGCGTCCCGTCGGCGTTCTCCTGAAGCGGCTCGGCCGGCCGCAGGGTCGTGGTCATCACGGGTGTTCTACCCGCTGCCGCGCGCCCGGTCAGCCGAATATCCCGGGCCTTTACGGATCGAGGTCGTCCCCGGACCGCTCGGCGAAGACCCGCATGGCCTTGGCGGTCACCGGCCCCGGCGCGCCCGGCAGCTCGCGCCCGTCGACGCGGTGCACGGCCTGCACGTCCCGCAGGGTGGACGTCAGGAAGACCTCCTCCGCCCGCTCCAGGACGTCCAGCGGCAGCTCGGTCTCCTTGGCGCCGGTCCACTCGATGGTCAACGCGCGCGTGATGCCCGCGAGGCAGCCGGAGGTGAGCGGCGGGGTGTGGATCTCGCCGTCCAGGACGACGAAGACGTTCGACCCGGTCCCCTCGCAGAGTTGGCCGACGGTGTTGCCGAACAGCGCCTCGGACGCGCCCTGTTGGTGGGCGCGGGCGAGGGCGACGACGTTCTCGGCGTACGAGGTCGTCTTCAGGCCGGTGAGCGCGCCGCGCTCGTTGCGGGTCCAGGGGACCGTGATGACGGCCGTGGAGTCGGGGCGGCGGGTGGTCTCGCCGAGGGCGACCACCAGGGTCGGGCCGTGCTCGCCGCGGTCGGAGCCGAGCGGGCCGTGTCCTCCGGTGTAGGTGATGCGCAGCCGGCCGAGCGGCATCGGGTTGGCCTCGAGGACGGCGGCGCAGGCCCGGCGCACCTCGTCGAGGTCGGGGTCGGGCAGGCCGAGGCCGCGCGCCGAGCGGGTCAGCCGGTCGAGGTGCCGGGTGAGTGCGAACGGACGGCCGTCCACCGCCTTCACCGTCTCGAAGATGCCGTCGCCCACGGTCAGTCCGTGGTCGAAGACGGAGACGCGGGCGGACTCGATGTCCTGCAGCCCGCCGTCGAGCCAGATCTTCACCTCAGGGTCCCTTCACTCACCTCGTACGCTCCCGACGCTACCGCGAGCAGCCGGGACGCCTTCAGTTCGGTCTCGTGCCACTCACCCTCGGGGTCGGAGCCCCAGGTGATGCCCGCGCCGGTACCGAACCGCAGCACGCCCGCCTCCCGGTCGATCCAGAAGGTACGGATGCCGACGGCCAGCTCCCCGACTCCCCGGTCGGCGTCGACCCAGCCGATGCCGCCGCAGTACGGGCCGCGAGGCGCCGTCTCCAGCGCGTCGATGATCCGCAGGGCGCTCGACTTGGGCGCGCCGGTGACCGAGCCGGGCGGGAAGGCGGCGGCCAGCAGCTCGGGCCAGCCGGCGTCCGGGCGCAGCTCGCCGCGGACGGTGGAGACGAGGTGGACCAGCCCGGGATGCTTCTCGACCACGCACAGCTCGGGCACCGTCACGCTGCCGGTGACGCACACCCGCCCGATGTCGTTGCGGACCAGGTCCACGATCATCACGTTCTCGGCGTAATCCTTCTCCAGCAGATCCGCCTCGGTGCGTCCGGTGCCCTTGATGGGCCCGGACTCCACCATCCGCCCGTCCCGGCGCAGGAACAGCTCGGGCGAGGCGGTGGCGATCTCCACTCCGTGCCCGGGCAGGCGGATCGTTCCTGCATACGGCGCCGGGTTGCCGCGCGCCAGCAGCGCGGTGAGGGCGTCCACGTCGACGTCGGGCGCGACGGGCGCCGACAGCACACGGCAGAGGTTCGCCTGGTAGACCTCACCGGCCGCGATGTGCTCGCGTATCCGCCGCACGGCGGCCGTGTACGCGGCGCGGTCGAGCGAGGACGTCCAGTCACCGGCGGTCGGTCCCCGCCAGGCGCCCGGCACGGGAGCGGGTACGCCCTCCTCCCGTACGTCCCGGAAGCGGGCGCAGGTCAGACGGCCCTCGAAGTCCGCGCAGACGGCCCAGAAACCGCTGGAGTCCAAGGCCGCGGGATCGTCGGTGACGTCGAGGAGCCCGCTGGCGACGCGGTCGCCGAAGCGGGCGAGAGGTGGGAGGTCGAGCACACCGTCGAGTCTATGGCGGGCGTCCTGCGGGTGACCTGGCCATGTCCCTTCGGGGTCCTCGGCACGCCCCTGAGCAGGCACAGCGCAGCACGCTGCACAAACGCGTTTTTGTGCTGGCCCCGGAATCCGCTAGAGTTCAACACGTCGCCGGGCCGCGCGAGCGGAACGAAACGACAAGCGGACGTAGCTCAGTTGGTAGAGCGCAACCTTGCCAAGGTTGAGGTCGCGAGTTCGAGCCTCGTCGTCCGCTCGAAGGAACAGGGGATCTTCCCGGTCCCCTACACTCCTGGTGGAGTGGCCGAGAGGCGAGGCAACGGCCTGCAAAGCCGTCTACACGGGTTCAAATCCCGTCTCCACCTCCAAGGACGATTAGCTCAGCGGGAGAGCGCTTCCCTGACACGGAAGAGGTCACTGGTTCAATCCCAGTATCGTCCACTGGATCTTCGGATCCCTCGCGCGATTAGCTCAGCGGGAGAGCGCTTCCCTGACACGGAAGAGGTCACTGGTTCAATCCCAGTATCGCGCACGCAGTACCCGCGATCTTCGGATCGTGGTCCCGAGGACGATTAGCTCAGCGGGAGAGCGCTTCCCTGACACGGAAGAGGTCACTGGTTCAATCCCAGTATCGTCCACACCACACCGCCAGCCCCCCGGCCGTCTCGTACAGCCGGGGGGCTCGGTCGTGTCAGGGGTCTTGTCGAGAGTCGTGTCAGGACGAGAACAGCATGTGGCCGAAGCTCTTCTGGCGGCGATGGCCGTGGTGGTGACCATGGCCGCCGTGCGGGGCGCCCCAGGCGGGGGCCGGCGGGGCCGGGTACGCCTGCGGGGCGGGCGGGGGCGGCGCGGCGGGCTGGGACCACTGGGCCTCCAGGCGGGTCAGCGCCTCCAGCTCGCCGTAGTCGAGAAAGATGCCGCGGCAGTTGCCGCACTGCTCGATCTGGACGCCGTTGCGGTTGTAGGTGTGCATCGGTGCGTGGCACTTCGGGCACTGCATGGGGCTCAACTCCTCGCCGGTCGGTCCTGCTTCGCGTATCGCCAGGACAGACTCTGTCCGGCTGCGGTCGGTTGCACCCTACTTCGGCCCCCTGTGCGCCAACTGCGGTGGTACGGAGGTCATGCGCGCACAGGCGTCGACGACGGACTGCTCCACCTCGTCCAGGGGGCGGCCCGCCGCGACCGCCTTGGCGATCGCCTGGGCGGCCGTCTGCACGGTGAGGGCCCGGGCGGGGACGTCCAGAGCGGGCCAGGGATCACCGTCCTCGGGGAGGGCCGGGCCGCCCGCCGCCCGGTAGGCGGCGAGAAAGCGGGTCCACTCGTCGGGCAGGAGCAGTCCGCAGGCGTACCAGGCCGCCGGGCGGGCCAGGTCCCAGGCCGCGACGCCCGCGCCGAGGTCGTCGACGTCGATGAGCAGCCACGGGCCGGCGGGGCCGGGGTGGCGTACGAGCTGACCGAGGTGGAGGTCGCCGTGGCACAGGGTGGTGGGGCCCGGCATGGGGGCCTCGGCCCGTGCCCAGGCGGGCAGGGCGGCCCAGGCGCGCAGGACGGGTGCGGCGGCGGGATGCGGGCCGGCGGCCCGGAGGCGGGCGACGGCCCGTGCCGCCTTGGCGGGGCCGCGCATGGTGGGCAGGGCCTCGCGGACGGGGGTGCGGTGCAGCCGGGCGAGCAGGGTGGCGGCGGCCTCCCAGGGGGCCGCGTCGGGATCGTCCGGGTCGACGGGGGTGCCGTACGGCCAGAAGGTCACGAGCCGGGCGTGCAGGGCGACTGGCGTCGGGCTGAGTGGCGGCAGCAGTACGTCCGGGATTGCGGCGGCGATGGTGAGACGGGGAACCAGATCGGCCCTGGTCATGTCCGGGGCGTGGGCCTTGGCGACGGTGTCGGCGTGCCGGACGACTGTGGCGTCGGGGCGGTCGGCGAGCGTTGCGGTGGTGCCGCAGGGGCAGGCCGAGGTGCGTGCGTGCGCCGCGGCTCTGACCCGGGCGGTCAGCTCGGGGAGGAGAGGGGGTGCGGGCACGGGGCTCCCTGGGGTGCGGGGGTGTGGTGAGAGTACGCGGGGGATCCCCATCGCCCCAGCGGCACGACTGCCCGCAGTTAGGAGGCCCGCAGGTGGACGCCAACGCCGCCCGTCCCCCACAAACCCGCATGAACCGCAACCAACAATTGAGGAACCCCCACAGACAGCAACCACATCCGCGAGAGCGGCGCCGGTTTAGGCGCAGAACACAGCAATGCCGGCGCAGCTCCCCAGCTGCGCCGGCATTTGTGCCGTCCGCCGCACCCCCGTCCCCACGGGGTTTCATGGGTGGATGTCCCCGCCCGGACCGCTCTTCCGGGCCTGGGGTCGCCGCTCAGCGCCCCAGCATCACACCCACGGACGACGCTTGTGTGGCCACTGTCTCCCAACCGTCGAAGACGACGAGGAGCAGGACCGCCAGGGGAAGGGCCATGAGTGTCGCCACCAAGGGGTGGCGACGGCCCTGACGACGGCGGAGCGCCGTACGCTCCTGGGTGCGGATCAGTGTCCGCGGTGCCGTGTAGGCCATGGTCCCTCTCCTGACCGTTGTGGTGTCGTTGGCAGCGGCGGGTGTCTGACCTCGGGGGACGAGTGCTGCACCCGCCGCTTGACCTCAAATCTAGGCGCCCGGCACTCCCCGGACGTCATGCCCTCGTACCGATTGCCGGGCCTCCCGGAGGATGAGCCATGACCTGCGGAGTACTCCCCTGGGTGGAGACGGGGTCCTAGGTCTCAGGGTCTTCCCGGAAGGGGCGCCCGCTCTGCCCCGTTTTCTCCGAGCTGTCCTCTCGCGGAACCGGCTGCTCGACCAGCGCCAGGACGCGGTTCGCCATGAAGCGGGCCGTTCGTACGACAGAGCCGTTGCGGGTGACTTCGCTCACTTCCACCACGCCTCGGCGCACCGCCGTCTCCACACGGCGGCCCGCCCTGCTCGCCACCACCTCGTACGTGCGCGTCGTGTCCCCGGCATCCACGACTATCTCCACGCGATCACCCTTCACGGGTCCAATCCCCCTTCTGCAACGGGTGGTTGGGGTCACAATCGGCGCGAACCCGCCCCGTTCGCACTCCCCCTGACCACCCTTCAAGTCTCCCACCCACCACTGACAATCCATCGGCCCGAGAGGGCGCGGCCTCTGCGCGCGGGCGGCCGTGGAAACGTAAGCTGTGCCACGTCAGACGGACCGGGCAGCGGGGATGAACATGGCGATGATGCGCCTGAGGCGCGAGGACCCGCGCGTCGTCGGCTCGTTCAAGCTTCACAGACGGCTCGGCGCGGGCGGGATGGGCGTTGTCTACCTGGGCTCCGACAAGAAGGGGCAGCGGGTCGCCCTGAAGGTCATCCGGCCTGACCTGGCGGAGGATCAGGAGTTCCGCTCACGGTTCGCGCGCGAGGTCTCGGCGGCCCGGCGGATTCGCGGCGGGTGCACGGCCCGGCTGGTGGCCGCCGACCTGGAGGCGGACCGGCCGTGGTTCGCCACGCAGTACGTGCCCGGGCCCTCGCTGCACGACAAGGTCGCCGACGAGGGGCCGCTCGGCGCCGCCGAGGTCGCCGCCATCGGGGCCGCCCTGTCGGAGGGGCTGGTCGCCGTGCACGAGGCCGGGGTCGTGCACCGTGACCTGAAACCGTCCAACATCCTGCTGTCCCCGAAGGGGCCACGGATCATCGACTTCGGCATCGCCTGGGCGACCGGTGCCTCGACGCTCACGCACGTCGGCACGGCGGTGGGCTCGCCCGGCTTCCTCGCCCCGGAGCAGGTGCGCGGGGCGGCCGTCACGCCGGCCACGGACGTGTTCTCGCTCGGCGCCACGCTCGCGTACGCGTCGATGGGCGACTCGCCCTTCGGGCACGGCAGTTCCGAGGTGATGCTGTACCGCGTGGTGCACGAGGAGCCGCAGCTGCACGGTGTCCCGGACGCGTTGGCTCCGCTCATCCGGGCGTGCCTGGCGAAGGACCCCGAGGAGCGGCCCAGCACGCTTCAACTGTCGCTGCGTCTCAAGGAGATCGCCGCGCGGGAGGCGCAGGGGCTGGCCGACGTACGTCCGCCCGCGCCGCGGGCCGGGGAGGCGGACCGCCCCACCGGGCGGCTCGCCGACAGCTACCCCGATCGCGCCCAGCGGCGTCCGCAGGGGCACCAGGGGGCGAGCACGCAGGGCACCCAGGGGACTCCCCCGCCGCGTGGTGCCGCCCCGTCGCGCGGTTCCGGTTCGATGCGGGGCGCGGCTCCCTCCCGGGGCGGCACACGCGGCGCGACCCCGCCGCGCGGCGGCAGCGTCTCGCGGGGCGGTGGCGCTTCGCGCGACAGCAGCTCCTCCCGTGGTGGCGGCAATCCCCGCACCGGTGGTACGCCGTCGCGGTCCGGGGCACGGCCCACGCCCGCCTCGCGCACCACGCGCTCCGGCAGCGGAAACCGGCCCGCCCCGCGCGGCGGCGCCGGGCGTCAGGCGCCCAGGACCACGGGGGCCGGGCGGCGGCCCGCGAACCCGCGGCTGCTGCGGCAGCGGCTGTTCGTGTTCGTCGTGGTGACGCTGGTGGTGGCGCTCGGCATCGCCCTCGTGCAGGGCTGCCAGGGGCCGGCGCAGGGATTCGGCGGCGGCGGGAACGGCGTACGGGAGCGGCAGGAGTACGTGCGGAAGGACTACAAGCCGCTGGGGGACGACGATCTCATGTCCCAGCGGTACGAGTCGACGCTGGACGTGGACGGCTAGCAGCCGTCGACGCCGGACCTGGACGGCTGGCGGCCGTCGACGCCGGACCTGACGACTGGCGGCCGGCCGGGCCGTCACAGCCGCGGCAGGATCCGTTCGAAGAACTCGCGGTCGCCGTCGAAGACGGGGTCCAGGGCCAGGAATTCCTGTGGTGTGACCCAGCGGGTCTCGCCGACCTCGCGGGGGTCGGGGACCACGTCCCCCGTGTCGGCGCGGGCGGTCCACCAGTGGAGGCGGAAGCGGCCGTCGTCGGTCTCCGACTCCCAGACCTTCGCGAGGGGGGAGACGGTGAGGCCGACCTCCTCGTGCACCTCCCGGACCAGCGCCTGCTCCTGGGTCTCCCCCGGTTCGAGCTTGCCGCTGAGGGGCTGCCAGTAGCCGGGGCGGGCGACGGCGGGGCCGCGCCGGACGGCGAGGACGCGGTCGCCGCGCAGGAGGACGGCGACGATCGCGTGGCGCTGCTCCACTCCTGCTCCTAAGCCCGGGGGCGGCCGGTGGCCACCGCGTAGAAGGCGACCGCGGCCGCCGCGCCGACGTTGAGGGAGTCGACGCCGTGGGACATGGGGATGCGGACCCACTCGTCGGCGGCGACCAGGGCCCGGGTGGACAGGCCGTCGCCCTCGGCGCCGAGCATGAGGGCCACGCGGTCCATCGTGTGCGGGGCGGCCTCGTCGAGGGTCCTGGCCTTCTCGTCGGGGGTGAGGGCGAGGAGTGTGAAGCCCGCCTCGCGGACCGACTCCAGCCCCTTGGGCCAGGTGTCCAGACGGGCGTACGGGACGGAGAAGACCGCGCCCATGGAGACCTTGACGCTGCGCCGGTACAGGGGGTCGGCGCAGTCCGGGGAGAGCAGGACCGCGTCCATGCCGAGGGCGGCGGCGGAGCGGAAGATCGCGCCGATGTTGGTGTGGTCGTTGACCGACTCCATGATCACGACCCGGCGGGCGGACCGGAGGAGCTCGGCGGCCGTGGGCAGCGGTTTGCGCTGCATGGAGGCGAGGGCTCCGCGGTGCACGTGGTACCCGGTGACCTCCTCGGCGAGCTCCGGGCTGACCGCGTACACCGGAGCCGGGAGCTCGTCGATGACGTCGCGCATGACGTCGACCCACTTGGCCGAAAGCAGCATCGAGCGCATCTCGTAGCCCGCTTCCTTGGCCCGTCTGATGACCTTCTCGCCCTCGGCGATGAACAGGCCCTCGGCCGGCTCGCGCTTGCGGCGCAGTTCGACGTCGGTCAGGCCCGTGTAGTCGTGCAGGCGCGGGTCGGTGGGGTCGTCAACGGTGATGAGATCGGCCACAGGGTGATAGTGCCTCGTCCTGGGTGCGGTGCCAACGGCTGGGATCGGTCGTGTTACCCCGGGTTACTCCTGCGCCCGGGGGCCGACCTTCACGACCTCGCCGATGACGATGACCGCCGGGGGTTTGACGTCCTGCGCACGGACCGTCTCGGCGACGGTGGCGAGCGTGGCGTCGACGCGGCGCTGGGCGGCCGTCGTGCCCTCCTGGACGAGGGCGACCGGGGTGTCCGGGTTCTTGCCGTGGGCGATCAGGGTCTCGGCGATCCTGCCGATCTTGTCGACGCCCATGAGGATCACGAGGGTGCCGGTCAGCTTGGCGAGCGACGGCCAGTCGACGAGGGAACGCTCGTCGTCGGGGGCCACATGGCCGCTGACCACCGTGAACTCGTGGGCGACGCCCCGGTGGGTGACCGGGATGCCGGCCGCGCCCGGCACCGAGATGGAGCTGGAGATGCCGGGGACGACCGTGCAGGGGATGCCCGCTTCGGCGAGCGCCTGGAGCTCCTCCATGCCGCGGCCGAAGACGTAGGGGTCGCCGCCCTTGAGCCGTACGACCGACTTGCCCTGCTTGGCGTGCTCGATGAGGGCGTTGTTGATGGCCTCCTGGGCCATGAAACGGCCGTACGGGATCTTCGCCGCGTCGATCACCTCGACGTGCGGGGGGAGTTCGGCGAGCAGGTCGCGTGGGCCGAGGCGGTCCGCGATGACGACGTCGGCCTCGGCGAGGAGGCGGCGGCCGCGCACCGTGATCAGGTCCGGGTCGCCGGGGCCGCCGCCGACCAGGGCGACGCCAGGGGTGCGGGTGCGGTGATGGGGCGCCACGAGGGTGCCGTCGCGCAGGCCCTCGACGACCGCGTCGCGGATGGCGGCGGTGTGGCGGGGGTCGCGGCCGCGCGCGTCCGTGGTCAGCACGGCCACCGTCACTCCCTCGCTGGTTCCGGTGGCCGGGGTCCAGGCCGTGGCCTGGTCGGCGTCGTCGGAGCGGACGCACCAGACCCGGTGGCGTTCGGCCTCGGCGGAGGCCGCGCGGTTGGCCTCGGGGTCGCTGGTGGCGATCAGGGCGTACCAGGCGTCCGCGAGGTCGCCCTCCTGATACCGGCGCCGCTCCCAGGTGATCTCGCCCGCGTCCGCCATCGCCTCGACGGAGGGGGTGGCCTCCGGGGACACCAGGAGGACGTCCGCGCCCGCCGCGATGAGGGCCGGGAGGCGGCGCTGGGCGACCTGGCCGCCGCCGAGCACGACCACTCGACGGCCGGTGAGGCGGAGGCCTACGGGGTAGGCGGGGTGTTCGGCCATGAGGGTGCGGCTCCTCGTACAGGCGGCGTGCGGTGGGCGCTACGGCTCTGGAGCGGCCCTGACGTGCGGATTTTAGACGCGGGTTCAGCGTACGGCGGGGCTGGGGTGGGTGCGACGGTGCGCCGCCCACCCCCTCCCCGCGTGGGTTCTACTTCTCGGTGACGCCCGCCGAGTCGAACGTCGCCACCTCGTGCATCGCCCGTGCCGTGCTCTGCACCAGCGGCAGGGCGAGCAGCGCGCCCGTGCCCTCCCCCAGACGGAGGTCGAGGTCGACGAGCGGGCGCAGGCCCAGCTTGTTCAGCGCGGCCACGTGGCCGGGCTCGGCGCTGCGGTGTCCCGCGATGCAGGCCGCCAGGACCTCGGGGGCGATCGCGCGGGCGACCAGCGCGGCCGCGCCGGCGCTGACGCCGTCCAGGATCACCGGCGTCCGCAGGGAGGCGCCGCCGAGGAGGAGACCGACGATGGCGGCGTGCTCGAAGCCGCCGATCGCGGCGAGGACGCCGATCGGGTCGGCCGGATCCGGCTGGTGGAGTTCGAGCGCGCGGCGGACGACCTCGGTCTTGCGGGCGAGGGTCTCGTCGTTGATGCCGGTGCCCCGGCCCGTGACCTCGGCCGGGTCGGCGCCCGTGTAGACGGAGATGAGCGCGGCGGACGCCGTGGTGTTGGCGATGCCCATCTCACCCGTCAGCAGCGCCTTGTTGCCGGCCGCCACCAGGTCGCGGGCCGTCTCGATCCCCACCTCGATGGCCTGCTTGGCCTCCTCGCGCGTCATCGCGGGGCCGGTGGTCATGTCGGACGTGCCCGCACGGACCTTGCGGGGCAGGAGGCCGGGCGTGGCCGGGAGGTCGGCGGCGACTCCTACGTCCACGACGCACACCTCGGCCCCGACCTGGGTGGCGAACGCGTTGCAGACCGCTCCCCCGCCCAGGAAGTTTGCCACCATCTGGGCGGTGACCTCCTGCGGCCAGGGGGTGACGCCCTGGGCGTGCACACCGTGGTCGCCGGCGAAGATCGCGACGGCGGCGGGCTCCGGGATGGGCGGCGGGCACTGCCGGGACAGGCCGGACAGCTGGGCCGAGATGATCTCCAGCATGCCGAGCGCGCCGGCCGGCTTGGTCATGCGCTTCTGGCGCTCCCAGGCCTCGCCGAGCGCCTTGGCGTCCAGCGGGCGGATCTGTGCGACGGTCTCGGCGAGCAGGTCGTGGGGCTCCTCCCCGGGCAGGGCGCGGCGGCCGTACGTCTCCTCGTGCACGACCCAGGACAGCGGGCGGCGCTTGGACCAGCCGGCCTGCATCAGCTCGGGCTCGTCCGGGAACTCGTCGACGTACCCGACGCACAGGTAGGCGATGACCTCCAGGTGTTCGGGCAGGCCGAGGGCGCGGACCATCTCGCGCTCGTCGAAGAAGCTGACCCAGCCGACCCCGAGGCCCTCGGCGCGGGCCGCGAGCCAGAGGTTCTCGACGGCCAGTGCGGCGGAGTACGGCGCCATCTGCGGCTGCGTGTGGCGGCCGAGGGTGTGGCGGCCGCCGCGGGTCGGGTCGGCGGTGACGACGATGTTCACCGGGGTGTCGAGGATGGCCTCGATCTTCAGTTCCTTGAACTGCTTCGCCCGGCCCTTGGGAAGGGACTTGGCGTACGCCTCACGCTGACGCATCGCCAGTTCGTGCATGCTGCGCCGGGTGTCGGCGGAGCGGATGACGACGAAGTCCCAGGGCTGCGAGTGGCCGACGGAGGGCGCGGTGTGGGCCGCCTCCAGGACTCTGAGCAGCACCTCGTGCGGGATCGGGTCACTGCGGAAGCCGTTGCGGATGTCCCGGCGCTCGCGCATGACCTTCAGGACGGCCTCGCGCTCGGCGTCGTCGTAGGGGGGCGCGGCCGGGCCGGTGGACTGTCGTGCTTCTGCCACTGTGGCCGTGCTCTCTTCTGTCTGGGCTTGCTGGTCTGCCAGGTCTTGCCGGTCTTGCCGGTCTTCCAGGTCTTCCTGGTCGGCGGCCCGGGTGTCCAGGTCGTCCGCGCTCTGTACGAGGTCCGGGTCGGGCTGGGCCGCTGCCGCTGTCTCCGCCTCTGCCTCGACGGGTGCGGGAACCTCGGCGGTGGGCTCCGCCACGGGCTGCTCCGCGGTGACCGGCTGAGGGGTGGTCGGTGCCAGGTGCGGGGCGGTCGGCACCGAGCCCTCGCCGGGGACGAACTGGCCGATGGGCTGCTCCGGCTGAGGCTCCGCGGGGACGCTGCCGGGCAGGGTGGCGGCATCGGCGTGTCCGGGCTCGGTGGGCGCCTCGGGGGCGGGCGCGGGGGCCGTGTCGGCAGGGGCCGGTTCCGGCGCCGTGGCCGGGGAGGTGACGTCGGTGGGCTGGGCGGGGGCGTCCGGGGTGGGGATCGCTGCTCCGTGGGGCGCGGAGGCGGTGGGGGCCGCGGCCGTGTCCTGCGGAGCGGCGTCCACGGGGCCCGGCTGTGCCGGGAGGGATGCCTGGGCGTCCGGGGCGGGCGGGAAGGCATGGGCCTGCTGGGGGCCCTGGACGGGCTGCGGGGTCTGCGGGGTCTGGAGGGGTTGTGCCTCCGGGAGAGCCTGCGCCTCCGGCATGGGCTGTGCCTCCGCGATCGGCTGCGCCTCCGGGAGGGGCTGCTCGGGGTGCCCCTGCACGGCGGGTTCGGTGTCCGCCTGCGGGAGGGGCGATTCGGTGGGTACGACGGAGACGTCCTCGGCGGGGGCCGGGGAGCCGTCTGCCGGGTGCGGGGACTGGGCCGCGTCCGCGGCCGCAGGGAAGGGCGTGGCCTCGGCGGCCTCGGCGGCCGGGGCGGACCCGACCGGTTCCGGACCGGGAGCGGGCTCGGTTCCCTCGGCGGCGGGGAGCGGGGCAGCGACCGTCTCGGAAGTCTGGGCGGCCTCGGGACCGACGGTCTCCTGAGCCGGGGCGGCGGCCTCGGGGGTGGTCGCCTCGGGAGCTTGGGCGGCAGCCTCAGTGCCTGTCACCGCGGGGTCGTGCGCAACAGCCTCCGGGCCCATCGGCTCGGCAGCCTGTCCAACCGCCCCGGTGGCTGGCGCTTCGGCAGGGGCTGCCACAGTCTCGGGGCCGGTCGGCTCCGGGGCCTGGGCGGCGGGCTCGGGGTCAGTCACCGCCGGGGCCTGGGCAACACCCTCAGCGGCAGTCACCTCAGGGCCCTGGGCAACGGACTGAGGCTCCTCAGCAGCGTCAACCGCCGGCACGGCCTCGGGTACCTGGGCGTGCTCGGGAACAGCGGCACCCTCCGGCGACAGGGCCGTCTCAGCGCCCTGCTCGGCATCCGAGACAGGGGTGACGGACGACTGACCCTGTTCAGCGCCCTGGTCGGGAGCCACTGCCTCCTGCTGCTGGGCATCCGCGACCACGGCGTCGGCAAGGATCTGCCCATCGCTCGCGACAGCGGCGTCCGCGAGGCCCTGCCCGTCGCTCTCCGCGGAATCAGCGGCCGATCCGGGCCCGGCCTCCTCGGCGGAACCATCCGCCGCGCCATGCGCGGCAGCACCGGCGGATCCATCAACCGCGCCATGGCCAGGCTCACCGGCGGAACCCTCCGCCGCAGCCTCCTGCTCAGCACTCGGCGCGTAGGCCACTCCGCCGTGCTCACCCGCGGCCATCGCACCCTGCGGAGCCTGCGCGGCGTGCCCGCCGTCCTGTACCTGGGCCACCGGGGCGGCCTGCGCCGTCGAGCCGGCCTCCGCCGGCTGTCCGGCCGCAGCGGCGCCCGGCTCCACCGGTGCCACGGCCTGGGCCGGGCCCGCCTCGGTCGCGACCTGCTCGGCCACGGCCTGTGCCGCAGCCACCGGCCGCGCTGCCGGAACAACCGTTTCCGCAGGCGCCGCCCCGGCGCTCACCGGGGCCTGTGCCGCCGCCTGCGCGCCCCAGGGCGCCGCCGCCTGCGGGGGCACCTGAGGTGCGGGCATCTCCCGCGCGCGCGGGACGTCGAGGTACTCGGGGCCGACCGTCGGCGGCCCGGGCTGCCGTGCCGGCGCGTCGGCGGGGCCGCGGTCGGCGAGGGAGCGGACCGGGCTGGCGGAGGTGTTGGGGATGGGCGGGCCGAGGTGCAGCGGCCGACGGGGGGTGATGGGCGGGATCGGCGGAGGGTCGGGCAGGCGTACGCCGCCGAGGTCGACCGAGCCGCTGTCGCGGCCGGAGAGCTCGTGCGGGCCCGGCTCGTGCACGGCCTCGGCGGCCGGATCGTGCACGGCCTCGACGACCGGCTCGGGCGCGGGCGGGGCGACCTCGTTGCCCCAGGCGCCCTGGGAGCCGGGCAGCAGGAGGTCTTCGTCCTCGGCGGTGGTCTCGGAGAGGTAGGCGTACGCACCGTGCGCGGAAACGCCCGGCTGCTCCACCATGCCTGCGTTCTCCGGCAGCCCCTCGCCCGGGACCTGGCCGGTGTCGGTCATGCGTACCCCTCGCCCATCGGTTAGTGCTTCTCTACGACCAGCTCACCCGGAACGGCGCACCGACCGCCCCGCAGTGAAGAACGAGCGTGCGTCCTCAGCGGCACGAACGGCCCGCCCGCAAAAGGCGACAAAGCCATTCACTGGCATTGTCGCGGCCGTACGGCCGTCGCGACAGCATGATCCGCGACGGTTCCGCTGTGGACTGCGCCACGTTGCGCGTCCTCAAGGTTCTGCCGTACCACACCCACCCCAAAACGGGCGGGTTTTCCGGACATTGACCGACGAACCGTCGGGCGTCCGAGTGCGGTGCAGCGATCGGCCAGCCTACCGCGCGCGGTACGACAACCGGATCACGGGGACGGCGTCAGGAGCGGGAGCCGCGCTCGGGCAGCACGCCGCTGAGCAGGAACGCGACACTCCGTTCCTTCTCCGTCCAGGCCCTGGTGTCCAGTTCGACGGACTGCAGGAGGGCGCACTCGACCAGGTAGCCGTGTTCCGTCAGGTCGCGGCCGACGAGTTCGGCGGCGTCCCGGGTGGCGGCGTGCGTGACGATACGCTGCGGGCGGCGGTCGGCGACCGCGGAGACCACGGCCGCTCCCCCGCCGCCGACGCGCACGACGTCCGGTTCGGGCAGGTTCTCCAGGACGTGCGGGGCGGTGCCGTGCACGATCTGCAGCTGGACGCCGAAGCGGCGGGCGGTGGAGTCGGTGCGGGCGCAGGCGTTCAGCTCGTCGTCGACGGCGATGACGGCGGCGCCGGCGCGCGCGGCCTCGACGGCGAAGGCGCCGCTGCCGCAGCCGATGTCCCACACCAGGTCGCCCAGGCGCGGCCCGAGCCGGGCGAGTTGGGCGGTGCGCAGCAGGTCGGTCTCGGCCTCGCCGAGGTCACCGCCGTACGCCTCGGCGGGCAGGGACCAGCCGCGCGGTCCGGTGGACGGGTCACGGCCGGCGATCCAGCCGCCGGACTCCCCGGCGCCGGCCGGGCCGCCGATGACGATGACGACGTTGGGGTCGCGCCAGGTGTGGTCGGCGGCCTTGTCGGAGGTGACGACGGTGACCTGTTCGCGTGCGGTGCCGAGTTCCTCGCAGATGACGAAGGTGCGGTGGACGCCCTCCAGCAGGAGGCCGAGTTCGGCGGGGCCGGCGCCGGGTGAGGTGAGGACAGCCACTTTGGTGTGGGCGCGGCACACGTTCACCGCGCGGCGCAGGGTGCGGCGGTGTGCGACGACCACGTGGGCGTCGTCCCAGGGCATGCCGGCGCGGGCGAAGGCGGCGGCCACGGAGGAGACGGCGGGGACGACCTCGACCTCCAGGCCGAACTCGGGTGCGCGCAGGGTGCGTACGACGCCGAAGAAGCCGGGATCGCCGTCGGCGAGCACCACCGCGGTGCCGCGGTGGGCGGCGATGCGGCGGGCGGCGAGGGCGACGCTGCCGAGGCGGATGCGCTCGGCTGCCGGGGGCACCTCGGGGAGCGCCAGGTGGTGTGCGGCGCCGGCCACCAGCGTGGCCGCGCCCAGAGCGGCGCGTGCCGCGGCGGTCAGCGGCGAACCGTCCCAGCCGATCACCGTGACGCGGTCGGCCATCGTCGTCAGTCTCCAGAGGGTTTGCGCAGGTCGTTCCGAGCAGGTCGCTCCGACTGGTTCGCTTTCGAGCAGGTCGCTCCGAGCGGGTCGTCGCGGGTCGCCGGGCAGGTGGTTCGTGAGAACAGCCTGCGGGCGGGCTCCGTGAGAGTACCCGGTGAAAACGGAGACGGTGGTGCCGGTGCCCGAGGCGCGGGGTCAGTTCCAGTCGCCGAACGAGGTGAAGCCGCCGGTCAGCTGGTCGCCGACGCCCTCCAGGTCCTCGGGCAGCAGGCTCCAGACGATGAGGTCGGTACGGACGTCGGTCCACTCGCCGCCGTCCGTTCTGGCCCGCGCTATCCAGGCGCCGCGCAGCACGCCCTCGCTGATGCAGCCGATCTTCTGGGCCACCTGCTGGGAGGCGGTGTTGTCGGCGGCGGTGCGCAGTTCCAGCCGCTCGAACTTCTGGTCGTTGAAGAGCCACTGCGCGGAGGCGAGGGCCGCTTCGGAGGCGTAGCCCTCGCCGCGGGCCCAGGGCGCGATGACGTAGGCGATCTCGCTGGAGCGCACCCGCCAGTTGGTGTTCTTCAGGTGCACGACGCCGACCAGGCGCTGGGTGAGGAACTCGGTGACCGCGAAGACGATGCCGCGGCCCTCGGCGCGCTCGGCTGGGGCGCGTTCGGTGATCCAGACGCGGGCGTCGGCCTCGGTGTAGGGGTGTGGCACGGAGGTCCAGGCGGTGACGAGTTCGTCGTTCATCATCTCGGCGAACGCCTCGATGTCCGACTCCTCGAAGGGGCGCAGGACCAACCGCTCCGTGCTGATGGAGACGTTGGGGAAGGTGCCAGTCATGCGCCACTCCGTAAACCTTGGAATACCTTCGTAAACCTTCAGGGCCTGCTGAACTGCCCAGCATGCAGCATGAAAGCACTGAACCGCACCAGGGGGTCCACTCCAAGTGAGGGAGCGGACCCCGTGGGTTTCGTACGGCTCGGCGGATGCCTCAGAAGGAGGCGAGCACGGAGCCGGCGTACTTGTCCTCGATGAACTTCTTGACCTCGGGCGAGGTGAGGAGCTCGGCGAGCTTCTTCACGCGCGGGTCGTCCTCGTTGCCCCCCTTGACGGCGAGGAAGTTGCCGTAGGGGTTGTTCTTCGGGGACTCCAGGACGAGGGCGTCCTTCGAGGGCTTCAAGTCGGACTCGATGGCGTAGTTGCCGTTGACGACGGCGGCGTCCACGTCGTCGAGGGAGCGCGGGGTCTGGGCCGCCTCCAGCTCCTTGAACTTGAGGTTCTTGGGGTTTTTGGTGATGTCGGAGGGGGTCGCCTCGTTGCCGACGCCATCCTTGAGGGTGATCAGGCCGTTGGCTGCGAGCAGCTTCAGGGCGCGGGCCTCGTTGACGGTGTCGTTCGGAACGGCGATGGTCGCACCGCTCTTCAGGTCGTCGGCCTTCTTGACCTTGTGGGAGTACAGGCCGAGCGGCTCCAGGTGGACCGTGACGACGGGCACGATGTGGGTGCCGTTCTTCTTGTTGAAGTCGTCGAGGTACGGCTGGTTCTGGAAGTAGTTGGCGCCCACGGAGCCGTCCTCCGTCGCCGTGTTCGGCGTGACGTAGTCGGTGAACTCCTTGACCTCCAGGTCGAGGCCCGCCTTCTTCGCCAGGTTGTCCTTGACGTAGGTCAGGATCTCGGCGTGCGGGACGGGGCTCGCGGCGACGACGAGCGGGCCGGAGGTGTCGGAGGAGGCGGAGCCGTTGCCCGCGCCGCAGGCGGTGAGCCCGAGGGTGAGGGCTCCGGCGGCGAGGACGGCGGTGGTGATCTTGGCGGTGTTACGCACGAAAAGTGCCTTTCCTTATGACCTTGCGGGTGGTGCGACCCCGTGTTGGGTGTACGGGGAGTCTTTTGAGGGGTTACGCGATCTTGCTGATGTCGGCCGCCGCGGGCTCCTTCGCCTTCAGCAGGCGGAGTTTCGGCCCGGGACCGGAGCGGCCGCCCCGCCGGTGCAGGGTGCGGGCCGCGTAGTCGCCGGCGAACTGGATGAGCGAGATGACGACGGCGAGGATCGCGACGGTGATCCACATCAGGCCGGTCTCGAAACGCTGGTAGCCGTAGCGGACGGCGAGGTCGCCGAGTCCGCCGCCGCCGACGGTGCCGGCCATGGCCGAGTAGCCGATGAGGGCGATGATCGTGGTGGTGGTGCTGGCGATGAGCGACGGGAGCGCCTCGGGGACGAGGACCTTGCGGACGATCGTCCAGGTGTTGCCGCCCATGGCCTGCACGGCCTCGACGAGCCCGTGGTCCACTTCGCGGACGGCCGTCTCGACCAGGCGCGCGAAGAAGGGGATGCCGCCGATGGCGAGCGGCACGATCGCGGCCTCGCTGCCGATGGTCGTGCCGGTCACCCAGCGGGTGAAGTTCATCAGCGCGACCATGAGGATGATGAACGGCATCGAGCGGCCGACGTTCACGACCTGCCCGATGACCTTGTTCACGACGGTGTTCTGCAGCAGGCCGCCCCTGTCGGTGAGGACGAGCAGAATGCCGAGCGGGAGGCCGCCGAGGACGGCGAGCAGGGTGGACCAGCCGACCATGACCAGCGTCTCCCGACACGCCTGCTCCAGCAGCGGCTGCATCTCGGACCAGGTCACTTGGCACCTTCCTTCACCAGTACCGGCTCGCGCCCCAGGACATCGATCTGCAGGCCCTGTTCGCGCAGGAAGCCGATCGGCACGACGTTGTCCTCGTAGCGGCCGGGCAGTTCGATGCGCATACGGCCGACCTGGAGGCCGCCGACGGTGTCGATGGCGGCGCCGAGGATCGATATGTCGATGTTGTAGGTGCGCGAGAGCTGGGAGATGACGGGCTGGGTGGCGGCCTCGCCCTGGAAGGTGACGTCGACGACGGTGCGATCGTCGCCGGAGGCCTCGCCGCCGACCGGGAACAGGGCGGAGGCCAGCTCCGAGCCGGGGGTCGCGAGGAGTTCGCTGACCGTGCCGGACTCGACGATGCGGCCCTTCTCCATGAGCGCGGCCGAGTCGCAGATCGACTTCACGACGTCCATCTCGTGCGTGATGAGCAGGACGGTCAGGCCGAGTTGCCGGTTCAGGTCGCGCAGCAGTCGCAGGATCGAGCGCGTGGTCTCCGGGTCGAGGGCGCTGGTGGCCTCGTCGGACAGCAGCACCTTGGGGTCACCGGCGAGGGCGCGGGCGATGCCGACGCGCTGCTTCTGGCCGCCGGAGAGCTGGGCGGGGTAGGCCTTGGCCTTGTCGGCCAGACCCACCAGGTCGAGCAGCTCCAGGGCCTTGCGGGAACGTTCCTTCCCCGACTTGCCGAGGATCTCCAGCGGCAGTTCGACGTTGTCCTGCACGGTCCGGGAGGACAACAGGTTGAAGTGCTGGAAGACCATGCCGATCCGGCTGCGCGCCTGCCGCAGCTCCCGGCCGGCGCGGGGTCCACGGCCGGCGAGCGCGGTGAGGTCCTGCCCGTCGACGGTCACGGTGCCGGCGGTGGGGCGTTCCAGAAGGTTGACGCAGCGGATGAGCGAGGACTTGCCGGCGCCGGACTGGCCGATGACGCCGTACACCTCGCCTTCGCGGACGTGCAGGTCGACGCCGTCCAGGGCGGTGACCTCGCGGCCGCGTGAGCGGTAGACCTTGGTGAGGCCCGATGTGGTGATCACGTGGGTTTCCGTCACAGTCGAGTGCGCGGCGCGGGTGTGGGCGCCGGGCACGAGGCGTTCAGGGGGGAAGCAGCCTGGGCGCAGCACGGTTCTCGCGGGTGCGGGGGAACCGGGGAGAACGCGATGTGCGCGGGGCGTGGCTCAGTCCCGTACGTCACGCGGACGCGCGGACATGAGCGGGCTCTCGCTTCGGGGCGCGAGGCTCAGCTGGTGCAGGGGCCCTCTAGAAGGCGCACATTCGGCACATACAGTGCGCACGACACATGCAACGAGCACCGGGCGTCAGGGTCGCCTCGGTCGCAGGGGTGCGGTCGCTCGTCGTGGTCATGCGATCAGTAAAACATGCGTACGGTCCTGACCGGTCACCGCTGTCCGCATGCTGGACAGCGGTGGACACGGGGTGGACGCCCGTCAGACGCGTACGGAGATCTCCACGCCCCCGTCGGTGACCAGTACGGACAACGCCGACAAGTCGCGCACCACGAGGTCGGCGTCGAGCTCGTCGGCCTGGTGGGTTGTGGTCAACGCCACGGTGGTCATGCCGGCGGCCCGGCCGGCCGCGAGGCCCGCGGGGGCGTCCTCGAAGACGACGCAGTGGGCCGGGTCGACGCCGAGTGCGCGGGCGGCGAGCAGGTAGGGCTCGGGGTCGGGCTTGCCGCGCGTGACGTCGTCGGCGGCGACGAGGGTCTTGGGCAGGATGCCGACGGCGTCGAGGCGGGCCTCGGCCAGCCGCCGGGTGGCGGAGGTGACGACGGCCCAGCGGTCGGCCGGGAGCGAGTCGAGGAAGACGCGGGTACCCGGCAGCAGGTGAACGCCCCCGTTGGGCACGTCCGCCACCTCCAGGTCCTCGATCCGCGCGACGGCCTCCGGCACGAGGCCGGCGGGCAGCAGGTCGGCGGCTATCTCGGCGGCCGGCCGCCCGTGCAGCTCGACCCGCGCGAACTCCTCGGCCGTGATCCCGTACTCGCCGGCCCACCGCGTCCAGCAACGGTCCACGGAGGCGAGGGAGGACACCAGGGTTCCGTCGTTGTCGAACAGCAGGGCTTGCGCGTGGATCTTCATGCCCTCGACCCTACGGGGCGTGCCGGGGTCGGCCGCATCGGGCCTTATCAGGCGTAATAAGGTCACTGACATGCTTGATGCCCTGACGCTGGCGACCGGCGTCGCCGCGCTGTTGCTCGCCGCCTGGTGCGGCTGGGCCGCGTACCGCGACCAGCCGACGAAGGACTGGCACTTCATCGGGATGGCCGTGGTCACGGTGCTGGCGCTGGTCCAGCTGGTGGTCGGGATCGTGTGGCTGGCGCGGGGCGAGAAGCCGGAGCAGGGCACGACGATCTTCGTGGCGTATCTGCTGGGAGCGTTCGCGTGTGTTCCGGCGGCGGGCTTCATGTCGCTGGCGGAGCGCACGCGGTGGGGTTCGGTGACGGTTGCCGCCGGTGGTGTGGTGCTGGCCGTGCTGGAGGTGCGGCTCCATGACATCTGGGGAGGCTGAGGTGGCGACGAGGACGCGGCTGATCAGCGGGCCCGGGATGTTGCTGGTCTGGTTGTACGGCGTGATGGTGGTCGGGGCCGTGTCGCGGTCCGTGTTCCAGATCGCCACCGAGTTCGACCGGGCGCCGCTCGCCTATTCGCTGTCGGCGGTGGCGGGTGTCGTGTACGGGTTCATCACGTACACGCTGGTACGGGGTGGGGAGACGGCTCGCAAGGCGGCGTTGGTGTGCTGTGCGGCCGAGTTGGTGGGGGTGCTGACCGTGGGTACGTGGACCCTGGTCGATCCGTCCGCCTTTCCCGACGCGACCGTGTGGTCGGACTACGGGATGGGATACCTCTTCATTCCTGTGTTGTTGCCGCTGTCCGCGATCTACTGGCTGCGGAAGTCGCGACAGGGGCAGGCCGCCTGAGGTGATCAGGCGGCTGCGGGTGACTCCTGGTCGCTCGCGCGGTTCCCCGCGCCCCTTGCGGCGTTGCCCTCAAGCCGTTTTCGCGTAGGCCCCCGCCGGCTTCTCCAGGACGATCATCGGGATGCCGTCCGCGCTCTGGGACGTGCCCACCGTCTCGTAGCCCACCCTGCGGTACAGGCGCAGGTGGCCCTCACTGCGGTGGCCGGTGTGGAGGCGGAACTTGGTGGCGCCGCGCTCCTCCGCCAGGGCCGCCTCGGCCGCGCGCAGCAGACGGGCTCCGATGCCGTGTCCCTGGAGGCGGGGGTGGACGCAGAGCTTGTCGATGGAGGCCGCGCCGTCCTCGGTGACCCGGCCGTGTACGGAACCGACGACCTCGTCGCCGAGGCGGGCCACGAAGACGCAGTCCTCGGCGACCTCCTCGCGCACCGAGTCGAGGGTCTGGACGAGCGGGTCGATGCGGTAGTTGCCGTACAGCGCCGCCTCGCTCTGGAAGCACAGGTACTGCAGCCTGAAGATCTGCTCCGCGTCCTGCTCGGCCGCCGCAGAGATGGTCACGCTCATGCCCATGTGCGCACGCCTCCCGCTCACCTGATCACCTGTCGTCCCTCACTCCTATCCCCGTCCTCAGCGGGCCGCAACCTCCGGTGTGAGCAATCGACGCAGACATCCCAGGCATCTGGAACGTTCCGGACCAAGACTGCCCTGTGAGATACCCAACTCCCCTGCGATTTCCCGGTATGTCAGGTCCTGCGGGGAGAGCAGCGCCTCCATCAGGCGAGGGCAGCGGCCGGGGAGGCGGCGGACCGCGTCGCGCAGGGCGCGGCGGCGGGCGGCGGCGAGGGCGAGTTGCTCGGGTTCGTGGTCACCGTCGGCGCGGGGTTCGGTGACGTACGGCCGCTCCAGGCGGGTCGTGCGGCGGCTGCGGCGGGCCTCGGAGCGGACGGCGCGGCGGAGCCAGCCCTGCGGATCGTGCGGCGGGTCCTGGGCGTCGAGGCGCTCCAGGAGGCGGAGCCAGACCGCCTGCTCCAGGTCGCCCGGCTCGGTTCCCGAGGCATGTGCCTCGGCCGAGGCCTCCGCGGTGAGCAGCGGGCGCAGGGTGGTGACCAGGTCGTGCGTCATATGCAGTGCGACGCGCCGCCCGGGCGGCGGGGTTGCCCGGGCGGCGCGAACGTCATCCCATCGGGGAGACGACGGCTCACCTGTTGACGAAGTCCTCGCGGGCCAGCAGGCCGGTGTCGGGGTGGTCGGTGAAGACGCCGTCGATGCCGGTGGCGAAGTAGGCCCGGTAGGCGCCGAAGACGTCGCCGTAGGCGTCCGCTTCGGTGCCCTTGCGGAAGTTCGCGGGCAGGAAGGGGTTTTCGTTGCGCAGGGTCCAGGGGTGCAGGACCAGACCCACGCGGTGGGCGTCGGCGACGAGGGTGGTCGGCTTGGTGAGGTTGCCGGCCGCGTCCCTCGGGATGATCAGGTCGAGGGTCGGGCCGATGCCCCGGGCGTAGGAGGCGATCTCCCTGAGGCCGGCGGGCTTGATCAGGTCGGCGACGGTGCGCGGGTCGCCGTTCTCGACGAAGTCCCAGGGGCGGGTGGTCGCGCCGGACAGCAGCACCACGAGGGGGTTGTCGACCAGCTTGTTCAGGCGCTGGATGCTGGTCGGTTCGAAGGACTGCAGGATGACCGGCGAGTTCCACCTGTCCTTGCGGTACTTGCGCAGCAGCTTGGCGACGCGCTCCTCCAGGGCGAGGTCCTGCTTGCGGAAGTAGGTGGGGTGCTTGAGTTCGGGGTAGATCCAGACCTGCTTGCCGCGCTTGCGGGTCTGCTCGTCCTGCCACTTGAGGACTTCCTCGAAGGTGGGGATCTCCCAGCGGCCGTTGTAGAGGGTGTTGTGCGGGCGGTTGGCCGGGATGCGCTCGATCGCCCGCAGGGTCTTCAGCTCGGCGAGCGTGAAGTCCTCGGTGAACCAGCCGGTGGTGGAGACGCCGTCGAGGAGCTTGGTCGTCTTGCGGTCGGCGAACTCGGGGTGGTCGGCGACGTCGGTGGTGCCGCCGATCTCCGGCTCGTGGCGGCAGACCAGGTGGCCGTCCCTGGTGGGGACGAGGTCGCCGGCCTCGACGATGTCGGCGCCCATGTCGAGGGCCAGCTGGTAGGCGCCGAGGGTGTGTTCGGGGCGGTAGCCGCTGGCTCCGCGGTGGCCGATGATCGTGGGGACGGGCAGGCTCTTCATGCCCCGGCCTCCCTGGCGTGCGTCGGCTCTCGCCGTGCCGGACAGACCGAGGACGGCTCCGCCGGCGCCGAGCACGGCCGCGCCGAGGAGCGCCCGCCGTCCGGTGCCGGGCGCGTTCTCCTGCACCTGCTCGTTCGACTCCTGCGTTCCCATCAGCGGCCTCCCTGCCGTCGACCTCGTTGTTCCCTTGCGCTCCGCCCCCGAGGGGCGGAGGTGCGGCCGATCGTAGGGGCGTGCCCATGACGGAGGGGAGACGGCGGGCGGAACACGCGGGTGACGCTGGATGTCGTACAGGGCGTACGGGGACGAAGATGTGACGGATTGTCGATTCCGGTTCGATTCGGTCCGGCCGGGCGGGGGACCCGTCCGGTGTGTCCCGGGGCGACGTCCGTCACATCGTGGCGGTCGCGTTACGCGCCGTCCACGGCGCGCCACCGCAGGTAAACGTGCGTCAACAGTGCGTAAGACCTCGGTGAATCCGATCTGCCCGATGTGCGGGATCCCCCGGGCCGCGAGTAATGTCCTCACCTGCACAGACTCATACGGCATCCATCGACGGCATCTTGACACCGGAGGGCCCGTTGTCCCGCTTCGCGCTCATCAAGGCAGTGCTCGGCCCGATCATGCGCCTGATGTTCCGCCCCCGGGTGGAGGGCGCTGAGCACATCCCGGCCGACGGGCCGGTGATCCTGGCCGGCAACCATCTGACGTTCATCGACTCGATCGTGCTTCCGCTGGTCACCAAGCGGCAGGTGTTCTTCATCGGCAAGGACGAGTACGTCACCGGCAAGGGCCTCAAGGGCCGGCTGATGGCGTGGTTCTTCACGGGCGTCGGCATGATCCCCGTGGACCGGGACGGCGCGAACGGCGGTGTGGCGGCGCTGATGACCGGGCGCCGGGTGCTGGAGGAGGGCAAGATGTTCGGCATCTACCCGGAGGGCACCCGCTCCCCCGACGGCCGCCTGTACCGCGGCCGCACCGGTATCGCCCGGCTCACCCTGATGACCGGCGCGCCCGTCGTGCCGTTCGCGATGATCGGCACCGACAAGCTGCAACCGGGCGGCCGGGGCATGCCGCGGCCGGGCCGGGTCACGGTCCGCTTCGGCGAGGCGATGGAGTTCTCGCGGTACGAGGGCATGGACCGCGACCGCTATGTGCTGCGGGCGGTGACCGACTCCGTGATGGCGGAGGTCATGCGGCTGTCCGGGCAGGAGTACGTGGACATGTACGCCACGAAGGCGAAGAAGGCCGCGTAATCTTCCAGGCCTCTCGCAGGGGTCCCTCACACGGCGGGCTGCTCCTCGGGCGGCCCGCCGTTCGTGTGTCCGTCGCCGGAGGCGGGGAGCCACAGGACGAAGTTCGAGCCCTCCCCCACCCGGGAGAACAGCCGGACCTGCCCGCCGTGCGACTCCACGATCTGCCGGACGATGGCCAGGCCCAGCCCGGCGTGCCGGTCGCGTCCGCCACCGTTGCCCTTCGCCCGCCAGAACCGGTCGAAGACCCGGGCCTGGTCGTCGTCCGTGATGCCGGGTCCCTCGTCGCGTACGGCCGTCCACAGCCAGGTCCCGTCCCGGCCGGCCGCGACGGTGATGCGGGTGCCGGGCGGGGCGAGCCGTACGGCGTTGGAGAGCAGGTTGCCGACGGCCCGGCGCAGCGCGTCGTGGTCGCCGATCACGGTCAGGCCCGGGGCGAGCCGGCGGTGCAGGGCGAGGCCGCGTTCGGCGGCGAGCGGGGCGAACTCCTCGCAGGCCTCGCGGGCCGCCGCCGCGAGGTCGACGTCGGCGTCGGCGAGGGCGGGGGCGCTGCGGCGGGCGGTGGCGAGGAGGTCCTCGACGAGGCGGGTCATGCGGGTGGTGGCCCGGTCGACGCTGCGGGCCGCCGTGCGCCGGTCCTCCTCGTCGGCGTCCTCGGCGGTCAGGACGGCGTCGACGTTGGCGCGGATGATCGCCAGCGGGCTGCGCAGCTCGTGGGAGGCGTCGTCGATGAGCCGGCGCTGGGCGCGGAAGGCCTCGTCGAGCCGGTCGAGCATGGAGTCGACGGTGTCGGCGAGGTCGCGCAGCTCGTCCTTGGGGCCGGTGAGGCGGATGCGCTGGGAGAGGTCGGGGCGGCCCGAGTCGGAGTTCGACGCCGACGAGGTGGCCTCCGCCCGCGCGCACCCGTGGATCTGCCAGTCCAGCTGGCCCTCGGGCACTGCACGGGACGGCTGGTGACGGGACGGGCCCGGCGCAGCAGCCGCCGCGGCGGGTCGAGCCGCTCGGGCCGGCTGTTGATCTCCAGGGCCGTGCCGGTCTCGGCGCATGCCGCTCGACGCCGACGAGGTGTTCGCGGCATGCGCCGAGACCGTGTGGCCTGATCTCGGCGCTTCCGGCCCGCCCCCTGCGGCTCGGACCGGCTAGGAGTGCTCGGCCCCGCCCTCCAGCCGCTGCCCGCGCAGCAGGAACCAGGCCGCGACCGCCGCGGCCAGCAGGACCGCGGCGCCCACGCCCGCCGCCAGGGTCAGGCCGTCGACGAAGGACTGCCGGGCCGCGCCGAGCATCGTCTCGGCCGTGTGCGCGGGCAGGTGTGCCGCTGCCTGGACGGCCCCGCCCAGCGACTCGTGCGCCTCGGCCGGAGTGCCCGCCGGGCCGGGGAAGCCGCGGTAGACACCGGTCACGACGGAGCCGAGCAGGGCGATGCCGAGGGCCGCGCCGAGTTCGTACGCCGTCTCGGACACCGCGGACGCGGCGCCCGCCTGGTCCCTGGGCACGCCGGAGAGGATCACGTCGGCGGTCACCGTGAACGAGAACCCGGCACCGACGCCGACGACCAGCAGGGACGCACCCAGCAGCGGGTAGCCGGTGGACTGGTCGATGACGGTCAGCGCGGCGAGGGCCAGCCCGACGGCCGCGAGTCCGCCGGAGACCACGGCCCGCACCGAGAAGCGCCGGGCGGCCCGGCCCGCGACCAGACCGGCCGCCACCGCACCGATGGCGGCGGGCAGTTCGGCCAGCCCCGCCTCCAACGGGCGCCGCCCCTGCACGAGTTGCAGGTACTGCGAGAGGAAGAACACCAGCCCGGACAGTCCGAGGATGGTCAGCAGGTCGGCCAGCACCGCACCGCTGAAGCCGCGGTTGCCGAACAGCCGCATGTCCAGCAGCGGCGCCGGGAGCGTGAGCTGACGGCGTACGAACCCGTACAGGGCGGCCGCGCCCAGCAGGCCCGCGCCGAGCGTGGCCCACGCGAAGCCGTGCGCGGCGGCCTCCTTGACCGCGTACACGACACCGACCATGCCGACCAGGGACAGCAGGACGCTGACCAGGTCCCACGGGCCGGGGTTCGGGTTGCGGGACTCGGGCAGCAGCTTGATGCCGACGAGGACCAGGACGGCCATCACGGGCAGGTTGATCAGGAAGACCGAGCCCCACCAGAAGTGTTCGAGCAGGAAGCCGCCGGCGATCGGGCCGATGGCCGTGCCGGCCGAGGTGGTGGCGCCCCAGATGCCGATGGCCAGGCTGCGTTCCCGCGGGTCGTCGAAGAGGTTGCGGATCAGGGCGAGCGTGGCGGGCATCAGGGTCGCGCCGGCGACACCGAGCAGCGCCCGGGCCACGATCATCAGCTCGGGCGTGGTCGCGTAGGCGTTGAGCACGGATATCGCGCCGAACGCCGTGGCCCCGACGAGCAGGATCCGCTTGCGGCCGATGCGGTCGCCGAGGCTGCCCATGGAGACGAGCAGACCGGCGATCACGAACGAGTAGACGTCCCCGATCCACAGCAGCTGGGTGCCCGAGGGCCTCAGGTCCTCGCTGATGTAGGGGGTCGCGAGGCCGAGGACGGTCGCGTCGACGGCCACCAGCAGCACGGCGAGCACGAGCACCGACAGCGCGAGCCAGCGGGCCGGGCGCTTCACCGCCTCGGCCCCCTTCACCGGCTGCGCGGTACTGGTCATGATCCCTCTCCTCGCCGGACGCCGCCGAGCAACAGCTCGACGATCATGTAGCTGAAGTCCTTGGGGGCCACGCGGCCCTCCGACACGGCCCAGGCGCCGGAGGCCAGCAGGCCGTACAGCGCCTCGGTGAGCCAGGCCGGGGTGAGGTCGATACGGAACTCGCCGTTCGACTGGCCGCGCCGGAACAGGGCGGCGATCCGCTCGTCGATGCGGGCCCAGCCCGCGTTCTGCTCCTCGCCCTCGAACAGCTGGTTCTCGGAGTAGAGGAAGGCGAGCAGGCCGGCGGCGGGCTCGATCGCCCGCACCAGTCGGTGCACGGCGTCGCTCGCGGCCCCCTCGTCCAGGCGGGCCGCCTCCAGAGCGGCCTCGCACTCCGCGATGCCGAGCTCCTCCAGCGCCCGGACGAGCGCGTCACGCCCGGCGAAGTGACGGTGCAGGGTGGCCCGGCTGAGCCCGGCGGCCTTGGCGACCTCGTCCATGGTCGCGGTGGATTTCCGGGTCAGCAGAGCTGCGGCGGTGCGCAGTACGTGGTCACGATCGACAGCCATGAGACAACCGTAGCCCATATGAGACATGAATGTCTCACACCGGGCATGCGTGGCTCACAGTCGCCGATCGCGAAAGGGTGTTGTCAGTGCCAGGGCAGCTGCCCGCGCCGCTCCCAGTACGCACGCGGCTCCTGGACCAGCCCCGCCAGCCGGGCCAGCTGGTCCTCGTCGAGGTCGACGGCCGCGGCGTGCAGGTTCGAGACGAGCTGCGTGACGGTCGCCGCGCCGGAGAGGACGACACCGGCCCAGGGCTGCCGCAGGATCACGGCGAGAGCGACCGCGTCACAGCCCAACCCGGTCTGCGCGGCGACGTCCTTCAGCACCTGCGGTGCGTGGGGCTCGGCGAGCCGGCCGTTGGCCATGCCCTCCTTGACGATCACGGTGAGCCCGGCGTCGTGCGCCTCGGCGAGCGCGGGCGCAGCGGAGGTCTCCAGGACGTTGTACGTGGACTGGACCGTACGGAAGAGGGGCTCGCCCTCGACCGTCACCGCCAGGGCGGCGCGGATGGCGTCGACCTGGGCCGGGCCGCTGGTGGAGAAGCCGACGGTGAGGCCCTGCGCGGCGGCCTCGGCGAGACGGGCGTGGAGTTCCTTGTCGGTGAGGGCCGGGCTGTCCGGGGTCACCGAGTGGATCTGGTAGAGGTCGAGCCGGTCGCCGAGCAGGGCCTCGGTCTCGGCGCGCTGCCGCTCGTACGCGGCGAGGCTGTGGTCCTTGACCTCGTGCTGCTCGGCGTCGGTGGACCAGTCGGCGGTGTAGGTGTAGCCCCACTTGCTGCCGACCACGATGTCGTCGATGTCGGGCCGGGCGTTCAGCCAGTCGGCGAGGAACTCCTCCGAGCGCCCGTAGGAGCGGGCGGCGTCGACGTAGCGGACGCCCTGGGCGTAGGCGGCGTCGAGGAGTTCATGGGTGCGCTCGCGCAGCGCGTCGACGGTGCGCTCGGCAGGGAGGTCCCGGTCGCGGCCGAGATTGATGTAGCCGGGTCGGCCGACGGCGGCGAGTCCCAGTCCGAGGTGTGCGGTGGGCGTGGTCACGGCGGCCAGGCGGGTGAACGACATGAGCACTCCCTGCACGAGCGGCGACGGGCGTATCCCGCCCCAATCTACCCAGGCCCGGGCGGTTCAGCCCGTGCTCACGCAGCGCGGCACGAGGGCGGGGTCGGCCGGTCCCTTGCGGCCCAGGGCGTTGAGCACCCACTGCTGGACCAGCGGGGACTTGGGTGCCTGGTCGTGCTCGGTCATGTCGAGCGGGCAGCGGTCCTGGAGCAGCACGTTGGTCACGTAGGAGCCGGGGCCGTCGAGGAAGGAGCTGGTGTAGGGCACCACGACCTCGTCGTACTTCGTGGCGATCGCCGTGTAGTCGGGGCCGACCGGGGTCTCCGGGTCCGAGTTGAGCTTCTGGAGGAAGTCCGAACCGGTGGTCTGGTCGGCACAGGAGGGGCAGGTGGTGGCGCCGGCCGCGAGGGCGAGGGGGTTGCTGGTGCCGTGGTTGGACGGCACGATCCCGACGAGGTCGTCGACCTTGGTCGCGCCGCCGAGGAACTTCACGTAGTAGCGGGGCATCATGCCGCCCTGGCTGTGACCCACGATGTCGACCTTCTTCGCGCCGGTCGCGCCGAGGACGGCGTTGACGAAGTCGCGCAGCTCGGCCGCCGAGTCCGGGATCGGGGCGGTCTCCAGGTCGCCGTACTCGAAGGAGAAGACGCAGTAGCCGGCGTTCGCGAGGGCGGGCGAGAGGGTCAGCCAGTTCTCGTACGAGGTCTTGAAGGTGCCGTTGACCAGGACGACGGGCTGCGGGTGGGCCGAGTCCGGCTTGCAGGACCAGTCGTTGGCGCCGGGCGGCGGCGTGTCGGCGGCGCGCGCGGGGGCCGTGAGGCCGAGGGCGCACAGCGCGGCGACCGCAGTGGCGGCGAGGAGGCGGGCGGTTCGTCTGGTACGGGCTGCGCGCATGACGTCCCTTTCATACTCGGAGATGATCGAGCGCCGTTCGGCAATGCCGAACGGCACCGGAATAGTTACTTCCGGGTAGGAGAACGTCAAGTTCTCGGCCAGTGGCCGAAACTCATCTGTTATGGAGGCCGGGGCCGAACGGCCCGGGCAGCACGAAGGGCCCGGACATGGTGTCCGGGCCCTTCGGTGACTCCTGCGGCTGGTCAGGCCTGCTTGGCCGTCGCCCACTCGTGCTGCGCCGCCACGTCCGCCCTGACCTCTGCGAGCTGGACGGCGACCGCGCCGGGCGCCGTACCGCCGCGGCCGTTGCGGGAGGCGAGGGCGCCCGGGACGTTGAGGACGGTGCGCACCTCGGGGGTCAGGTGGGCGGAGATCTTCGCGAACTGCTCGTCGGTGAGCTCGTCCAGCTCCTTGCCCTCGGCCTCGGCGACCTTCACGCACTCACCGGCCACCTCGTGGGCGACACGGAAGGGCACGCCCTGCTTGACCAGCCACTCGGCGATGTCGGTGGCCAGCGAGAACCCGGCCGGGGCCAGCTCCTCCATGCGTTCGCGGTGCACCGTGAGGGTGGCCATCATGCCGGTGAAGGCCGGGAGCAGGACCTCCAGCTGGTCGATGGAGTCGAAGACCGGCTCCTTGTCCTCCTGAAGGTCGCGGTTGTACGCGAGCGGGAGGGCCTTCAGCGTTGCCATGAGGCCGGTCAGGTTGCCGATCAGGCGGCCGGACTTGCCGCGCGCGAGTTCCGCGATGTCCGGGTTCTTCTTCTGCGGCATGATCGACGAGCCGGTGGAGAAGGCGTCGTGCAGGGTCACGAAGGAGAACTCCTTCGTGTTCCAGATGATGACCTCCTCAGCGATCCGGGAGAGGTTGACCCCGATCATCGCCGTGATGAAGGCGAACTCGGCGACGAAGTCCCGGGAGGCCGTGCCGTCGATGGAGTTGCCGGCGCTGCCGTGCTCGAAGCCCAGGTCGCGGGCGACCGCCTCCGGGTCCAGGCCGAGGCTGCTGCCCGCGAGCGCGCCCGAGCCGTACGGCGACACGGCCGTCCGCTCGTCCCACTGCCGCAGCCGCTCGGCGTCCCGGGACAGCGCCTGGACGTGGGCGAGGACGTGGTGGGCGAAGAGCACCGGCTGGGCGTGCTGGAGGTGGGTGCGGCCCGGCATGGCGACGTCCGGGTGGGCCTCGGCCAGGCCGATCAGCGCGTCCTGGAGGTCGGCGACCAGACCGCCGATGATACGGGCGTGGTCCCGCAGGTACATGCGGAACAGGGTCGCGACCTGGTCGTTGCGGGAGCGGCCCGCGCGCAGCTTGCCGCCGAGGTCGGGGCCGAGGCGCTCCAGCAGACCGCGCTCCAGGGCGGTGTGGACGTCCTCGTCGGCGATGGTGCCCACGAACGAACCGTCGGCGACATCCCCCTCCAGCTGGTCGAGCCCGGCGAGCATGCGCCGCAGCTCGTCGTCCGTGAGCAGCCCGGCCTTGTGCAGCACGCGCGCGTGCGCACGCGAACCGGCGATGTCGTACGGCGCGAGCCGCCAGTCGAAGTGGACGGACGCGGACAGCTTGGCCAGGGCCTCGGCGGGACCGTCGGCGAAACGGCCGCCCCAGAGCCGTACGTCACCGCTGTTGCTGCTCACTTGCTCGTACTCCTCGAAATGGCTGTGGATGTGCCACCGCCTCCCCACGGGATGAGCGGGGAGGCGGTTGTCAGGCTAGTGCGTGTGAGGTGACCCGGCGCTCTTACGCGAGGTCGCGCTTGGCCGCGATCTTCGACGACAGGCTGTAGATGTCGATGAAGCCCTTGGCCGCGGACTGGTCGAACGTGTCGCCCGTGTCGTAGGTCGCGAGGTTGAAGTCGTACAGCGACTCCTCGGAACGCCGGCCGGTGACGACCGCGCGGCCGCCGTGCAGGGTCATCCGGATGTCGCCGGAGACATGCTGGTTGGCCTCGTTGACGAAGCCGTCCAGGGCGCGCTTGAGCGGGGAGAACCACAGGCCGTCGTAGACCAGCTCGCTCCAGCGCTGCTCGACGCCCCGCTTGTAGCGGGCCAGCTCCCGCTCGACGGTGACGTTCTCCAGCTCCTGATGGGCGGTGATCAGGGCGATGGCGCCCGGAGCCTCGTAGACCTCGCGGGACTTGATGCCGACGAGCCGGTCCTCGACCATGTCGATCCGGCCGATGCCCTGGGCGCCCGCGCGCTCGTTGAGCTGCTGGATGGCCTGCAGGACGGTGACGGGCTTGCCGTCGATGGCGACCGGGACGCCCTCCTTGAAGGTGATGATCACCTCGTCGGGCTCGCGCGGGACGGCCGGGTTCTGCGTGTACTCGTAGATGTCCTCGATGGGGCCGTTCCAGATGTCCTCGAGGAAGCCGGTCTCGACGGCGCGGCCGAAGACGTTCTGGTCGATGGAGTACGGCGACTTCTTGGTGGTCGCGATCGGCAGGCCCTTCTCCTCGCAGAAGGCGATGGCCTTGTCGCGGGTCATGGCGTAGTCGCGGACCGGGGCGATGCACTTGAGGTCGGGGGCGAGGGCGACGATGCCGGCCTCGAAGCGGACCTGGTCGTTGCCCTTGCCGGTACAGCCGTGGGCGACCGTGTCGGCGCCGTGCTTCTTGGCGGCGGCCACGAGGTGCTTGACGATCGTGGGCCGGGACAGGGCGGAGACCAGCGGGTAGCGGTCCATGTAGAGGGCGTTGGCCTTGATCGCCGGGAGGCAGTACTCCTCGGCGAACTCGTCCTTGGC
Organism: Streptomyces deserti; assembly: GCF_054782695.1. NCBI lineage: Bacteria > Bacillati > Actinomycetota > Actinomycetes > Kitasatosporales > Streptomycetaceae > Streptomyces > Streptomyces deserti. Next base: position 208,986 of record NZ_BAAGRZ010000004.1, read on the forward strand.
ATCCGCGACCTCGGCCTCGACGGCACCGCAGGCGAGCGCGCGCTTGCGGATGACGTCCAGGTCCTCGCCGCCCTGGCCGACGTCGACCGCAACGGCGATGACCTCGGCGCCCGTCTCCTCGGCGATCCAGCCGATGGCGACGGAGGTGTCCAGACCGCCTGAGTAGGCGAGTACGACGCGCTCGGTCACGGGTTTCTCCTCACAGTGCATTCGCTGACATGCATGAGTATGCAGTAGTCCGCATGATTCGTCAATGTGGGGTCGGGTAGGGTGCGTTTTCGGACAGGCCGAGGGCAATTCGGGGAGGGCTTGAACGCTCGAAACCGCTTTCCCGTACCTCTCGCCGAACGCAGGCGCCGCGTTCGTACACCGACGACACCCCCGACCCGAGTGAGGCATCCGCATGTCCAGGGCTCTTCCGAAGTACAACAAGCGTCGCGTCGCGTTCATTGGCGGCGCCGCCGCGGTGGCGCTGTCCGGCACGGCGATCGCCGGCTTCGCGCTCGCCGGGGAGACGTCCAAGAGCAGCGGGAACACCGCCCGGACACTGGCGAGCCCCGGCACGATCACCTGCCCGGACGTCAGGTCGAAGCTGCCCGCGGTCCCGGCCTCCGCCAAGGCCGAGGTCGACCGCAACCTGGCGCTCCTCGACACCCAGATCCGCGAGGCCAACACGCGCCTGGTCAACACCGTCGGCCAGGGCGGACCCAACTTCGTCCAGAACGCCATCCTCGGCCCGCTCAAGGACAAGCGCGTGGCCACCGTCAACCGCATCGCCACCGCCATCGGCCGCACCGCCGCCAAGCCGCAGGGCCTGGACTCCCTGGCCACATGCACCCTCAACAAGGGTGGAAACGCGGCCGGGACCCCGCAGGCCGGCGGCAACACCGGGAACGCCGGGAACGCCGGGAACAATGGAAACGCCGGGAACGCGGGCAACGCCGGTCCGGGCACCATCTCCTGCCCCGACGTCCGCTCCAAGCTCCCGGCGGTCCCGGCCTCCGCCAAGGCCGAGGTCGACCGCAACCTGGCGCTCCTCGACACCCAGATCCGCGAGGCCAACACGCGCCTGGTCAACACCGTCGGCCAGGGCGGACCCAACTTCGTCCAGAACGCCATCCTCGGCCCGCTCAAGGACAAGCGCGTGGCCACCGTCAACCGCATCGCCACCGCCATCGGCCGCACCGCCGAGCGCCCGGCGGGCCTGGACTCGCTGGCCGCCTGCACGCTCACCAAGTGACGTGACAGGCGCCGTGGCCGCCCCGCGCAAGCGCCGGCCGGGGCGGCCACGGACGGCTCAGGTCACCGCACAGGCAACCGGATCCGTCAATTCCTTAGACAGGCAAAAGAATTGCGCTCATAATCGTTAGACATGGGAAAGACTTACGAGCGCATAGACGGCCGGCTCCGCACGTTCATCGAGGCGCAGCCGGTCTTCTTCACCGCCACCGCTCCCCTCTCCGCCGACGGCACGGTCAACCTCTCCCCCAAGGGCCTCAAGGGCTCCTTCGTCGTGCTCGACGACCGCACCGTGGCCTACCTCGACTTCGCCGGCTCCACCGCCGAGACCATCGCGCACCTGCGCGAGAACGGCCGGATCACGCTGATGTGGTGCGCCTTCCAGGGCCCGCCGAACATCGTCCGCGTGCACGGCCGCGGCGAGCCGATCTTCCGCGACGACCCGCGCTTCAAGGAACTGCTCACCCGCTTCCCGGACATCGACCCGGGCCTGCACGGCCTGCGCGCGATCATCGTGGTGACGGCGGAACTGGTCCGCGACAGCTGTGGGTACGCCGTCCCCCTCATGGCGTACGAGGCCGACCGCGATCTGCACGGCAGGCGTTTCGCGCGCGAGGACGACGACTCGCTCAGCGCGTACTTCACCAAGAAGGAGCACATCGCGACCAGCCTGGACGGACTGCCCGGGCTGCCGTTGCCGCTGCCGCCCTCTACCGTCTGAGCCATGCGCCCTGGTGTCGTGGCCCGCGCCGTCTGCTCCCTCCTCGCGCCCGGCGGCGGGCCGCCGTCCGCACCGCTGCCGGCACGGATGGCGGACACCGGGGGCGGTACGCAACTGATCACGGCACAGGCGCCCCGGCGCGGCTCGACGTCGGGCACGGTCACCTGGTGGGACCTCAGGGACGGGCGGTGGGTGCGGGCCGGTTCCGCACCCACGCGCTTCGGGGCGAAGGGGCTCGTCGAGGGCACGGCACGCAGGCAGGGCACGAACACGACGCCGACCGGGCTGTACGACCTGCCGTACGCCTTCGGCATCAAGGCGGCGCCGCGCGGCACGACGTACACGTACCGCCGCGTGCACCGGGACTCCTGGTGGTGCCAGGACGGCGACTCCCGCTCCTACAACCGGTGGACCGAGCCCCGGGCGGCCGACTGCGCCGCCGCCGAGGCCGAGCACCTCGTCACCTACCGGACGCAGTACGCGTACGCGCTCGTCATCGGCTTCAACTACCACCGTCCCGTGCGCGGGCGCGGCGCGGGCATCTTCCTGCATGTCAACGGGCGTGGGGCGACGGCCGGTTGTGTGTCGGTACCGCGGGACGCGATGCGGCGGATCCTCGCGTGGGCGGACCCCGCGAAGAAGCCGCACCTCGCGATCGGGACGGCGGGCGGGGCGACCGCGATCACGAAGTACTGAGCCGCTGAACACTCCCGCGTCGCGGCACGTATCTGTGGGCCAAGGGTCAAGTCCCCACGGAGGAACCGTGACCACCACGCTCGCAGGCGGCCGTGCCGCCCGCCGCCAGACGATGCGCCGCATCCGTCCGCGCCGCTCCCCGGCCGTCCCGCTGGTCATCGCCCTATGGGCGGGCGCGGCGGGCGTGCTGTGGCTGTGGTGGGACAACACGCCGTCCCTCGCGGACAACACGAGCAAGATCCTGGCCGCCGGCCGGATCACCGGCCTGCTCGCCGGCTACCTCATGGCGCTCGTGGTGCTGCAGATGGCCCGCGTGCCCGCGCTGGAGCGCCGGGTGGGCTCGGACCGGGTGGCGCGCTGGCACGCCATGACGGGCCGCTACACGCTCTGCCTGGTCATCGCCCACGTCTTCCTCACCATGTGGGGCTACGCGCTGCAGGCGGGCAAGACCCTCGGCGACGTCGTCCAGCAGACCATCGACTCCATCAACACGCTGCCCGACATGGGCAAGGCCGCCATCGGCACCGGCCTGCTGTTCGTCATCGGGTTCATCTCCATCGGCGGGATCCGCCGCAGGATCCCGTACGACGGCTGGTACCACGTGCACCTGCTCACGTACGCGGCGGTGTACCTGACGTTCTGGCACCAGATCAGCACCGGCAACGAGTTCGCCGTCGAGCCCTCCGCGAAGACCTTCTGGTACGCGCTGTACGGCTCGGTGACGGCCCTGGTGCTCTGGTACCGGATCCTGACGCCGATCCGGCTGAACCTGCGGCACCGGATGCGGGTCGAGGCGGTCATCGAGGAGACGCCGGGGATCGTGTCGGTGCTGATCGGCGGGCGCAAGCTGCACCGGATCGGCGCGGAGGCCGGGCAGTTCTTCCGCTGGCGGTTCCTGGCGCCGGGCATGCGGTTCAGCTCGCACCCGTACTCGCTGTCGGCGGCGCCCCGCCCGGACATGCTGCGGATCACGGTCAAGGCGATCGGCGACCACAGCTCGCGGCTGCGCGAGCTCACGCCCGGCACCAAGGTGTGGGCGGAGGGCCCGTACGGCGCGCTGACCGCGCAGCGCCGCAGCCGCGGCAAGGTGCTGCTGGTCGCGGGCGGCGTCGGGATCACCCCGATGCGGGCGCTGTTCGAGACCCTGCCGGGCGCCTCCGGCGACATCACGCTCCTCTACCGGGCCAACAGCACCCAGGACCTGGCCCTGTGGGGCGAGCTCGCCAAGATCGCCGACGAGCGGGGTGCGCGGCTGATGTACGCGGTCAACAGCCCCGACGGGGAACGCCCGGACATCTCGGCGGAGTCGCTGCAGCGGAAGATCCCGGACATCGACCGGCACGACGTCTTCATGTGCGGCCCGCCCGGCTTCGCACAGTCGGTGTACGAGGCACTGCGCGGGGCGGGCGTGCCTGCCCGCCGTATCCATCACGAGTCGTTCGAGATGTGAGCGACGGGACATCAACGCGACATCAGGAGCTTGAGAAACGATGAGGAAGAGCCACCCCGTCCGGCGTGCCGTGCTCGCCACCGCAGCCACCGTCTCCGGAATCGTGCTGCTGCTGTCGCTGAAGCCGGCCTCCGACCCGGGCTCCGCCCAGGCGGTGGGCGGCCAGGCCCCGCCCGCGGCGGCGCAGTCCCCGCAGGGCGGCGCCCAGGCCGCCGGGAACGGCACGGTCACCGGCGACGCGGCCCAGACGCAGTACGGCCCGGTGCAGGTACGCCTGACCGTGAGCGGCGGGAAGATCACGCAGGCGGAGGCCGTGCAGGCGCCCAAGGGCGGCAAGAGCGACCAGATCACGTCCACGGCCGTGCCCCGGCTCAACCAGGCGGCCGTGGCTGCGCAGAGCGCGCAGATCGACGCGGTGTCCGGGGCGACGTACACGAGCGCCGGCTACAGGCAGTCGCTGCAGTCGGCGCTGGACAAGGTCGGCGCCGCGTCCGGCTCCGGGTCGCAGGGCTCGGGAGGCTCGGGCGGCGCCCAGGCGGCGCGAACCGTCACCGGTAGCGCCGTCCAGACCCAGTACGGCCCGGTCCAGGTACGCGTCACCGTCAGCGGCGGCAAGATCACCCAGGCGGAGGCGGTCCAGGCGCCCAGCGGCGGCCGCAGCAGCCAGATCACCCAGAACGCCGTGCCGCGCCTCAACCAGGCGGCCGTGGCGGCCGGCAGCGCGGACATCGACGCCGTCTCCGGGGCGACGTACACGAGCAACGGCTACAGGCAGTCCCTGCAGTCGGCGCTGGACCAGGCCGGTGGCTGACACGGTGGCCGACTCCGCACAGGCTCCCGCCGCGGTACGTCATGCGGAGGAGGCGATGGGGACCGTCTTCTCCCTCGACGTCCGCGGCGGGGATCCCGGCGCGGTGCGCACGGCCCTGGACGAGGCGATCGCCGGGCTGCACCGGGTCGACGAGGTGTTCAGCACCTACCGCGAGGACAGCCAGGTCTCCCGGCTGGCCCGCGGTGAGCTGACCGTCGAGGAGTGCGATCCCGAGGTCGCCGAGGTGCTGGAGCTGGCGGCCGAGGCGGAACGGCTGAGCGACGGCTGGTTCAGCACGTCGTACCAGGGCCGCCTCGACCCGACCGGCATCGTCAAGGGCTGGGCCGTCGAACGGGCGGCCCGCCGGCTCGCGGCGACACCCGGCGTGAGCGGCGTCAGCGTCAACGGCGGCGGCGACGTCCAGCTGCTCGGCACCCCCGGGGGGCAGCGGCCCTGGCGGGTCGGGGTCTCGGACCCCCTGCGCCCCGGCGGCCTCGCGGCCGTCGTCTCCGCCGCCGGCACGACGGAACTGGCCGTGGCCACCTCCGGCACGGCGGAACGCGGCGCCCACATCATCGACCCCCGCACCGGCCGCTCCGCGGTGACGGACCTGGTGGCCGTGACCGTGGTGGCACCCCGCCTGACCTGGGCGGACTGCTGGGCCACAGCCGCGTTCGCGATGGGCTCGCGGGAGGGCCTGGCGTGGCTGGAGTCCCTGCCGGACGTGGAGGCCCTCCTGATCACGGCGGGCGATGAGGTGAGGTGTACGGGGGGCCTGGCGGCTCGACTGGGATGAAGCCCTACGGCGCTCAGTGCCCGTTCTGAGCCAGCCGCAGCAAGTGGTCCGCCAGCGCCTGCCCCCCATCAGGATTCCGGCTGATCAACAACAACGTGTCGTCCCCGGCGATGGTCCCCAGAATGTCGTGCAGCTCGGCCTGGTCAATCGCCGACGCCAGGAACTGCGCAGCACCAGGCGGCGTCCGCAGGACAACGAGGTTGGCCGAAGCCTCCGCGGAGATCAGCAGCTCCTGCGACAACCGCCGCATCCGCTCCTCCTTCGCCGACTCCCCCAGCGGAGCGCGAGGCGTACGGAAACCCCCCTCACTCGGCACCGCGTAGATCAGGTCGCCGTCGGTGTTGCGGATCTTCACCGCGTTCAGCTCGTCGAGATCCCGGGAGAGCGTCGCCTGTGTGACGCTCAGCCCGTCGTCGGCGAGCAGCTTCGCCAGCTGGCTCTGCGACCGCACCGGCTGCCGGTTGAGGATGTCCACGATCCGGCGGTGGCGTGCGGTGCGGGTCTGCGGCACGGCAGGCCCGGCGGTCCCGTTCCCGTGGTCCTGCGCCTGGCTCATCGTCGTCTCATTCTCCGGATCGTCCGTCCCCGTCGGCCCCGTCGGCCTCGGCGGCCTGGTCAAGGATGCCGGGCAGGGCCCCGAGGAAGGCGTCCACCGCGTCGTCGCCGAGGGTCAGCGGAGGCATGAGCCGTACGACATCGGGGGCGGGCGCATTCACGAGGAAGCCGGCGTCCTGAGCCGCCTGCTGCACCTTGGGTGCGAGCGGCTCGGTGAGCACGATACCCAGGAGGAGGCCCGCGCCCCGGACATAGTCGATCAATCCGTGACGGGAACCGCCGCCGGCGCCCTCGATTCCGTCACGCAACTTCTCGCTCTGCCGCTTGACGTTCTCCAGCAACCCCTCGTTCGCGATGGTCTCCAGGACGGCCAGTCCGGCGGCGCAGGCGACGGGGCTGCCGCCGAAGGTGGTGCCGTGGTGGCCCGGCTGGAGCAGGTCGGCCGCCCGCCCGAACGCCACCGTCGCGCCCAGCGGCAGCCCGCCGCCGAGCCCCTTGGCGAGGGTGACGACGTCGGGCAGCACGCCCTCGTGGGCCTGGTACTCGAACCAGTGGCCGGTACGGCCGATGCCGGTCTGCACCTCGTCGAGGACCAGCAGCGCGCCCGTGGCGGCGGTGATCGCCCGGGCCGCCTTCAGATAGCCCGCCGGGGGCACCACGACCCCGTTCTCGCCCTGGATCGGCTCGATGACGACGAGCGCGGTCTCCTCCGTCACGGCCGCGGCCAGCGCCTGCGCGTCCCCGTACGGCACGTGCGTGACGTCGCCGGGCAGCGGCTGGAACGGTTCCTGCTTGCCGGGCTGGCCGGTGAGCGCGAGGGCGCCCATCGTCCGGCCGTGGAAGCCGCCCTGCGTCGCGACCATGTGGGTACGGCCGGTGAGGCGGCCGATCTTGAAGGCGCCCTCGTTGGCCTCGGCACCGGAGTTGCAGAAGAACACCTTGCCGTCGCGGCCGAAGAGCTGGAGGAGGCGCTCGGCGAGGGCGACCGGCGGCTCGGCGATGAACAGGTTGGAGACGTGGCCGAGGGACGCGATCTGCGTGCTGACGGCCTCCACCACCGCCGGGTGGGCGTGGCCGAGCGCGTTGACGGCGATACCGCCGACGAAGTCGAGGTAGGCGTTGCCGTCGGCGTCCCACACCGTGGCGCCCGCACCGCGCACCAGGGCCAGCCGCGGGGTGCCGTAGTTGTTCATGAGCGCGCCCTGCCAGCGCGCGGTCAGTTCCTGGTTGCCGCCGGCGTTGCTCACGGCACTGGTCATGGCGTTGCTCACGGCGTTGCTCACGACTCCCCCTGATCGCTGTCGTCGGGCACGACCATGGTGCCGATGCCCTCGTCCGTGAAGATCTCCAGCAGGATCGAGTGCTGGACCCGGCCGTCGATGACGCGGGCGGTGTTGACGCCGTTGCGCACGGCGTGCAGGCAGCCCTCCATCTTCGGCACCATGCCGGAGGACAACTCCGGCAGCAGCTTCTCCAGTTGGGAAGCGGTGAGGCGGCTGATCACCTCGTCGGAGTTCGGCCAGTCCTCGTAGAGTCCCTCGACGTCCGTGAGGACCATGAGGGTTTCGGCGCCCAGTGCAGCAGCGAGTGCCGCAGCCGCCGTATCAGCATTGACGTTGTAGACATGGTGATCGTCCTGGGAACGGGCGACGGACGAGACGACCGGGATCCGGCCGTCGGCGAGCAGGGCCTCGATCGCGCCCGTGTCGATGTCGGTGATCTCGCCCACCCGCCCGATGTCGACGAGCTCGCCGTCGATCTGGGGCTGGTGCTTGGTCGCGGTGATGGTGTGCGCGTCCTCGCCGGTGAGGCCGACGGCGAGCGGGCCGTGCCGGTTGAGCAGCCCGACCAGCTCGCGCTGCACCTGCCCGGCGAGCACCATCCGTACGACGTCCATGGCGTCCTCGGTGGTGACGCGCAGGCCCGCCTTGAACTCGCTGACGATGCCGTGCTTGTCGAGGGCGGCGCTGATCTGCGGGCCGCCGCCGTGCACGACGACCGGCTTGAGGCCGGCATGGTGGAGGAAGACGACGTCCTGCGCGAACGCGGCCTTCAGGTCCTCGTCGACCATGGCGTTGCCGCCGAACTTGATGACGACGGTCTTGCCGTTGTGCCGGACCAGCCAGGGCAGCGCCTCGATGAGGATCTGGGCCTTGGGGAGCGCGGTGTGTTTACGCGTAGTGCTCATGACGAGTAGGCGCTGTTCTCGTGGACGTAGTCGGCGGTGAGGTCGTTGGTCCAGATGGTGGCGGTCTCGGAGCCGGCGGCGAGGTCGGCGACGATGTGCACCTCGCGGTAGCGCATGTCGACCTTCTCGCGGTCCTCGCCGACGGAGCCGTTCTTGCAGACCCAGACGCCGTTGATGGCGACGTTGAGCCGGTCGGGCTCGAAGGCGGCGGAGGTCGTGCCGATCGCGGAGAGGACGCGGCCCCAGTTGGGGTCCTCGCCGTGGATGGCGCACTTGAGGAGGTTGTTGCGGGCGATGGAGCGGCCCACCTCCACGGCGTCGTCCTCGGTCGCGGCGTTGATCACCTCGACCTTGATGTCCTTGCTGGCGCCCTCGGCGTCGCGGATCAGCTGCTGACCGAGGTCGTCGCAGACGGCCCGTACGGCCTCGGCGAACTCCTCGTACTCCGGGGTGACCCCGCAGGCGCCGGAGGCGAGCAGGAGCACGGTGTCGTTGGTGGACATGCAGCCGTCGGAGTCGACACGGTCGAAGGTGACCTTGGTCGCGGCGCGCAGGGCCCGGTCGAGGGTCTCGCTGTCCACGTCCGCGTCCGTGGTGAGGACGACGAGCATGGTGGCGAGGCCGGGGGCGAGCATGCCGGCGCCCTTGGCCATGCCGCCGACGGTCCAGCCGTCCTTCGTCACCACGGACGTCTTGTGGACGGTGTCGGTGGTCTTGATGGCGATGGCGGCCTTCTCACCGCCGTGCTCGGAGAGCTGGGCGGCGGCGGTCTCGACGCCGGGCAGCAACTTGTCCATCGGCAGGAGCACGCCGATCAGGCCGGTGGAACAGACGGCGACCTCGATGGCGCCCCGTCCGAGGACCTCGGCCACCTTCTCGGCCGTGGCGTGGGTGTCCTGGAAGCCCTTCGGGCCCGTACAGGCGTTGGCCCCACCGGAGTTGAGGACGACGGCGGAGACCTGCCCGCCCTTGAGGACCTGCTCCGACCACAGCACCGGCGCGGCCTTGACGCGGTTGGATGTGAAGACGCCCGCGGCGGCGCGGCGCGGACCGTTGTTGACCACGAGAGCCAGGTCCGGGTTGCCGTTCTCCTTGATCCCGGCGGCTATGCCCGCCGCTGTGAATCCCTGTGCTGCCGTCACACTCACGGCGCGACTCCGATCGTCGTCAGTCCGGTGGTCTCGTCGAGACCCAGGGCGATGTTCATGCTCTGGACGGCACCGCCCGCGGTGCCCTTGGTCAGGTTGTCGATGGCGCTGATGGCGATGATCCGGCCCGCGGCCGGGTCGTGTGCGACCTGGACCTGAACGGCGTTGGAACCGTAGACGGACGCGGTGGCGGGCCACTGCCCCTCCGGGAGCAGGTGGACGAAGGGCTCACCGGCGAAGACCTTCTCGTACGTCTCCCGCAGCGACTGTGCCGTGACACCCTCGCGCGCCTTCGCACTGCACGTGGCGAGGATGCCGCGGGGCATCGGCGCGAGGGTCGGCGTGAAGGAGACGCTCACCGGCTCCCCCGCGGCCGCGCTGAGGTTCTGCATCATCTCGGGCGTGTGCCGGTGGCCGCCGCCGACGCCGTACGGCGACATGGACCCCATGACCTCGCTGCCCAGCAGGTGCGGCTTGGGGGACTTGCCCGCGCCGGAGGTGCCGGAGGCCGCGACGATCACGGCCTCGGGCTCGGCCAGGCCCGCCGCGTACGCCGGGAAGAGCGCCAGCGAGACGGCGGTCGGGTAGCAACCGGGCACCGCGATGCGCTTGGACCCCTCCAGCGCAGCGCGGCAGCCCGGCAGTTCGGGGAGGCCGTAAGGCCAGGTGCCGGCGTGCGGGGAACCGTAGAACGTCTCCCAGTCGGCGGCGTCCTTGAGCCGGAAGTCGGCGCCCATGTCGATCACCAGCACGTCCGGCCCGAGCTGCTCGGCGACGGCGGCGGACTGCCCGTGCGGCAGCGCGAGGAAGACGACGTCGTGACCGGCGAGGACGTCGGCGGTGGTGTCCTGCAGTACCCGGTCGGCGAGCGGCAGCAGGTGCGGCTGCAGCGCTCCGAGTCTCTGACCGGCGTTGGAGTTCCCGGTCAGGGCGCCGATCTCGACCTCGGGGTGCGCCAGGAGCAGACGCAGCAGTTCCCCGCCCGCGTACCCGCTCGCTCCGGCCACTGCCGCACGTACCGCCATGGAATCCTCCTCCTAGAGGGCATGACTATACGTTTCGATGCACGTTTATGCAATCGGCCTGCGGCAGAACGGCACTCGTACCGTCGGGATTCGTACCGTCGGGTCTCGTACCGTCGGGTCTCGTACCGTCGGGTCTCGTACCGTCGGGTCTCGTACCGTCGGGCTCGTGCAGCCTCACAGCCGGGATCTCAGCACGGCGACCTCGGGCGACGGGTCGAAGCCGTGCTCGACCAGCCAGCGGACCGCCCGCAGGCTTCGCAACGACCACCACGCGCGGATCACGTCGAGGTCGACGTCGGTGCCGTAGCCGGCGACGACGTCGTCAAGGTGCTCCTCGTGTCCGAGCGTCAAGGTGGCGAGGTCGAACAGGGCATCGCCCGGGCCCGCCTCGGACCAGTCGATCACGCCGATGATCTCGTCACCGTCGACGAACACATGGGTGACCTGCAGGTCGCCGTGCGCGAACACCGGCGTCCACGGCCGGAGCGCGGCCTCGGCAACCCGGCGGTTGCGCGCGACCACGTCGGCGGGAAGGACGCCGTTGGTGACGAGCCACTCGCATGCGCCGTCGAGGTGCGATGCGATCTCGTCGAGGCTCCCACCGGGCCATGGCGGCACCCGCCGCGGTCCACGCCGCCGACGGCGCGATCGACGGCTCGCCGAGGCGGCCGAGTGCCGTCCCTGGGAGGGCGGCGAGCGCGAGCACGGGCGGCTTCCGCCACAGGACCTCCGGAGTCGGGATCGGCGCCATGGCCATCGCCTCGACCTCGATGTCGGCGCGCGTCCGATCGGCGTCGATCTTCAGGAACACGTCGCCGACGCGCAGGGTCGCGCGCTCGTGATGGGCGACGACGACCTCGACCTCTGCCACGTCGGCCATTATCGCGGGATGCCACCCACCGACGTCGCCGGGTTCATCGCATGCGACTGCGCGGCGGTGAGGAGTTCCCCCCTTCTCGAATGGCTGTGATCTCCGCCAAGGCGGCGAGCCGGCCGGACGCAGCCGGCGAAGGCATCCACCGGCTGGTCCGGCCGATCACGGCTCAGCCGCCTGCCGAACAGGGCGGTGTCAGGCGTCCTCAGTCGTGCGGGTGCAGGACGACCTTGGTGTAACCCTCCGTCCGCTTGTCGAACTTCTCGTACGCCATCGGCGCCTGGTCGAGGGGCAGCTCGTGCGAAACGACGAAGCTGGGCTGCGCACGGTCCTCGATGATCAGGTCGCGCAGCTGACGGTTGTAGCGCTTGACGTTGCACTGCCCGGTGCCCACGCGCAGTCCCTTTTCGAAGAGACGCCCGATGGCAACCACCAACATGCCCTGCTTCGACTGCTCATCTGGTCCGCCAGGGTCGCGCGGAACGTACAGGCCCGGCACGCCGAGAGCGCCCGTCGGCCGGACCGTCTCCACGAGCGAGTTCAGTACGATCGCCGGTTCCTCGCGATCCTCGCCACGCGCCTGGGCCTGGTAGCCGACGGCGTCGATGCCCTTGTCCGTGCCTTCACCCGCCGTCTGCTCCTTGATCTGCTCCACCGGGTTGCCCTGGGTGAAGTCGATCGGTACGGCGCCGATCTCCTCGGCCTTCTGCAGCCGCTCGGCCACCCGGTCGACCACGAACACCTTGCTCGCGCCGCGCAGTATCGCCGAGTAGGCGGCCATCAGACCGACCGGGCCGCCGCCGTACACGGCGACGCTGTCACCGGGGCGCACGTCGGCCAGCTCGTTGCCGTGGTAGCCGGTCGGGAAGATGTCCGCGAGAAGGATGAAGTCGGTCTCCTTCTCGGTGCCCTCGGGGAGCTTCAGGCAGTTGAAGTCGGCGTACGGCACCCGTACGTACTCGGCCTGGCCCCCCACGAAGGGGCCCATCGCCACATAGCCGTACGCACCGCCGGCGAAACCGGGGTTCACCGTCAGACAGAAGCCGGTGAAACCCGCCGTGCAGTTCTTGCAGAAGCCGCAGGCCACGTTGAAGGGCATGACAACGCGGTCTCCGCGGCTGAGCTGCGTCACACCCTCACCGGCCTCCTCGATGACGCCGAGGTTCTCGTGACCGAAGACGATCCCCGGCTCGGCGGCCGTGCGGCCCTCATACATGTGCAGGTCCGACCCGCAGATGGCGCTGGACGTGACACGGACGATCACGTCGCTCGGGTGCTGGATCCGGGGATCCTCCACCTGCTCGATCGCTACTTCGAACGGTCCCTTGTAGACGACGGCCCTCATGCTCGAACACCTCCACTGAGTGTGGTCGTTCGCTCACAGATCGGAACGGCGGCGCCGAGGGGACCCGCTGCATCCGTCGGGACCAGGTCCCCAACCCTGCAGCTCAACCGGTCTTCTGTGTCCTGGCTCATATTCCAGACTGGTGCATGATGAGATGATTTGCATCTAGAGACGGTGAAGTCCCGTTCCGCACCACTTCGGAAGGATCCAGAACCTTGTCGCGACGTCTCGGCACGCTCCTCGTCCCGGTATCCGGCCTGTCCGGCACGACCTATCCGGAAGGCACCCGGGTATCCATACGGGGCACCGGAGGCTCCGTCGACGGCTTCGTCGACGGAGACTGGCTGCCGCTCGCCTGGTGGGAGTTCGCGGACACCCAGCCCGAGGGCGCCCCCGACACCCTGGGGTAGCGCCCAGCACGGGCCGGGACGTGATGCCCGGCCGGCGCGACAGCCCGGTCCGGGGCGCGTCAGCGGATGAGAACGCCGTGGCCGAGGCACTGCCGGCGTGGCGATTCAGCCGCCCCGGGGACCGTTTTGGTGTGCGGCGGGCCGGGCACTTGGACTGGACAGCAAGGCAGGCCGGAGCGCATGTGGGGCTACCGGACTGCGCCGCGCGCCGGCCTTCGGCGAGAGGACGCGGCCATGGCGAAGATCCTGACGGTGCTTTATCCGGATCCCGTTGACGGCTACCCGCCCCGGTATGCCCGGGACGAGATTCCCGTCATCAGCGGCTATCCCGGAGGGCAGACGGCGCCCACCCCGCAGAGCCTCGACTTCAGACCGGGTGAGCTGGTCGGCTGCGTCTCCGGTGAACTCGGTCTGCGTCCGTTCCTCGAGGAGCGCGGCCACACACTGGTCGTCACCTCCGACAAGGACGGGCCCGACTCCGTGCTGGAGCGTGAGCTCCCCGACACCGACGTGGTGATCTCGCAGCCGTTCTGGCCCGCCTACCTCACTCCTGACCGGTTCCGGCGTGCGCCGCACCTGAAGCTGTCGATCACGGCCGGGATCGGTTCGGACCACGTGGACCTACCGAGCGCCATCGAACACGACGTCACCGTTGCGGAGATCACCTACAGCAACAGCATCAGCGTGTCGGAGCACGCGGTCATGCAGATCCTCGCCCTCGTCCACAACTACCTGCCCGCCCACGAGTGGGTCACCGCCCGCCGAGGGTGGAACGTCGCCGACTGCGTCTCGCGGAACTACGACCTGGAGGGCATGGACGTCGGCGTTTTCGGTGCCGGACGGATCGGCCTGGCAGTGCTGCGCCGGCTGAAGCCGTTCGAGGTGAGGCTGCACTACACCGACGTGCACAGGTTGCCACCGGAGCTCGAGCGGGAGCTGGGGCTGATCTGGCATCCGGATGCCCGTTCCCTGGCGGCCGCCGTGGACGTGCTCTCCATCCACGCGCCGCTGCACGCCAAGACGGTGAACCTCTTCGACGACGAGATGCTGGCGGCCATGAAGCGCGGGTCGTACATCGTCAACACGGCTCGCGCGCTGATCGTCGACCGGGACGCCGTGGTACGCGCCCTGGAGCGAGGCCATCTGGCGGGCTACGCCGGTGACGTCTGGTACCCGGAGCCGCCGGAAGAGGACCACCCTTGGCGCAGCATGCCGCATGAGGGCATGACACCGCACGTATCCGGTTCGACGCTCTCAGCGCAGGCCAGGTACGCGGCAGGCGTGAGGGAAGTCCTGGAGTGCTGGTTGGACGGCCGCCCGATCCGTCAGGAGTACCTCATAGTGGAGGGCGGGAGGCTCGCCGGGACCGGGGCTCGCTCCTACACGGTCTGACGCTGCGCTGCGGACACCCCCGGCAGCCTCCGCGCACCGCACCTCAGCGCGTGGGCCGCTGCCTGTCGGACAGCGGCCCACTCGTGGGGGTCCCGCCAGCGGCTACCTCTGCTTGATCCTGAGGAACGTGACGGAGTTCGCCGGGAAGGTGTACGTGAACGTGTCGGCCACGCCCCGGAAGGTGGACGTCACCGGGGTGACCGGCGTGTCCGTCTCGGTGTTCACCGCGTTCTCGTCGGCGGCCAGCGTGGTCACGCGGGCCGTGGAGGCGACCTTCGCGCCGCCCAGGTCGATCGCCGTACGGGCCTGCGTCCCCTGGGCGTTGACGACCTTGACGATCAGCTCGCCGGTCCGGTCGTCCTCGGTGACGACCTGGCGGAACGGCTCGGCCGGCTTGTCGTCGGTGAAGCCGCCCCACTCCTTGCCGTCGAGGTAGAGGGTGACCTGCCGGCCCCGCACCTTGATGTCGATGTCGTAGGCGCGGCCCGTCTCGATCGACCCGGCCTTGGAGATCAGCGTCGACTTGCCGCCGTCCGATGCCTGCTCGACGGCGGACTGGGTGTTGTTCCAGCCGCCCAGGTTCCACCAGTAGTAGTTGCCGGTGTCCTTGACGCCGAAGGCGACGAGGAAGCCCTCCTTGCCGGACTTCTTGGTGGCCTTCACATGCAGGTCGTAGTCCTTCCAGGCCGGGTCGCCGGCCGTGACCAGGGTGTTCTCGGCAGCGGTGTCCGTCTGGACGTACTGGCCGTCCTGGATGCTCCAGCTGCCGCCGCCGACGTGCTTCCACTTCGAGGCGTCACCGGAGAAGTCGTCGCTCAGCAGCGTCGAGCCGTCCGCGGCGGTGACCTTCACGTCGTCGTACGCGGCGCTGGTCGCCCACGTCGACAGGCCGACGGCACCCGTGATCGGGCCGGACACGTTCGGGGTCGTGCTCGCCCTCGACGGGACCACGCGGTCGCCGACGTTGGTCATGAACAGCTTCTGGACCTCGTAGTTGGCCGAGTTCCAGGAGGCGCGATTGTTGAACCAGATCATGTCCGGCCGCCACTGGACGTAGTCCTCGTTGGCGAGCAGCGGGGCGTAGGAGGCGAGCTTGACGATGTCCGCGTTGCGCTCCAGGCCGGTCATGTACGCGGCTTCCGCGAGGCCGTTCTTCCAGGCGTTGCCCTGGGAGGCGTACTCGCCGAGGAAGACCTTGGGGCCGCTGCGGTCGTAGGAGTCGTAGCGGTCGTTGTTCTGCAGGAACCACTGCGGGCTGTTGTAGTAGTGCTCGTCGACCATGTCGACGTTGCCCTCGCGGTTCAGCTTCCACGCGGTGTCGAAGGTCGTGCCGGAGTCGTCCGGGCCCGAGTTGGAGATGACGGTGATGTCCGGGTACTTCGCCTCGATGGCGGCCCGGAACTTCTGGAAGCGGGCGAAGAACTCGTTCGGCAGGTTCTCCTCGTTGCCGACGCCGATGTGGGTGAGGTGGAAGGGCTTGGGGTGGCCCATCTCGGCGCGGACCTTGCCCCACGTGGAGGTTGCCGGGCCGTTGGCGAACTCGATGAGGTCGAGGGTGTCCTGGATGTGCCGCTGGAGCAGCGCCTCGTCGTCGGTCGCCCGGTTCTGGCCGCAGCCGGTCACCAGGGCCGGGACGACGGGCAGCGGCATGGCGCCGATGTCCTCGGAGAAGCGGAAGTACTCGTAGTAGCCGAGGCCGTAACTCTGGTTGTAGCCCCAGAAGTTGGCGTTGGTGGCACGCTGCTCTACGGGCCCGATGGTGTCCTTCCACTGGTAGCTGCGCTTGCGCTGCCAGCCCGAGGCCTCGCTGTAGTCCTCCATGGAGCCGGTGTTGACCAGGCAGCCGCCGGGGAAGCGCACGAAGCCCGGCTTGAGGGCGGCGATCTTCTCGGCGAGGTCCTTGCGCAGGCCGTTCGGCTGGTTCTTGTAGGTGTCGCGCGGGAACAGCGACACCACGTCGAGCGCGGCCGAACCGGAAGAGGCGACGGTCAGGCGGCCGCGGTTGCTGGTGCGGGCCGCGGTGAAGGTGGCCTTGTACTTGGCCCAGCCGCCCTTCACGGCCACCTGGCGGGCGTCGGCGAGGGTGCCGGCGGCGTCCTTCAGGGTGACGGTCAGGGTGGTGCCGGCTTCGGCGCGGGCCCACACCGAGAAGTCGTACCTCTTGCCCTGCTCGACGCGGATGCCGGTGTTGTAGCCGGCGTTCGTGACGGACGAACCGGCGCCCAGGGAGAGGTAGTTGCGGTTGCGCTCGTTCAGGCGGCCGGAGTCGTTCACGACCTGGGCCGTGCCGGCGACCGTCCAGGAGGTCAGCGGCGTGTAGGAGCCGTTGTCGGCGGTCGAGTACTCGAAGGACCGGTTCTGCACGAGCTCGGCGTACAGTCCGCCGTCGGCGGCCCGGTTGATGTCCTCGAAGAAGACGCCGTACATCGTGTCGTCGATCGTCGCGCCCTTGGCGGCCGGGTCGACGGTGATCGTGTAGTCGGTGACGTCCTCGGCGTGCGCGGGGGCCGGGACGAGGGCGGCGGCCGTCAGGAGAGCGGTGGCGGTGAGACCGAATCTCCAGCGGGCGCGGGTGGTGCGTGACATGGATACTCCGCGGCTCGGTGTCAGGGGAGTCGGAGTCGACCCCTGATGTTCGAAATATCAGACATTGATCAGCACTTCGAACGGCAAGATAGGGAGGGGACCAGGGCGCGTCAATGGGTCGTGCAGCAATGGATGGGACGGAGTGCGGGACGGGATGGGCGAGTTCTGGCCAGTGCCGGACGTGCTGGCGTATCTGGCCGGGAGCTGGCGCGTCGAGCGGTCCGTGCGGGACCTGGCGAGCGGGGACCGGGGCGAGTTCCGCGGGACCACGGTTTTCGGCCCGCTGGAGGACGGCGGTCTGCTGCACCGGGAGTCCGGCGCCTTCGTCTGGCGGGGCGTGGCCCGGCCCGCCGAGCGGACGCTGCGTTTCCTGCCCGGCCCGGGCGGCACGGCGGACGTGCGGTTCGCGGACGGCCGCCCCTTCCACGACCTCGACCTGGCCTCCGGGCGGTATGTCGCCGACCACCCCTGCGCGGCGGACCTCTACCGCGGCGAGTTCACCGTCCGCGACGCCGACCACTGGCGGACGGTCTGGCGGGTGCGCGGCCCCGCCAAGGACCTCGTCCTCACGACGGAGTACACGCGCGGGGACTGAGGGATCTTCCGGCTATGTGCGAGCGGGCTGGGCGAACGCCCCGTCGAAGCGCAGGTTCCAGCGGCCCGCCCGGCCCATCACGGTGGTCGTCGACAGCGGGCGGACGTCGATGTTCCAGTACGTCGAGGGCGGCGCCTTGAGCACGTACACCAGGGCGGCCCGGATCACGGACGGCTCGGCGACCGCGACGATCCGGCAGCCGTCCTCCACGGGCCGGGTGTCGAGCCAGCCGCCGACCCGGGAGATGAAGGCGTGCAGCGACTCCCCGCCGTGCGGCGTGGCGCGCGGGTCGGCGAGCCAGGCGTCCACCGACTCCGGTTCCCGGGCCATCGCCTCGCCCAGCGTCAGCCCGCGCCAGCGGCCCATGTCGCAGTCCCGCAGGGCGAGCTGCGCCAGCGGGGCGTACCCGAGGGCGTCGCCGGTGGTACGGCTGCGCGGGGTCGGCGAGCAGTACCGCAGCTCGGCGGCCGCGAGGGGCAGCAGGTCGCCGACGGCGCGCTGCACCTCCTCCCAGCCCGCCTGGTCCAGCGGCCGGTCGTCCTCGAAGCGCTCGGCGAGCGCCGAGGAACCGCGCGCGGCGGCGACGAACGTGACCCGAAGTGACATGCGTGGATGGTGAGCCGCCGAACTGCGCCGGTCAAGGGTTGTTACCCGGGAGTTACCCAGGGTGCGCCGCCCCTTACTGACCGCCCCCTTACTGACCGCCCCTTACTGACCGAAGGTCAGCGCCATCCACTGGTCGGGCCGGTCCAGCGGCCGGAAGCCGAGCCTCTCGTACACCCCGTGCGCGTCGTGCGTGGCGAGCAGCATGCGCCGCAGCCCGTACGGCCGCAGGTGCTCCCGTACGGCCGCCACCAGCGCCGTGCCGAGCCCCTTGCCGCGCACCGACGAGTCGACGTACACGTCGCACAGCCAGGCGAAGGTCGCCCGGTCGGTGATGACCCGGGCGTAGGCCACCTGCTCCCCCGTCACCGCCTCGTACACGCCGAAGTTGAGCGAGCCCTCGATCGCCCGGTCCTGCTTGTCGCGGGTGCGGCCCAGTGCCCAGTACGCGTCGGTGGACAGCCAGTGGTGCACGCGCCCGGCGTCGATGCGGGCGGGGTCGGCGGAGATCTCGTAGCCGTCGGGGAGGCTCGGGGTGTCGTTCATGACGGGAGGTTTCCAGGCCGGGGCTGCGGCGTCGACCGGTTTTCCGCCGACCACCTGTGGCTCAGGGAGCGCCATGCGGGCTCGTCGCGTCGTCCCAGGGTCAGAGCACCTCGTCGCAGGCCGTACGCAGGCGCCGCACGCCCTCCGTGATCTCCCCGGTCCCCGCGACCGCCGCGAAGCTCAACCGGACGTGTCCCGCCGGGGGTTCGGCGCTGAAGTACGGCCGGCCCGGAGTGATGGCCACGCCCGCGCGCAGGGCGGCCGCCACCAGGGCGGATTCATCGGTGCCGTCGGGCAGGCGCAGCCAGAGGTGGTAGCCGCCCGACGGGACGTGCGGCAGGGCGAGTTCGGGGAGGCCGAGCCGGAGCGCGGCGGTCATCGCGTCCCGGCGTGCCTTCAACTCCGCGGAGATCGCGCGCAGATGGCGCGGCCAGGCGGGCGAGCCGACGAGTTCGAGGGCGGCTTCCTGAAGCGGCCGGGGCACGAAGAAGGTGTCGACGACCTGGATGGCGCGCAGCCGCTCCAGAACCGGGCCGCGCGCGGCCAGCGCGCTCACCCGGAAGCTGGGCGAGGTGGCCTTGGTCAGGGAGCAGACGTGGACGACGACGCCGTCGGGGTCGTCGGCGGCGAGCGGGCGCGGCAGCGGGCCGGCGTCCTCGTGCACGAGCCGCCGGACGAAGTCGTCCTCGACGACGAACGCGCCGGCCTCGCGTGCGATGCGCAGCACCTCGCCGCGCCGCTCGGGCGCCAGCACGGCACCGGTGGGGTTCTGGAACAGCGGCTGGCAGACGAAGACGCGGGCGCCGCTCGCCCGGAACGCGTCGGCGAGCAGCTCCGGCTTCACGCCGTCCGCGTCCACGGGGACGGGCAGGGGGCGCAGTCCGGCGGCGCGGGCGATGGCGAGCATGCCGGGGTAGGTCGGCGACTCGACGAGGACGGGCGCGCCGGGCGGGGCGAGGGCGCGCAGCGCGGTGGTCAGCGCGGACTGGCCGCCCGCGGCGATCAGCACCTCGGCGGCCGTGACCGCCCCTCCGGGGCCGCCGATGCTCCGCGCGAACCACTCCCGCAGCTCCGGCAGCCCTTCCATGGGCGGCCGCCCCCAGGCCCCCGGGCGGCGGCCCGCGCGGGACAGGGCGGCGGCCATCGCCCGCTCCGGCTGCAACGCGGGGTGCAGATAGCCGCCGTTGAACTCGATGACCCCGGGCGGCGGGGCGGCGAGCGAGACCAGCACACCGGAGGCGTCCACCGAGCGCGGTACGAGGTCGGCGGAGCCGTCCGCGCTGAGCGCGACCTCCTGCCACGAGGGGTCCCCGACCGGGGTGACCGGCGTCCGGGGCGGCGCGCGGAACGCGCCGGCGCCGGGGCGGGTGACCACCAGCCCCTCGGCGGCCAGCTGCGCCAGGGCACGCGAGACGGTCACCGGGCTCACCCGGAACCGCTCGACGAGGGCCCGGCTCGACGGCAGCTTTCCACCAGGCGAGTAGCGGTCGAGCTCCCGCCGTAGCTGGCTCGCCAGGTCACCGACACTGCTACGCTCTTGCATGAAAGCACAGAGTAGCGCTACTGCGACACCGCGGATAGCAGTCAGCACCGGCCGGGAGCGCTCGGGCTTCGGCGTCCTCCAGGCCGCCCTCGGCGTCACCGCCTTCTCCCTCACCTTCCCCGCCACCGCCTGGGGGCTGGAGGGCTTCGGTCCGTGGTCCCTGGTCGCCGTGCGCAGCGTCCTGGCCGCCCTCGTCGCGGGCGGCTGTCTGCTGGCGATGCGCGTCCCGCTGCCCGCCCGTCGGCACTGGCCGGGCCTCGCGGTGGTCGCCGCCGGAGTGGTCGTCGGCTTCCCGATGCTGACCACGCTCGCCCTGCAGACGTCCACCACCGCGCACGCGGCCGTCGTGGTCGGCCTGCTCCCCCTGACGACCGCGCTCCTGTCCGCCCTGCGCGTCGGCACCCGCCCCTCGCGCACCTTCTGGGCGGCGGCGCTCGCGGGCGCGGCGGCGGTGGTGGCCTTCACGGTCCGGCAGAGCGGCGGCGCCCTGACGACGGCCGACCTGTACCTGTTCGCCGCGCTGCTGGTGTGCGCGGCCGGCTACACCGAGGGCGGACGGCTGGCCCGGGTGATGCCGGGCTGGCAGGTCATCGGCTGGGCGCTGGTGCTGTGCCTGCCGCTCGCCCTGCCCGCCGCCGCGCTGGCCCTGTCGCAGGAGCCCGTGGAGCTGACCGGGCACAGCGTGGCCGGGCTGCTGTGGGTGGCGGCGGGCTCGCAGTTCCTCGGCCTGGTCGTCTGGTACCGGGGCATGGCGGCGATCGGCATCCCGAAGGCCAGCCAGTTGCAGCTGGCCCAGCCCCTGCTCACACTGGTGTGGTCGGTGCTGCTGCTGGGCGAGCACCTGACGGTGGCCGCCCCGCTGACGGCCGCGGCGGTGCTGGTGTGCATCGCCGTCACCCAGCGGGCGCGTGGCTGAGCGGGCCGGACGACCCCCTGGCGGGCCGCACGCCCCCTGCCAACCGGCGCCTCGCGCCGTAGACTCGAGGCCACGGACCGCTGCTCCCCCACATGGTGAGGAGGCCCCAGACGATGCGTGCAACCGTCGGCGACCAGCTTGTCCAGCACGGCAGGGTGGTCGGTCAACACGACAAGGTCGGCGAGATCGTCGAAGTGCTGGGCCCGGAGGGCAACCCGCCGTACCGCGTCCGGTTCGAGGACGGGCACGAGGGCGTGTGCTCCCCCGGCCCCGACTCCGAGATCCGGCACAGGACGCCGCAACAGGAGACGCAGTAGATCAGCGCGGTGGCTTCGCCGGCTGCTGGTAGTGGTCGGCGACCACCCGCGCCATCGCCCCGATCCGGTCCGTCGACACGTCCCTGGCGGCGAAGAAGACATGCCCGCGCACCTGCGCGTGGTCCCGGGCGAGGGTGAGGTGCCGGGACAGCTCGGCCGGGTCCTGCCAGGCCCCGGGCTGCGCCGGGTCACCGGCCTTGTACAGCGCCTCACCCACGTACAGCCGCGTCGCGCTCCCGCGCGCGACCTCGTCCCACCAGGAGAGCAGCTTCGCGTAGTCGGCCGCGGCGAAGCCGATGTTCCAGTACAGCTGTGGGCAGAGGTAGTCGATCCAGCTCTCCCGCACCCACCGGCGGGTGTCCGCGTGCAGATCGTCGTACGTCTGCACGCCCGCCTGCGTGCCGGAGCCGAGCGGGTCGGTGGCGGCGTTGCGCCAGACCCCGAAGGGGCTGATGCCGAAGCGTGCGGCGGGCCGGATCTGCTTGATGCGGGCCGCCATCTCGAGCACCAGCTTGTTGATGTTGTCCCGCCGCCAGGCGGCCCGGTCCGGGAAGGCGGCGCCGTACCGGTCGTAGGCCGCGTCGTCGTCGAAGGTCTGACCCGCCACGGGATACGGGTAGAAGTAGTCGTCGAAGTGAACGGCGTCGACGGGGTACTTCCGCACCGCGTCGAGCATCGCGTCCTGCACGAACGCGCGGGCCTCCGGGAGCCCGGGGTTGTAGTAGAGCTTCCCGCCGTACGTCACCACCCAGTCCGGGTGCGCGCGGGCGGGGTGGGAGGCGACCAGCCTCGTCAGGTCGCCGTGGGCCGCGACCCGGTACGGGTTGAACCAGGCGTGCAGTTCCAGCCCGCGGGCGTGGGCCTCCTGCACCGCCGTGCCGAGCGGGTCCCAGCCGGGGGCCGCGCCCTGCGTGCCGGTGAGGTACTGGGACCAGGGCTCGTACGGCGAGGGCCACAGCGCGTCGGCCGCGGGCCGCACCTGGAAGACCACGGTGTTGAGGCGGTTGCGGACGGCCAGATCGAAAAGGCCGATCAGTTCGGCGCGCTGCTCGGCGGCGGTCAGGCCGGTACGGGAGGGGAAGTCACGGTTCGCGACCGTGGCGATCCACATGCCGCGCAGCTCAAGGGGTGCACGCCGGGGGTGCTGTTCCGTCCCCGCCATCGCGGCGGTCGCCGCCACGCCTCCCCCCGCCGCCAGCGTCGCCAGTGCGGTCACCGCGAACGCCCGCCGTGACAGCCGCGGCTTGCGATGCATGCCCGTACCTCCGTATGCCGTGGAACCGCCCTGGTGGCGGATCATCCCGCCCTCGCTCGCCCCGCGCCAGCCTGCCACGCGCCACCCGGCTGATCGATCAGGAGTCGCCGAAGGTAACGTGCAGGTTTGGAGCAGGCACCGAACACGGCGGACCTGCCACCGTGATCAGCAGCGAAAGGGACGATGTGACGGACACCCCATCGGGAGACATCGCACGCGTCGGAGTGGTGGGCTGCGGTCAGATGGGCGCGGGGATCGCCGAGGTGTGCGCCCGGGCCGGTCTGGACGTGATGGTCGCCGAGACCACCGGCGAGGCCCTGGAGATCGGCCGCACCCGGCTGTTCAACTCCCTGACCAAGGCGGCCGAGCGCGGCAAGATCACCGAGGCGGAGCGGGAGGCCACCCAGGCCCGCCTCAGCTTCACCACCGACCTCGGCGAGTTCGCCGACCGCGACCTGGTGATCGAGGCCGTCGTCGAGAACGAGCAGGTCAAGACCGAGATCTTCCAGGTGCTGGACCAGGTCGTGACCCGGCCGGACGCCATCCTGGCCTCCAACACCTCCTCCATCCCGCTGGTGAAGCTGGCGGTCGCCACCTCACGGCCCGACCAGGTCATCGGCATCCACTTCTTCAACCCCGCCCCGGTGCAGAAGCTCGTCGAGCTGATCCCGGCCCTCACCACCTCCGAGGGCACCATCAGCCGGGCGCAGCTCTTCACCGAGAAGGTGCTGGGCATGCACTCCATCCGCGCCGTGGACCGCTCCGGGTTCGTGGTCAACGCGCTGCTGATCCCGTACCTGCTCTCCGCGATCCGGATGTTCGAGACGGGCATCGCCAGCCGCGAGGACATCGACAACGGCATGGAGATGGGCTGCGCCCACCCGATGGGCCCGCTGAAGCTGTCCGACCTCATCGGCCTGGACACCGTCGCCTCGGTCGCGCAGTCGATGTACGAGGAGTACAAGGAGCCGCTGTACGCCGCTCCCCCGCTGCTCCAGCGCATGGTCGACGCGGGCCGGCTGGGCCGGAAGACCGGCTCCGGTTTCTACACCTACGGCTGATTACGCACGGTCAGATTTCGGCCAGTTCACGGGCCCGGCACCGGAAAGGGTGCCGGGCCCGCGGCATTCACACACCGTGTGCGCGCCGGGCTCGCATATGCCACTCACACACTCTCCCCACGCGCCCACCAGGCGAGTTGACTCAGCATGCGCATGCAAGGGATGTGAGACGACTACGGAAAGGAGCGGACTTGTGACCGCCGATCCCGAGCATCCCGTCGTCCATGGAGAACTCGCAGAGTTACGACGCCGCCTCGACGTGGCCTACGCCCGCGTCGAAGGCGGACTGGCTCTGCTCAGCCATCGCACCGAGGAGACGGCCAAGGAACTGGACGAGTTGAACACCCGGATCGTCACCCTGGAACATGCCCGCTGGCCGCTGCCCTCGATCGCGGCCATCACGGCCGTGGGCGCGCTCGTCGTGG
Source organism: Streptomyces deserti (assembly GCF_054782695.1). Lineage (NCBI taxonomy): Bacteria > Bacillati > Actinomycetota > Actinomycetes > Kitasatosporales > Streptomycetaceae > Streptomyces > Streptomyces deserti. The sequence goes on from NZ_BAAGRZ010000004.1 coordinate 233,483, forward strand.
CGATCTGGCAGGCGCTCGGCCGCTAGCCCGGCCGGCAGACCGCCGGCCCGGCCAGGACGCGGTGGGGGGATCAGGGCAAGGCGTCCTGCCCGAGCCTGAGGTGGTGCAGCAGGAGTAACGCGGCCGCCATGTTGGCGGCCGGGACCTCCCCGCGGGCGACCATGTCGGGGACGAGCTTGAGAGGGACCCATTCCCGGCGGTCCGACTCGAAGTCGTCCACGGGGTGCCCGACGTACTCCCCCTCGTCGGCCCAGTAGATGTGGTGCCGGGCGTCGGTGAGGCCGTTGGACGGCTCCACGCTCATGAGGTGGCGCAGAGGTCCCGGCCGCCAGCCGGTCTCCTCCTCGAGCTCCCTGGCGGCCGCGACGGCGATGTCCTCGCCGTCCTCGACCACCCCGGCCGCGAGTTCCCACCCCCAGCTGTCGGTGATGAAACGGTGGCGCCAGAGCAGGAGGACCTCATTGGCCTCGTTCACCACCGTGGCCACGGCGACGGGCCGCAGCCGTATGAGGAAGTGGTCGAGATGCCGGCCGTCCGGCAGCTCGACATCCGCGAGATTGACCTTGAACCAGCGGTTTGAGTACACAGTTTGTTCGTTCTGTTTCGTCCACTGCACGGTTCTGCCACCTTTCGCTGGGTAAGGGGCAATATCGCAGCAGGGACGGTCTGACAGCAGGAGCGCCGGAAGCCGCTCGTGGCGCGGTGCGCTCCGGTTCGTGGAGGTTTACAGCGGTACGCGCAGCGCCCCGTCGATGAGTTCGGCCGCCTCGGCGGTGCCCGCGCAGCCGCTGCGCACCAGGTGCTCGCGTACCGCGCGCAGTCTGTCGCGCAGCCGCTGGGACTCCATTCCCCGGGCCTGTTCGGCCATCTGCACCGCGATGGCCACCGCCTTGTCGGCGTTGCCCTGCCGCAGCTCGATCGTGCTGAGCATGGCGAGCCGGTGCACCCGTCCCCGGTCGTGCGCCGGGTTGTCGACGGCCGCCGCCGCGTGCTCCCCCGCCGCCGCGATCTCGCCGAGGCTGAGCAGCGCCTCAGCCACCTGGACGTTGACCAGGCCGGGCTGGACATAGCCGGTCTCATCCGGTTCGTAGCCGCGCCGGATGCGTTCGGCGGCCTGCTCGGCACGCCGGATGCAGGACAGGGCGCTCGTGCCGTCGCCGAGGTGGGCGTACGCCTTGGCCTGCATCGCGTACAGGTCGGAGGCGAGCGCGGGGGTGATGTGCTTGCCGGCGGCGCGCAGCGCGGCCTCCGCGAAGGCGACGGCCTGCCGGTACTCCCGCATGAACAGCGACTGGTTGACCAGCAGCGCGATGACGTACGCCCCGAGCCCCCGGTCCCCGCTCGCCTTCGCCAGCCGCAGCGCCTGGTGGAAGTAGCGCTGGGCGAGCCCGTGCGCGTCGGAGTCGTACGCGCAGATGCCGGCGATCGCCACCAGTCCGCCGGTGGCCCGGTGCAGTTGACGGCCGGTGGCGTCGGTGTACCCGCCGCGCAGCAGCGGGGCGGCCTCGGCGTTGAGGAAGCCGACGATGCGGGCGCGGGTCGCGATGCCGCCGGCCTTGCGGTACATCTGCTCGTAGTGCGTACGGGCGGCCCGCAGCATCTCGATGTCGCCCGGGGTGACCCGGTGCCGGCCACCGCGGGAGACGTCGACGTCCTCCGGCGGGTTCTCCCACTCCCACACCGGCATCACGGCGGGGGTGCCGGTGAGCGCGGGCGCGCCCAGGATGTGCGGGCGCTGCTGCTGGTCGGAGCGCCACAGCGCGGTGGCGCGTTCGACGAACCCGGACAGCGAGCCGGTGTGCGGGGCGGCCGGTTCGCCGGGCACACCGAGGCCGATGTCGTCGAGCGTCACCGGCCGCTGCAGCCGGGCGGCGAGCACCTCGCAGATCAGGTCGGGCACCTGGCCGCGGGGCCGCTGCCCCTTCAGCCACCGCGCCACGGCGGTGTGTTCGTAACGGAGGGCGAGCCCGCGTCTGCGGCCCGCCTGGTTGACGTGCGCGGCCAGTCCCGCGTGCGAGATCCCCGCCTCGTCCAGGATCGCGTCGAGCAGTGTGTTGGGCTGCATGTGGGCCCCCCGGGTGGCTCGGTGCCGACAGAGTAGTGGGTCCGCCTTCACACGGGGTGTGAACGGAGTGCTCGAATCCGCAGGGTGCGCGCGCTGTCGCGCAGAGTTTCCAGCCGGTTGACTGAAATGCCTCGCAAGAGGCCGGCCGGGCCGCCGGCTCCCCCTCGTACAACGCGGCGGCCCGCTTCCGCCGTCCGCCCAGCTGCCTGCCCGACACTCCGTGGCGGGGCGGACGGCCCGCCGGCGGCAGGGCCTGTGTCACAGCGCAGGCCCTGACAACGCAGACGGACCGGCCTCGAAAGACCGGTCCGATTCTGTCGACCGCATGCCCTCAATACTCGGGCGCCTTCAGCTCCGCAGCACAGCCCCAGTCCGCTCGCCCGCAAGGGCAACCGCAGCATCCCTCGCCGCCGACGCCTCATCCACCGTCAGCGTCCGGTCGGCCGCCCGGAACCGCAGCGCGTACGCCAGCGACTTTCGTCCCTCACCGAGCTGCTCGGCGTTCTCGTACACGTCGAACAGCCGGATGGACTCCAGCAGTTCACCGGCCCCCTCACGCAGCGCCGCCTCGACATCCGCCGCCGGAACGAACGCGTCGACGACGAGCGCGACGTCCTGCGTGGCGACCGGGAACGTCGAGATGCCCGGCGCCTGCGGGGTGGCGTCGCCCACCTGCTCCAGGGCGTCCAGGTCCAGTTCCATCGCGCAGGTCCGCGCGGGCAGACCCAGTGCCTTGACCGCGCGGGGGTGCAGCTCACCGGCGTGGCCGATGACGCGCTCCGCGCCGCCGGCCGTGATCACCAGCTCGGCGCACCGCCCCGGGTGCCACGGCCCGTACTGCCCCTTGCGGACGGTCAGCTCGGCGCCGGCCTCCCGCGCGACCACACGCGCCGCCTCGACGGCGTCGGCCCAGTCGGCCGGACGGCCCTTGCCCCACCAGCCGGCCTGCTCGCGGGCGCCGGCGAGGACGACGGCGACGTGGCGCGGCTGCTCGGGCAGCGCGGAGTTGAGCTCCGCGATCTCCTCGTCGGTGGGACGCCGGTCGACGGGCAGCCGGACGGCGGCCTTCTGCTCCTCGCGCGGGTGGAAGACCAGGCCGGTCTCGAACAGCGCCAGGTCGTGCGAGCCCCGCCCGTCGTTGCGCCGCAGGGCGCCCAGCAGGCCCGGCAGCAGGGACGTACGGAGGGCCGGCTCCTCGTCGCTGAGCGGGTTGGTGAGCCTCACGACCCGGCGGGCCGGGTCGTCGGCCTCCAGGCCGAGCTGGTCGAAGACCTGCTCGCTGACGAAGGGGTAGGTCGGCGCCTCGACGTAGCCCGCCCCGGCCAGGGCACGGCCGACACGGCGGTGCAGCCGCTGTCGGTGGGTCAGGCCCCGGCCGGCCGGCGGCTTGGGCAGCGTGGAGGGCAGGTTCTCGTAGCCCTCCAGGCGGATGACCTCTTCGGCCAGGTCGTTCGGGTCGGTGAGGTCGGGCCGCCAGGACGGCACGGTGACGATCAGCTCGTCCTGCCCGTAGACGTCGCAGCCGATCTCCTGCAGACGCCGTACGACGGTCTCGCGGCCGTACGTCACGCCCGCAACCTTGTCCGGGTGGTCGGCCGGGATGGTGATGGTGCGCGGCGCGGACGGGGCGATCACCTCGGTGACACCGGCCTCGGCGGTACCCCCGGCCAGCAGCACCAGCAGGTCCACCGTCCGCTGGGCGGCGGCAGCGGCGGCCTGCGGGTCGACACCGCGCTCGAAGCGGCGGGACGCCTCGGAGGACAGCTTGTGACGGCGGGCCGTCCGCGCGATCGACACCGCGTCGAAGTGCGCCGCCTCGATGACCACATCCGTCGTGGCGTTCTCGACGTCGTCGTGGTCGGCGATCTCCGTGTCGGCGCCGCCCATGACACCCGCGAGGCCGATCGGGCCGCGCTCGTCGGTGATGACCAGGTCCTCGGCGTCCAGCGTGCGCACGACGCCGTCGAGAGTGGTGAGCTTCTCGCCCGGCTCGGCCCGGCGTACGCCGATCGCGCCCTGGACCAGTTTGCGGTCGTAGGCGTGCAGCGGCTGGCCGAGCTCCATCATCACGTAGTTGGTGACGTCGACGGCGAGCGAGATCGGGCGCATGCCGGCCTTCTGCAGGCGGCGCTGCAGCCAGATCGGGGAGCGGGCCTCGGGGCTCAGGCCGGTCACCGTGCGCGCGGTGAAGCGGTCGCAGCCGACGGGGTCGGAGATCCGCACCGGGTAGCCGAACGCGTTCGGGGCGGGCACGTCGAGCAGGGCCGGGTCGCGCAGCGGCAGGCCGTAGGCGATGGCGGTCTCGCGGGCGACACCGCGCAGGGACAGGCAGTAGCCCCGGTCGGGCGTGACGGCGATGTCGAGGACCTCGTCGACCAGTTCCAGCAGCTCGATGGCGTCCTTGCCGACCTCGGTCTCCGGCGGCAGCACGATGATGCCGTGGCTGCCGTCGTCGCCCATGTTCAGCTCGTCGCTGGAGCAGATCATGCCGCGCGACATCCTGCCGTACGTCTTGCGCTCGGCGATCTGGAAGTCGCCCGGCAGGACCGCGCCCGGGAGGGCCACGACGACCTTGTCGCCGACGGCGAAGTTGCGGGCGCCGCAGACGATCTCCTGCGGCTCGCCCGTGCCTCCCCCAGTGCCGAAAGCCTGGGAGGTGCCCCCAGTCCGGCCGACGTCGACGGTGCAGAAGCGGATCGGCTTCTTGAAGCCCTCCAGCTCCTCGATGGTCAGCACCTGGCCCACGACGAGCGGGCCCTTCAGGTCGGCGCCGAGCTGCTCGACGGTCTCGACCTCCAGACCGGCCGCAATGAGCTTGGCCTGCACGTCACGGCCGGTCTCCGTCGCCGGCAGGTCGACGTACTCCCGCAGCCAGGAAAGCGGGACCCGCATCAGATCTCCATCCCGAACGGCCGGGTGAACCGGACGTCACCCTCGACCATGTCTCGCATGTCTTCGACGTTGTGGCGGAACATCAGCATCCGCTCGATGCCGAACCCGAAGGCGAAGCCGCTGTACTTCTCCGGGTCGACGCCGCAGGCGGTGAGCACCCGCGGGTTGACCATGCCGCAGCCGCCGAGCTCGATCCAGCCCTCGCTGGAGCAGGTGCGGCAGGGCCGGTCGGGGTTGCCGACGGACTCGCCCTTGCAGACGTAGCAGAGCATGTCCATCTCGGCGCTCGGCTCGGTGAAGGGGAAGTAGTTCGGCCGCAGCCGGGTCTTCATGCCCTCGCCGAACAGCGACTGGACCATGTGGTCCAGGGTGCCCTTGAGGTCGGCCATGGTCAGGCCCTCGTCCACGGCGAGCAGCTCGATCTGGTGGAAGACCGGGGTGTGCGTGGCGTCCAGCTCGTCGGTGCGGAACACACGGCCGGGGCAGACGATGTAGACGGGGGGGTCGCGGTCGAGCAGGGCGCGGGCCTGCACCGGCGAGGTGTGCGTGCGCAGGATGACCCCGGACTCGCCGTCGTCGCCCTTGGGGCCGTCGACGAAGAAGGTGTCCTGCATCTGCCGCGCCGGGTGGTCGGGCGTGAAGTTCAGGGCGTCGAAGTTGAACCACTCCGCCTCGGCCTCGGGGCCCTCGGCGACCTCGTACCCCATGGACACGAAGACGTCCGCGACGCGCTCCATCATCGTGGTCAGCGGGTGCCGGGCGCCCGCCGGTACCCGGTCGTAGGGCAGCGTGACGTCCACCGCCTCCTCGACCAGCACGCGGGCGTCCCGCTCGGCCTCCAGTTCTTCCTGGCGGGCCGCGAGCGCCTTGTTCACGGCACCGCGGGCCTGGCCGACGCGCTTGCCGGCCTCGGCCTTGGCGTGCGGGGGCAGGGCGCCGATCTCGCGGTTGGCGAGGGCCAGCGGGGAGGCGGGGCCGGTGTGGGCGACCTTGGCCTCGTGGAGCGCGTCGAGGGAGTCCGCGGCGGCGAAGGCGGCGAGCGCCTCGTCCCGCATGCGCTCGATCTCTTCCGGTTTCAACGCCTCGACCTCGACAGGGTCGTACGACTTATTGGGTGCCGACATCTCTTCCCGTGCTTCCGATTGGCTGGCTGACGGTCCCCGTCACCGACTCGTCACCGTGTTTGGGACAGATCGTCACGGTTTTTGGGACACAAAGGTGCCAAAGGCCGAGTCTAACGGGGTGGAGGTATGCGAATGCGCCCGTGGGGCCTCAGGCGAGATACGCCGGTGCCGCCACGGGCAACGTAAATCGGAACTCGGCGCCGCCGCCGGGGGCGCGGCCGACCGTGATGGTGCCGCCGTGGGCCTCGACGATGCCCTTGACGATGTAGAGCCCGAGGCCCGTGCCGCCGCGCTTGCTGCCCCGCCAGAAGCGGGTGAAGACGCGGTTCATGGACTCCTCCGGAATGCCGGGCCCCTCGTCGCTCACCGTGACCGACGTGCCGGCGTCCTCGCCTTCGCGCGGGGACGCCGTGGCCGTGATGTCAATGGTGACGGTTCCCTCGCCGTGCCGCACGGCATTTTCGAGCAGGTTGCTGAGCACCTGGTCGATCTTGTCGGGGTCGGCCCACAGCATGGGCAGGGGCTGCTCGATGCGCAGCAGGAACCGGTCGGCGGGCTGACCGGCGGCGACGTACGCCTGGATGTGCCGTCCGACCGCGGCCCCGATGTCGACGGGCTGGCGCCGCACCTCCAGCCGGCCGGAGTCGATCCGGGATATGTCCAGCAGCTCGGCGATGAGCCGGGTGACCCGGTCGGCGTCGGCGTCGACGGTCTCCAGCATCAGCCGTTTCTGGTCGTCGGTGAACCTCTCCCACTTGGCGAGCAGGGTCGCCGTGAAGCCCTTGACGGAGGTGAGCGGGGAGCGCAGCTCGTGGGCGACGGTGGCGATCAGCTCGGCGTGGCTGCGCTCGGTGCGGCGCCGGGCCTCGGTGTCGCGCAGGGTGACGACGACGCGGCGGACGGGGCCGGTGGGGCGGGTGCGTACGTACCGTGCCGACACCAGTACTTCCCGTCCGCCGGGGAGCAGCAGGTTGCGCTCGGGCTGGCGGACCCGGATGGCGAGCCCGCCGTAGGGGTCGGTCAGCTGCCACCAGCGCCGGCCCTCCAGGTCCTCTAATGGCAGGGCCTTTTCCAGCCGCTGTCCGAGGGCGTCGGCGGCGGGGGTGGCGGTGATGCGCTCGGCGGCGGCGTTGAAGCAGATGACGCGCCCGTGCTCGTCGGCGACGACGAGCCCGTCCGGCAGTTCGTCGGGGTCGAGACCGAGGTCGGCGAGATCACCGGGCGACCGGGACGCGGGCGGGCGCCACGCGTCCTGTGCTCCCGGTGCGCTGCTCGTGCCGACGCTCATCCCCGTACCCCACCTCTCGGACTCGCGCAGTGGGTGTTCCCGAGCTGGTCACCCTACTAGGCCCTGTCGTCGAATTCCCGTCATCCGCCCGGAGGGCCGGGCAGGCGGGAAGGCGACGGCAGGGCTTTAGCCCTCGGTGACGGAACGGCACCCTCCGGAGGCGCGCTGTGCACGCGCCGACGCGTAGAGACATACGGCGGCGGCGGTGGCGAGGTTCAGGCTCTCGGCCTTGCCGTGGATGGGGACGCGTACGACGGCGTCCGCGAGGGCGCGGGTCTCCTCCGGGAGGCCCCAGGCCTCGTTGCCGAACACCCAGGCGGTCGGCCCGCCCATGGTGCCCTTGTCGAGCTCGTCGTCGAGGTCGCGGTCGCCCGCCCCGTCGGCGGCGAGGACGCGCACACCGGCGCCCTTGAGGCCTTCGACCGCGTGTTCCACGGGTACGCCGACGGCGACGGGCAGGTGGAACAGCGAGCCGACGGAGGCGCGGACGGCCTTGGGGTTGTACAGGTCGACGGAGGCGTCGGTGAGGACGACGGCCTCGGCGCCGGCGGCGTCGGCACAGCGCAGCACGGTCCCGGCGTTGCCGGGGTCCCGGACGTGCGCGAGGACGGCGACCAGCCGGGGCCGGGCCGTGAGGATCTGATCGAACGGCGTGTCCAGGAACCGGCACACCCCGACGAGCCCCTGCGGGGTGACGGTGGTGGAGATGTCCTCGATGACCTGCTCGGAGGCGAGGTGCACCCGGGCGCCGGCGTCCCGGGCCGCCCCGATGATGTCGGCGTACCGCTCGGCGGCGTCGAGGGTGGTGAACAGTTCGACGAGGGTGGCCGTGCCCTGGGCCCGATGCCCGGCGGCCTCCCGCACGGCCTGCGGCCCCTCGGCCAGGAACAGCCGCTCCTTCCCCCGGAAGTTCCGCTTGGCCAGCCGCCGCGCGGCGGAGACACGCGGGGAGCGGGGGGAGATGAGCTCGGGGGTGGCGGGGGGCATGGGGTTCACCTCGACTAGTTCTCCGCCGCAACGGCGACCGGCCATGACGGCGGATTCCGGCGGTGCCGAAGCCACCGGCACCTCGCACACAGCACAACAACGGACCCGCAGGCGAAGCCCACGGGTCCGTCCAGTCACGTCGACCTGAGGCCGGCGCAGCGTCAGGCGGCCTTCGGCGCGTTGACGTCCGCCGGCAGCGCCTTCTGCGCGACCTCGACGAGCGAGGCGAACGCGTTCGGGTCGTTGACGGCCAGCTCGGCCAGGATCTTGCGGTCGACCTCGACGTTCGCGGCCTTCAGACCCTGGATGAAGCGGTTGTACGTGATGCCGTTGGCGCGGGCAGCGGCGTTGATGCGCTGGATCCACAGCTGGCGGAAGTCACCCTTGCGCTTCTTGCGGTCGTTGTAGTTGTAGACCAGCGAGTGGGTGACCTGCTCCTTGGCCTTGCGGTACAGGCGCGAACGCTGACCGCGGTAGCCGGAGGCCTGCTCGAGGATCGCCCGGCGCTTCTTGTGGGCGTTGACTGCCCGCTTGACGCGTGCCACTTGTTAACTCCTTGTAGCGGGGCCGTGGTTGTCCTCACACGGCCCGAAATCGATTGGGTCCCGGTCCTGACGTACGTACGGCGCTCGGTGCGCGTGGAGCGCTGGGCGCCGCCGTGTCACTTGCCGAGAAGCTTCTTGATCTTCTTGGCGTCGCCCGGGGCCATCTCGGCGTTGCCGGTGAGGCGACGCGTCACACGGGACGACTTGTGCTCGAGCAGGTGGCGCTTGCCGGAACGCTCGCGGAGCACCTTGCCGGAGCCGGTGATCTTGAAGCGCTTGCTGGCACCGCTGTGCGACTTGTTCTTCGGCATAGCGCCGTTCTCTCCTCGTCGGTGGCGCTCCGGTGCCCGGTTGCGAGAACCGGGCACGGTGGAGCGTCGCTGGTATCGGTTGCTTCCTGGGACTGTCGTCCCGGGGGTCACGCCTCGGCGCGCTCCTCGGCGGGCTCCTCGGCCGACGCCTCGGCGTCCGCGGCGTTCTGCGAGCGGCCGGGGTTGGCCTTCGCCTCGGCCTTGCGGGCCTCCTGCGCCTGGCGAGCCTCGGCCATCGCCTCGGTCTTCTTCTTGTGCGGACCGAGGACCATGATCATGTTGCGGCCGTCCTGCTTCGGGTTCGACTCCACGAAACCGAGGTCCTGGACGTCCTCCGCGAGGCGCTGCAGCAGCCGGTAGCCCAGCTCGGGCCGGGACTGCTCGCGACCACGGAACATGATCGTGATCTTGACCTTGTCGCCCTGCTTGAGGAACCGGACGACGTGACCCTTCTTGGTGTCATAGTCGTGCGGGTCGATCTTCGGCCGGAGCTTCATCTCCTTGATGACCGTGTGCGCCTGGTTCTTGCGCGCCTCACGGGCCTTCATGGCCGACTCGTATTTGAACTTCCCGTAGTCCATGAGCTTGCACACGGGCGGACGGGCGTTCGCCGCGACCTCGACCAGGTCCAGGTCGTACTCCTGCGCAAGCTCCAGTGCCTTGGCCAGGGGGACGATGCCCACCTGCTCGCCACTGGGACCGACAAGTCGCACCTCGGGAACGCGAATCCGGTCGTTGATGCGGGGCTCGGCGCTGATGGATCCTCCTCGGTAGCACCACGCGACGGTCTGGCGGACAGCCGCGTAACGTCTGTGTTCGTAAGACCTAACCGCGCCGAAGCACAAAAAATGCCCCGGACGATCACAGGCGGGGCTCCTCGAACTACCGGAGCACCGCCGCGGTGACCGCGGGGCGCGACTTCGGGCGGAGCGCCGTCGCTGGACGGGACCGCCTGACCGGTGACCCGCCGCCCGTGAGGGCGGCCAGGTGGGAGTTCGAAAGCCTCCACTTGTGGGCCGGGCCGCCTGCCGTGTGGCATAGGGGTCCGACCGGTCGTTACACAAGGTTAGCAGCTCTCCCGGGCAGGCGCGAACCGTGGTGCACGGGCTCCCGCGGGCGAGGGCGCCCGTGGCTGCACCTATCGTGTGGGGCATGAGTGACACCTCCCCCTCGGACACCCCCGAGACGCCCGGCAACCCCGACTTCGACGCCATGACCCGCGACATCGCCGAGGTCCCGGCGGTCGAGGTGATCGTGACGGTCGCCGTCAACCTGATGAGCGCCGCCGCCGTGAAGCTCGGTCTCACCGAGGAGGGCGACAAGTACAAGGACCTGGACGAGGCCCGCAAGCTGATCCACGCGCTGGCCGGTCTGCTGGACGCGTCCACGACCGAGATCAGCTCGTTCCACGCGGCGCCGCTGCGCGACGGCCTGAAGTCGCTGCAGCTGGCGTTCCGCGAGGCGTCGGTCGTCCCGGACGAGCCGGGTCAGGGGCCCGGGGAGAAGTACACGGGCCCGATCTACGGCTAGACCGGCCCGTCATGCCCGTCCACGGCCGGGTCCCCGGTCGGCGGTGGGGTCCGCGAGGGATCAGCCGCGTACGTACAAGGGCTCGCCCGGTGGCGTCGTCCCGGCCGGCAGCAGCGCCAGGTCGAGGCCGCGCACCAGGCGGGCCCTGAGCGTTTCGTCGGCGGCGAGGCGCTGAGCGACCGCGCGGGCGGCCTCGGCCGGGGCCGCGGCGGGATCGAGGACGAGGGCGAGCGTGCCGTCGGCCCGGCCCGGTCCGAGGTGGGCGCGCAGGACGGCGGGCTCGGCGGCCACGGCGCCGCGTACGGCCTCGACGACGGCCGGGTCGGCGAGTGGGTCGGTGGTCGTGCGGCCCTCGGCGAGTGCGAGCAGCGCGGGGCCGGTCAGCTCGAAGGGGACCGGGCCGGCCAGGTCGAGCACGATCGTGTCGGCCTTCTCGTGCGCGGCGGCCTGCAGGGCCTGGTGCAGGGGGACGGCGACGGGGCGGGCCTCCGGGTCCCAGCGGGCCAGGGAGTCGGTGGAGGTGAAGGCCGGGAGGGCGGTGCGGTGGCCCGCCTTCAGGGTCGGTACGGCCATCTCGCTGGTCTTCTCGCGGCGCAGTCCCTTCTCGTCCTCCTCGACCTCACCGAGCACGGCCACGACGGGGACGAGCAGCCGGGCGCCCTTGAGGGCCTCCAGGACGGGGCCCACGGCGGTGCGGTCCTCGGCCCAGGCGGCGAGCGCCGCGCTCAGCCGGGGGTCGGCGGAACCGTCGTCGTCGGAGAAGCCGGAGTCGGGAATGTTCTTGTTCGCCACGGTCACCGACCCTATCGGCCGGATGCTGCTGTGCTTGTGCGGGCCCGGAAACCTGCCGGTGACGCCCTTCACAGGTTTCTCAGCGATCGCTGACACACCTCTAACGTCCGTCTAACGGCCCGCACAGTCGCCTCCCCCAGCATCAGCGGGCATGGAGCCCTCCAGAGCCACCTGCCGCGCCCCTTTCACGGCCGCCCCGAGCCGCCGCGTCCGCCCGTCCCCGCGCCGGTCGCTGCTGTGCGGCGTGCTCGCGGTCGTCGCCGTCGTGGGGGGTACGGCCGCGGGGACGGTGTATGTGACGGCGCGGGCGCACTCCGGTGCGCGGGCCGTATCGTCGGCGGCGTCGCCGTCGCCGACGACCTTCGTGTCGCCGCTGGATTCGCCCTCGGCCTCGGTGAGTGAGGAGGCAGCGGTGGGACCTGCGGCGGAACCGGCGGTGGACCGTGACGCGTTGCTCGGCGCGGCCATGGAGTCGGTGCCGGTCGCGCACGGCGCGCAGGTGTCCGTGGCGGTGCTGGACCTGGACTCGGGCGAGAGGGCCGCGTACGGCGACGGCGTCTTCGACACGGCGAGCATCGTCAAGGTCGACATCCTGGCGGCGCTGCTGCTCCAGGCGCAGGACGCGGGACGGCAGCCGACCGCGGCGGAGCGGGCGGACGCCGCCGCGATGATCGAGCACAGCGACAACGCCTCCGCGTCGGCCCTGTGGCGGACGATCGGGCAGGCGGCGGGGCTCGACGCCGCGAACGAGCGGTTCGGGCTCACGCGGACCGAGGGCGGCGACGGCATGCTGTGGGGGCTCACCCAGACCACGGCCGCCGACCAACTGGTCCTGCTCCAGCAGGTGTTCGGGGAAGACTGGGAGCTGAGCGAGGCCTCGCGGGCGTATCTGCGAGGGCTGATGGGGCGGATCGCCGCCGACCAGGACTGGGGGGGTGTCGGCCGTGGGGTCGTCGTTCGCGCTGAAGAACGGGTGGCTGCCGCGCAGCACCACCGGTCTGTGGGACGTCAACAGCGTCGGGCGCGTGACGGTCGACGGCCGTGACCGGCTGGTGGCGGTGCTGTCGAACGGCAACGCGACGAAGGCGGCGGGAATCGCGTTGATCGAGGCGGCGGCGACGGCGGCGGTGTCGGTGTTCGCCGAAGGGGGCGTCGCCGCGTCCGTCACCGGGTGAGCGGCTGAGCCGTGCCCCGGCCTCCTCGTCGGCAGCGGTCCGGCCACGGCTGGGGCGGGACCGCGGCCCTATCATGAGGCGCGACCCAGACCACTGCGGTGCTGCGGGGGGAGCAGTCGCGATGGCAGATGCCTCGTACCGCGGGCGACCGACCTTCGCGCAGTGCCGTGCGGCCGCGCGCCTCGTACGCCGTTCCCCGCAGGGAAGAGCCGCGCTCGCCCTGGTGCGGGGACGGGGCATCTCGGGCCTCACCCGCTTCCGTGGACCGCTGGCGCTGATCCTGTACAGCGCCGCTTGGGAGGGCCGCCTGGTCTGGCAGGACGTCCACGGTTTCGCCCTGCTCGAACCGCCCGTGCTCGCACCGCGCCGGCCTTTCGGGCCGGGGGTCCGGCCGGCACTCCTGCGCCTGCTCGACCGGCGCTGGGAGACGCTGCTCTTCCTCGGACCGCCCGGTCTCGCGCTGCTCGCGGCCGTGTGCCTGGTGCCGTTCCCGCCGGGGCACCTCGCCGCCCTCCTGCTGGTCCTGGGGGCGGTCGTGCACCTCACCCTCGGGCTGACGGCCATGGTGGCGGTGTCCGGTGCGGAGCTGTGGCGTCTGTTTCACCGGGCGGGTGACGCCCGGGCCGTCGCCGAGTCCCTCACCGGCGCCCACTGGAGCGTTCCGCTGTTCCACCAGGAGGACGTCGCCAGGGCCGACGAACTGCTGCGGCGGACCATCGGGCGGCTGAACACCCTGGTGGCCGTGCGGGCCGGTGCCGCAGCCGAGCGGCTGGGCCTGCGGGTGGACCGGGGGCGGCTCGCCGAGTCCCTGGTCCTCCTGCGGCGCGGCATCACCACGGAGGCCGTGCGGTCGCACGCCGACGGCTGGGACTCCAGCCGCGGCCACCCGTCCGGCGCGGCCCGGGACGGGGATGCGCAGGTGGAGGTGATCCTCATCCGGCCCGCGGTGCGGGGTCCGGATCCGGCCGAGAGCAGGGTGGCCTCCGGGGCCTTTCTCTTCTGGTACCTCGGCGCGGTGGCGGTGGTGACCCTGGTCATGGCCGGGATGGTGGCCGGATGGGAGCGCGAGGCCTGTGCAGCCGCCGACTGCGCGGGCCGGCCGGCCGGCTACGGGGACGCCCTGCGCTGGGCGGCGCAGCGCCTGCTGCTGAACGACCCGCCCGACCTCGTGCCCGCGACCGGGCGTGCCCGGACCATCGGCTGGCTGACCAGTCTGATGTCCCTCATGACGGTGCCGGTCGCCGTGGCGGCCGTACGGCAGCAGCTTCGGGCGAGCCGGGTGGCGGCGGAACCGTACCGGCGGATGGGAACGGACATGGGCCGACGGACGCGGCTGCTGATACTGGTGGTCAACGACGAGGAGCGCGACGCCGTCCTGCGCGCCGTGGAACAGGTCAACCACACGCGGGCCGTGCCGGTCTTCCTCGGCCGGCACACCGTCTTCCGGCTGGGAGCCATCAGCGAGGTGGAGCTCCACCTCGTCCAGTGCGAGCAGGGGTCCGGGGGTACGAGAGGGGCGGCACTCGTGGTGTCCGCCGTACTGGAACGGCTGCAGCCGGACTTCCTCGTCATGGTCGGGGTGTGCTGGGGTCTGCGCCCGGACAAGTCCGGCCTGGGCGACATCGTGGTGTCCTGCCCGCTGCGCCTGATGGACCACGTGAAGGTGGCCCAGCGGCCCGACGGGGAGACGGTGACCATCCTGCGCGGGGACCGGGTGCCGCCGTCCGATCTGCTGCTCGACCGGCTGCGTGCGGCCCACGTCGGCTGGGACGACCGGCGACAGGTGCACTTCGAGCTCATGCTGTCCTCCAGCGTGCTGAGCAACGACCCCTCGGTCGCCCGGGCGTATCTCGACCAGGAACCGGACGGGTTCGCGGCGGAGATGGAGGGCGGGGGTGGCTACGCGGCCGCCGCGAAGGGCAAGGTCGACTGGATCCTGGTCAAGGCGATCGCCGACTGGGGGGTGGGCAAGACCGACTCCGCCCAGCCACTGGCGGCACGCAACGCCGCGGAGTTCGTGACGTACATGATCGGTACGGGTGCACTCGACCGGCACACCTGGGAGGACGCCGCGCTGACGGATTGAGCGGGCTCGGCGGACCGGGCTACTGAAGGTCGTCGTACTGGTGCGATGCGCGGCGCCCGCGCCACAGGACCACCGCGGCGACCAGCAGGACGCCGCCGACGCTGCCCGCGAGGGGGGCCGCCCAGTCGGCGGTGTCGCCGTCGGAGCCGGTGGGGTCCGGGCCGGGGCCGAAGTAGCGCTCGCCGTACGCCGCCGAGCGCAGGCCCTCCGGCTTGAGGCGGCCCGCGGCCTCGATGGCGGCGGCCGGGTCGATGAAGCCGAAGCCGCGGGAGTCGTCGCGGCCCCCGGTGGGGGCGTCCCGGGCGGTGTCCTCCAGGAGCTTCTTGATCTGCGCGGGGGTCAGGTCCGGGTGGGCCGCCTTGACCAGGGCGGCGGCGCCGGAGACGAAGGCGGCGGCGGCGCTGGTGCCCCAGCCCTCGTAGTACTTGCGGTCGGGGTCGGCGATGACGACGTCGACGCCGGGGGCGCTGACCGTGGCGTACCAGCGGCGGGTGGAGAAGGCGGCGCGGGTGCCGTACTTGTCGACGGCGGTGGCGGCGATGACGCCCGGGTAGGCGGCGGGGTAGGAGATGTGGTCGCCCTTCTCGCCGCCGTTGCCGGCGGAGGCGACGACGACCACGCCCTTCCTCAGGGCGTACTGGATGGCCTCGTCCTCGGTGGGTTCGGGGTGCGCGGAGGCCGAGTCGTCGCCGAGGGAGAGATTGATGACGTCGGCGCCGTGGTCGGCGGCCCAGCGGATGCCCTCGGCGAGGGCGTTGCCGCGGGTGCTGCGGGCCTTGGCGCGGGACCGGTCGCCGTCCTCCAGGATCACGCGGACGGGCAGGATCTTCGCCTCGGGGGCGATGCCCATGACACCGTCGGCGCCGCCCGGGCCGTGTCCGTGGCCGGCGATGATGCCGGCCATGGCGGTGCCGTGGCGGGCCCAGGCCCGGTCGCCGGGCTCGGCGCCGAAGCCGACCAGGTCCGCGCCGGTCAGGACGTTGCCGGCGAGGTCGGGGTGGTCGGCGTCGACGCCGGTGTCCAGGACGGCGACGGTGACGCCCGCGCCCTTCGTCGTCCGCCAGGCCTCCTGAGTGTGCATGGCCTGCAGGGCCCACTGCTGGGCGCGGATGCCGTCGGCGTGCGCGGCGGTGGGCGCGAGGAGGGCGAGGGCGGCGGCGAGGAGGACGCTCAGGGCTGCGGAGCGGCGGGTCAGGGCGGCCATCCCGGCGGCACTCCTCCCGACGGCACACATGACGGCTTTCACGACGGCTGCTCCGTTTTCACGACGGCTGCTCCGTGGCCGAGCGAACGTTCTTGCGCAGGCCGCGTTCGATGCGGTCGGCGAGGCCCTGCGCCTCGTGGCCGAGGCCGGCCTGGGCGGGGGCCGTGGTGGCGCCGGAGGCCATGGCGTCCCCGGCGGGCTGCGGGTCGTCGACGCCGCGGCCGTCGGCCCACCCGGAGACGGCGTAGACGACGACGGGGGCGTCGGTCAGCACGGAGATGGCCCAGGAAGCGCGCTGCCGGGCGCCGAACCGGGCGGCGGCGGTGTCCTGCGCGGCGTACGGCAGGGGCATCAGGTCGCTGCGGCGGTCCAGGCGCTCCGTCTCGAAGCGGCCGGCGAGGGCGGCCATGGCGGTGGCGTCGGCCCTGGTGAAGAGCAGTCCGACGGTGGTGACGTGGCTCTGGGTGGCGTCGGTGTAGGTGGCGCGCAGCAGGCGCTCGCAGCCGACGGGGGCGAGGGCCTTGCGCAGCAGGGGGTCGAAGGCGCCCTCGCAGCCGCTGTCCGGGGCGACGGCGACCCGGGTCCAGGTGCGGTCGGCTCCGCCGGGGCCCGCGCCCTGTCCCGCCACGGTGGGCGGGAACAACTGGTCGACCGGGACGCTGTGCCACAGGCTCCCGGCGGCGGCGAAGGTGCTGCGCGACTCGGCCGCCCCGGAGTCCCCGACGAGCCAACTCCCGGTCACGGCACCGCTGATGAGGCCCATCCCGAGCACGAGACAGACGGCGGCGGCCACGGCCTGCGCGCGCCCCCGCCGCCCCAGCGGCCGGGGCCGCGCGTCCTCGTCGTACCCCTCGGGCTCCCCGAACGACACGACGGGCCGCCCGGCCCCGGGCGTCCCACCGGGCGCCATGGGGGCGCTCCAGGAGAACGCGGGGTCGGGGTGGACGGGCGCGGTGCTCTCGGCGGGCGCCGACGGGGTGCGCGCAGAGCCGGTGCGGGCCGCGGGAACGTACGGCTGCCCCGCCCCGGGGTGTTGACCGAAGGATTCAGCAGTCCCGGCTGCCGTACGGCGACCGCGCTCCTCCTCGGCCGCCGGGCCCGGGCGCATCCCAGCAGCGGCCGCACCAGGAAGGCCGAAGGATTCGCCGGGTGGGGCTGAGGCGTCGCCGGGGACGGGACGCAGGCGTGCGGTCGTCTCCGAGGAGGTCTCGGCGGGGGCGCCCGTACGGCGCGGCGCAGGACGGTGCTCGGGCCGCGGCGGCACGGTTTCCGCCCCGGCCCCCGCGACGGTGTCACGCCGCGTCGCGCGTCCCGCGGTCGCCGACCCGTCCGGGTACGACGGGGCCCGCCCGCCGGTTTCCCGCCCGGCCGACTGTGGCCCCTCCCGGAAGGCCGCGGCCCTGTCCTCGCTCTTGCGCCCAGCCGACTGCGGCACGCCCGGGAACGGCGCGGTCCGCCCGCCGGTCTCGCGCCCGGCAGAGGGCACGTCCCGGAAGGACGCCGCCCTGCCGTCGCTCTCGCGGCCGGCCGACCGCGGCTCCGCCCGGAACGACGCGGCCCTCTCCTCGCTCTCGTGCCCCGCCTCGCGGCCCGCCGTCGGGGGCGCGTCCGGGAAGCGGGCGGAGGCGCGTGGTGGGGGCGGGGACAGGGGTGCGCTGCTCTGCGGGGTGGCCGCTCCGAAGCTCGGGAAACGGGGGCGGGTGTCCGAGGAGGCGGATGTGGCGCGGGCCGCGTCGGTGGCCTCGCGGGCACGGCGGGCGGACGCGTCGGCATCGGAGCCGTCCCGGGGCGAGGGGGCCGGCTCACGCGGGCCGCCGGGGCCGGGCCCGGCCTCGCCCGAAGGCCGCGGACCCGAGGGGCCGTCGGCCCGTGCGGAACGGCTGTCCCCGGCCGCCATACCCCCGTCTGCCGACCACGGACGCCTGTCGGCGGAGGCAGTGCGCCCTCCCGCCGGCCTTCCAGGGTCCGCGGACCCGAAACGCACGTCCGGCCCCGTCGACCTCCCGTCCCCAGACGCAGCACGCCCATCCGCAGATCCAGCACGCCCACCGGACGGCGTCATCCACCCGTCCCGAGATGTGGCACGCCCATCCGCCGGCCTCCTACCGCCGGCCGAGCCAACACGCCCGCCCGGCACCGCCGTACGCCCGTCGTCCGACGTCGTGGAACCGGCCTCCGACGGCCCGCCCCCGCTCGGCGTCCTACGGCCGTCGTCCGAGGAGCCGTGCGGCGCCGCAGGCCGCGCCTGAGATCCACCCGGCGCCAAAAGCCGCGCCTCCGGGCCACCCGGCGCCGCAGGCCGCGCGTCCGAGTCGCGTCGCGGCATGGGGCGGGCGTCCGTGGGTGTCTCTCGTGTCGGCTGCGTCGGTGACCATGCGCGCGCCGGCGTAGCCGGCGGGGCGTCCCGGCCCGGGGCGGAGCCGGGGGTCGGCGTGGCGCCGTCTGACAGCTCCTCCGGCTGCTGCCGGTTCCGTTCGTCGGTGGCGTTGTCCGGGACCCGGGGTGGGTGCGGTGGGGGCGGTGGTGTGGTGGGGCGTGGGGGTACGGGGGCACGCCGCGCTTCCGTGCTCATGCACCCCCCGTTTCCTCGTGCCCGGGCCGTTTCCTCGTACGCGGGCCGGTCTTCTGCCGGCCGGGCCCGGCACGGACTCGTCCCGGGCACGCATACCCGCACGGGCGGACCGGCATCCCGGCGCGGGTGCGCGACCGGCGTCGTTCCGCCATGCGTGCGCGTCACTCTACGGCTTGTCCCCGGGCGAACGGGAACCAGTCCGCGCCACCGGGGCATCTGCCCGGAACGTCCCCCTACCCTGCGGTAATCCTGTCTGGCAGGCTGCGTTCATGACTGCGCGCGCCGCCGACCGGGCCCGTTACGACCGGGCCACCGCCCACCTCGACGCCCCTGTCGCGATCGTGGATCTGGGGGCCTTCGACGCCAACGCGGACGACCTCGTCCGCCGCGCCGGCGGCAAGCCCGTCCGGGTCGCCAGCAAGTCCGTGCGGTGCCGGGCGCTGCTCGAACGCGTCCTGGCCAAGGACGGGTTCGCGGGGATCATGTCCTTCACCCTCGCCGAGTCGCTGTGGCTGGCCAGGTCCGGGTTCGAGGACGTGCTGCTCGCCTATCCGTCCGCCGACCGCACCGGGTTCGGCGAACTCGCCGCCGATCCGAAGCTCGCCGCCGCCGTCACCGTCATGGTCGACGACCCGGCCCAGCTGGACCTGATCGACGCCTCGCGCGGCGGCGGGCGCGAAGTGGTGCGGGTCTGCCTGGAGTTGGACACCTCACTGAGGCTGCTCGGCGGGCGGGTGCGGGTCGGGGCCCGGCGTTCGCCGCTGCACTCCCCCGTACAAGTCGCCGACCTGGCGCGGGCCGTGGCCCGGCGGCCCGGGTTCAAGGTGGTCGGGATCATGGCGTACGAGGGGCACGTCGCCGGGGTCGGGGACGCGGTGGCGGGGCGGCCGTTGCGGTCGCGTGCCGTGCGGTTGATGCAGGCGGCCGCCAAGCGGGAGCTGGCTCAGCGGCGCGCCGAGGTCGTGCGCGCGGTGCGGGCCGTCGTACCGGATCTGGAGTTCGTCAACGGCGGAGGCACGGGCAGTGTGCAGCACACCGCCGCGGAGGACGCGGTGACCGAGATCGCGGCCGGGTCGGGGCTGTACGTGCCGCGACTGTTCGACAACTACACATCGTTCAGGGGGCGTCCGGCCGCCCTGTTCGCCCAGCCGGTGGTGCGGCGGCCGGGGGTAGGGGTGGTGACGGTCCTCGGCGGGGGTTATCCGGCGTCGGGGGCGGCCGGGCGGGATCGGCTGCCGGTGCCGTACCTGCCGGAAGGGTTGCGGTACGACCCGCAGGAGGGGGCCGGTGAGGTGCAGACGCCGCTGCTCGGCTGGCCCGCCGACGACCTGCTGGTCGGCGACAAGGTGTGGTTCCGGCACGCCAAGGCCGGGGAGCTGTGCGAACGGTTCGACGTCCTGCACCTCGTCGAGGGCGACGCGGTGACGGCGACCGTGCCGACGTACCGCGGAGAGGGCCACACGTTCCTGTAGCCGTACGGCGGTTCAGCTCGACGGGCCGATGCTGCTGCCCACTCCGCCGCCGGTGGCCGCGTCGCCGGCCGGGCGGATGCCCTTGGTGATGCGGTCCATGTCGGACAGCGGCGGCCCGTCCTCGCCCGCGTCGAAGACGAAGCGGACCAGGACCGGTGACTCGGTGCCGACACTGGACGGGAAGACCAGGGACTGCACATGGCCGCCGGGTCCCTCGGCGGTCTTCACGCGCCAGCGCACGAAGTACCCGGCGCGGCCCGCGACCGCCACCGGCCCGGACTCGACGACCTCGTGCGACTCGATGCCACCGTAGGGCTTGCGGCCGATCTGGTCGCGGTCGTACGCGTCGTCGGCCGCGTCCGCGATGTCCTGCTTGGCGAGGACCTCGGGCGACCGCTCGTCGTTCTCGGTCACCGTGCGGGAGATGACGAGCCCGTGCCGGCACACCCCGCCGTCGCCCGGGCAGTCGTAGCTGCCGTGGGTGGTCATGACGACGTCGTCCTGGGCGACGTGCTGCGGCCGGACCCAGCCGTCGAGCAGCGGGAAGGTGATGCCGTTCAGCTGGTCCTCGACGACGGCCGGGTCGTCGCCGGTCGGCTCGGAGGTGGAGGGAGAGGCGGTCGGCGGCTCGCTCGTCGGTGCGGCGGAGGTCGTCACGGGCGTCGGGCCGGTGTTCGCCTCGGCGCCGCCGTCGTCCTCGAGGAAGACGGCGCCGGTGACGATCGCGGCCACGAGCACGGCCCCGGCGGCGGTGAGGGCGACGGCCCTGGCGCGGCCGGTGCCGCCCGGGGGTGGGGGCACCGGCCCGCCGGGGGCCTCGGGTGCGCGCCGGTGCTCGGTCCAGGTCGTGCCGTCCCACCAGCGTTGCAGGTGCGGGGCCGAAGGGTCGGGATACCAGCCGGGCGGGGGCGTCATGCTCATTGCGGCACTGTAGGACGAGATGCCGGGAGTGCGGGACGAGCCTTACAGGGGTGTGACGTACGCCCCCGCGATCCCGCCGTCCACCAGGAAGTCGGTGGCGTTCACGAAGGAGGAGTCGTCGCTGGCCAGGAAGGCGACGGCGGCGGCGATCTCCTCGGCCTCGGCGAACCGGCCCAGGGGGATGTGGACGAGACGGCGGGCGGCGCGCTCCGGGTCCTTTGCGAACAGCTCCTGCAGGAGAGGGGTGTTGACCGGGCCGGGGCACAGGGCGTTGACGCGGATGCCCTCCCGCGCGAACTGCACGCCGAGCTCGCGGGACATGGCGAGGACGCCGCCCTTGGAGGCCGTGTACGAGATCTGCGAGGTGGCCGCGCCCATCCGGGCCACGAACGACGCCGTGTTGATGATGGAGCCCTTGCCCTGGCGCCGCATGTAGGGGATGGCGGCCTTGCAGCACAGGTAGACGGAGGTGAGGTTGACCTCCTGGACGCGCTTCCAGGCCTCCAGGCCGGTCTCCAGGATGGAGTCGTCGTCGGGCGGGGAGATACCGGCGTTGTTGAAGGCGATGTCGACGCTGCCGTAGGTGTCGTACGCCGTCCTGAACAGCGCCTCGACCTGCTCGGGGTCCGTGACGTCGACCTTGACGAAGATCCCGCCGACCTCTTCGGCGGCCGCCTTGCCGCGCTGCTCGTCGACATCGCCGCAGACCACGTGGGCGCCCTCGGAGGCGAGGCGGCGGGCGCCGGCCAGACCGATGCCGCTGCCGGCTCCGGTGACGACGGCGGTACGGCCGACGAGGCGCCGGCAGACGACTTCCTGGGTTGCTTCGGTCATTGTGCGGGGCCTTCCGTGCTGATGAAGACGTTCTTGGTTTCGGTGAAGGCGGCGAGGGCGTCCGGGCCGAGCTCGCGGCCGATGCCGGACTGCTTGAAGCCGCCGAACGGGGTCCAGTAGCGGACGCTGGAGTGGGAGTTGACGGACAGGTTGCCCGCGCGGACGGCCTGGGAGACGCGCAGGGCGCGGCCGACGTCCCGGGTCCAGACCGAGCCGGACAGGCCGTAGTCGGTGGCGTTGGCGAGGGCGACGGCCTCGGCCTCGTCGTCGAAGGGGAGGACGACGGCGACCGGGCCGAAGACCTCCTCGACGGCCACGCGCGCGTGCGGGTCGACGTCGGTGAGGACGGTGGGCGGGAACCAGAAGCCGGGGCCCTCGGGAGCCTTGCCGCGGATGCCCGGGGCGTCCATGTCGACGTACGAACGGACGCGCTCCAGCTGGGCCTTGGAGATCAGCGGGCCCATGTCGGTCCTCTCGTCCGCCGGGTCGCCGACGAGGACGGACTCGACGGCGGGGGCGAGGAGGTCGAGGAAGCGGTCGTAGACGCCGCGCTGGACGAGGATGCGGGTGCGGGCGCAGCAGTCCTGGCCGGAGTTGTCGAGGAAGGACATGGGGGCGGCGGCCGCGGCGGCCTCGATGTCGGCGTCGGCGAAGACGATGTTGGGGCTCTTGCCGCCGAGTTCGAGGGTGATCCGCTTCAGCCGCTCGGCTCCCTTGGCCCACACCTGTCTGCCCACGGCCGTCGACCCCGTGAACACGATCTTGGCGACGCCGGGGTGCTCGACGAGCGCGGTGCCCGCGACGGGGCCGTGGCCGGGCAGCACCTGGAACAGGCCCTCCGGGAGTCCGGCTTCCAGGGCGAGTCCGGCCAGCCGCAGGGCGGTGAGCGGGGTCGTCTCGGCGGGCTTGAGGAGGACCGCGTTGCCGGCCGCGAGTGCGGGGGCGGTGCCCCAGGCGGCGATCGGCATGGGGAAGTTCCAGGGGGCGATCACACCGACCACGCCGAGCGGTTCGAGGAAGGTGACGTCGATGCCGCCGGGCACCGGGATCTGCCGTCCCGTCAGCCGCTCCACTCCCCCGGCCGCGTAGTCCAGCAGGTCGCGGACGTTGCCGGCCTCCCAGCGGGCGTTGCCGATGGTGTGGCCGGCCTCGCGGACCTCCAGCCGGGCCAGCTCCTCGACGTGCTCGTCGACGGTGGCCGCGAAGCGGCGCAGCAGCCGGGCCCGGTCGCCGGGCGCGAGGGCGGCCCACGCGGTCTGTGCCCGCGCCGCCCGGGCGACGGCCGCGTCGACGTCGGCGGCGGTGGCGGCGGGGACGGTGGCGATGACCTCCTCGGTGGCGGGGTTCAGTACCTCAAGTTCGTGGGACTCGGGGGTCTCTGGGGACAAAGAGGGCCTCACATGCGTTCGAAGGAGCGGCGCAGCTCCCAGTCGGTGACCGCGGCGTCGAAGGCGTCCAGTTCGACGCGCGCCATGTTGCGGTAGTGCGCGACGACCTCGTCGCCGAAGGCGGCCTTGGCGATCGGGCTGTTCTCCCAGAGCTCGGCGGCCTCACGCAGGGTGGTCGGGACGTGCGCGAAGTCGGCGGTGTAGGCGTTGCCGGGGCAGGGGTCGGGCAGCTCCAGCTTCTGCTCGATGCCGTACAGGCCGGCCGCCACCATGCCCGCCACCGCGAGATGCGGGTTGACGTCACCGCCCGGCAGCCGGTTCTCGAAGCGCAGGGAGCGGCCGTGGCCGACCACACGCAGCGCGCAGGTGCGGTTGTCGTAGCCCCACGCGACGGCGGTCGGGGCGAAGGAGCCCCGCTGGAACCGCTTGTAGGAGTTGATGTTGGGCGCGTAGAGGAGGGAGAAGTCGCGCAGGGCCGCCAGCTGCCCGGCGAGGAAGTGGCGCATGACGTCCGACATGCCGCTCTCGTGATCACCTGCCATGAGGTTGGTGCCGGAGGTGTCCGCGAGCGAGAGGTGGATGTGGCAGGAGTTGCCCTCGCGCTCGTTGTACTTGGCCATGAAGGTGAGCGACACGCCCTCCTGGGCGGCGATCTCCTTCGCGCCGGTCTTGTAGATGGCGTGCTGGTCACAGGTGACCAGGGCCTCGTCGTAGCGGAAGGCGATCTCGTGCTGGCCGGGGTTGCACTCGCCCTTGGCGGACTCGACGGTCAGGCCGGCGCCCGCCATCTCGTTGCGGATGCGGCGCAGCAGGGGCTCGATACGGCCGGTGCCGAGGACCGAGTAGTCGATGTTGTACTGGTTGACCGGGGTGAGGTCTCGGTAGTTGGCGTCCCAGGCCTGCTCGTAGGTGTCCTTGAAGACGATGAACTCCAGCTCGGTGCCGACCTGGGCGGTGTAGCCGTACTCGGCGAGGCGCTCCAGCTGGCGGCGCAGGATCTGGCGGGGCGCGGCGAGGACCGGGGAGCCGTCGTTCCAGGCGAGGTCGGCGATGAGCATGGCCGTGCCCTCGTTCCAGGGGACGCGGCGCAGCGTGGTCAGGTCCGGGTGCATGGCGAAGTCGCCGTAGCCGCGGTCCCAGGAGGACATCTCGTACCCGTCGACGGTGTTCATCTCCGTGTCGACGGCGAGGAGGTAGTTGCAGCCCTCGGTGCCGTGGTGGAGGACCTCGTCGAGGAAGAAGCGCGCGGCGAACCGCTTGCCCTGCAGCCGCCCCTGCATGTCGGGGAAGGCCAGGACGACGGTGTCGATCTCATCGCCCGCGACGAGGGCGTGCAGCTCCTCGACACTGAGCGGGGGTGTTCGGTCTGCCACGGGAGGGCCTCCTTCGGGCTGCTGCGCGCTGCCTGGCGCCTGGTCGCGCTGCGTCGTACTGCGTCGTACTGCGTCGCGCTTCGTCGCGCGTCGTCGTGTTTCCTTACGCGTCTTCGCGCTTCTTCGGCGGCGCCGAGAGCCATAAGGTATTGCCGAGAACCATTGCTTGGGAAGGGGGCACGGCCACATGCCGGAGGAAGCTGGCGGACCGGGGGACCGCCTGACGCCCGTACTGCGTCCCGTGCGGGCCGGCAACGGCTTCGAGGAGGCGCTGGAGCAGATCCTGCAGGTGGTGCGGCTGGGCCTGGTCCCCGGGGGCGGGCGGCTGCCGGCCGAGCGGGAGCTGGCGGAGCGGCTGGGGATCAGCCGGGTGACGCTGCGCGAGGTGCTGAAGGTGCTCCAGGACCAGGGGCTGGTCGAGTCGCGGCGCGGCCGGTACGGCGGCACGTTCGTACTGCCCCGCAGGCCGGACCCGGGCGGCGAGGACGAACTGCGCCGGCGGATCGCCGAGGTCGACATCGAGGACGTGCTGCGCTTCCGGGAGGTCCTGGAGGTCGGCGCGGCCGGGCTGTGCGCCACACACGGCCTGACGGGGGAACAGGCGGCACGGCTGCGGGAGGCACTGGCCCGCACGCACGACGCGCCGCTGACCGACTACCGGCGACGGGACACGCTGCTGCACCTGACACTCGCCGAGCTGTGCGGGTCGCCGACGCTGACCGCGCAGTACGCGGCGGTACGGGCCACGGTGAACGACCTCCTCGACTGCATCCCGCTGCTCGTGCGCAACCTGGAGCACTCCCAGCGGCAGCACACCGCGCTGGTCGAGGCGGTGCTCGACCGGGACGCGGACGGGGCGCGGGAGATGATGCGGGAGCACTGCGCGGGGACGGCGGCGCTGCTGCGCGGGTTCCTGGCATGAGAGCGCCCGCGTGAGGGCAGGGTTCGCTCGCGTGCGGACAGGCTCTCGCGGGAGGGGCAGGGTTTACGACGGCTTAACGCACGGGTCTTGCTTTCTCTCCACCGGGGCCACAAAGGTATGCATCCAATCCATTGAGCCGGTGGCCGGTCGGCCCCGCCGCGCCGGAAGACATCCCCGCGCCCACCGCCCCCCTGGGAGTCGCCGCATGACCGTGGACCCCTCCACACGCCAATCCGCCGACACGGCGGACGACTATCTGGACCGCAGGAAGCTGCGCCGCGGCAGCGCCGGATGGCTGCTGCTGACCGGCCTCGGCGTCGCGTACGTCGTCTCCGGCGACTACTCGGGCTGGAACTTCGGCCTGGCCGAGGGCGGCTTCGGCGGCCTGGCGATCGCCATGCTGCTCATGGGCGCCATGTACACCTGCATGGTGTTCGCCCTGGCCGAGCTGTCCTCGGTCCTGCCCACGGCGGGCGGCGGCTACGGCTTCGCCCGCCGGGCGCTCGGCCCGTGGGGCGGCTTCCTGACCGGCACCGCGATCCTCATCGAGTACGTCATCGCGCCCGCCGCCATCGCCATCTTCATCGGTGACTACGTCGAGTCGCTCGGCCTGTTCGGCCTGGAGTCCGGCTGGCCGGTCTACCTGGCCTGCTTCGTGATCTTCATCGGCATCCATCTGTGGGGCGTGGGAGAGGCGCTGCGCTTCAGCTTCGTCGTGACGGGGATCGCGGTGGCGGCGCTGGTCGTGTTCGCGGTGGGTGCGCTGCCCTCCTTCGACGTCTCCTCGCTCGACGACATCCCCGTGGACTCCTCGGCCGCCGGCGCGAGCTCCTGGCTGCCGATGGGGCTGCTGGGCATCTGGGCGGCGTTCCCGTTCGGCATGTGGTTCTTCCTGGGTGTGGAGGGCGTGCCGCTCGCCGCCGAGGAGACCCGGGACCCGGCTCGTACGCTGCCGCGGGCGATCCGCTGGTCGATGGGCATCCTGGTGGTCCTGGCCGTGATCACCTTCGTCACGGCGGCCGGGGCACGCGGCTCGGCGGCCATCCAGGACGCGGGCAACCCGCTGGTGGAGGCGCTCCAGCCGGACGGCGAGGCGACCGCGCTCAGCCGGATCGTGAACTACGCGGGCCTGGCGGGCCTGGTGGCGTCGTTCTTCTCGCTGATCTACGCCGGTTCGCGCCAGCTGTTCGCGCTCTCCCGCGCGGGCTACCTGCCGAAGTTCCTGTCCCTGACCAGCAGCCGCAAGGCGCCCTACCTCGGTCTGCTGGTGCCCGGGGCGATCGGCTTCGCCCTGGCCGCCGGGACCGGCGACGGCGCCCGCATGCTGAACGTCGCCGTCTTCGGCGCCACGATCAGTTACGCGCTGATGTCCCTGTCCCACATCGTGCTGCGTCGCCGCGAGCCGGAGCTGCCGCGGCCCTACCGGACGCCGGGCGGGGTGCTGACCTCCTCGGTCGCCCTGGTGCTGGCCTGTGCGGCGCTGGTGGCCACGTTCCTGGTGGACGTGACGGCGGCGTTCATCGCGCTGGGCGTGTACATCGTGGCGGTGGCGTACTTCGGGCTGTACAGCCGCAAGCACCTGGTCGCGAAGGCACCCGAGGAGGAGTTCGCGGCGCTGGCGGCGGCCGAGGCAGAGTTGGCAAGGGACTGACTCACGTCACGAAGGAGCATCGAGCACATGGTGGCCAGGCCGCTGATCGGCATCAGTACGTATCTGGAGCCCGGGGCGCGCTGGGGTATCTGGGAACTGGAGGCAGCCCTGCTGCCGGCCGGCTACCCGCGGCTGGTGCAGCGGGCCGGTGGACTGGCCGCGATGCTCCCGCCGGACGCTCCGGAGCAGGCCGCCGCCACCGTGGCCCGCCTCGACGGGCTGGTGATCGCGGGCGGCCCGGACGTCGAGCCGGTCCGCTACGGCGCCGGGCCCGAAGCGCGCACCGGGCCGCCCGCGCGCGAACGGGACGCCTGGGAGCTCGCGCTCATCACGGCGGCGCTTCAGGCCCGGGTCCCGTTGCTGGGCATCTGCCGGGGCATGCAGCTGCTGAACGTCGCGCTCGGCGGCACGCTCGTGCAGCACATCGACGGGCACGCCGAGGTGCCGGGCGTCTTCGGGCGGCACCCGGTCAAGCCCGTGCCGGGCACGTTGTACGCCGATGCCGTGCCGGAGGAGACGTCCGTGCCGACGTACCACCACCAGGCGGTGGACCGGCTCGGCGAGGGGCTGGTGGTGTCGGCGCACGCGGAGGACGGGACGGTGGAGGCTGTCGAACTGCCGTCCGCCGCATGGGTGCTGGGCGTGCAGTGGCATCCGGAGATGGGTGAGGACCTGCGGGTGATGCGGGCGCTGGTCCGTGCCGCTACGCCTCCTGCTCGAGCCGCTTCCTGAGCCAGGCCAGGGCGGTGTCGCCCTGGGCGCGCTGAAAGGCGCGCAGGGTGGGGATGCCGGGCGGTGCGGGCCGGAGGGAGTCACGGAGGAAGAAGCTCGCGAGGGCGGCCAGGGTGGCGGTGACCGCGTCCGGGTCGGCCTTCCGGCCCAGGGGGTGGCCGGTGAAGACCTCCTCCGGGTCGGGGCCGCCCTGCGCCCGGACGCACGGCAGCATCACCAGCAGGTCGAACCAGGGCGCGGCACGCACGGCGTGCGGCCAGTCGACGAAGACGACCCGGTCGTCGGCGGTGAGCAGCATGTTGTCGGCGCGCAGGTCGCCATGGGCGAGGGTGTCGCCGGAGGCCGCCTCGGGCCAGGGCGCGGCGAGTTCGGCGAGCCGGGGCAGGTGGGCGGCGGTCCACAGGCCGAGCCGGGCGGCGAGGTCGGCCTCCGTGCCCTCCTCGCCGTCGAGCAGGGGCCGCCAGCCGTCCAAGGCGTGGGCGAGGGAGTCGCCGACGGGCGGGGCGTCGAGCGGAGCCGGGGTGAGGGCGTGGCTCAGCTCGGTGACGGCGTCCAGGACGCGCCCCAACTCGGTCTCCCGCCAGGGGACGTGGGGCTGGCGGCCGGGGACGTCCTCGAAGACGAGCGCGACCCAGGTGCCGTCGTCGTACGTGCCGAGGAGGCGGGGGGCCGGGACGGCGGGCGGGAGGGCGGCGGCGTTGCGGGCCTCGGTGCGGTGCAGGGTCGGGCTGACCGGGTTGGTTTCGGTGCTGACCGCTTTGACGAAGGCGCGGGCGCCTCCGGCCGTGCGGACCCGGACGGCCACGCCCGGGGAGAATCCACCCGTTTGAGTGACGGCGTCGGCAACGGGCGCGCCGAGCAACTCCCCCACACCGTCGCGCACCGTCTCGGGGAGGTCCTGCCAGGGGGTACGGACGCCTGTGGCGGGCGGGGCGGGAGGGATCATGCAAGCCATGGTGCGGGGCGACTGCCGCAGCGGTCGAAGGGTTTTCCGCCCCCGCCGCCCCGCCCGTCCCGTCCGGTCCGGTCCCGAGGCTCTGCCCCGTCCCGTCCCGGGTCTCTGCCCCGTCCCGTCCCGAGGCTCTGCCCCGTCCCGTCCCGGGTCTCTGCCCCGGACCCCGGCGGGGGCTCCGCCCCACGCACCCCCGGGTGCTCGCCCCACCGAGAGGCCGCCGCCCCACAACCCGGTGGGCGGGCGGTGCCGTCCGGTGTCGTCTACCCCCGGGTCAGTGACAGCAGGTCCCGTGCCGGGCCCGTCGGGCGGTGGCCCGTCGGCCAGACCGCCCGCAAGTCCCGTGCCAGCGAAACGCCGTCCAACGGCACCCTCACCAGCCGCCGCGTTCCCAGCTCCTCCCCCACGGCGAGTTCGCTGAGGACCGCCGGGCCCGCGCCGCTCACCGCGGCCGCCTTCACGGCCGTCGTCGAGGAGAGTTCGATCAGCGGCCGGGCCAGACCGCCCAGCGCCGCGTCCAGCACCTGGCGGGTGCCCGAGCCCTTCTCCCGCAGGATCAGCGGCGTGGCCGCCAACTCGTCGCCCGCCAGGGGGCGCCGGCGGCGGGCCCAGGGGTGAGCCGGGGCGGTCACCACGATGAGACGGTCGTGGGCGATGACCGTGGAGTCGAGGCCGGGCGGCACCGTCAGGCCCTCCACGAAGCCCAGGTCCGCCTCGTCCGACAGCAGGCGTTCCGCGACCGCCGCCGAGTTCCCCGCGAGCAGCGACACCGCCGTGTCCGGCCGCTGGGCGCGCAGCGCGAGCAGCCAGCCGGGCAGCAGGTACTCGGCGATCGTCATGCTCGCCGCCACCCGCAGCCGGGAGTCACGGCGGTCGCGCAACGCCTGCGCGCCCGCGTCGAAGGCCTCCGCCGCCTCGACGATCCGCCGGGCCCAGTCCGTCACCAGCGCACCGGCGTCCGTGAGCCGTGAACCCCGCGGCGAGCGGTCCACCAGCGCCACCCCCAGCTGCCGTTCCATCGACCGGATACGGCTGCTGGCCGCGGGCTGCGTGATGCCGAGCTCCCGCGCCGCCCCGCCGAGGCTCCCGAGCCGCGCCACCGCCAGCAGCAGCTCCAGCGCCCCGAGGTCGGGGACCCGGTGTGCCAGGGAACCGGTGGTCGCTGGGTGGGCGTCGGTGTGCTCGTTCGTCCTGCCGTGCGTCCTGCTCATAAATCCAGCTTATGCCGCCATAGAGGCAAACTCCCTGGTGGCGGGTCTCCGCCCGCACGACCGTGACGTCATGGTCACCGCAGCCCAGCCCTTCCCCCGTGCCACCGCACGTTCCCCGCGCACCGGGTCGGTTCGTCACCTCGGACCCAACTGGTACGCCTCCGTCATGGGCACCGCCGTCGTCGCGACCGCCGGAGCCGGACTCCCCGTGCACGTCCCCGGCCTGCGCACCGCCCTCGCCGCCGTCTGGGTGTCGTCTTTGACCGCCCTCGTGGCGCTGCTCATCGCCCGGGCCCTGCATTGGGTCCGGCACGGCGACCAGGCTCGCGCGCACCTCCTCGACCCGGCGACCGCCCCGTTCTACGGCTGCCCGGCCATGGCCCTGCTGGCCGTGGGCGGCGGCGCGCTCACCGTCGGCCGGGACTGGATCGGCCTCCGGGCCGCCGTCGCGCTCGACGCCGTGCTCTTCGGCGCCGGTACGGCTGTGGGGCTCGCGGCCGCCGTCGCCGTGCCGTACCTGATGACCGTACGCCGGACCGAACCGGGGCAGGCCACACCTGTCTGGCTGCTGCCGCTGGTCGCGCCCATGGTGTCCGCCGCGCTCGGGCCGCTCCTCGTGCCGCACCTGCCGGCCGGGCAGGTGCGGCAGGCCCTGCTGCTCGCCTGCCTCGGACTGTTCGGGCTCAGTCTGCTCGCGACCCTGCTCATGCTGCCGGTGGTGTTCGGGCGGCTGGTCACCGGCGGTCCGCTGCCCCTCGCGCTCACGCCGACGCTGTTCCTGGTGCTGGGCCCGCTCGGCCAGTCCACGACCGCCGTCGGCGCCTTCGCCGATGTCGCCCCCGGTGTCGTACCGCCGTCGCACGGCGAGGGGTTCGGCCTGCTCGCCGTTCTGTACGGCGTGCCCGTGACCGGGTTCGCGCTGCTGTGGCTGTGCCTCGCCACCGCCCACGTCGTGCGCGCCAGGCGGCGCGGGATGCGGTTCTCGATGACGTGGTGGGCGTTCACCTTTCCGGTCGGCACGTGCGTGACCGGCGCCGAGGCGCTGGCGCGGCACACGGGAGTCGTGGCCTACGGCTGGCTGGCGCTCGCTCTGTACGTCGGTCTCGTCACCGCCTGGGTCACCGTCGCCGGGTGCACCGTACGCGGGCTGCTCAGCGGAGCGCTGCTCGCAGGGCCTCGCCCAGCAGCCGGGGTGCCTCGGCCAGTGACGGGCCGTACCAGGTCAGGTGCCGTCCGCTGACCAGCGCGCAGGGCAGCCCCGCGAAGGCCTCGGGGCCGTCGTCGGCGGTGAACCGGTACGGCTCGTCCGGGAGCACGACGACGTCCGGGGCCGCGGCGCGCAGCTCCTCCAGGGGGATGCGGGGGTAGCGCTCCGGGTGGGTGGCGTAGAGGTGGTCTACGCCCAGCCGGGACAGTACGTCACCGGCGAACGTGTCGCGGCCCAGGACCATCCACGGGCGGCGCCAGATCGGTACGACGGCTGTCGTACGGGCTTCCGGGGCGGGGAGCGCCGACCAGGTCTGCTCGGCCTCGTCCAGCCATCGGGGGCGGGTGGCCACACCGCAGGCGGCCAGCACGCGGGTGAGTTCCCGGAAGGCCTGGGGGACGTCGCGGATCTCCGTCAGCAGGACCTCGGCGCCTGCCGCGCGCAGGGCCGCCAGGTCGGGCTCGCGGTTCTCCTCCTCGTTGGCGATCACCAGGTCGGGGGCGAGGGAGATGATGCGGTCGACCTTCGGGTTCTTCGTGCCGCCGACGCGGACGACGTCGAGGCCGGGCGGGTGCGTGCACCAGTCGGTGGCGCCGACGAGGGTGCCCGGGGCCGTGCGCGCCACGGCCTCCGTCAGGGACGGGACCAGCGAGACCACTCTCACCGGCGTGGCCGGTTGCGGTCGCGCACCGCCTCGATGTGCTCGGCCACCGCGACGACGATCACGCGGGTGTCCGATTCCGTCGCGCGCCAGCGGTGCCGGACGCCGCCGGTGAGGTAGAGCGTGTCGCCGCGGCCGAGGCGGTAGGCGCGGCCCTCGGCCTCGATCTCCACGACGCCGTCGGCGACGTACATCAACTGGTCGTTGCGATACTGGAATTCGCGGCGGGCGTCGTGGTCGCCGGTGAATTCCGAGGCGTGCATCTGGTGGTGGCCGCGGACCAGGGAGCGTACGCGGGGTTCGAGGAGCGGCTCGATGCCGGTGTGCTCGGCGCGGACGACGTCGACGCTGCATGCCGGGTCGGCGGCGGCGAGGAGTTCGACGGCGGTGGTGCGCAGGGCGTCGGCGACCTTCTCCAGGGAGCTGGGGCTGGGGCGTGCCCGGTCGTTCTCGACCTGGCTCAGGAAGGGCACCGACAGGCCGCTGCGCTCGGCCACGACGGCGAGGGTGAGTTCCAGCGCCCGGCGTCGCCGCCGCACGGCCGCGCCCACCCGAAGGGGCTGCTCTTTGTGGTCGCCCATCGCTCCGGCTCCCTCCCTCGCCCGTCGTTGCGGTCCTTGTGCGCCGGGGCTGTTCCGCCGCACTCCTTCTGTTGGGTTCTCTGCACCCTACGCATGTTCGGCAAACCGTTTCATGCGCCCGTCACATCGACGACACACGGTGTCGGGTACGACCTCACAGTTCGCGCCAGTGGATCAGCTCCCCGGATGCGCCGGGCGCGGATTCCTCCTTC
Source organism: Streptomyces deserti (assembly GCF_054782695.1). Classification (NCBI taxonomy): domain Bacteria; kingdom Bacillati; phylum Actinomycetota; class Actinomycetes; order Kitasatosporales; family Streptomycetaceae; genus Streptomyces; species Streptomyces deserti. The sequence goes on from NZ_BAAGRZ010000004.1 coordinate 266,171, forward strand.
AGGACGAACAGGCCGACCGGCCGGGTCGCCGGTGCCGGATCACGCGAAACTCCGGCCCTTCTGTTCAATGCACGCGCGGTTTCCTGTGTTCCCGGGCATGGTGCGGGACAGCCGGGGCGGCCGAGCCGTGGCCCGGGCCGGTAGCGCTCTGTGGTTGTCCGGAATCTTTTGCAGGCGGGCCCTGGGGTGGGGTGCCTGCGGCGGCCTGCGCGGGTGCCTCCGGCGGTGGGGGCGGGCGTTGCGCGGGGGGGTGTCCGCCGTCTGGATACCCGCCTCAGCCAACGGGACTCTGTCGCGTCATCCGCCCCACCATCTCCGGGTGCTGCTTCAGCCACGCCGCGACAGCCTCCTCCTCATGGCCCTGGCCACGGTTCTTGATCTCGCGCTCCAGGCTGCCGAGCTCCTCCTCGCTCATCCTGAAGTTCTTGATCCACTTGGTGAGCTGCGGGTACTGCTCGGGGAACTTCTCGCTGGAGATCGTGCGGATGGTGTTGCCCTCGCCGAACAGCTTCTCGGGGTCCGCGAGCTTGGTCAGCTCGTACTCGCTGTACGCCCAGTGCGGCGTCCACAGCGTGACGGCGATCGGCTCCTTCTTGGCGTACGCGCGCTTCAGTTCGGCCAGCATGGCCGGGGTCGAGCCGTCGACGACCTCGTACTCCTTGTCGAGGCCGTAGCCGGGCAGGACCTTGTTCTTGAGGAGATCCATCTCACCGGTGCCCGGTTCGATGCCGATGATCTTCCCGCCGAAGGTGTCGGCCTTGCCCTTGAGGTCCTTCAGGGACTTGACGTCCTTGACGTAGGAGGGCACCGCGAGCTCCAGCGAGGTCGGCTCGTACCAGGTGCCGAGGTCCCTCAGCCGGTCCTTGTTCTTGTCCCAGTAGTTCTTCTGCGCGTAGGGCAGCCACGCGTCGAAGTTGAGGTCGAGGTCGCCGGAGGCCAGGCCGGTGTAGACCGGGCCGACGTCCATCTGCTTCAGGTTCAGCCGGTAGCCGCGGCGCTCCAGGACGTTCTTCCAGAGGTAGGTGACGGCGATGTCCTCGTCCCAGGGGAACCAGGCCACGTCGAGCGGGCGCTTCGCCTCGGCCGGGGTGCCGCCCTGCGCGTCCTGCACCGGGGCGAGCCGGTCGACGATGCCGGGGTTCTGCTTCAGCCAGGCGCGGACGGCGTCCTGCTGCTTGCCCTTGCCGGCCTTGTTGATCTCGGCTTCGAGGCTGGTGAGCTGCTTCTCGTTCATCTTGAAGTGCTTCAGCCACTCGCCGACCTGCGGGTTGTCGGCCGCGAAGCCCTTGCGGGCCAGGGTGTGCACGCCGTCGCCCTCACCCCAGGCACCCTTGGGGTCCTTGAGCTTCTTCAGGTCGTAGTCGTTGTACGCCCAGTGCGGCGACCAGAGCGTGACGACGATCGGCTCCTTCTTGGCGTACGCGCGCTTGAGCTCGGCGAGCATCGCGGGCGTGGAGCTGTCGACGACCTTGTACTCCTGGTCGAGGCCGTACTCCTTGAGGACCTTGCTCTTGAGCAGGGCCATCTCGCCGGCGCTCGTTTCGATGCCGGTGATCTTTCCGCCGAACTCCGCGGCCTTGCCCTTCAGGTCCGCCAGGGAGTCGATGTCCTTCATGTAGGCGGGAACGCTGAGCTCCAGGGACGTCCTGCCGTACCAGGCGCCCAGGTCGTCGAGCTGCTTGCCGTACTTCTTCCAGTACTGGGCGTGGGTCGTGGGCAGCCAGGCGTCCGTCTGGAAGTCGACGTCGCCGCGGGCGAGCGAGGTGTAGAGCGGTCCGGCCTCGAACTGCTTGGCCTCCACCTCGTAGCCGCGCTGCTCCAGGATCTCCTTCCAGAGGAAGGTGGAGGCCACGCCCTCGTCCCAGGGGATGTAGCCGATGCTGATCTTCTTGCCCTGGCCGACGTTCTTGCCGCCGGCCACGGCGGTGGTGCCGGTGCCGCTGCCGCCGAAGACGCCCATGCCGCCCGCGACCAGGGCGAGGACGACGACACCGACCACGGCGACGGCGGGGCGGGGGGCGGTACGACCAGATCTTCAGGCCCTGGGCGGCGCGCAGCCGGGCCGCGGCACGGCGGCCGAGCGGGGAGACCTGGGTGCCCAGCGCGCTGGTCATACGGTCGAGGTAGATCGCCAGGATGACGATGGCGACACCGGCTTCGGATCCCAGGCCGACGTTGAGCTGGCCGATGGCCTCGTTCACGTCGCCGCCGAGGCCGCCGGTGCCGACCATGCCGGCGATGGCGGCCATGGACAGGCCGAGCATGATCACCTGGTTGACGCCGGCCATGACGGTGGGCAGGGCCAGCGGGAGCTGGACGCGCAGGAGGGTGTTGCGGGGTGTGGTGCCGAACGCGTCGGCCGCCTCGACGAGCTCCTTGTCGACCTGGCGGATGCCCAGTTCGGTCATGCGTACGCCCGGTGCGAGCGCGAAGATCAGGGTGGCGACGATGCCCGCGGGGGCACCGGTGCCGAAGAAGAGGATCGCCGGGATGAGGTAGATCATCGCCGGCAGCGTCTGCATGAAGTCCAGGACGGGCCGTACGAGACCGCTGACGCGGTCCGAGCGGGCCGCCCAGATGCCCACCGGGATGGAGATCGCCAGCGCGATGACCGTCGCCACGAGGACGAGCGACAGGGTCACCATCGCGTTCTCCCACAGTTCGAGGGAGTCGATGAACGCGAATCCCGCGAAGGCGAGGACACCGGCGAGCGTGCCGCGCAGCCAGAAGGCGATCACCGCGAAGATGCCCGCGAGCAACAGGGGTTCGGGTGCCTGCAGGACGGCGTTGATGCCGTCGTACAGGCCGAGGAAGACGGTCTTGAGGAAGTCGAACAGCCACGCCATGTGGGTGGTGAGCCAGTCGACCGCGTCGTTGACCCAGCTGCCGAGTTGGATCCTAGGCACGGGCGACCACCTTCTCTCCACCCCGGCCGCGCGGGGCGTCGCAGGGCGCGGGGGTGCCCTGCTCGTCGCCCAGGAAGCCGAGGAAGCCGACCAGCCGCTGCCGGGCGACGACGCCGACCAGTTCCCGTTTCCCGTCGAGCACCGCGACCGGGTGCGTCAGGCGGGCACTGAGGGCGCACAGGTCGTTGAACGGTGTGTCGGGCGTCGCGGTGGGGCAGCCGCAGTCGGCCTCGTCGCCGCGCACCCGCGTGTCCATGACGGAGCCGGCGGTCAGGACGCGGGAGCGGTCGACGTCCTGGGTGAAGGAGGCGACGTAGTCGTTGGCCGGGCGGATGAGGATGTCCTCGGCGGTGCCGATCTGGACGATGCGGCCGTCGCGCATGACGGCGATGCGGTCGCCCAGGCGCATGGCCTCGTTCAGGTCGTGGGTGATGAAGACGATCGTCTTCTTCAGCGTCTTCTGCAGCTCCAGGAGCTGGTCCTGCATGTCGCGGCGGATCAGCGGGTCCAGTGCGCTGAAGGACTCGTCCATGAGGAGCAGGTCGGCGTCGGTGGCGAGTGCGCGGGCGAGGCCGACGCGCTGCTGCATGCCGCCGGACAGCTCGTCGGGCCAGGACTTCTCCCAGCCGGCCAGGCCGCACAGGGCGAGCGCCTCGTCGGCGCGCCGAACGCGCTCGGCGCGGGGCACGCCCTGCACTTCCAGGCCGTAGGCCGCGTTGTCGCGCACGCTGCGGTGCGGGAAGAGCGCGAAGTGCTGGAAGACCATGCTGATCTTCTTCGAGCGGACCGCGCGCAGCTCGCGGCCGGTGAGCGCGGTCAGGTCCTGGCCGTCGAAGCGGACGTGTCCGGCGGTCGGCTCCAGCAGACCGTTGAGCAGGCGCAGCAGGGTCGACTTGCCGGAGCCGGACAGGCCCATGACGACGAAGATCTCGCCGGGTTCCACAGCGAAGGAGGCGTCGATCACGGCCGCGGTGGTGCCGCCCGCGCGCAGCTCCTCCCGGTCGGCTCCCAGGCGGAGCTGCTCCACGGCCTCGTCCGGTCGTCTGCCGAACACCTTGTAGAGGTGCTCGACCTCAAGGATCGCTGACACGCTTACCTTCTCTTCTCGACAGCGATGGAAGGGAGCGATGGGCAGCGCAGGGGGGAGGGGGAACCATTGCATGCGCAACCGACATCGCTCCGGGGCGGCGCCTGCCCGTACCCCTTCAGGTCAAACGCACGAGTGGGCCAGTTCACAGGGCGTTTACTCATGCCGCGCACCGGCTCACTGTCGGTGCCGTACGGCATGATGCGACGCGTGACCGGACGACTGATGCTCCTCGACACCGCCTCCTTGTACTTCCGCGCCTACTTCGGCGTCCCCGACTCGATCAAGGCCCCGGACGGCACGCCCGTGAACGCCGTGCGCGGACTGCTGGACTTCATCGACCGCCTGGTCAAGGACCACCGGCCGGACCACCTGGTGGCGTGCATGGACGCCGACTGGCGCCCGCACTGGCGGGTGGAGCTGATCCCCTCGTACAAGGCGCACCGCGTCGCCGAGGAGCACGCGGTGGGTCCGGACGAGGAGGAGGTGCCCGACACGCTGTCGCCGCAGGTGCCGGTCATCGAGGCCGTGCTGGACGCGCTCGGCATGGCGCGTGTGGGGGTGGCGGGGTACGAGGCGGACGACGTGATCGGCACGTTCACCGCCCGGGCCGAGGGACCGGTCGACATCGTCACCGGCGACCGCGACCTCTACCAGTTGGTGGACGACGCGCGCGGGGTGCGCGTGCTGTATCCGCTGAAGGGCGTCGGCTCGCTGCTGCTGACCGATGAGGCCGTGCTGCGTGAGAAGTATGGGGTCGACGGCAACGGGTACGCGGATCTGGCGCTGCTGCGCGGCGACCCGAGCGACGGCCTGCCGGGCGTGCCGGGGATCGGCGAGAAGACGGCGGCCAAGCTGCTCGCGGAGTTCGGCGACCTGGCCGGGATCCTGGCCGCGGTCGACGACCCGCGGGCGAAGCTCACGCCGTCGCAGCGCAGACGGCTGGACGAGGCGCGGCCCTATCTCGCGGTCGCCCCGAAGGTCGTCAGGGTCGCGGACGACGTCCCGCTCCCGGACGTCGACACGACGCTGCCGCGCACGCCGCGCGACCCGGTCGCGCTGAAGGAGCTGGCGACCCGCTGGGGCCTGGGAGGTTCACTGGAGCGTCTGCTGGCGACGCTCACGGCGTGATCCTGATCGAGCTCTCATTCGGCAGGTGTTCATGGGGAAAGATGCTAACTTAGGTATACCTAACTACGGGAACAGGGAGGTCCTCATGGCAGAGCGACCGGGACGCCAGCCGCGCAGGCCGCACTCCGCACAGGTCGTCCGCACCGAGCGGCTGACCCCGCACATGCAGCGTGTGGTGCTCGGCGGCGAGGGCCTCGCCGGCTTCACGGCGGACACCTGCACCGACCACTATGTGAAGCTGCTGTTCCCGCCCGCGGGCGTGACCTACCCGGAGCCCTTCGACATGCAGCGGGTCCGTGAGGAGCTGCCGCGTGAGCAGTGGCCGGTGACCCGGACGTACACCGTGCGCCAGTGGGACGCCCAACACCATGAGCTGACGCTGGACTTCGTGATCCACGGCGACGAGGGGCTGGCCGGTCCGTGGGCGCTGCGCGCCCAGCCGGGCGAGACGGTGTGGTTCATGGGCCCCGGCGGCGCCTACGCCCCCGACCCGGACGCCGACTGGCATCTGCTCGTCGGTGACGAGAGCGCGCTGCCCGCGATCGCCCGTTCCCTGGAGGCCCTGCCGCGCGGCGCCCGGGTGCACGCCTTCGTGGAGGTGGCCGGCCCCAACGAGGAGCAGAAGATCGACTCCGACGCGGAGGTCGTCTGGCTGCACCGCGGGGCCCGTCCCATCGGCGAGCTGCTGGTCGAGGCCGTACGGAACCTCCAGTTCCCCGAGGGCCGGGTGCACGCCTTCGTGCACGGCGAGGCGGCCTGGGTGAAGGAGCTCCGCCGGCTCCTCCGGGTCGAACACCAGGTGCCGCGCGAGGACCTGTCGATCTCCGGCTACTGGCGGCTCGGCCACAACGAGGACGGCTGGCAGGCCACCAAGCGGGAGTGGAACGCACGCATCGAGGCCGAGCAGGAGGGCGTGGGCGCACCCTCCTGACCACGCGTCGGGCGTTCGCCGCGAGGGCGTGAGGACTTGGGCCCGCCGCGGACACGGTGGCGTGACGCGAGGGAAACAGCACCTGCCTGATTTCTGTCAGCCGACAGGAATCAGCGCCCCTCGCGCCTGAGGCAGGTGCCTCAGCTACGTCCTCACCGGCAGCCTCGGCGACGGCGTGGGCCGCGTCCTGCTGGCCGACGTGGTGGTCGCCACGCCGTCGCCACGCTCGCGATCCAGACGGCGGCCTGCCGGATGCTGTTCTCCATGGCCCGCGACGGACAGCTCCCCTTCTCCCGCCGCCTCGCCGAGGTCAATTCGCGCACCGGCATGCCCAGTGCCCCCGCCGTGGTGGTCGGCGGCCTCGCGGCGGCCCTGCTCCTGCTCAACTTCGCCTTCCCCGAGGCGTTCCTGGCCATCGGCACCACCTGCATCATGCTGCTGTACCTGGCGTACGCGATGGTCACCGGCCCGCTGCTGGTGGCCCGCCCGCGCGGCCGGTTCACCGCCGACGGCACCGACGAGACGGGCGGCCGGCTGTTCTCCCTGGGCCGCTGGGGCGTCCCCGTCAACGCGCTCGCCCTGCTCTACGGTCTCCTCATGACGGTCAACCTCGCCCGGCCGCGCGCGGCGGTGTACGACCCGGCGGGCGGGCACTGGTACTTCCAGTGGTTCACGGTGCTCTTCCTGACGACGACGGTCGCGCTGGGCACGGCGTACCCGGGCCTGTCGCAGGCGTACGGCGGCCCCGGCTGTCGTACCGGAGCCGGCGGTCGTACCGGAGGCAGCAGGCTAGGTCGGTCGTCCGTCGCCCTGGACGCGGGCGTGCAGGTGCATGTCGTGCCAGCCGTCCGGGTGCAGGACCGCGCTGCGCTTGGTGCCCTCCAGGGCGAAGCCGCACTTGGCGGCCACGCGGCAGGACGCCTCGTTGCGGACCGCGTGCAGCAGTTCGAGGCGGTGGAAGCCGATGTCGTCGAGGGCCCAGCGGGTGAGGGCGGTCGTGGCGCGTACCGCGACACCCTGTCCGCGGGCCGCCGGCACGGTCCAGTAGGCGACCTCGGCCACGCCGTCCTCGAGCACGATGTCCCGCAGGGCCACCCGTCCGAGCAGCCGGCCGCCGCCCGCGTCGGCGACCGCCCACTGCGCCTTGCGCTCCTCCCCCCACTCCTGCTGCCACTCGGCGATCCAGCCACGGACCTCGTCCTCGGAGTCGGCGGCGCGGACGTGCCACTGGTGGAGCGCCGGGTCCTGGAACGCCTGGTGGACGGCAGGCGCGTCCTCGGTGCGCCAGGGGCGCAGCACGAGTCCGTCTCCGGTGGGGATGGTGGGCTGGGGGGTGCGGGAGAACGTGCCCGCGGGGAGGACCGGGCTGGTGAGGTCAGGCATGGGCGGCATCCTGCCAACGCGACGACGCTCGGGCCCAGCGGTTTTCTCACGCCCCTTACGCCCTCGTACGCTGGCTCCCGATGAGACGCCGTACCCCGCCCCCGCCTGCACCGCTCCCCCAGCGCCACGGGGTGGACCCGGTGCGCGTGCGGCTGCCCGCCGCCGGGGCGTGGGCCACGGTGCGGGAGCACCTGGTGGACCGGCTCGCGGCGGGGGCCGGGGTCATCGACGGGATGTTCGACGCGGGGCTGATCGTCGGGGCGGACGGGCGGGCGGTGGCGCCGGACGCGCCGTACGTGCCGGGGATGTTCGTGTGGTTCCACCGGGACCTGCCCGAGGAGGTGCCGGTGCCCTTCCCGTTGGAGGTCGTCCACCGGGACGAGCACATCGTCGTCGTCGACAAGCCGCACTTCCTGGCCACCACCCCGCGCGGCAGCCATGTCGCCGAGACGGCGCTCGCGCGGCTGCGCCGGGAGCTGGGCATCCCGACGCTCACCGCCGCCCACCGCCTCGACCGGCTCACCGCCGGGCTCGTGCTGTTCACCGTGCGGCCCGAGGAGCGCGGCGCCTACCAGACGCTGTTCCGCGACCGGCGGGTACGCAAGGAGTACGAGGCCATCGCCCCGTACGATCCCGCGATCGCCCTCCCGCGGACCGTGCGCAGCCGGATCGTGAAGGAGCGCGGGGTGCTGACCGCGCGGGAGGTCGAGGGTGAGCCGAACGCGGTCAGCCGGGTGGAACTGATCGAGCACCGGGCGGACGGACTTGGCCGCTACCGGCTGGTGCCCGGCACCGGGCAGACGCACCAGCTGCGCGTGCACATGAACGCCCTCGGCGTGCCGATCCTGGGTGATCCGCTCTACCCCGAGGTGACCGGCCCGGTGCCGGCCGGTGTCTTCCGGCGCCCGCTCCAACTCCTGGCACGGTCACTGGAGTTCACCGACCCGGTCACGGGCGTGGCGCACCGGCTCCGCAGCGCCCGGGTGCTGGCGGCCTGGGCGTCGTACGACCGGTGGGCCGCCGGGCAGTAGCGACCGGCGGTGTCGATCAGCAGCCCCGCCACCAGTGCAGGAAGCGCTGCCAGGCGCCCTTCGGGCGGGCCGCCTCCATGGCCGGTGCCGGTGCCGGCTCCGGCTGGGGCTGCTGCGCGACCGGCTGGGGCTGGGAGGCGCTGGGTGCGGACTGAGGCTGCGGCTGCGGCTGCGGCTGCGGCTGCACGGTGCCGATGAGCCAGGTGGTGCGCTGCGGCGGGACGGGTGTGTGGTGCGGATCCTCCCTCACGTCCTGCGGAGGCTGGGGGGCGAACCGGACGGGCATCGACACGAGGTGCCGTGCGGCGAGCGACGCAGTCCAGCGCAACTCGTCCTCCTCGCAGTCGAGTTCGACGTCCGGCAGACGCAGGAGCAGCGCGTCGACGCCGACGTCGGCGATGGAGCGGCCGATGTCCTGGCCGGGGCACTCGTGCGGGCCGCCGCCGAAGGCGAGGTGGGAGCGGTTGCCCATCATGCCGGCGGACAGGTCGGGGCGGACCCGCGGGTCGACGTTGGCCGGAGCCGGCGCGAACAGCAGCCCGTCGCCCTTGCGGATGCGCTGACCGCCCAGCTCCGTGTCCTGCTTGGCGAAGTAGCCGAGGACGGCGCTGAACGGCGGCTCGTCCCACAAGGACTGCTCGACCGCCTCCGGCACCGTCATGTTGCCGCCGCTGAGCTGGGCGCGGAACCGCGGATCGGTCAGCACGGTGCGCAGCACGTTGGACAGGAGGTTGGTGGTGGCCTCGTAGGCGGCGAAGAGCACCAGGCGCAGGTGCTCCCTGACCTCGTCGTCGGTCAGCCGGGCCGGGTGGTTGATGAGGTGGCTGGCGAAGTCGTCGGCCGGCTGGGCGCGGCGGCGGGCGGTGAGCCGGCTCAGGACGTCCATGACGTAGCCGTGGCTGGCGATCGCGGTCTCGGTGCCCTTGAGCGCGTCGCGGGCGGCCTCGACGAGGCGGTCGTTGTACTCCTCGCGCATGCCGAAGATCTCGCACATCACGGCCATCGGCAGGTGCTCGGTGAACTGGCCGACGAGATCGGCCTCGCCCGCCTCACAGAACCGGTTGACGATGATCTGGGTGCTGCGGTTGATGTAGCGGCGCAGGATGCGGAAGTCGATGGTCGACATGGCGCCCATGACCGCGCCGCGCAGCCGCTTGTGCTCGTCGCCCTCGGCGTGGGAGCAGATCGGCTGCCAGGCGATGTGCGGCATGAGCGGATGGTCGGGCTTGACCAGGCCGTCCCGGAGCGGGGTCCAGATGCGGCTGTCCCGGCAGTACTGATGCGGTGTGCGCACCATGTGCAGGTTCTCGGCGTGGCCGAGGACCACCCAGATCGGCACGTCGTCGTGGAGCAGCACGGGCGCCACGGGGCCGTGCTCGGCCCGCAGTTCCTCGTACAGCTCCCGCAGGTCCGGCGCCTGGTGCAGCCGGTGCAGCCCCCCGGGCCCGAGGCCGTGCGCGGGGCAGCCGGGGGGCGGACCGACCCGGGGGGCGTCCGTGTCGGTCAGGGAGTGGGATTCAGGCGTCACAGTGGTCGCTCCGAAACTGAAATGAATCCAGGTGTCTGGGGGTGGCGGGAGGACAGTGGAGGGGGAGGACGGGGTCAGGTGAGTGCGCCCCGCATGGCGAGGGAGTGCAGGAAGCGCATCAGGGTCAGCAGGACGTCACGGCTGGAGGCCCGGCGGCGCGCGTCGCACTCCATGATCGGGATCTCCGGGGGCAGGTCGAGGGCGGTGCGCAGCTCATCGACGGGGTAACGGGGCGCGTCCGGGAAGGTGTTGACGGCGACCACGAACGGCACGCCGCGTTCCTCCAGCCGTCCCATGACCTCGAAGCTGACCTCCAGGCGGCGGGTGTCGACCAGCACCACCGCGCCGAGGGCGCCCTCGAACAGGCCGTTCCACAGGAACCAGAAACGCTGCTGGCCGGGCGTACCGAAGAGGTACAGCACGAGCTGGTCGGTGATGCTGATGCGGCCGAAGTCCATCGCCACGGTGGTGGCCGTCTTGGTGTCGGAGCCGAAGTTGTCGTCGACGCCGATCCCGGCCTGGGTCATGGTCTCCTCGGTGGTCAGCGGCCTGATCTCGCTGACCGAGCCGACCATGGTCGTCTTGCCGACCCCGAAGCCGCCCACGATCACGATCTTGGCCGCGGCCTGTGCCGTGTGCGGCAACTGGTCCTCGGTCCGTGGACCCGGAATGGTGTCAGAGCCTTTGAAGTCCATGCATCACCGCTTCGAGGAGGGAACGGTCGGGGAGCGCCTGGCGGACGATGGGGGCGCGCGCCTGCACCAGTTCCGCCGTCAGCATCTCGGTGAGCAGCACCGTCACCACGCTGCACGGCAGGCCGAGGTAGGCCGACAGCTCGGCCACGGACAGGGGGGCGCTGCAGAGCCGGAGCAGCGCCGCCTGCTCCGGCGTGGCGGAGGGCGGCGGGTCGTCGACGCGCGCCACGATCAACGTCACCAGGTCGAGGGCCGCGCGCTCGCCGTCCGGCCCGGCCACCACGTACAGCCGCTCCGGGTTCTTGCGCTCGCCCTCCTGCAGGGGAGGCTGCGGATCCGGTTCCTGTGTGGGGTAGCGCCTCTGGCGTTGCGGAGGAGTCATACGGTCAGCCCGTTCCGCCGGGGCGGGCTGGTCAGATGGGAACCGATACGGACGATGAGGTCGCGCATCATGGCGCTCATACGGCCGGGTTCGCAGCGCACGTCGGAGAGGACCGCGAGATAGGCGTTGGCGCCGGCCGACATGAGGTAGAAGTAGCCGCGGTCGATCTCGATCACGACGAGTTTCATCTCGCCGTCGCTGACCGGGAGTTCCTGGGCGACGGCGGTGGAGAGGCTCTGCACGCCGGCGCAGGCCGCGGCGAGGCGGTCGGCGGCGTCGGGCTCACCGCCGTAGCGGGCGATGCGCAGGCCGTCGGCCGACAGCACGACGATCATCTCGATGCCCGGGACGCTGTCGTAGAGCTGCTTGAGAATCCAGTCGAAGTTGCCTCGCTGCTGGATCACTTGAGGTCCCCCTCGTCGTCGGCCTCGGTGTGGGTCGGATCGTCGTTGAGCAGGTGCAGGTATGCGGTCGGGTTCCGCGTGAAGTCGGTCGGGTGGACGCCCGGTTCGAGACCCTGCTTGAGTCCCTCCCAGAAGGCCTCGAACCCCACGCCGGGCGGGAGGTCGTCCTCCTTCTTCGCAGGCTCGGGCTCGGGCTCGGGCTCCGGCTCGGGCGCCGACCAGCCACGCCGGGCCTTGGCGCGTTCGGCGGCCTCCCGCTCGGCCTTCTCGAAGGCGGCCTGCTCGGCGAGCCGCTGGCTGAGCGGGATCTTCACCTTGCTGCGGCGCTGCGGCAGGCCGCCCGCGGTCCACTCGGTCACCACGGGGACGTCGTCCTCCATGGAGACCGTGGCGGGGATCTTGGGGTTGGTGGGGCGGCGCTTCTTGGGCGTGCGCTTGGGGCCTTCGACCCCGCCGATCTGCTGGGGCACACCGGTGGCGCCGATGCCGTGGGCGAGTCCGACGCCGGGCTCGTCGGTCATCATCTCGCTCGGCACGATGAGGACCGCGCGGACGCCGCCGTACGCGGAGGACCGGAGCGCGACCTGCATGTTGTACGCCGTGCAGAGCCGGCCGACGACGGCGAGGCCGAGGCGCGGGTGCTCACCGAGGTCGTCCAGGGCGGCGCCGGCCTTGGCGCGCTCCAGCATGCCCTCGATCTTGGCGCGGGACTCCTCGTTGAGGCTGACGCCGGCGTCCTCGATCTCGATGGCGACGCCGGTCTGCACCTCCGCGGCGGTGACGTGCACCTTGCTCTGCGGAGGCGAGTAGCGCGTGGAGTTGTCGAGGAGTTCGGCGAGGGCGTGGATGACCGGCTCGACGTAGATGCCCTTGATGTTGACCTTGGCGATGTTGTCCAGCGAGATGCGCCGGTACTCCAGGATCCGGGACATGGCGCCGCGCAGCACGCTGTAGAGCGCCACGGGCTCGGGCCACTGGCGCCCGGGGCGGCCGCCGCCGAGGACGGAGATGGAGTCGGCGAGGCGGCCGATCAGCGCGTTGCCGTGGTCGATGCGCAGCAGGTCGTCGAAGACCTCGGGGTTGCGGCCGTGGTCCTCCTCCATCTCCCGGAGTTCCTTGGCCTGCTGGTGGACGATCGCCTGGACGCGGCGGGCGACACTGACGAAGGAGCGCGAGTTGGAGTCCCGCAGCGTCACCTCGTGGTCGATGATCTTCAGCAGCATCTGCAGCAGGTCGATCTGCGGCTGGGAGAGGTTCCGGTAGGACGGGTCGAGGGTGCCGAGTTGACGCATCGCCTCGCTGGGGGAACCCACGCGGTTCATCAGGCTGACCGCGGCGGGCACGATCTCCTGCGCGAACCGGAGCGTCTCCTGCTCGAGGGCGGCGATCCGCCCTTCCAGATGCGTACTGTGACGGGCGTGCTCGGCCCGCGCGCCGCGCAGGACACGGCCGCGGCGCACCGCCTCGGCCGCCGTAGCGATGACCAGGAGGGTGGCGACGCCACCGCACCAGCCGACGGCGGTCCGGGCCGGCTCCGTCACCACGGCGACGGCGGCTCCGGTCACCGCGGCCATCACTATGGCCGGGAGCAACAGCACGCGCGCGTAGGGAAGTTCACGGCGACCGGGTGGGGATTGAACACTCACCATGTAGGCCCTCTGAAACGAATCGGCTGGGGGTCGGGTGCACTTGCAGGGGGGTACGCCATCGGGAGTTCTGGATCTTCCGCACATACGGGAACAAGCGCGCGAATTCGCCCCAACTCGGCGCGCCGCGGGCGAGCTTAGTCCGACCGGATCATCGCCATGTCATATTCAGCAAGTGCCGGAAATGGCACAGGAGACGGGAGTACGCTCGTGCTCATTTATACGCTCGGGCGCCGTTCGAACACGGCGTGTGACGGCGCACAGGCGTACGAATGCCACTCACCGTGACGGGTGAACGAGGCGCTCCGTACGGCGGACTCCGCAGGGAGCCTGCCCACGAGGGGCGCCCGGGATGCCTGCGGGCCGAAATCGACGAAGCGAGCCGGAATCATGAAGCGCGCCGGAATCGGTGAACCTCGTCGGAAACCGTGAAGCGCGTCGGAACCCGTGAAGCGCGCTGGAAACCGTGAAGCGCGTCGGCTCAGACGCCCACGATGCGCAGCGCCGCGTCCGCCGTGGCCTTCGCGAACTCCGAGACGGGACGCTGTGGGTCGGAGCGGTGGACGAGGATGACACCCTCGATCAGTCCGAAGACGAGGTCCGTCCGCAGGTCCAGCCCGCTCTTGGGGAGCGCCCCGCCCGGGGTGGTCGCGGCGATCAACTGCCGGTAGACGTCCTTGAGTTCGGCGCGTACGGCGTGGAAGCCGGCGAACCGCTCGGTGCGCACCTCGGGCAGCAGGTAGAGGGCGCCGAGGTTGTGCGGGCCGCCGCACAGCAGCTCGACGTCGGTGCGGCACAGCTCCCACAACCGGTCCTCGGCGCGGGCGGCGTCGTCGGCGAGCAGCTCACGGGCGTACGCCAGCGACGGCGTGACCGTGGACTCGAGGAGCTCGGCGAGCAGTTCCTCCTTGCCGGAGACGTAGTGGTACATCGACGCCTGGCGCATGCCCGCGCGCTCGGCGACGGCCCTGGTGCTCGTTGCTGCGTAGCCACGGCTGGTGAACAACTCCGCGGCGGCGGCGAGCAGTTCGTCACGCGGCGTGGGCCCGCTGTCCGCCCGCCGCGCGACCCGCGGCCGGCCGACCCGGCGCCCTTGCCCTGCACCCGTCGTCCCCATGTGTTCGATCCTCGCACACGGCCTCGTACGGCGATCTCCAGACGATCCCGACAGATGCGCCGGCTGATCCCCGGGCAGATCCCCGGCTGCCCCCTCCATCTGACCCCCGGCCGACCCCGGGCTCCCGGCAGATCCCGGGCTCCGGGGCCGACTCGGCGAGATCTCCGGGCAATCCCGGCCGACGCCGAGCGCGAGAGCTTACTCCAGCGGGCTCGCTGTCGACCACGGACGACCTCCGGCTCCCCCGGCCAACCCCGGCCGACCTCACAACTGATCTGACGGGCCAGCCGCTCAACCCGCAACTCCTCGGGCTGGGTGCCCGGTTGGACCGCACGACCACAACGGCCCCCGTCTACCGCCTGCACGCCCTGCGGACCGACCCGCCCAAGCCGGGCCTGGTCCATGTCGGCGAGGGCGGAGCCGCCATCGAGACGGAGGTGTGGCGCCTCCCGGCGGAGGGCCTCGGCCACCTGCTGACCGAGAGGTTAGGGGCGCGGGGAACTGCGCGACCAGCCACAGACAACCCGCACCCGCCGCACAACCTCACCCCACCGACGAGTAGGCGACAACCCCCCGCAACAACCCGTCAACCGCCTTACGCGCAGCCTTCGGCACAGTAGACCCCTCGGGCGCCGCCGCCGCCTGAATCTGCCCGAGCACATCGATGACCTGCTTGCACCACCGCACGAAGTCCCCCGCCGGCATCTCCGCCTCACGCAGCACCTCGTCCAGCCCCTTCCCGGAGGCCCACATGTACGCGGCCCAGGCGAACCCGAGGTCCGGCTCACGCTGCCCGACCCCCTCGGTCTGCGTGATCCGGAACTCCTCCTCCAGCGCGTCGAGACGCCCCCAGATGCGCACCATCTCACCCAGCGAGGCCTTGGCCTTGCCCGACGGCAGCTTCGGCGCCATCGCGTCGTCCCCGACCCGCGCCTCGTACACCAACGCCGAGACACACGCGGCGAGTTCAGCGGGGGCGAGCCCCTCCCAGACGCCCTCGCGCAGGCACTCGCTGGCGAGCAGGTCCAGCTCGCCGTACAGCCGCGCGAGCCGCTTGCCGTGCTCGGTGACCTCGTCGCCGCGCAGGTAGTCCAGCTCGGTCAGCAGCGCCACGATCCGGTCGAACGTACGGGCAATGGTGTTCGTACGGCCCTCGATACGGCGCTCCAGCTGCGAGGTGTCCCGCAGCAGCCGGTAGTACCGCTCGGCCCACCGGGCGTGATCCTCACGGTCGCTGCACCCGTGGCAGGGGTGCGCGCGAAGGGCGGCCCGCAGCCGGGCGATCTCACGGTCGTCGGCCGCCTGGGAGCGCCGCTTGCGGTGCCGCTCCGGCGGGATGTGCCCGGCCTTGGTGCGCAGCGCGGAGGCGAGGTCACGGCGGGACTGCGGCGAGCGCGGGTTGAAGGACTTCGGGATGCGCATCCGCTCCAACGGCTCGACGGGCACCGGGAAGTCGATCGACGCGAGCCGTTTGACCTGCCGCTCGGCGGTCAGGACCAGCGGGCGCGGTCCGTCGTGGTGCTCGAAGCCGCGGTGGCCGTTGGAACGGCCTGCCGGCAGACCCGGATCCAGTACCAGCGCGAGACCCGCGTGCTTGCCCGTCGGCACGTGGATGACGTCACCGGGCTTCAGCTTCTCCAGGGCGACCGCCGCTTCCGCGCGCCGCTGCGCGGCACCCTGCCGGGCCAGCTCGGTCTCACGGTCCTTCAGTTCGCGGCGCAGCCGCGCGTACTCCTCGAAGTCGCCGAGGTGGCAGGTCATGGAGGCCTTGTAGCCCGCCAGCCCCTCCTCGTTGCGCTGCACCTGCCGGGAGATGCCGACGACCGACTTGTCCGCCTGGAACTGGGCGAACGACGTCTCCAGCAGTTCCCTCGACCGATGCCGGCCGAACTGCTCGACCAGGTTGACCGCCATGTTGTACGACGGTTTGAAGCTGGAGCGCAGCGGATACGTACGCGTCCCCGCGAGCCCGGCCAGGTGCTCGGGGTTCATCCCGCGCTGCCACAGCACCACGGCATGTCCCTCGACGTCGATGCCGCGCCGCCCCGCACGCCCCGTCAGCTGCGTGTACTCGCCGGGGGTGATGTCGGCGTGCTGTTCGCCGTTCCACTTGACGAGCTTCTCCAGCACCACCGAACGGGCGGGCATGTTGATGCCGAGCGCGAGGGTCTCGGTCGCGAAGACGGCCTTGACCAGGCCGCGCACGAAGAGCTCCTCGACGACCTCCTTGAAGGTGGGCAGCATGCCCGCGTGGTGGGCGGCGATGCCGCGCTCCAGGCCCTCCAGCCACTCGTAGTAGCCGAGGACGTGCAGGTCCTCGGACGGGATGGAGGCCGTGCGCTCCTCGACCAGGGCGCGGACCTGCTCCCGCTCCTCCTGGTCGTTGAGCCGGAGACCCGCGTACAGGCACTGTTCGACCGCGGCCTCGCAGGCGGCGCGGCTGAAGATGAACGTGATCGCCGGCAGCAGGCCCTCGGCGTCGAGCCGCTCGATGACCTCGGGCCGGCTCGGCGTCCACACCCGGGAACGCTGTCTGCGCTCCCGCTCCCGGTCGGCCTCGCGCATGGCCCGCCCGCGCCGCCGGTCCATGAACGACGGGCGGCTGGCCTCCATGCGCGCCATGCGCGTGAGGTCGGGGTTGACGGCCTTCTTGTGGCCCTCGCCCTCCTCGAACAGGTCGTACATCCGGCGCCCGGCCAGCACGTGCTGGAACAGCGGCACGGGCCGGTGCTCGGAGACGATCACCTCGGTGTCGCCGCGGACGGTGTCGAGCCAGTCGCCGAACTCCTCGGCGTTCGACACGGTCGCGGACAGCGAGACCAGGGTCACGGACTCGGGAAGGTGAATGATCACCTCTTCCCACACCGCGCCCCGGAAGCGGTCGGAGAGGTAGTGCACCTCGTCCATGACCACGTATCCGAGGCCGAGGAGGGTCTGCGAGCCCGCGTACAGCATGTTCCGCAGCACCTCGGTGGTCATCACGACCACCGGGGCGTCGGAGTTGACGCTGTTGTCGCCGGTGAGCAGGCCGACCTTGCCCGTGCCGTAGCGGCGGCACAGGTCGGCGTACTTCTGGTTCGACAGTGCCTTGATGGGGGTCGTGTAGAAGCACTTCTTGCCCTGTTGGAGGGCGAGGTGGACGGCGAACTCGCCCACGATCGTCTTACCGGAGCCGGTGGGCGCGGCGACCAGCACGCCCTTCCCCGCCTCGAGCGCCTGGCAGGCCTCGATCTGGAAGGGGTCGAGGCCGAAGTCGTACATCTCGCGGAAGGAGGCGAGCGCGGTGGCCTGCTCGGCAGCGCGCCTGCGCGCCGCCGCGTACCGCTCGGCCGGTGAGAGGTCCTCTGTCATCGTGCTTTCGAGCGTACCGGGCCGCACTGACAACAGGACGATCATTATCCGGATCCGGTGCTGTGAAGCCCGCGGTCCCCGCAGCTCAGGGCCCCACGACCCGTACGGCCCCGCGTACGCAGCGCGCCGTCAGCGGCAGCGGCCCGAGCGGTTCGCCGTCCGCGTACCCCTTGATCCCGTGGGCGGCGATCTCGACCCCGGCCGCGCGCAGCACGGTCACCTTGGGATGCCCGACATGGGTCCCCCGGTACACCGCCGGGAACACCCGCAGCAGCGTCGTACGGCTGCAGTCCCCGACGACGGTGATGTCGAACAGCCCGTCGGCGACGTCGGCGCCGGGACAGATCCGCATGCCTCCGCCGTACGACGACCCGTTCCCGACGGCGACGAGCGTGGCCTCGACCTCGCGGACCTCGCCGTCGTCCAGCCGGATCCGGTACGGGAACGGCCGGAAGGCGGCGAGCTCGGCGAGCATCGCGAGGTCGTACTTGAGCCGCCCGGCGGGCCACCGCATGCGGTTGCCGCGGTCGTTGACGCGGGAGTCGAAGCCGGAGGCGAGGACCGTGCCGAACCAGCGGTCGCCGACCTGTCCGAGGTCGATGTCGCGCAGCCGGCCGCCCTTGAGGGCGTCGGCGATCAGGCGGCTCGCGGCGGCCGGGTCGTGCACGGGCAGGCCGAGGGCACGGGCGAAGTCGTTGCCGGTGCCGACGGCGACCAGGCCGAGCGGGGTGCGGGTGCCGGCGACGGCCTGCAGCGCGAGGTTCACCATGCCGTCGCCGCCGACGGCGATCAGCGCGCCGGTGCCGTCCGCGACGGCGGCACGCGCGCGCGTGAGGGCGTCCTCGGCGTTCGCCCCGAGGACCGTGCGCACCGAGAAACCGGCCGCCCGCAACGCGGAAGCGGCCGGCCGCGCCGCTCTGGCGCCCCGGCCGCGGCCCGCGGTGGGGTTGACGAAGAGGGTGATCTCGCTGGTCACGGCAGTGACCCTACGAGGTGCGTCCCGATCTTCAGGTCACGTCGTCATAACCGTTGACCCGGTCCTTGCTCACCTGCTCGGGCAGGGCGGCGCGGCTGGTGGTGACGGGTTCGATCTCGCCGATGTCCTCGGGGGTGAGGTCCAGCTCGGCGGCCTCGTCGTCGGCGGGGCCCATGGCCTCGCGGCGGCGTGCCCGCCGGTCGTTGAGCAGCGCGATGGACACGGCGGCGAAGTACAGGATCCAGATGGGTCCGGCGAGCGCCAGCATGGTCAGCGGGTCGGTGCTGGGTGTGGCGATGGCCGCGAACACCGTGATGCCCATGATCATGCCGCGCCACCAGCCGAGCATGCGCTTGCCGGAGATGGCTCCGGTGAAGTTGAGCATGACCAGCAGCAGGGGCAGCTCGAAGGAGAGGCCGAAGACGACGACCATGCGCGTGACGAGGTCGAGGAGGTCGTCGAGCGGCAGCAGGTTGTCCACGCCGAACGGTGTGAACTCGATGAGGACCTTCGCGGTGGTGGGCAGCACCTTGTAGGCGAAGAAGGCGCCGGCGAGGAAGAGCGGGAAGCCCGTGCCGACGAACGCGTAGGCGTACTTCTTCTCGTGCTTGTGCAGGCCGGGGGCGACGAAGGCCCACAGCTGGTAGAGCCAGACCGGCGAGGCCAGGACGACACCGGCCATCAGGGAGACCTTCAGCGCCAGCGTGAAGGGCGTGAGCAGACCGTTGATCGTGATCCGCGCGCACGGGTTCTCACCGGACGACGACCGCGCCAGCTCCTCGAAGGACTCCGAGCAGCCGACCTCGCTGAGGATCGGCCTGGTGAAGAAGTTGATGATGTCGTTGTAGAAGAAGGCGGCGACGACGGTCACCAGGACGATGGCCAGCAGCGCCTTGGCGAGCCGGTTGCGGAGCTCACGAAGGTGCTCCGCGAGGGGCATCCGCCCCTCGGGATCCTTCTCCTTCTTGCGGGCAGGCTTCAGCAACCCACGTTCCCATCTCGTGCAGCGGGCCGGAGGTCACCGGCCCTGCGTCAGCGCTTGGTGGTGTCCGTCGGCTCCGTGACCGGGCGCGAGCTCGTCACGTCGCCGGGGGCGGCCTGGATGGTGCGCTGCGCCGGGGGCTCCTCGCCGTTGGGCGGGCCGGCCGGGGTGGAGGTCTTGCCCTCCTCCTTCATCGCCTTGGCCTCGCTCTTGAGGATGCGCGCGGACTTGCCGAGCGACCGCGCCATGTCCGGAAGCTTCTTCGCGCCGAACAGCAGGATGATGACGACGAGGATGAGAATGATCTCGGGGGCTCCGAGCCTTCCGAACATAAGTCTTTACCTTCTCACCGAGGCGGCTGGGGTGGGGGTGCTGTCCGACCGGTCGGACATGTGTCCGACCGATCGTGCTGACAGCGATCGTAACGCTCAGGGGTAAACGTGGGGCAATCCCCGTGCATCCCCTGTGCGTACTCCCGTCCGCGGACCGAGCCTCGTTCTCCGGACCGCGACCAGCAGCGTACCTGGCGGAACCGGCAAGTTGACAGGGCGAAGCGGTCCAAAGCGCCTCTCTTGCGGGACTCACAGGTCACACCGGGCGCCACCTCACAGGGCGTCCGCGGAGCGGGCCGCGCTCGCCGCCGCCCGCTCCAGGTCCTCGGCGGCGCGGTTGATGCGGCGCGCGGAGTCCGTGACCTGCCTGCCCAGGCGCTGCGCCTCCAGGAAGACCCGTACGGCGAACACCCCCAGCACGGCGAGACCCAGAAAACCCACAGCAACCGCGAACATCGGCCAGAACATGACGCCGAGCCTAGACCGTCGCGGAGGGTGCCCTGGAGCGGACTACACCGTGGAGTGCAGTCGCAGCGTCCTGACCCCGCCCCCGGTGAGCAGCTCGACGATCCGCTCCCCCGCCGGCTTGCGGACGGCGGCGCCGCACTCGGGGCAGGTGAAGGAGTAGAACGTCGTACGGCTCGTCGCGCCGATGGCCAGGCGCAGCGCGCTCGCGGCGAGCTCGAAGCGTCCCCGGCAGTCCGGGCAGCCCGCTTTGAACACCACCGGGGACACGCTGGTCATCCCCGCGAACGCGGACGCCACCGTCATGCCCCGACCACCAGACATCGCCGACTCGCTCAAAGCCCTCGCTCCTGCCTGCCGTCCCGCCCGTTCTGAACCACATGGGCCTCGTGGGCCCCCTGGGCCGCGACGGCCTCGACCGCCTCGACCCCGTCGTAGGCCGCCAGCGCCTCGCGGGCCGCCCGCCGGGCGCTGTCGGCGAGCTCGGGCGGCGAGACGATCCGGCCGTCGCGCCCGAGCCGCAGCGCCAGGCGTCTGAGCGAAGCCGGGTCGGGGGTGCGCAGGGTGATACGCAGCCCGCCGTCAGCGAGCTCGTCCGCGCTGTCGTGCGGGTAGTACTCGGCGACCCAGCGCCCGCCCGGCCCGACCTCCACGACGACCTCGGGGTCCTCGGCGGCGGGCTGCACCAGCCCCTCCGACAGGTCGCGCAGTTCGATCTCCGGCGGCGCGGACGGCTCGTCCAGGATCTTGATCTCGGCGACCCGGTCGAGGCGGAAGGTGCGGCGCGCCTCGGAGCGGCGGCACCAGGCCTCCACATACGTGTGGCCGACGCTGACGAGCCGGATCGGGTCGATCTCGCGCTCGGTGACCTCGTCGCGCGCGGGTGAGTAGTAGCGGATCCACAGGCGGCGGCGCTCGGCGATCGCCCGGTCGACGTCCGCGAAGACGCCGCCCTCGGACTCGAAGGTCACCGACAGGCGGGAGCTGGCGCCCGCCGCCTCCCCGGCCGCGGTCTCCACCTTGGCCGTCGCCCGCAGCAGCGCCTGCCGGTCGCTCTCGCGCAGGCCGGGCAGCGTGGCCACGGCCCGGGCGGCGACGAGCAGGGCGGTGGCCTCGTCGGCTGCGAGCCGCAGCGGCTCGGCTGCTTCCGCCCCGAGGGCGGCGGGGTTGTGCCACCAGATGCGCTCGCCGTCGGTGTCGATGTCGAGCAGGTCGCCGCCGCGGAAGCTGGTGCCGCACATGGGCAGCACGTCGAGGTCCGAGACCAGTTCGTCCTCGGTGATCCCGAAGGCGCGCGCGACGTCTGCGACCCGGGCCCCGGGGCGCTCCCTCAGATACGTCACCAGGGAGAGCATCCGCCGGGTCTGGTCGATGGCGTTCACGGGCCTGACCGGTTTGCCTGCCACTGTCTGCTCCGCTCCCCCTCAGCCCTTGGCGACGGCACGCAGCCGGTCCACCACATCGGCCCGCAGCTCGGCCGGCTCCAGGACCACCACGTCCGGCCCGAACTCCACCAGCCAGGCGTCCAGGCCGTGCCCGTACGGAATCTCCAACTCGTCCCAGCCGTCGCCGAGTTCCCGCACCAAGGTGGCCTTCGCCCGAAGGGGGTAGCCCGCGCCCGAGCGCAGCCGGATCCGCGCGGAGCGGTCGGCGACCTCCCCGGCCCAGCGCGCGACGGTCTCCCGGACGGTGACGACATCGGGCACGGGAGCGGTGAACCGGCCGCCGCGCGAGCGCACCTTCCCCGTGATCCGGGACAGCCGGAAGACCCGCTCGGCGCCCCGGTCGCGGTCCCAGCCCGCCAGATACCAGTGGCCGCGCCAGCACTCCAGCGCCCACGGCTCGACGTGCCGGGTCTCGGGATGGGCGGCGGTGGCCTTGCGGTACTCGAACACGACCGGTCGGCGGTCACGGCAGGCCAGCATCAGCGGCTCGAAGGCCGCCTCGTGCACGGGGATACGGGGCTCCAGGGCGCTGTGGGCCTCGTAGGGGTCGACGTCCTCGGGCAGCCCGGCCGCGCGCAGTTTCTGCAGGGCGCCGCTGGCCGCGCCCGCGAGCCGGGCCTGCTGCCACACCTTGGCGGCGAGCCCGAGTGCGGCGGCCTCCTCGGCGTCGAGGGTGATGGGCGGGAGACGGTTGCTGTCGCGGCGGGCCATGTAGCCGACCTCGCCGTCGAGGCTCTCGACGGTCTCGATGACCAGGCCGAGCTCGCGCAGGTCGTCCTTGTCCCGCTCGAACATCCGGTTGAAGGAGTCGTCGGACCCGGCTTCCAGGTAGGCCTCGATGGATTCGCGCAGCTCACGCTTGCTGAGTGGCCTGCGCGTCCCGAGCAGACACAGCGCCAGGTTCATCAGCCGCTCGGCCTTGGCAATGGCCATCGACGCCCTTCGCCTCCCTATGGTGCTTACGAACGATGACCGTACCGCCCTGCGGTGGCGCGGCAAAGCCGAGGGCCCATGCCCGGACAGGCATGGGCCCCAGGTGGTCGGGTCCGGTCGGATCCCGTACGAAGGCCGTACGAGGATCGGAACGTTTTCTCCGCGTCGATCAGTCGATCAGACGCCGAGCAGGTCGACCACGAAGATCAGGGTCTCGCCCGGCTTGATCGCCGGGGTCGGGCTCTGGTTGCCGTAGGCGAGGTGGGCGGGGATGGTCAGCTGGCGGCGGCCACCGACCTTCATGCCCTGCACGCCCAGGTCCCAGCCCTTGATGACCCGGCCCCCACCCAGCGGGAAGCGGAAGGGGGTGCCCCGGTTCCAGCTGGCGTCGAACTCCTCGCCCGTGCTGAAGGCGACACCCACGTAGTGGACGGTGACGGTCTGACCCGCCTGCGCGACCGGGCCGTCGCCTTCCCAGATGTCCTTGATCTCGAGATCCGCCGGGGGCTCGCCGCCCGGGAAGTCGATCTCGGGCTTGTCGATGCTCACGTCTCTAGCTCCTGCTTGTCTGCGGAAAGGCGAACACGCACAGTTTTACATCCCCGGGGATCACATCTTCGCCAGGATGTCGACCGAGAAGACCAGCGTCGAGTCCTTCTTGATCGGGCTGCCCTGCGGCGGGTTGTCGCCGTAGCCGAGGTCCGGCGGGACGACGATGAGGACCCGGCTGCCGACCTTCTTGCCGGTCAGACCCTGGGCCCAGCCCTTGATCACCTGCTGGAGCCCGAACGACACCAGCTGCTTGTTGGCGTACGACGAGTCGAACTCCTTGCCGCCCTCCCACAGCACGCCCTTGTACTGCACGAGGACGCTGTCGGCGGCGGCGACCTCCTCGCCGTCGCCCTCGATGACGTAGTTCGCCACGAGCTTCTTCGGCGCGTCGGTCTTGGGGACCTCGATCGAGGGGGCTTCGCCGCCTGTGTTGGTGCCGACCTTGGGCAGGTCGATGTTGTCCTGGGCGACCTCGGTGCCCTTGGCGGAGCTCTTGGCGTTGAACGTGTCCTTCACGTCGACCACGAACACCAGCGTGTCGGTGCCCTTGATGCCCGCCTGCTGGTTGCCCTGCGTGCCGTAGCCCCAGGTGGGCGGGACGGCCATCTCGACGCGGCTGCCGGTCTTCTTGCCGGTCAGGGCGTAGCGCCAGCCGTCGATGATGCTGCCCTGGGCGAGCTGGATGACCAGCCGGGACTTGCGGTCGTAGGAGTTGTCGAAGACCTTCGCGGAGTCCCAGATCTGGCCGAGGTAGTGCGCGACGACGAAGTCGTTCTCGGCCACCGTCTTGCCGCCGCCCGCGATGACCGTCTTGACCGCGAGCTGCTTCGACGGCTCGCCGCTGCCCTTGGCGACCGTCGGCTTCTCGTCGAACTTCGTGCCCGCGGTGATCGCGGGCAGCGGGCCGTCGACGATCTTCGGCGGCGGCGCGGCGGACGTGGCCTGCGCCGAGGGCGACGCGCTGTCGCTGGGCTTGCTCGAGTCGGCCTTGTCGTCGCCGCACGCGGCGAGCGTGGCGAATCCAGCGGGTACGGCAATCAGAAGTGAGCGTCGGCGCACGGTGGGGGCCTCGTAATCGGTCGATCTTGTTGATGGCGTGCGCGCAACTCTACGGCGTGAGAAGAGCGCCGCACTGGAAACGTACGGCGCCCGTGTTGCGTTCCGGCCGCTGACGCGGAACGCGTCGCTCACATACCCGCGATCAGTTTCTCCACCCGGTCGTCCACGGAACGGAACGGGTCCTTGCACAGGACCGTCCGCTGGGCCTGGTCGTTCAGCTTGAGGTGGACCCAGTCGACGGTGAAGTCCCGGCGCTGTTCCTGGGCCCGCCGGATGAAGTCGCCGCGCAGCCGGGCCCGAGTGGTCTGCGGCGGAACGGACTTGCCCTCGAAGATCTTCAAGTCGTTGCAGATCCGGGCTGCTTGCCCCTTCTTCTCGAGGAGGTAGTACAGGCCACGACGGCGGTGGATGTCGTGGTAGGCGAGGTCTATCTGGGCGACCCGCGGGTGCGACATGGTCATGTTGTGCTTGGTGCGGTACCGCTCGATGAGCTTGTACTTCATGACCCAGTCGATCTCGGTGTCGATGCGGTCCAGGTCCTCGGCCTCGATCGCGTCCAGCGTGCGGCCCCACAGCTCCAGCACCTGCTCCACCGTGCCGGTGCGAATGCCGCGGCGCTCGCAGAAGTCCAGGGCCTTCTCGTAGTACTCGCGCTGTACCTCCAGGGCGGAGGCCTCGCGGCCGCTGGCCAGGCGCACCTTGCGGCGGCCGGTGATGTCGTGGCTGACCTCGCGGATCGCCCGGATGGGGTTCTCCAGGGTGAGGTCGCGCATCACCGTGCCCGCCTCGATCATGCGCAGCACCAGGTCGGTGGCGCCGACCTTGAGCAGCATGGTCGTCTCGGACATGTTCGAGTCGCCAACGATGACGTGCAGGCGGCGGTAGCGCTCGGCGTCCGCGTGGGGTTCGTCACGCGTGTTGATGATCGGCCGGGAGCGGGTCGTCGCCGAGGAGACGCCCTCCCAGATGTGCTCGGCCCGCTGGCTGACGCAGTACACGGCACCGCGCGGCGTCTGCAGCACCTTGCCGGCACCGCACAGCAGCTGCCTCGTCACCAGGAACGGAATGAGAATGTCCGCGAGCCGCGAGAACTCCCCGTGCCGGGCGACGAGATAGTTCTCGTGACACCCGTAGGAGTTGCCCGCCGAGTCGGTGTTGTTCTTGAAGAGGTAGACGTCGCCCGCGATTCCCTCCTCGTGCAGGCGTCGTTCCGCGTCTACCAGGAGTCCTTCCAGAATGCGCTCGCCGGCCTTGTCGTGGGTGACCAGTTCGATCACGTTGTCACATTCGGGTGTGGCGTATTCCGGATGTGACCCCACGTCGAGATAGAGGCGGGCGCCGTTTCGCAGAAAGACATTGCTGCTGCGGCCCCATGACACGACACGGCGGAAGAGGTACCGCGCCACCTCGTCAGGCGACAGGCGGCGCTGTCCCCTGAACGTGCACGTGACGCCGTACTCGTTCTCCAGCCCGAAAATGCGGCGGTCCATGAGTGAACATTACGCCCGATCCCCTGAACTGAAACGGGGTTCGACGGCACGGTTTGGATCATTTTCCGAACCGACCGCAACCACCGCTCCCCGCGCGGGAGCTGCGAGTACCCGTCCCGTGGCCAGCAGAACCAGCAGGGACACGCCTCCCGCGGCAGCCGGTACGGCGAAGCCCCACAGGGCCCCACCCGCCTGGACGACCGGCCCCGCGAGGCCCGTTCCGACGGAGTGACCCACGGTGAAGGTCGTGACGAGCCAGGAGAACGCCTCGGTGACCGTGCCACGCGGCGCATGCCGGTCGACCAGCACGAACGCACAGCCGATGGACGGCGCGAGGAAGACCCCGGCGAGCACGGTCAGCGCCACCATGGCCACCGCGCCCGGCATCAGCATCAGCGGCAGATAACACACCGCCAGAAGGGCAACCAGCCCCTGCAGTCGCCGCGCGGGCTCACCGGCCCACTGCCGGGCCCCGTAGACGGTGCCGCCGATGAGCGCGCCGAGCCCCAGGGCGGCCATCAGCCAGCCGTACACCGCGTCGCCGCCGTGCTCGTCCGCGTACGGCACCGCGGCGACGGTGATGGACCCGAGCGCCATCCCGATGAAGAGGAACGCGCCCAGCAGCGCCAGCAGCCCCGACGACCGCAGGGCGCCCAGCCAGTGCGCCTCGCGCGGCGCCGACCGCCACGCGCGCGAGGGCGGCGAGACGACCACGGAGAGCGCCCCGAGGATCCCCACCACGTTCAGGACGAGCAGGGCGGCCTGCGCCGACCACAACGCCACACACAGCGTCACGAGCAACGGCCCGACGGTGAACATCACCTCCTGGGCCACGGCGTCCATGGCGTACGCCGTGTGCACCTGCTCCTCCCGTCGCAGTACGGAGGGCCACAGGGCGCGCAGCCCGCCCTCCAGCGGCGGTGTGAACAGCCCGGCGGCGGCCACGGCGGCGTAGGCGAGCGGGGCCGGATCGAGCCCGCTGAAGGCGAAGACGGCCATCGCCAGTCCGGAGACGACCGCCGCCGGCAGCTGGACGCGCGGCTGCCCGTGCAGATCCACGAGCCGCCCCAGGACGGGCTGCCCCACGGCGTTGGCGACGCCGTACACGGCCGCCAGGGCCCCCGCGAGGCTGTAGGTCCCGCCCTGCGCACGCACGAACAGCACGATCGCGATGGCCGCCGTCGCGTTGGGCAACCGGCCCACCAGCGTGCCCACGAGCAGCCGGGCGGCGTACCGCGCCCGGAAGATCTCCAGGTATCCCGTGGCCATGTCCCGCCCTCCCCATCACCCGCGGCGTCGGCCGACGCACACAGGTTTTACGTATAACTAGACTTCCCATACGTACCATGGCCGCTGTTCACGAGTCCATACGAAGGAGCACGCCGACGGTGGCACGAGGCAGCACCCGCCCCACGAGCCGGGACGTCGCCCAGGCCGCCGGCGTCTCCCAGGCCGCGGTCTCCCTGGTGCTCGGCGACAAGTGGCGCGGCCGCGTGTCGGAGACCACGGCGCAACGCGTCCGCGAAGCCGCGCGCGACCTGGGCTACCGCCCGAACCTGGCGGCCCGCAACCTGCGCCTCGGCCGCACGCGCACCGTCCTCCTGGTCGTCCCGGCCCTCACGACGGAATTCTTCGCGGGCGTCTACACGGGCGCCGCCCGGGTGGCCGCCGAACACGGCTTCGGCGTGGTCCTGTACCCCTCCCCCGAGGGCATCGGCCCGGCCAGGGACCCCTTCGCCTCCGCCCAGGCCGCCCTGGACGGCGTGATCGCCTCCTCCATGGCCGCCGACGCGCTCACCGCGATCCGCGGCGACCAGCTGCCACTGGTGATGCTGGACAGCGATCCCGAGGGCAGCATGGGCGCGGCGACGGTCAACCTGGACATCGCCGACGGCGTACGCCAGGTCGCCGAGCACCTCCTGGCCCTGGGCCACCGCCGCTTCCTCCACGTGGCGGCGGACGTGCCGTCGTGGACGTTCGAGGTGCGGGCACGTGAGCTGGCCGACCGTCTGGGCGAGGTCCCGGACACGTCGGTGCACACGGCCAAGGCGCCCATCTCCATCGAAGGCGCCGTGACGGCCACGGAAGCGGCCCTCACGGCCCTCGCCCCCCGCCCCACGGCCGTCGTCTGCGACGACGACAAACTCGCGGCAGGCGCGTACAAGGCGGCCCGCCGCCTGGGCCTGAGCATCCCCGACGACATCTCGATCACCGGCCTGGACGACCTGGCCCTGGCCACCGCCATCGACCCCGAGCTGACGACGGTACGCCTGGACGCGGAACTGTTCGGCGAACGAGGCATGCAGGCACTGCTGGCCGTCCTGGACGGGCGCACACCGGAGCGGGGCGACATCCCGGTCGAACTGGTCGTACGGGGTTCCACGGCGCCGCCGCGCCAGGAGACACGGTCTGACGGCGCTGACGCGGGGTAGGTGCGCAGCCCGGCGCTACCAGAGCTTGGGGGAGGCACGACTGCCCGCAGCTAAGCGGATCGACCGCCGCAGTCCGCGTAGGCGCTGCACCAGCCCCCACCGAAGCCGCACAGGCCGCCGCAGGCATCCCCCTTGCACCATCGGCACCACCGCACCACAACACACCACCGCGCCCCGACCGACAACCGATCGGGGCGCGCGGGGCGACCAAAAAACCGCTGGTCGGACTACTCGCCGTCTCCCTGGTCCTCGGCCTCCGACGCGGTCTCCGCGCCGCCCGCCTCCAGCAACCGCGACAGCTGCCGACCGGTGATGCGCCTGAACTTGCGCTTCTGCGGACGCGTACGGTCCAGTACCGCGACCTCCAGCCGCTCTGCGGGGATCTCCCGCTCACTGCCGTTGGTATCCCGGGACAACGCCTGCACCGCCAGCTTCAACGCCTCCGCCAGCGACATACCGTCCCGGTGCCGCTGATCCAGGTAGCTGCTGATCTGCTCCGCGTTGCCACCCACCGCCACCGAGCCGTGCTCGTCCACGATGGACCCGTCGTGCGGCAGCCGGTAGATCTGGTCGCCCTCGGGCGTCTCGCCGACCTCGGCGACGACCAGCTCCACCTCGTACGGCTTCTCGGCCGCGCTGGAGAAGATCGTGCCCAGCGTCTGGGCGTAGACGTTGGCCAGGCCCCGGGCGGTCACATCGTCCCGGTCGTAGGTGTAACCCCGCAGATCGGCGTACCGCACGCCACCGATCCGCAGGTTCTCGTACTCGTTGTACTTGCCGGCGGCCGCGAAACCGATCCGGTCATAGATCTCGCTGAACTTGTGCAGCGCACGGGACGGGTTCTCACCGACGAACACGATGCCGTCGGCGTACTGCAGCACGACCAGGCTGCGACCACGGGCGATGCCCTTGCGGGCGTACTCCGCCCGGTCGGCCATGGCCTGCTGGGGTGAGACATAGAACGGCGTCGACACCGGTTATCCGTCCCTTTCTGTGGAAGTCACTGGATCACCTGACAACACAAGAGCGCCCGCCGTCTACAGCAGCGCGGCCCGCGGACCGTCGGGCTGCTCCAGACGCCGCTCCAGGACGGACCGGGCGATCTCGGACGCCTCGTCCTCGGTGAGCCGGCGGAAGCCGTCCTCGGTGATCACGGTGACGATCGGGTAGATCCGGCGTGCGACATCGGGACCACCGGTCGCCGAGTCGTCGTCGGCCGCGTCGTACAAGGCCTGGACCACGAGTGTCGTGGCCTCGGACTCACTCAGGTCTTCACGGAAGAGCTTCTTCATCGCGCCGCGCGCGAAGATCGAGCCGGAGCCGGTGGCGGCGTACCCCTTCTCCTCCGAGCGACCGCCCGTCACGTCGTACGAGAAGATCCGACCCTTGCCGCGGTCCACGTCGTACCCGGCGAACAGCGGCACCACGGCCAGGCCCTGCATCGCCATGCCCAGGTTGGAACGGATCATGGCCGACAGGCGGTTCGCCTTGCCCTCCAGCGACAGCTGCGCGCCCTCGACCTTCTCGAAGTGCTCCAGCTCCAGCTGGAACAGCTTCACCATCTCCACGGCCAGACCCGCCGTACCGGCGATGCCCACCGCCGAGTACTCATCGGCCGGGAAGACCTTCTCGATGTCCCGCTGTGCGATGACATTGCCCATGGTGGCCCGCCGGTCACCGGCGAGCACGACACCGCCGGGGAACGTGACGGCGACGATGGTCGTGCCGTGCGGAGCCTCGATGGCCCCCTGGACGGGCGGCAACGAGCGCTTGCCCGGAAGCAGTTCGGGCTGGTGCTCGGACAGGAAGTCCATGAAGGAGGAAGACCCTGGCGTCAGGAAGGCAGCTGGTAGACGCCCGGTGCTACGAGTGTTGGCTTCCACGCGATTCCTTCCACGTATGCGGCAGCCCGCCTTATGGCATCGGGCCGATCCTTGAACTGCCCCAGTGCGGCATTGCAGCTGAAGCACAGTACGCCACGGACCCTACCCGTCTCATGGCAGTGATCCACATGCTCTGCCGGGGCGGCAAGGCATATGCAACAGATGCCTTGCTGCTCCGCGATCAAGGTGTCCAGCTCCGCTGGCGTCAGGCCGTACTTGCGTTTGAAGTAGCTGATCCGGTTCCGCTCCGCCCGGCACGTACGGCAGTAGCTCGACCAACCGTCCGACGACGACTTGTTGCGCTCCCACTCAGCGTGGGCTTCACCTCTCCGCACTGCGGACATCGCTTATACCCCTGCGGGGCTGGCGTCCTTTGCCGGACCACCTTGCCCTTGGCCTCCTGGCGCTGCCGGTAGTACTCGGCAGCGCACTCCTTGCAGTACGCCTGAAGGCCGTCCGGCATGGACTTGTTCCGGGCGAACGCCGCCCGCGGCAGGCTTTGCTTGCACCGCGAGCAGCGCCGCACCTCCGTCTCTTCCGGCAACCTGAACCCCCAGCCCTTCACCTTCGAAACGAAGGCGTAAGAGCCTACTGCCCGCCCTTCTGAACGAACGACCTCACGAAATCCTCGGCATTCTCTTCCAAGACGTCGTCGATCTCGTCCAGGACGGAGTCCACGTCGTCCGACAGCTTCTCGTGCCGCTCCTTGAGGTCCTCCGAAGCCTGCGCCTCCGGCGCCTGCTCCTCGACCTCCTCGGTGGACCGGGTGGCCTTCTGCTGTCCGCCGCCGGTGTCCTTGGTCGCCATCACCCTCACCCCGCTCGGTTCGCCCGACACAGTTGCTCGGTCAAGATCAGACCCTACAAGCCGGGTCTGACAATGGCCCCGCAGTTTCTCCAACGTACGGGGGCCACCTCGATGATTCCCGGGCCCGGGGCTTTCCACCCTGCCCGGCGGACTGAAGCCCGAGTACCCACTCAGCCGCCCGACAGCACCCTGACCAGGTCTTCCGCCGTGCGGCAGCGGTCCAGGAGCTCCTTGACGTGATTACGCGTTCCGCGAAGCGGTTCCAGGGTTGGGACGCGCTGCAGGGAATCCCGGCCCGGCAGGTCGAAGATCACCGAGTCCCAGGAGGCGGCCGCGACGTCGTCCGCGTACTGCTCCAGGCAGCGGCCGCGGAAGTACGCCCGCGTGTCCTCCGGCGGCTTCGTACGGGCCCGCTCGATGTCGGCCTCGTCCAGGAGGCGCTTCATGCGCCCGCGGGCCACCAGACGGTTGTACAGGCCCTTCTCGGGGCGTACGTCGGCGTACTGGAGGTCGACCAGGTGCAGCCGCGCCGCATCCCAGTCGAGGTCGTCGCGGCGCCGGTAGCCCTCCATGAGCTCCCGCTTGGCGACCCAGTCCAGCTCGCCGGCCAGGCTCATCGGGTCGTTCTCCAGGCGGGTGAGGGTGTCCTCCCAGCGGGACAGGATGTCCTTGGTCTGCTCGTCGGCGTCCGCCCCGAACCGCTCCTCCACGTACTTGCGCGCCAGCTCGTAGTACTCCATCTGGAGCTGGACCGCGGTGAGCGTGCGGCCACTACGGAGGGTGACCAGACGCTTCAGCGAGGGGTCGTGCGAGACCTGGTGGAGGGTGCGGACGGGCTGGTCGACGGCCAGGTCGACGGCGATGAAGCCGTCCTCGATCATCGACAGGACCAGGGCGGTCGTGCCCAGCTTCAGGTACGTCGAGATCTCCGACAGGTTCGCGTCGCCGATGATCACGTGCAGGCGCCGGTACTTCTCGGCGTCCGCGTGCGGCTCGTCCCGGGTGTTGATGATCGGGCGCTTCAAGGTGGTCTCGAGGCCGACCTCGACCTCGAAGTAGTCGGCGCGCTGGCTGAGCTGGAAGCCGTGCTCGTGCCCGTCCTGGCCGATGCCGACGCGGCCCGCTCCGGCGAAGACCTGACGGGAGACGAAGAACGGCGTCAGGTGGCGCACGATGTCCGAGAAGGGGGTCTCCCGCTTCATCAGGTAGTTCTCGTGCGTGCCGTAGGACGCGCCCTTGTTGTCGGTGTTGTTCTTGTACAGGTGGATCGGCTGGGCACCGGGCAGCTGGGCGGCGCGCTCCGCCGCCTCGGCCATGATCCGCTCGCCGGCCTTGTCCCACAGGACGGCGTCCCTGGGGTTGGTGACCTCCGGGGCGCTGTACTCGGGGTGGGCGTGGTCGACGTAGAGCCGTGCTCCATTGGTGAGGATCACGTTGGCCAGGCCGATGTCCTCGTCGGTGAGCTGGCTGGCGTCGGCGGCCTCGCGGGCGAGGTCGAAGCCTCGCGCGTCGCGCAGCGGATTCTCCTCCTCGAAGTCCCAGCGGGCCCGGCGGGCCCGGTGCATCGCCGCCGCGTAGGCGTTGACGATCTGGGACGAGGTGAGCATGGCATTGGCGTTGGGGTGGCCGGGGACGGAGATGCCGTACTCCGTCTCGATGCCCATTACTCGCCGTACGGTCATGCGGCCCTCCTTGCCCGGCGGCGCCCTCGGTCGTGGACGCCGCTCAGATACCGCTGGCGCTCGGTTGCGTGTGCGGTGCCCGTCCCCGCACTGCGCGACTCGGCGGTACGGAAGAGCCTAGAACGCCTTTGCGCTGGTGGGGAGATCATTTGCGTCATTGCTGTGCTCCAGCCGTGGCCCCGAAAAACAGTCGGCTGCGGGTACCCGCTGAGGGCACCCGCAGCCGCCCTGCCTTTTACAGGTACTGACCGGTGTTCGCCACCGTGTCGATGGAGCGTCCGGTGTCCGCACCCTGCTTTCCGGTGATGAGCGTACGGATGTACACGATCCTTTCGCCCTTCTTGCCGGAGATGCGAGCCCAGTCGTCCGGGTTGGTGGTGTTGGGCAGGTCCTCGTTCTCCTTGAACTCGTCTACGCAGGCCTGGAGCAGGTGGGAGACGCGGAGGCCCTTCTGGTTCTTCTCAAGGAAGTCCTTGATCGCCATCTTCTTGGCGCGGCCCACGATGTTCTCGATCATGGCGCCGGAGTTGAAGTCCTTGAAGTAGAGGACTTCCTTGTCGCCGTTGGCGTAGGTGACCTCCAGGAAGCGGTTCTCCTCGGATTCGGCGTACATCTGTTCCACGGCCGTCTGGATCATGGCCTGGACGCAGGCGCCCTTGTCGCCGCCGTGTTCCGCGAGGTCCTCGGCGTGCAGCGGGAGGCGCTCGGTGAGGTACTTGCCGAAGATGTCCTTGGCCGCCTCGGCGTCCGGACGCTCGATCTTGATCTTCACGTCGAGCCGGCCGGGCCGCAGGATGGCGGGGTCGATCATGTCCTCGCGGTTCGAGGCGCCGATCACGACCACGTTCTGCAGGCCCTCCACGCCGTCGATCTCGGCGAGCAGCTGCGGGACGATGGTGTTCTCCACGTCCGAGCTGACACCGGAGCCACGGGTGCGGAAGAGGGACTCCATCTCGTCGAAGAAGACGATGACGGGCGTGCCCTCGCTGGCCTTCTCACGGGCCCGCTGGAAGACCAGGCGGATCTGCCGCTCGGTCTCACCGACGTACTTGTTCAGCAGCTCGGGGCCCTTGATGTTGAGGAAGAAGCTCTTGCCGGCGGCCTGGCCGGTCACCTCGGCGACCTTCTTGGCCAGCGAGTTGGCCACCGCCTTGGCGATCAGGGTCTTGCCGCATCCAGGGGGCCCGTACAGCAGGACGCCCTTGGGCGGCCGCAGTTCGTGCTCCTTGAACAGGTCGGGGTAGAGGTACGGCAGCTCGACCGCGTCGCGGATGGCCTCGATCTGGTTGCCGAGGCCGCCGATCTGCTCGTAGCCGATGTCAGGGACCTCTTCGAGGACGAGTTCCTCGACCTCGCTCTTCGGCACGACCTCGTAGACGTATCCGGAGCGGGGTTCGAGCAGCAGGGCGTCGCCGGGGCGGATGGTGACGTCCAGCAGTGGCTCGGCGAGCCGTACCACCCGCTCCTCGTCGGTGTGCCCGAGCACCAGGGCGCGCTCGCCGTCCTCGAGGATCTCCTTGAGGGTGACGATGTCGCCGACGCGCTCGTACTCCATGGCCTCGACCACGTTGAGCGCTTCGTTCAGCATCACTTCCTGGCCGCGCCGCAGCTCGTCGAGCTCGACGCTGGGGCTGACGTTCACCCGGAGCTTGCGGCCCCCGGTGAAGATGTCGGCGGTGCCGTCCTCGTTCGCCTGCAGGAAGACCCCGAAGCCGGCCGGCGGCTGGGCGAGCCGGTCGACCTCCTCCTTGAGGGCCACGATCTGGTCACGGGCCTCACGGAGCGTGTTCGCGAGTCGTTCGTTCTGGGCGGACACGCCGGCCAGGTTGGTCTGCAGCTCGACGATCCGCTCTTCGAGAATCCTCGTGTGTCGCGGAGAGTCGGCGAGCTTGCGTCGCAGGACGGCGATCTCCTGCTCAAGGTAGGCGATCTGCCCGGCCGGGTCGTCGGACCCGCGTCCCGGGCGGATGCCGCGGTTCATGTCGTCGTCGTGGGCTGCCACGGTCCTCACCTCCTCCAAGGGGAGCTGGACGCTTCCAGACCCTACCTGGGCGGGTGTCGATTGAAACCCCTAGATCACAAAGACGGTCGGGGTGTGTCCGATCTTCACCCTTGCGCTCTCCCTCACGCCAGGGGAATACCCACCGCACATGATTGGAACCCAGTCGGAGGTAGGGTCGAAGCGTTCAACACCCGTCAGAGCTGGCCGGATTCCCGTTCGGCTCGGCGCAGGAAACGGCAGGAGAGATGAGCGTGCAGCAGGAGGCCGGGGTCGGCGGCGACGCACTGGAGGTCTGGATCGACCAGGACCTGTGTACCGGCGACGGCATCTGCGCCCAGTACGCGCCCGAGGTGTTCGAGCTGGACATCGACGGTCTGGCCTATGTGAAGAGCCCGGACGACGAGTTGCTGCAGGACAAGGGGGCGGCAACGCCGGTGCCGTTGCCGCTTGTCACGGATGTGATCGACTCCGCGAAGGAGTGTCCGGGCGAGTGCATCCACGTGCGTCGCGTTTCGGACAGGGTCGAGGTGTACGGACCCGACGCCGGGTGACCGTTTCGGTACGCCCTGTCACAACTGTCTGATTCCTCACACGCCGGACGCACGTGTCTCACACGCTGCGGGCTCCGGCCGGGGTCGAGCGGACGAACGCGCCGTTCTTCCAACGCCACTTCACGTCGCTCGTCACGTCGGGGCAGCAACGGGGCACGTCGGCCGACGAGTAGCCGAGGAGCGTGGCGGTGACGGCGCCGTCGCGCACGGCGAAGTCACCGACGGTGGTGCTGTCCTTGGGGTCGACCAGGGTGGCCACCACGCGTGGCTTGTCGCTGTCGGCGGCGCGCGTGAGGACGTACACGCCGTCCGGCGGGGTGCCCATGGGGGCGTCGCAGTGGACCACCGCGACCGTCTCGGGCCTGCCGTCGCCGTCCAGGTCCCCGGAGGCCTTCTTCTTCACCACGGCCTTGACCGGGCCGCACTCGATCGGGAACTCGACATCCGCCGGGTCCGGGGGCGTGAGGTTCGCCGGGGCACTCCTGGTCTGCGGGCCGACCGCCTGGGCAGCCGTTGCGGGGCCGGGCTGGAGCACCGAGGACAGGGCCACGACCGCGGCGACGGCCGTGGCGGTGGCGAGCCAGTGGATCGGGCGGGTGTGAGTGTGGGCGAGCTCCGGGACGGCGGAAGGCTGCACTAGGAGGGTCTCCTGTGAGGGCTGTGCCGGTGGTGGGGGGTGGCCAGCATCGTGCCACACGTCACAGGTGCGGGGGAACGGCGGGGGTGTGAACTTCCCCCCGCACGGGAACCCGCGGGGGTTTGGGGAATCTCGTGCGGATTACGGATTCTGGCGCCGTGTCAACGCACAGGCCGTCTTGTCAACGCAGGCCGTCGTGCCAACGCAAAGGCGCCGTGGCCGAGTTCCCACGGGTCTCGGGAACTCGGCCACGGCGCCTGCACGTTGTACGCGGCACCGGGCCGGCTCAGCGGCCGGCGCCTCCGGTGGCGTTCGGGCCCTCGTAGTCCTCGCCGTAGGCGCCCTTGGCGGGCCGGCGGCGGCGCATGGGCGGCTCGACGCCGTCGGCGAGACGACGGGCGGTGAGCAGGAAGCCGGTGTGGCCGATCATCCGGTGGTCCGGGCGGACGGCCAGGCCCTCGATGTGCCAGTTGCGGATCATCGTCTCCCAGGCGGTCGGCTCGTTGAAGCAGCCGATCTCGCGGATGGACTCGACGGTCCGGGCGAGCTGGGTGGTGGTCGCGACGTAGCAGCACAGGATGCCGCCGGGCACGAGGGCCTTGGAGACGGCCTCCAGGCACTCCCAGGGGGCGAGCATGTCGAGGATGACGCGGTCTACGTCGGTGTCGGACAGGTTGTCCTGGAGGTCACCGACGGTGAGCTGCCAGGCGGGGTGCGGGCCGCCGAAGTAGCGCTCCACGTTCTGCTGCGCGATCTCCGCGAAGTCGGCTCGGCGCTCGTAGGAGTGCAGCATGCCCTGGTCGCCGATGGCGCGCAGCAGGAAGCTGCTGAGCGAGCCGGAGCCGACGCCGGCCTCCACGACGCGGGCGCCGGGGAAGATGTCGGCGAAGGCGAGGATCTGCCCCGCGTCCTTCGGGTACACGACGGCTGCCCCGCGGGGCATGGACAGGACGTAGTCGGGGAGCAGGGGGCGCAGCGCGAGGTAGGCGACGTTCCCGGTGGTGCGGACAACGCTGCCCTCGGGAGCGCCGATCAGTTCGTCGTGCGGGAAGGAACCCTTGTGGGTGTGGAAGTTCTTCCCGGCCTCGAGC
Source organism: Streptomyces deserti (assembly GCF_054782695.1). NCBI lineage: Bacteria > Bacillati > Actinomycetota > Actinomycetes > Kitasatosporales > Streptomycetaceae > Streptomyces > Streptomyces deserti. The sequence continues at coordinate 303,082 of NZ_BAAGRZ010000004.1, forward strand.
GTGAACGTGTAGTGGCGGCCCTTGGGGTCGGTCAGCTGTACCTGGTCCCCGACCTTGAAGGGCCCGCGCCTGCGGGCGGCACCGGTCGGTTCGGACATGTGACCAGCCTACCGGCAGCCGCGGGGGCCGATGACCACCGCTGCAGGAGAGCGGTGCTCAGCTGGGGCGGGCCATGGCCTTGACGAAGGCGCGCTCGACGTCGGCGGCGGACAGGACGCCGTAGATCTCGCCGGTCTCCTCCACCACCAGGTACTCGGTCGCCGGGGTCGCCCGCAGGGCGTCCAGGAGCTCCTCGCCCGCCAGCTCCGCCGAGACGCGCATGCCGTCGGTGAGCTCCTGGGCGAGGCCGCTGACCGCGACCCAGGGGCGGCGGTGCTCGGGTACACCGACGATGGCGGCCTCGCGGACGATCGACAGGGGACTGCCATCGGCGTCGACGACGACGAGCGCGCGGGCGCCGGCGGCGTTGGCGCGGCGCAGGGCCTCCGACAGCGGGGTGTCGGTCTCGACGGGGACCGCGCGGCGAGTGAGGGTGCGGGCGCGCAGCTCCGGGAGGTGCTCGCGCAGGCGGGCCATGCGCAGGCTGTTGCCCGCGCCGGTCCAGATGATCGCGGCGAGGATGGCGGCGAGCAGGGCGTCCATGACCGTGTCCATGCCGACGTTGTCCACGGCGTCGGAGCCGAGGGCTCCGGACTGGGTGAGCATCGGCAGGCCGAGGAGGACGGAGACGGCGAGGGCGCGGCCGACCCAGGCGGCGGCGATGGTGCCGCTCATCGGCTTTCCGGTGATCTTCCAGACGACCGCGCGGAGCATGCGGCCGCCGTCGAGGGGCAGGCCGGGCAGGAGGTTGAAGACGGCCACAATGAGGTTGGAGATCATCAGGCCGGCCAGCAGGACGCCCGGGACGGTGCCCGGTTCGACGGTCTGCAGGGCGAGGTAGAAGAGGCCCGCGAGGGCGAGCGACAGCAGCGGGCCGACGAAGGCGAGCACGAACTCGCGGCCCGGGGTCTCGGCCTCCTTCTCGATCTCGGAGACACCGCCGAAGAACTGGAGCCGGATGCGCCGGACCGGAAGCTTGAAGCGGAGGGCGGCGACGGTGTGGGCCAGCTCGTGGACGAGTACGGAGGCGTAGAAGGCGACCGCGAAGAAGAGGGAGACCAGGTAGCGGACGGCGCCGAGCTCGGGCAGCACGCGGTCGAGCTGGCCGCCGAACACCCAGGTGATCAGAACGGCGACGAGGAACCAGCTCGGCGCGACGTACACGGGCACCCCGAACGGCCGCCCCATCAGCAGCCCACCCCGGGGCTCGGGCGGTCGCGGGGCAGGGCCCTGGGGGGTGCCGGAGTGGGCCGGCGTGCGGTCATGGGGGGTGCTGGTGGGTGTTGCGGGGGGCGTGGGCGGGTGCGGGGTTTCGCTCGTGCCGGGGAAAGCGGAGGCCTCGGGCGGGCGAGGGGTCACGTCGGTGCCGGGTGCGGAGGCCTCGGATGGTCGGAGGGCGTCACCGGTGCCGGGAGCGGGAGCCGTCCCGGACGGGCGCGCGGCGTCGCCGACCCCGGGTGCGGAAACCCCGGACGGACGGGCGGCATCGCCAGCGCCCTGTGCTGATGGCCAGGACGGGCGTGCGGCGTCGCCGGAACCGGGTGCCGAGGGCCCGGACGGACGGGCGGCCTCACCGCCCCTGGGCGCCGAAACACCCGACGGACGGGCGGCGTCACCGACACCGGGTGTGCTGTCCGAGCCGACGGGCTCGCCGGTGCCGGGTGCCGGGGCGGCGCCCGGGCGGGTCTCGGGCTGCGGCTCCCGCGGCTCGGGCTGCCGGTCGGCAGTTGTCCGGTGGGCGGCTGCTGCGTCTGACGCCGACTCGGGCACTTGGCCGCCGTCGGCGGACTTGGCCGGGTCCTGGGCCGCAGGGTCGTCGGAACTGGCCGGGCCCTGGGCCGCAGCGTCGTGGGACTTGGCCGTGTGCTGGGCGGCAGCATGGCTGTCGGCAGGCGCGTCCGCGGCCTGAGCCGCACCGCTGCCAGCAGACTCACCCACGCTTGGAGCCGCACCACCATCCACAGACTCACCGGTGCCCTGAGCCGCACGGCGGTCGGCAGACTCACCCCGACGACGCTGCAGCTCCCCCTGCTCCTCCGCCGGGTCGGGGCCGCCCGAACCCTGTATGACGGGCTGGTCCTCAGCCCCGGCCCGTTCCGCGGTCGGCTTCGCCTGAGGCCGTGCGGTGCCGAAGCGCCGTACGTCCGTGGACTGTTCGTCGGTCGGGACGGACTCGGTGGGGCCGGGGTCGGGGCGTGCGGGGTCGGCGGCCGGGGCCGCTGGACCTGCGTGGCGCTCGGCCGACTCGTCGTTGCCGGACCGCGGCTGCCCGCGCCCGCCGCTCTCGTCCACCGGTGTCCCCTCGTTCGAAGATTCGAAGAAGCGTCTCCCGCGCCTGCCGGACGGGAGGGTCTCGAGTCGATGGTATGCGGCCGTCGCGACGCGTTCCGCCCCGGCACCCCAGTGTCACCGTGCGTCGCGGGCGTCACGACCGCGGCTGGGTCACTGTCAGTGGCGGGCCGTAAGGTCTGGGGCATGGAGACGAGCACCGAGGGCGCGATGGAGGCCCCCAGCAGCCCTGCCACGGCGGCGGATCCGCCGGCGACGGCCGGGACGGCGGCGACCGTGGTCACGGACACGGACACGGATACGGTCACGGTCACCGACACCGACACCGACACCGACACCGACAAGCACCTGGTCACGGCCACCGTGGCCGAGCCCGCCGTCATACCGCCTGCCTCGCTGTCCCCCTCGCGTGCCAGTGACTTCATGCAGTGCCCGCTGCTGTACCGGTTCCGGGTCATCGACCGGCTGCCCGAGAAGCCGAGCGAGGCGGCGACGCGGGGCACCTTGGTGCACGCGGTGCTCGAGCGGCTCTTCGACGCCCCGGCGGCCGAGCGCACCGCGCCTCGGGCCAAGTCCCTCATCCCCGCCCAGTGGGACCGGCTGCGCGAGACGCGGCCGGAGGTCGTGGAGCTGTTCGCCGACGATCCGGAGGGCGAGCGGCTCGCGCGCTGGCTCGCCGAGGCGGAGCAGCTCGTCGAGCGCTGGTTCACCCTGGAGGACCCCTCCCGGCTGGAGCCGGCCGAGCGCGAGTTGTTCGTCGAGGCCGAGCTGGATTCCGGGCTGCGGCTGCGCGGGATCATCGACCGGGTCGACGTGGCGCCCACGGGCGAGGTGCGGATCGTCGACTACAAGACGGGCAAGGCACCCCGGCCCGAGTACGCCGAGGGCGCGCTGTTCCAGATGAAGTTCTACGCCCTGGTGGTGTGGCGGCTGAAACAGGTCGTGCCGCGGCGGCTGCAGCTCGTCTACCTCGGCAGCGGTGACGTGCTGACGTACGACCCCGTCCTCGCCGACCTGGAGCGTGTCGAGCGCAAGTTGCTGGCGCTGTGGGACGCGATCCGGCTGGCGACGGAGACGGGCGACTGGCGGCCCCGTCCCACCAAGCTGTGCGGCTGGTGCGACCACCAGGTGCACTGCCCGGAGTTCGGCGGCACTCCCCCGCCGTATCCGCTGCCGGTGAGGGCGGCCGAGTCGGACGGTGCCGCGCAGGGCAGAATGGGGCCGGACTAGCGAAGGAGACTTACGTGGCCATCCGCGTCCTACTGGTCGACGACCAGCCGCTGCTGCGTACGGGCTTCCGGATGATCCTGGAAGCGGAGCAGGACATCGCGGTCGTCGGCGAGGCCGGAGACGGCCTCCAGGCACTCGACCAGGTGCGGGCCCTGCAGCCCGATGTGGTTCTGATGGACATCCGCATGCCGCGGATGGACGGTGTGGAGGCGACCCGGCAGATCACCGGTCCCGGGCGGGACGGCCCGGCGAAGGTGCTCGTGCTGACCACGTTCGACCTCGACGAGTACGTGGTGGAGGCGCTGAAGGCGGGCGCCAGCGGCTTCCTGCTGAAGGACGCCCCGGCCACTGAGCTGGTGCAGGCGATCCGCGTGGTGGCCGGCGGTGAGGCGATGCTCGCGCCGAGCATCACACGCCGGCTGCTCGACAAGTACGCCACGCATCTGCCCTCGGGCGACGAGCCGGTCCCGGACACCCTGCACACGCTCACCGACCGCGAGGTCGAGGTGCTGAAGCTGGTGGCGCGGGGGCTGTCCAACGCCGAGATCGCCGCCGACCTGTTCGTCAGCGAGACCACCGTCAAGACGCACGTCGGGCACGTCCTGACCAAGTTGGGTCTGCGTGACCGGGTGCAGGCCGCGGTGTACGCGTACGAGAGCGGGCTGGTGCGTCCCGGCGCCCAGTAGGCCCACCACCAGGAGGCCCACAACGAGCAAGAGAGGGCGCCCCCTTCCGAGGAAGAGGGCGCCCTGCGCGTGCGTAGGCGGGCTCAGCCCTTGCTCAGCTCCCAGAACCGGAACACGGTCGAGGCGTCCAGGCAGTACTCCAGCCCGTAGACGCCGTCGCGGGCGACCGCGTACTGCTTGGCCTGCCAGACCGGCAGGACGGGCAGTTCGGCGGCGACGATGTCCTGCAGTTCGCCGTACTCCTTGTCGGTGGCGGAGCGGTCGCTCTGCGCGGCGGTGCGCGGTATGAGCGTGCCGGTGATCGTGCTGTTGCTGTAGTTGTTGCCCAGCACGTTGCCCTTGCCGAAGAAGGGGGCCGTGAAGTTGTCGGCGTCCGGGTAGTCCGGGATCCAGCCCTTCACGTACACGCCGTACTTGCCGGCGGCGATGTCCTTCTCGTACTGGTCGAAGGCGACGGACTTCACGTCGGCCTCGAACAGCCCGCTGGCGTTGAGCTGGCCCGCGATGGCCTTCAACGCCGCGTCGGTGGCCGGGCCGTAGCGGGACGGGGTGGACCACAGGGTCAGCTTCACCTTGCCGTCGATGCCCTCGGCGCGCAGGGCGGCGGCGGCCTTGGCCGTGGAGGGGCGGGCGCCGTAGGTGTCGAAGAAGGCCGTGTTGTGGCCGGCGATACCAGCCGGGATGATCGAGTACAGCGGGGTGGCCGTGCCCTGGTACACGTCCTTGATGAGGGCTTCGCGGTCGATCAGGTGGGCGATGGCCTTGCGGACGCCGAGCTTTCCGGCGACCGGGTGGTTCATGTTGAAGACCAGGTGCTGGACCTCGGCGCTGCTGCCCTCGACGACCTCCACGCCGGAGCCGTCGTCGGCCTTCTCGATGTCCGCGATGTCGTGCGCGGTCAGGCCGCGGTAGGCGATGTCGACCTCGCCGTCCATGAGGGCCTGCTTCAGGGCCGTCTGGTCGCCGTGGAAGAACTTCAGCGTCACGCCGGAGTTCTGCACCTCGGCGGTGCCCTTGTAGTTCTCGTTGGCCGAGAAGACGGCCTCGTCCTCGCCGAACGAGTCGAGTTTGTACGGGCCGGAGCCGACGGCCTCGCCGTCCTTGCGCAGCCCGTCCGCGTCGTACTGGCGGTGGTTCACGATGGAGCCGGCACCGGAGGCGATCTTGCTCGGGAAGGTGGCGTCGGGCTTGTTGAGCTGGAAGACGACCGTCTTCTCGTCCGGCGTCTCGACCTTGTCGAGCATGGGGAACATGATCGCGGGACCGTCGGCGTCGCTGATCTTCAGCATGCGGTCGAAGGAGAACTTGACGTCCTCGGAGGTGAGCGGGTCACCGTTGCTGAACTTGAGCCCGTCCTTCAGCGTGCACTTGTAGACCTTGGTCTCCGCGTCCGTGAAGGCGCAGCTCTCGGCGGCCTCGGGCTGCGGTTCCGTGGCCCCCTTGGGGAAGCTGAGCAGCGACTGGAAGACGTTGTTGAACAACAGCCAGGAGCCGGGGTCGTAGCCGGAGGCGGGGTCCGTGGCCAGGACGTCGTCGGACATCCCCATCACCACATTGGAGCCGTTCCCCCCGGAATCACCGGTCTCCGTTCCGCAGCCGGTCAGCAGGCCGGAGGCCAGCCCCGCCACGATCGGCAGGACCGGCCACTGGTTGCGCATGTTCACGTGTGTGTGCCTTGTCGTCGGTTGTGGAGAAGCCGGAGCCCGTCCCAGGCTCCGGGCACGGCACCCGGAGCCACGGTCCAGGGCCCCGGGCGCAGGTGGTAGGTCAGCCGCTCACACCGCGACCGAGCTCCCACAACTGGAGGGTCGAGGAGGAGTTGAGGGCGTACGCGGTGCCGGTGACGTCACCGCGGGTGGCGACGTACTGCTTGCCCTGCCACAGCGGCAGCACCGGTACGTCGTCGGCCACGATGTTCTGCATGTCCGTCAGGCTGTCGGCGGCCGACAGCCGGTCGGCCTCGCGGCGGGACTGCGGGATCAGTACGCTGCGGATCTCGCGGTTGGCGTACGGCGAGCCGAGGAAGTTGTCCTTGTCGAGGAACGGGGCGAGGAAGTTGTCGGCGTCCGGGAAGTCCGGGAACCAGCCCATGCCGTAGACGTCGTACTCCCCCTTCTGCTCGGCCGGGCGGAACTCCGACCACGGGGTGCCCTCGATGCTGACGTCGAACAGGCCGCTGTCGTTGAGCTGTTTCCGCAGCAGCTCGAACTCCTCCTTGGTGGCCGGGCCGTAGTGGTCGGTGGTGTAGTGCAGCGTCAGCTTCACCGGGGTGGTGACGTTGGCGTTGGCCAGCAGAGCTTTGGCCTTGGAGACGCTCGGGTCGCCGTACTTGTTGAAGAACGAGTTGGAGTGGCCGGTGATGCTGGCCGGCACCAGGGAGTACAGCGGCTCCGCCTGGGAGCCGTAGACCTTGGAGACGAGCTCGCTGCGGTTGACGAGCTGTGCCATCGCCTGGCGGACGGCCTTCGACTTCACGGTGGGGGCGTTGGTGTTGAAGGCGAGGTAGCGGATCTCCAGGCCGGACATCTCGACGAGGTCGATGTCGCCGCCCCGGGCGTTGGAGAGCTTCTGGATCTGCTCCGGCGACATGGTGCGGGTCATCAGGTCGATGTCGCCCTTCTCCAGCGCGTCGCCCATGGTGTCGGCGTCGTCGAAGGAGACCATCTCGACCTCGTCGTTCTTCACCTCCAACGCGCCCTTGTAGTTCGGGTTCTTGGTGAACACGGCCCTGACCAGCTCGTCGCCCTTGGTCTCGGCGTGGAACGTGTACGGGCCGGAGCCGTCCACGGCGAAGCCGTCGCGGAGCTTGTCCTTCGCGTAGTCGTCCGGGTCGACGATGCCCGCGACGGGGGTCGACAGCTTGAACGGGAACGTGGCGTCCGCCGTCCTGAGGTGGAAGATGACCTCGCGGTCGCCCTGGGTCTCGACGGTGTCGATGGTGGACAGCAGCGCGAACACGCCGCTGTCGGCCTTGATCGAGCGGGCGCGGTCGATGGAGTACTTCACGTCGGCCGCGGTCACCGGGTCGCCGCCCGCGAACTTCAGGCCTTCGCGCAGGGTGCAGGCGTAGCGCTCGTTGCCGGCGTCGGTGAAGCCGCACTTCTCGGCGGCCTCGGGCACCGGCTCGCCCTCGCCGCGGGGCTGCACCATCAGGGTCTGCACGGTCTGGCGCAGGATGTTCCAGGTGCCGACGTCGTAGGCGTACGCGGGGTCGAGGGGCGCGGGGGCGTCCTTCGAGGCGGTGAACCGGTCCGTGGTGCCGACGACGATCGCGTCGCCACTGCTGCCCCCGCCGTCGGTTCCGCCGCAGGCGGCGAGGACCGGCGCGAGCAGGCCGATCACGGCCGGCAGCACCAAAGTCTTGCGGTTCATGCTCGAGTTTCTCCAGAGCTGTCGACTCCGTGTATCCGGCATGCATGGGTGGCTCGGCGGATCACGGAGCAGGGGTTCGATGTTCTCGCGACGAGATTAGTCCGCACCTGCACGGCGGTTCGCCGCCACCGGAGTTGAGACCCCATCACGCAGTGAAACCGGGCGTGGACACACCGAAAAACCGACAGCGGAAGGATTCGTGCAGCGTCTCACCAATCGGGACACAAGGGCACGCCGACCGCCCCCGAAAGGGGGTGAACAGCACACGGAGGGCCTCCTGTCGACTCCACATGACGTGGCGAACGTCACATCGGCGACTGCCTCGCGAGGTGCCGGAATTCGGCCATCCACAACGGCCCGAATTCCTTCGGACACGTGTCCTGTTCCTTCGGACACACGCCTTGTGAATTACCACCCTAAGGGCACTGCACGCTGTGTGAACACCCAGCGCATTTCCGTCATCGAGCGGCGATCAGACCGTGCAGAAATGTCAGGTCAATCTCTTCCAGCGACGTCACGACCGTCCGCCGGGCGGCCGGTGCGATGGGAGCCACGGAGGGCACGGCCACGACGTGGCAGCCCGCGGCCTCCGCGGCGGCGACGCCGGTCGCGGTGTCCTCGATGACGGCACAGCGGGCCGGGTCGACGCCGAGCCCGGCGGCGGCCGTCAGGTACGGGTCGGGGTGGGGCTTGGTACGCGGCACCTCGTCACCGGCGACCGTCAGGGCGAAGTGGTGCGCTCCGAGCGAGGTCAGCACGCGGTCGATGATGCGCCGGTGCGAGGCGGAGACCAGGGCCGTGGGGATCTCGCACTCGTACAGCTCGGCCAGCAGCCGGGCGGCCCCCGGCATCAGCGGCAGGGCGCGGGCGATGCGGTCCTCGAAGCCCTCGTTGAGCAGCACCGTCAGCTCGGCGAGGGTGATGTCGGCCCCGGTCGCCTCGATGAGGAACCCGGCACTGCGCGTCATGGGCCCGCCGACCACGACATGGCGCCAGGAGTCGTCGAGCGTGTGGCCGAGGGAGGCGAAGACCTCGACCTCGACGTCCCACCAGAAACCCTCCGTGTCCACGAGGGTGCCGTCCATGTCGAGGAGCACCGCCTGCAGGGCGGAGCCTTCGGCCGTCCGGGTTCCGAGAGCGGGGACCGTACTGGTCATCCACGTACCTCCTTGAGGGACGATCAGGCCGGTTCCCAGATAAGGAACCGGCCTGCGGTGGACCGACCAGTGTACGTCGTTCGCGAACGAAGCGCCTCGTTTAACCGGTGTACTGCGGGGCACACGGGAGAAGCCGCCGGGGGGCGACCCAGTGTGTGCGCCAAGGCCCGCCGTGACCGCCCCGAGAGGTGGTCACAGCGGGTTTCCGTGGCCGTACGTACGGCTCAGCGGGCGTTGAAGTACTTCGCCTCCGGGTGGTGGATCACGATGGCGTCCGTGGACTGCTCGGGGTGCAGCTGGAACTCCTCGGACAGGCGGACGCCGATGCGCTCCGGCTGGAGCAGGTCGGCGATCTTCGCCCGGTCCTCCAGGTTCGGGCAGGCGCCGTAGCCGAGGGAGAAGCGGGCGCCGCGGTACTTCAGTTCGAACATGCCCTGCATCTCGTCCGGGTCCTCGCCGGCGAAGCCGAGTTCGGCGCGCACGCGCGCGTGCCAGTACTCGGCGAGCGCCTCGGCCAACTGCACGGACAGTCCGTGCAGTTCCAGGTAGTCACGATAGGCGTTGGACTCGAACAGTCGTGCGGTCTCCTCGCCGATGCGTGAGCCGACGGTGACGACCTGGAGCCCGACGACGTCCGTCTCCCCCGACTCCTCCGGCCGGAAGAAGTCGGCCAGACACAGGCGCCGGCCGCGCCGCTGACGCGGGAAGGTGAAGCGGGTCCGCTCGTTGCCCTGCTCGTCCAGGATGATCAGGTCGTCGTCCTTGGACACGCACGGGAAGTAGCCATAGACGACGGCCGCCTCCAGCAGGTTGTCCGTCTGCAGCTTGTCGAGCAGGCCGCGCAGCCGGGGCCGGCCCTCGGTCTCGACGAGTTCCTCGTACGACGGTCCCTCGCCGGTACGGGCCTGCTTCAGGCCCCACTGGCCCTTGAACAGGGCGCCCTCGTCCAGCCAGGACGCGTACTCCTTGAGCTGGACGCCCTTGATGACGCGGGTGCCCCAGAAGGGCGGCTCCGGGACGGGGTTGTCGGTGGCGACGTCGGAGCGGACCGAGCCCTCCTCCGGGCGTTCCTCGACCTCCACGGTGGCCGCCCTGACGCGGCGCTGCCGCAGCTCGGGCAGCTTCGCGCCGGGCACGCCGCGCTTGATGCCGATGAGGGCGTCCATCAGGCGCAGGCCCTCGAACGCGTCGCGGGCGTAGCGGACTTCGCCCTCGTAGATCTCGTGCAGGTCCTGCTCGACGTACGCGCGCGTGAGGGCGGCGCCGCCGAGGATGACCGGGTACTTGGCGGCCAGACCCCGGGTGTTGAGCTCCTCCAGGTTCTCCTTCATGATCACCGTGGACTTGACCAGGAGCCCGGACATGCCGATGACGTCGGCCTTGTTCTCCTCGGCGGCCTCCAGGATCGCGGAGACCGGCTGCTTGATGCCGAGGTTGACGACGTTGTAGCCGTTGTTGGACAGGATGATGTCGACGAGGTTCTTGCCGATGTCGTGCACGTCGCCGCGCACGGTGGCCAGCACGATGGTGCCCTTGCCGGCCTCGTCGGTCTTCTCCATGTGCGGTTCGAGGTAGGCCACCGCGGTCTTCATCACCTCGGCGGACTGCAGCACGAACGGCAGCTGCATCTGGCCGGAGCCGAACAGCTCGCCGACGACCTTCATGCCGTCCAGCAGCGTCTCGTTGACGATGTCGAGGGCGGGGCGGGACTGCAGCGCCTCGTCGAGGTCGGCCTCCAGGCCGTTGCGCTCGCCGTCGATGATGCGCCGCTTGAGGCGCTCGTCCAGCGGCAGGGCGGCCAGTTCCTCGGCCTTGCCGGCCTTGAGGGACTTGGCGGTGGCGCCCTCGAAGAGCTGCATGAGCTTCTGGAGGGGGTCGTAGCCTTCGCTGCGGCGGTCGTAGATCAGGTCGAGGGCCGTCTGCACCTCTTCCTCACTGAACCGGGCGATCGGCAGGATCTTCGACGCGTGCACGATCGCCGAGTCCAGGCCCGCCTTGACGCACTCGTCGAGGAAGACGGAGTTGAGCAGGATGCGCGCGGCCGGGTTGAGGCCGAAGGAGATGTTGGACAGGCCGAGCGTGGTCTGCACCTTGGGGTGGCGCTTCTTCAGCTCGCGGATCGCCTCGATGGTGGCGATGCCGTCCTTGCGGGACTCCTCCTGGCCGGTGCAGATGGTGAAGGTCAGACAGTCGACGAGGATGTCCTCCTCGTGGATGCCCCAGTTGCCGGTCAGGTCCGCGATCAGCCGCTCGGCGATCTCGACCTTCTTCTCGACCGTGCGGGCCTGCCCCTCCTCGTCGATGGTCAGCGCGATCAGCGCGGCGCCGTGCTCCTTGGCGAGCTGGGTGACCTTCGCGAACCGGGACTCGGGGCCGTCGCCGTCCTCGTAGTTCACCGAGTTGATCACCGCACGGCCGCCGAGCTTCTCCAGCCCGGCCCGGATCACGTCGACCTCGGTGGAGTCCAGCACGATCGGCAGGGTGGAGGCGGTGGCGAAGCGGCCGGCCAGCTCCTCCATGTCGGCGACGCCGTCGCGACCGACGTAGTCGACGCACAGGTCGAGCATGTGCGCGCCCTCGCGGATCTGCTCCCGGGCCATCTCCACACAGTCGTCCCAGCGGCCGTCGAGCATGGCCTCGCGGAACTTCTTCGAGCCGTTGGCGTTGGTGCGCTCGCCGATGGCCAGGTACGAGGTGTCCTGCCGGAACGGCACGCTCTGGTACAGCGAGGCCGCGCCCGGCTCGGGCTGCGGGTTCCGCTCGGGCGGCGCGATGTCCCGGACGCGCTCGACGAGCTGGCGCAGGTGCTCGGGGGTGGTGCCGCAGCAGCCGCCGACCAGGGACAGGCCGTAGTCGAGGACGAAGTTCTGCTGGGCGTCGGCCAGGCCCTCGGGGTCGAGCGGGAAGTGGGCGCCGTCCTTGGTGAGGATCGGCAGGCCCGCGTTCGGCATGCACAGCAGCGGGATACGGGAGTGGCGCGTGAGGTAGCGCAGGTGCTCGCTCATCTCGGCCGGGCCGGTGGAACAGTTCAGGCCGATCATGTCGATGCCCAGCGGCTCCAGCGCGGTCAGCGCCGCGCCGATCTCGGAGCCGAGCAGCATGGTGCCGGTGGTCTCGAAGGCCATCGAGCACAGCAGCGGGACCTCGACACCGGTCGCCTCCATGGCGCGGCGGGCGCCCAGGATGGACGCCTTCGTCTGGAGCAGGTCCTGCGTGGTCTCCACGATCAGCGCGTCGGCGCCGCCGGCCAGCAGGCCCTCGGCGTTGGCCTGGTAGCCGTCGCGGATGGTGCCGTACGCGATGTGGCCCAGCGTCGGCAGCTTGGTGCCGGGACCGACCGAGCCCAGCACCCAGCGGGGCCGGCCGTCCTGAGATGCGTACTCGTCGGCCGCCTCGCGGGCGATGCGGGCACCCGCCTCGGACAGCTCGTACACCCGGTCGGAGATGTCGTACTCCGCCATGGCCGTGTGGTTGGAGCCGAAGGTGTTGGTCTCGACGCAGTCGACGCCCACCGCGAAGTACGCGTCGTGGACGGAGCGGACGATGTCCGGGCGGGTCAGGTTCAGGATCTCGTTGCAGCCCTCGAGGTTCTGGAAGTCCTCGAGGGTGGGGTCCTGGGCCTGGAGCATGGTGCCCATCGCTCCGTCGGCGACGACCACACGGGTGGCGAGCGCCTCACGGAGGGCGGACACGCGGGTCCGGCTGTCGGCGGAAGGGGTCAGCGGCAACGAGGCCATGTACGGGGCTCCCTCGGGTGCGACGGCTGTCGGCTATGCGGCTTCCCCGGGAATCCGATCCCACGGGGATCCGGTCCCACGGGACCCGGTCCCACGGGAATCCGGGAAAGGCGCACGGCGCCAGCGTAACCGGGAGTGGGCTTGGATGGGCAGGGCGTCCACGGGCCGGACGCCGATGGCGGACAGACCTGCCGCTGAGCGACCGATGGGCCGGCTGAGACGAAACACGGGGCGACCGACCATTGGCGAGAGGTCGGCAACGACCGGTAGTGTTCGGCATTGCCGAACAGCGGCAGCGGCGTCGCGGGTCGACGGTCGAAGGGGACGGGAGGCAGTACGGCGATGGCACGGAACATCCAGTCGCTCGAGCGGGCGGCCGCGATGCTGCGGCTGCTGGCGGGCGGCGAACGGCGGCTCGGCCTGTCGGACATCGCCTCGTCGCTGGGCCTCGCCAAAGGCACCGCCCACGGGATCCTGCGCACCCTCCAGCAGGAGGGGTTCGTCGAGCAGGACGAGGCCTCCGGGCGCTACCAGCTGGGCGCCGAGCTGCTGCGGCTCGGCACGACGTACCTCGACGTGCACGAGCTGCGGGCGCGTGCCCTGGTGTGGGCGGACGACCTGGCCCGCTCCAGCGGCGAGAGTGTCTACCTGGGCGTCCTGCACCAGCAGGGCGTGCTGATCGTGCACCACGTCTTCCGGCCCGACGACAGCCGGCAGGTCCTGGAGATAGGGGCCATGCAGCCGCTGCACTCCACCGCCCTGGGAAAGGTGCTGTCGGCCTACGACCCGGTCGCGCACAGCGAGGCGATCGAGGCCGACCGCAAGGCGTTCACGGACCGTACCGTGTGCGAGCTGGAGGACTTCGAGCACATCCTCGACCTCACGCGCGCGCGTGGGTACGCGGCCGACGTCGAGGAGACCTGGGAGGGCGTCGCCTCCATCGCCGCCCCCATCCACGACCGGCGGCGCATGCCGGTCGGCGCGGTCGGCATCACCGGCGCGGTGGAGCGGCTGCGCCGGGACGGGGAGCTGCGTCCGGAGCTGATCGCGGCCGTACGGGACTGCGCCCGCGCGGTGTCGCGGGATCTGGGCGCCGGGCGGTTCTGAGCGCCGCACACACCCGCGGGACGGGCACCGGGGCGTCGTACGGCGCTCCGGCCTCAGCCGTGCCCCGAACGGGGTATGTCAGGCGAAGCCCCGCACATCCCGCCTGAAGATCGCAAACCCGTGACGATCAATAACGATCGTGCTTTCGATTACAGAACTCTTGACGTGCCCGTAACGCCGAAGCAAGACTCCCGTCCATCGGTCGGCATTGTCGAACACCTACCGGCAATACGCGCTAGAGTGTGACACCGCCAGGCCGGTTGTACCTCCCCCTGGACGAAGGACAAAGGAGTCGCGGGTGTCCAGCTCCGACATCTTCATCGGCGAGACCATCGGTACCGCCATACTCATCCTGCTCGGCGGCGGAGTGTGCGCCGCCGTCACGCTGAAGGCCTCCAAGGCCCGCAACGCCGGCTGGCTCGCCATCACCTTCGGGTGGGGCTTCGCAGTGCTCACGGCGGTCTACACCTCGGCGCCGCTGTCCGGCGCCCACCTGAACCCGGCCGTGACCGTCGCTCTCGCGATCAAGGACAGCGACTGGAGCAACGTTCCGGCGTACTTCGCCGGACAGCTGCTCGGCGCCATGATCGGCGCGGCTCTGGTCTGGCTCGCCTACTACGGCCAGTTCCACGCCCACCTCACCGACAGGGAGATCGTGGGCGGGCCCGGCGCGCAGGCCACCGCCGCCAAGGCCGTCGAGGCGCAGGAGAAGGGCGCCGGCCCGGTGCTGGGCGTCTTCTCCACCGGCCCCGAGATCAGAGTCGTGTGGCAGAACCTCGCCACAGAGATCATCGGCACGATCGTCCTGGTGCTCGCCGTCCTCACGCAGGGCCTGAACGACAAGGGCAACGGCCTCGGCACCCTGGGCGCCCTGGTCACCGCGCTCGTGGTCGTTTCGATCGGCCTGTCCCTCGGCGGCCCGACGGGCTACGCGATCAACCCGGCCCGGGACCTCGGTCCGCGTATCGTGCACGCCCTGCTGCCGCTGCCCAACAAGGGCGGCTCCGACTGGGGCTACGCCTGGATCCCGGTGGTCGGTCCGCTGGTCGGCGGCGCGATCGCCGCAGGCATCTACAACGTCGCGTTCGCGTGACGCAACCGAGCTTCATCCCATTGAGCTACGGAACAGCGAAACTCACAGCACGCGCCGTACGTAAAGCCCATAACCACGGATTTTCCAGGAGCACACAGTGACCGACGCCCACACCGCCGGCATCGCCTCCCACGGCCACGGACCGTTCATTGCGGCCATCGACCAAGGCACGACCTCTTCCCGCTGCATCGTCTTCGACCGCGACGGCCGCATCGTCTCCGTCGACCAGAAGGAGCACGAGCAGATCTTCCCGAAGCCGGGCTGGGTCGAGCACAACGCCACCGAGATCTGGACCAACGTCCAGGAGGTCGTCGCCGGGGCCATCGAGAAGGCCGGCATCACCCGCGACGACATCAAGGCCATCGGCATCACCAACCAGCGCGAGACGACCGTGCTGTGGGACAAGAACACCGGTGAGCCCGTCCACAACGCCATCGTCTGGCAGGACACCCGCACCGACGCCCTGTGCAGGGAGCTCGGCCGCAACGTCGGCCAGGACCGCTTCCGCCGCGAGACCGGCCTCCCCCTGGCCTCCTACTTCGCCGGCCCCAAGGCCCGCTGGCTGCTCGACAACGTCGACGGCCTCAAGGAGCGCGCCGAGGCGGGCGACATCCTCTTCGGCACCATGGACACCTGGGTCATCTGGAACCTGACCGGCGGTGTCGACGGCGGCAAGCACGTCACGGACGTCACCAACGCCTCCCGCACGCTTCTCATGAACCTGCACACCATGGCGTGGGACGAGAAGATCGCCGAGTCCATCGGTGTGCCGACGCAGATCCTCCCCGAGATCCGCTCCTCCGCCGAGGTGTACGGGGAGATCAAGGGCGGCAAGCTGGGCGACCTGCTCGGCGGTATTCCGGTCGCCTCCGCGCTCGGCGACCAGCAGGCCGCCCTGTTCGGCCAGACCTGCTTCGCCGAGGGCGAGACCAAGTCGACGTACGGCACCGGCACCTTCATGGTGATGAACACCGGTGACAAGCTCATCAACTCCTACAGCGGCCTGCTGACCACCGTCGGCTACCAGATCGGCGACGACAAGCCGGTCTACGCCCTGGAGGGCTCGATCGCCGTCACCGGCTCGCTGGTGCAGTGGATGCGCGACCAGATGGGCCTGATCTCCACCGCCGCCGAGATCGAGACCCTCGCCCTGTCGGTCGAGGACAACGGCGGCGCCTACTTCGTACCGGCCTTCTCCGGACTGTTCGCCCCGTACTGGCGCTCCGACGCGCGCGGTGTGATCGCCGGCCTGACCCGGTACGTCACCAAGGCGCACCTCGCGCGCGCCGTCCTGGAGGCCACCGCCTGGCAGACCCGCGAGATCGCCGACGCCATGACGAAGGACTCCGGCGTCCAGCTCGCCACCCTCAAGGTCGACGGCGGCATGACCTCCAACAACCTGCTGATGCAGACGCTCTCGGACGTCCTGGACGCCCCCGTGGTGCGCCCGATGGTCGCCGAGACGACCTGCCTCGGCGCCGCCTACGCCGCCGGTCTCGCCGTCGGCTTCTGGACCAGCACCGACGACCTGCGCGCCAACTGGCGGCGGGCCGCCGAGTGGACCCCCCGCATGGACGCGGAGACCCGCGACCGTGAGTACAAGAACTGGCTCAAGGCCGTCGAGCGGACCATGGGCTGGCTCGAGGACGAGGAGTAAGAAACCGCATGACCAGTCAGTCCACCCTGCAGTCCGTGCCTGCCCTGGGCACGCGCCCGGCCTACGGCTCGAACCCGAGCCGAGCCGAGACCCGGGAGCAGCTCGCCAAGGCGTCGTACGACCTTCTCGTGATCGGCGGCGGCATTCTGGGCATCTCCACCGCCTGGCACGCCGCGCAGTCCGGCCTCAGGGTGGCTCTGGTCGACGCCGGCGACTTCGCCGGTGCCACCTCCTCCGCCTCCTCCAAGCTGCTCCACGGCGGTCTGCGCTACCTGCAGACCGGCGCGGTGAAGCTGGTGGCGGAGAACCACTTCGAGCGCCGTGCGGTCTCCCGCCAGGTGGCCCCTCACCTGGCGAACCCGCTCACGTTCTACCTCCCCGTGTACAAGGGCGGGCCGCACGGCGCGGCGAAGCTCGGAGCGGGCGTCTTCGCCTACTCCG
This sequence comes from Streptomyces deserti, assembly GCF_054782695.1. Taxonomy (NCBI): domain Bacteria; kingdom Bacillati; phylum Actinomycetota; class Actinomycetes; order Kitasatosporales; family Streptomycetaceae; genus Streptomyces; species Streptomyces deserti. The sequence goes on from NZ_BAAGRZ010000004.1 coordinate 319,950, forward strand.
CGCTGTCGGCCTTCGGTGACGGCGTCGGGCATCTGCTCTCGCCGGCCAAGGCGGCGCAGGACGTGCCCGAGCTGCGCACGGAGAACCTCAAGGCCGTGGCCGTGTACGGCGACGACCAGATGAACGACGCGCGGATGGCGCTGATGACGGTCCGCGCGGCCGTCGAGGCGGGCGCGGTGGTGTTGAACCACGCCGAGGTCACGGGCCTGCGCTTCACCCGGGGCCGGGTCACCGGTGCCGAGCTGAAGGACCGGCAGTCCGGTGACGAGTTCGGCGTCGACGCCCGTCTCGTCCTGAACGCGACCGGCCCGTGGGTCGACCACCTGCGCAAGATGGAGGACCCGAATGCCGCGCCGTCCATCCGCCTGTCGAAGGGCGCGCATCTGGTCCTGAAGCGGACCTCCCCCTGGCGGGCCGCTCTCGCCACGCCCATCGACAAGTACCGCATCACCTTCGCCCTCCCCTGGGAGGACATGCTCCTGCTCGGCACCACCGACGAGGAGTACGAGGGCGACCCGGCGGACGTGGCGGTCAACGAGAAGGACATAGCCCAGATCCTCGACGAGGCCGCCTTCTCCATCCGCGACCAGCAGCTCAGCCGCGACCTGATGACGTACGCCTTCGCGGGCCTGCGTGTGCTGCCGGGCGGCCCCGGCGACACGGCGAAGGCCAAGCGCGAGACGGTGGTCACGGAGGGCCGGGGCGGGATGCTGTCCGTCGCGGGCGGCAAGTGGACCACGTTCCGCCACATCGGCCGTACGGTCATGAAGAAGCTGGAGTCGCTGCCGGGCCACCCGCTGGGCGACGACTTCGAGCCGATCTCCTCGCTGCCGAAGAAGCTGCCGCTGCCGGGCGTCGCCAACCCGCGCGCGGTCGCCCACCGCCTGCTGGTCGACCACCCCGCGCCGGGCCCGCGCATGGCCGCCGACACGGCCAGGCACCTGGCCACGCACTACGGTTCGCTGGCCTTCGACATCGCCCGCCTGGCCAACGACGACCCGGCGCTGGCCGAGCGCGTCCACCCGGACGCCCCGGAGATCTGGGCGCAGGTCGTCTGGGCCCGGGACCACGAGTGGGCCGAGACGGTCGACGACGTGCTGCGCCGCCGTACGACCCTGACGATCCGCGGCCTGGCCACGGACGAGGTCCGCGCGAAGGTCCAGGACCTGCTCGACAAGAAGTAGTCACCGGGCCCCGGCTCCCCCGCACGGGAGCCGGCACCGAAAGGGGCGACTCCACGCCGACGGAGCCGCCCCTTTCGCGCACCCGCCGCCGCTTCCCGGCCACTGTCCGGCTGTCCGGCCGGGACGGCGATGGGGCGGGGCCACGCTGCAGCCGCCCCGTTTCCCGGGCCGCCACCGGCTCCCGCCCGTGCACCGCCCGGGACGGCCACAGGTCAGCCGCCCTCCAGCCGCCCTGTTCCCCCGCCCGCCACCGACTCCGGCCGCTCCCCCTGACTCCGGCTGCTCACGGCCTCCCGGGCAGCAGCGCCTCGCCGAGTCGGCGCCAGTGCGGCATCGCCGACCGGCCCGGCTCGATGCCGATGACCTGGACGGCGACGTGGTCGGCGCCGGCGTCCACGTGGGCGCGGAGCCGTTCGACGATGCGGTCCAGGTCGCCCCAGAACACCAGGTCGTCGACGAGCCGGTCGCTGCCGCCGCCCGTGAGCTCCTCCTCCGCGTAGCCGAGCCGGCGGAACTTGGCGATGTTGTACGGGGTGTTCAGGTACGGGTGCAGGTGCTCGCGGGCGATCCCCCGGGCCGTGGCGGGGTCGGACTCGAACAGCACCGCGTGTTCGACGCCGAGGAACGCGTCCGGGCCGAGGATCCGCCGTGCCTGCGCGGTGTGGGCGACGTTGACGTGGTACGTGTGGGCACCGGCCGTGCGGTCGCGGGCCAGTTCGAGCATCTTGGGGCCGTACGCGGCCAGAATGCGGCGGATCGGGGCCTTCGGCGCGGGGCCGGGCGTCTGGAGCGCGTCCATCTCGTCGAGGTACGCGGCCATGGCGGCGAGCGGCTTGACCCCGGGCCGGGGCTTGCCACCGAACCCCAGTCCGAGCACGTGCCGGTCGGGGTGGGCGTCGGCCAGCAGAAGGGCGGCGCCCTGGGTCCACCGGGCCTCGCGGGACCAGATCTGGGCGATGCCGTTGACGACATGCAGACGCTCGGTGCAGGAGAGCAGGTAACCCGCGAGGGTGAGCGCCTCGCGTCCGAGCACTTCGGGAAACCAGACCGCGCGCCAGCCCTGCTCCTCCAGCTCCTGGACCGAGGCGCGCAACTGCGCGGCCGGCTGGTGCTCGAAGTCGAACGTGTAGAGGCCGAACGTGCCGAGGTCCAGGCCGTCGAGGCTGCCCATCGTGTTTCTCCTCGTGTCGTCTCGTGTGCGTCGCCGTGTGCGTCACTCATTGGCCCATCAGCGCCCATCAGTACGATGATGCATCGCAACATCGCAGAATCTCGATATGAAGCGCAAGGACGGGTCCAGTCCTCCGGCGCCCGCATAATGACCTGGACATCGGAGGTCTGAACAAGGAGAGGCCGGCCATGGCGGTCACCGACGAGGCGATCGAGAAGATCAAGGGGATGATCGTCTCCGGCGCGCTGCGCCCCGGCGACCGGCTGCCCAAGGAGAGCGAACTCGCCACCGAACTGGGGCTGTCCCGCAACTCGCTGCGGGAGGCGGTGCGCGCGCTGTCACTGATCCGCATCCTGGACGTACGGCAGGGCGACGGCACGTACGTCACCAGCCTCGACCCGCAACTCCTGCTGGAGGCGCTCAGTTTCGTCGTCGACTTCCACCGCGACGACACGGTCCTGGAGTTCCTGGCCGTACGGCGCATCCTGGAGCCGGCCGCCACGGCGATGGCGGCGAGCCGCATCAGTGAGCAGCAACTGGACGCGCTGACCGCCCAGTTGGACAAGCTCGGCGACGATCCGTCCGTGGAGGACCTCGTCGCCTGCGATCTGGAGTTCCACCGGGGCATCGTGCAGAGCTCCGGCAACTCCGTGCTGTGCTCGCTGCTCGACGGGCTGTCGGGCCCGACCACCCGGGCCCGCATCTGGCGCGGCCTCACCCAGGAGGACGCGGTCGGCCGCACCCTGCGCGAACACCGGGCGATCCTGGGCGCGTTGCGCGACCGGGACGCGGAGGCGGCGCGGTCGTGGGCGACGGTGCACATCGCGTCCGTGGAGCAGTGGCTGCGTTCGACCCTGTAACCGGCCGGCAGGGCCAGGTGGCAGCGGGCGGTGGCGTACTGGCTCCAGGCGGACTGCCGGACGCCGATGGCGCACCAGCCCCCGTGCCGATCACGGCACGGCGACGGCCGCCCCGGCCGCCGCCCGGCCACCGGCTGCGCCACACGGACCGCTGCGCGATTCGGACATCCGATCTCTGGACTCATCCCGACGTGCCGGTCCCCCACACCCCTGGCTCGCGGTTCGCGGCTCGCCGCCGAAACCGGTCCGGAACAGCTCGGATCACTCCAGGGTGTTCCAGGGTGGCTCGCGGGGCAGTGATGGGGTCACTCCCCCGTGCAAGGGGGCTGCGGGCGCCCCCTTGGCACGCCGTAAGGTTGGGGCGTACGCGAGGGCACGTCGGAAGGAGGCACTGGGTGATCGAGCTCGAGGGGGTTCCCGAGCTGATCGACCCGGTCATGGTGGCCGCGTTCGAGGGCTGGAACGATGCCGGCGACGCCGCCTCCACCGCGGTCGCGCATCTGGACAGGGAATGGAAGGGCGAGGTGTTCGCGGCGCTGGACGCCGAGGACTACTACGACTTCCAGGTGAACCGCCCCACGGTGTTCATGGACGGCGGCGTCCGCAAGATCACGTGGCCGACGACAAGGTTGTCGGTCGTCCGGGTCGGCGGCGAGAAGCCGCGCGATCTCGTCCTGGTCCGCGGCATCGAGCCGTCCATGCGGTGGCGCTCGTTCTGCAACGAACTGCTCGGCTTCGCGCACGAACTGGGCGTGGAGCTGGTGGTCATCCTGGGCGCCCTGCTCGGCGACACCCCGCACACGCGTCCGGTCCCGATCAGCGGGACCACGTCCGATCCGGATCTGGCCCGCAGGATGGATCTGGAGGAGACCAAGTACGAGGGGCCCACGGGCATCGTCGGCGTCCTGCAGGAAGCCTGTACGCACGCGGGCGTCCCGGCCGTCTCGCTGTGGGCGGCCGTCCCGCACTACGTGTCGCAGCCGCCCAACCCCAAGGCCACGCTGGCCCTCCTCAACCGCCTGGAGGACCTGATCGACGTGCGCATCCCGCTGGGCGAGCTGCCCGAGGACGCGCGTGCCTGGCAGGTGGGCGTGGACCAGCTGGCCGCCGAGGACAGCGAGGTCGCCGAGTACGTCCAGACGCTGGAGGAGGCCCGGGACACGGCCGAGCTGCCGGAGGCGTCGGGCGAGGCGATCGCCCGCGAGTTCGAGCGCTACCTGCGGCGCCGGGACGGAGCCGGCGGCCCGCCCGGCGGACACGCCACCGCGGAGGGCGGCGACGTCCCGCCCGGCACGTCCGGCACGTCGTTCCTGCGGGACAACCCCAGCGGTCGTACCCGCCCGCCGAAGCCGCCGAAGGCGGCCGGGGACGACGAGGAGTCGTCGGAGGACTGACGGGGTGGGGCGCGTACGTCCCACCCCGCCCGGGTGTGTACGCCCCACCCACTGGCTCAGACCTGGTCCACCGCCACCGCGTCGTACCCGGTGTCCGGCGTCGGCTCCACTTCGAACCGCGCGTTGGGCAGGACAGGCGGCTGCCCCAGGCCGCGACGGTCGTGGGGATGCGGAAGCGCGGGTCGGTGATGCGGGCGGTCTCAACAGACGCTCAGAGCCCGCCACATGACCGGGGGCCTCCGCAGGCGTTGACCGCGGAAGCCCCCTTGTCGTTTTCCTGCTCTCCTGTGTCCCGCTCTTCCAGAGGGCGACTGCCCGCTGTTCCAGAGGGCGACTTCCCGCTTAGAGGGCCACGCCGAGCAGTGCGTCGACGGCGCGCGAGACGACACCGGGCGCGCCCGGGTCCGTGCCGCCGCTCTCCTGCTGAAGCGCGGCCCAGCGGTCGACGGAGGCGAGCGCGGCGGGAGCGTCCAGGTCGTCGGCGAGGGCGTCGCGGATCTCCTCGACGAGCGCCTCGGCGGGCGGGCCGTCGGGCCGGGACACCGCGGCCCGCCACCGGTCGAGCCGGGCCAGGGCGTCCTGGAGGACCTGGTCGGTCCACTCCCAGTCGGCCCGGTAGTGGTGGGCGAGCAGCGCGAGCCGGATGGCGGCGGGGTCGACGCCCTCGCGGCGCAGCCGCGAGACGAAGACCAGGTTGCCCTTGGACTTGGACATCTTCTCGCCGTCGAGGGCGACCATGCCGGCGTGGACGTACGCCTTGGCCATGGGGAACTCGCCGGTCAGCACCTGGGCGTGGGAGGCGCCCATCTCGTGGTGCGGGAAGGCGAGGTCGGAGCCGCCGCCCTGGACGTCGAAGCCCATGCCGAGGTGGTCCAGGGCGATGGCGACGCACTCGATGTGCCAGCCGGGCCGCCCGCGGCCGAGCGAACCGCCGTCCCAGCTGGGCTCACCGGGCCGGGCCGCCATCCACAGCATCGGGTCGAGGGGGTTCTTCTTCCCGGGCCGGTCGGGGTCGCCGCCCCGCTCGGCGGACAGCAGCCGCATGGCGGCGGCGTCGAGGCCCGAGACCTTGCCGAAGTTCGGGTCGGACTCGACGGAGAAGTAGATGTCCCCCTCGAGTTCGTAGGCGGCGCCGAGGTCCCGCAGCCGCTCGACGAGCGGCACGATGCCGGGTATCGCCTCGACCGCGCCTATGTAGTGCCGCGGCGGCAGCATCCGCAGGGCCGTCATGTCCTCGCGGAAGAGGGCCGTCTCCTTCTCGGCGAGGGCGGCCCAGTCGATGCCGTCGCGCTGCGCCCGCTCCAGGAGCGGGTCGTCGATGTCGGTGACGTTCTGGATGTAGTGAACCTGCCGCTTGGTGTCGAGCCACACGCGCTGCACGAGGTCGAACGCGTTGTAGGTCGCCGCGTGCCCCATGTGGGTGGCGTCGTACGGGGTGATGCCGCAGACGTAGATGCGGGCGACGGGACCGGGGTCGAGGGTGACGAGGCCGCCGGTCGCGGTGTCGTGGATCCTCAGGTCGCGGCCCTGACCAGGCAGGGCGGGGACCTCGGAAGCGGGCCAGGCATGCATGCCATGAGCCTAACCGGACTGAAGTTCCATATACGAACCGGAGCGGACCGGATGGCCGGGAAGGCGATCTTGCGCTTGGCCGCCACTCGTGCAGCCGGACCGTTCGCGCGGCCGGGCAGGAGGCCTGCGTGGCTGGACAGGAGGTCTTCGCGCCCGGACAGGAGGCCTTCGCGGCTAGACCGGAGGCCAGGGAATCGCAGGCCACTCCCCGCTCGGCTCCGGGTGCTTCCCCGACGCGAGCAGCGCGTCGACACGCGCGCGCGTGGCGTCCAGCTCGGCGCCGGTGATCAGCCCGGCCAGCCGCCCGGCGAGCTCCCCGCCCTGCGCGAGGCCCTTCTTCAGGCCCTTGAGGACATCGACCGCCTCCTGAGTGAGGGGCTCCCCCGCCCAGCCCCACAGCAGCGTCCGCAGCTTGTTCTCGACGTTGAAGGTCACTCCGTGGTCGATGCCGTACAGCCGCCCGTCCCCGGCGGGCAGCAGGTGCCCGCCCTTGCGGTCGGCGTTGTTGATCACCGCGTCGAGGACCGCGAGCCGCCGCAGCCGCTCGTCGTCGGCGTGCACGAGCAGCGCGGTCCGTCCCGCCCCGACCTCGGCGAACCCGATCGCCTTCCAGCCGGGCCCGGGTTCCTCGCCCTCCACCAGGGCGAGCAGCTCCGTGTCCGCCGTCGCCTCGATCCACAGCTGGCACATGCCCTCGCCGTACGGCCCGTCCCGCAGCACGGTGGGCGGGACGAGCCCCCAGCCGGTCGCCTCGGAGACCTCGTACGCGGCGACCTCGCGCCCCGCGAGCGTCCCGTCGGGGAAGTCCCACAGGGGCCGCTCCCCGGCGACCGGCTTGTAGACGCAGGCGGCCTCACGGTCCTCGTAGGTCACCGTGCAGTACAGCGCCGCGTTGGAGGCCTCCCGGATGCGTCCGCGCACCGTCAGCTCACCGCGCGCGAGCAGGTCGGCGGCCGTCACGCTCCGCGGCGGTATCCGTTCTGGCGCGGACATACGTGTCCTTCCGGGTCGAGCGGGAGGCTGCACAGCGGGCACGGCGGCCGCCCGGCGTTGACGACGTCGAGGGCGCGCTTGGCGAAGGCCCGGGCCTGCGCGCCGGTGAGCCGGACCCGCAGCATCGGGGGCCCGTTCTCCTCGTCCTGGAGCAGCCGCTCCTCGGCCTCGGCGAGGTCCTCCTCGGAGTCGGCGTCGAGCTCCACGAGGGCCTGCGCCTCGACGATCATGCGCTGCTCCTCACCGTCCCAGGCCAGCGCCATGGTGCCGACGCGGAACTCCTCCTCGATGGGGGTGTCGAGCGGCGCGGTGTCGGTGATCTCGGTCGGCGCCATGGCGGGCACCGCGGCGCTGCCGCCGCTGCGGCGTACGACCTCGTCCAGCAGCTCTTCCATGCGCTCGGCGAGCGCGGCGACCTGGGTCTTCTCCAGGGCCACGCTGGTCACCCGGGAGCCGGCGGAGGCCTGGAGGAAGAACGTACGGCGCCCTGGCAGTCCGACCGTACCGGCCACGAAACGGTCCGGTTGGTCGTAGAGGAACACCTGACGGGACACGTCCTGTCTCCATGGGAATCGAGGGTTCGAAGGAAATCGGGGCAATCGGGGATACGGCACTGCTGCGACCGCTTCACCCTACTGCGCGAGACGATCACGGTGCGCCCGCACCGCCCCCTACCGGCGCTTCGTCGGCCGGCGGTTCCTCGCGCGGCACCAGGGACGCGAAGTCACCGGTGTCGCCGAGGCGGACGAGAAACGGTCGCAGTCGTGTGTAGCGGATCGCGGTGATGGAACACGGTTCAACGGAAATCCGCTGGAAGAGGTCGAGATGAAGTCCGAGTGCGTCCGCGACGAGAGATTTGATGATGTCGCCGTGCGAGCACATGAGATAGACGGCGTCGGCGCCGTGGTCGCGCTCCACGCGCGCGTTCCACTCGCGTACGGCTTCGGCGGCCCGGGTCTGCATCGCCCGCATCGACTCGCCGCCGGGGAACCGGGCCGCCGACGGGTGCGCCTGCACCACCTCCATCAGGGGTTCGTCCTTCAGCTCGGCGAGCTTGCGGCCCGACCAGTCGCCGTAGTGGCACTCCCCGATGCGCTCGTCGGTGTGCGCCGTGAGCCCGGGGCGGGCGTCCAGCAGTGGCCGGATCGTCTCCCGGCAGCGCTGCAGCGGACTGGTGACGACCTCGGCGAGGGGCAGCTCGGCGAGCCGCGCGGGCAGCGCGGCGGCCTGTGCGGCCCCGCGTTCGTCGAGAGCGACGCCGGGCGTCCAGCCGGCGAGCAGTCCCTCGGTGTTGGCGGTGGAACGTCCGTGCCGGACCAGGATCAACGTGGGCATGCGGCCCAGCGTAGGCGCACGCGCGCGTGCGGTGTCGTTCGAGTGGCGGGAGTTCAGGTGACGGGAGTGCGAGTGACGGGAGTTCGGATGACGGGAGTATGCGCCTCGTGATCGTCGACTGTGCCATCTACCGCGACGGGCACCGTACGGAGGGCCCCGACGACTTCTCCGAAGCGCTCGGCGAGGCGCGGGCGGCGGGCGGTTTCGTCTGGATCGGGCTGCACGAGCCGACGGAGGACGAGTTCGACCACGTCACCCAGGAGTTCGCCCTGCACCCGCTGGCCGTCGAGGACGCCCTGAAGGCCCACCAGCGGCCCAAGCTGGAGATCTACGACGACTCGCTGTTCGTGGTCCTCAAGCCGGTCGTGTACGAACCGCGGAGCGACGCCGTCTCCACCGGCGAGATCATGATCTTCCTGGGCGACTCGTTCGTGGTGACCGTCCGGCACGGCGAGGGCGCCCCGCTCAAGGCCGTCCGGCACCGCCTGGAGCAGGAGCCGGAACTGCTGGTCAAGGGCCCCACCTCGGTGCTGTACGCGATCGCCGACGCGACCGTCGACCACTATCTGGACGTGGCGACCGAGCTGCAGACCGACCTGGAGGAGCTGGAGGCGGAGGTGTTCTCGCCGGACGGCGGCGGTTCCCGGCACACCGCGTCCCGGATCTACACCTTCAAGCGGCAGATCCTGGAGTTCCGGCGGGCGACCGGACCGCTGGCCCTGCCGATGAGCCGGCTGGCGGGGACGGCACCGTTCGGTGTGGCGGTGCCGTTCGTGAACGACCGGGCGCGGCCGTTCTTCCGGGACGTCAGCGACCACCTCACGCGCGTGAACGAGTCGGTGGAGGGCCTGGACCGGCTGGTCTCGGACATCCTCTCGGCGCATCTGGCGCAGATGAGCGTCAGGCAGAACGACGACATGCGGAAGATCTCCGCGTGGGCGGCCATGGCCGCGATCCCCACGATGATCGCGGGGGTCTACGGCATGAACTTCGAGCACATGCCGGAGCTGCGCTGGGTGTGGTCGTATCCGGCGCTGATCGGGGTCATGGCCGTCCTGGAGGTGCTGGTGTTCCGGCTGTTCAAGCGCCGGGGGTGGTTGTAGGGCCCGCTCAGGCGGCGAACCCGGGGGCCGCGGAGGGCGGTTCGCCGAGGGCGTTGCGGCGCTGCGGCGTCTTCAGGGTGACCAACCGGCGCCAGCCGCCGAGCCGTTCGTAGCCGTACACGGCGTGGATACCCGCGGCGAGCAGCGCCGACTTCGCCCGGGACCAGCCGAGGAGGCGTCCCATGTGGGCCATGACCGCGAGGCTGACGTTCCGGTAGATCCGGATCTCGGTGAGCGCGCACGCGCGCAGTGTCCGCTGGATGGCCCGGCCGTGTCCGGCGCGCGCCAGGCGCAGCAACTCCTCGTGGCAGTAGGCGAGATGGTTGTCCTCGTCGTTCGAGATCTGCTTGACCGCGCGGCCGATGTCCGGGTGGTCGGAGAAGTGCTTGCGGAGCAGTTCCATCTGCTCGGAGGCGCGCTGTTCGGTGACCCTGCTATGCGAGAGGTAGGTGACGATGTCCTGCACGGTGAGCGGCTCGTCGCGCTTGAGCTTGTCGTGGGCGAGGCCGATGCCGTCGCGCTCCAGGAGCATGGTGTAGTCGGTCTCGGGCGGAACCGGGACGGGCTGCAGACCGCGCTTCTTCATCAGGGCGCTGAAGATCCGGCCGTGCTTGTCCTCGTCGGCGCCGTGCCGGGTGATCTTGAGGGCGAGTTCGCGCTCGGACTCGGGGACGAGCGCGGCGATGCGGGCGTTCTCCCAGCCGCCCTGGGACTCGCCGCTCGCGGCGATGGAGCAGAACAGGGCGAAGGACTGGTCGTGGTCGAGGATCTCCTGGAACAGACTCTTGGCCGAAAGCATCGTGGGACCTCTCTGCAGGATTCCGCAGAGAACGAGTCAAATGCCGCGGGAGGGGTGCTGCAACAGTTGCGTCGGACAAACCCGCCGAAAGGAGGACCACCGGGGGCGCGAGGGAGCGTAACCGCTTGGGCCGCGGCGCGTTGTTCCGCGTGACGGCCGTGGCGGGGAAGACCCCCCGAGCCCCCACCACGGCCGCGGAAAGCTCCCTTGGTCTACGAGTGTGCGGTGCTGTCTTCCTAGGCGAGCCCGGCCCGTTCAAGGGCCTCGGTGCCGGCGCGGAGTGAGGCGATCCGCTCGTCGAGCGTGAAGCCCGCCGGGGCGAGGGAGAGGGTGGTGACTCCGGCCTCGGCGTAGGCCTTCATCCGGTCCGCGATGCGGTCGACGGAACCGAGCAGGGTCGTCTTGTCGATGAGGTCGTGCGGTACGGCGGCCGCGGCGCCCTGCTTGTCCCCGGAGAGGTACTTGTCCTGGACCTCGGCGGCTTCCTTCTCGTAACCCATGCGCCGGGCGAGCTGGTTGTAGAAGTTCTGCTTGCTGCTGCCCATGCCGCCGACGTACAGCGCGGTGTAGGGGCGGAAAGTGTCGGCGAGCGTCGTCACGTCCTTGTCGTCGCCGACGGCGAGCGGGACGGTCGGGCAGACGTCGAAGCCGTCGAGGGTCTTGCCGGCCTTCTCGCGCCCCGCGCGCAGGTACGTGATGGTGGTGTCCTCGAGGTGCTCGGCGGACGGGAAGATGAGCAGGGCGCCGTCGGCGATCTCGCCGGTCTGTTCGAGGTTCTTCGGGCCGATGGCGGCGATGTACAGCGGGATGTGCTCGCGCTGCGGGTGCACGGTCAGCTTGATGGGCTTGCCCGGGCCGCCGGGCAGGGGCAGGGTCCAGTGCTCGCCCTCGTAGGTCAGGCGCTCGCGGGTCATCGCCTTGCGGACGATCTCGACGTACTCGCGGGTGCGGGCGAGGGGCTTGTCGAACTTGACGCCGTACCAGCCCTCGGAGACCTGCGGGCCGGAGACGCCGAGGCCGAGGCGGAAGCGGCCGCCGGAGAGGGAGTCGAGGGTGGCGGCGGTCATCGCCGTCATGGCCGGCTGGCGGGCGGGGATCTGGAAGATGGCGGAGCCGACGTCGATGCGTTCGGTCTGGGCGGCGACCCAGCTGAGGACGGTGGCGGCATCGGAGCCGTAGGCCTCGGCGGCCCAGCAGACGGCGTATCCGAGCCGGTCCGCCTCCTGCGCGACGGCGAGATTGTCCGCGTCCATTCCGGCACCCCAGTAGCCGAGGTTGATCCCTAGCTGCATGGCCATCTCCCCTTACCGATCAGTAACGTCCTTGGCGGAGACCTTAGCGCGCGGGGGCCTCCGGCGGTGGGGGCAGGCACCGGCACCCACGCCGGGCACCTGGAAACCCGGCCCACGCATGCCGCGGAAATCGGTTGTCCACAGCCCCCCCAATCCCAAGGTGGTGGCCAGTAATCTCGGCGTTCATGGAGCAGAGGCATCTCGGCCGCACCGGCCTGCGCGTGTCCCGCATCGGTCTGGGCACTCTCACCTGGGGCAGGGACACCGACGAGCACGACGCCGCGGACCTCATGAAGACCTTCTGGGAGGCGGGCGGGACCCTCGTCGACACTGCGGACGTGTACGGCGACGGGGAGGCCGAGTATCTGCTCGGGAAGCTGATGGACGGGCTGGTGCCGCGCCGGGACCTGGTCATCTCGACGAAGGCGGGCAGCGTACCGGACCCCGACCGCCGCTTCGACGGCTCGCGCGGCCATCTGCTCTCCGCGCTGGACGCCTCGCTCTCCCGCCTGGGCACGGACTACGTCGACCTGTGGCACGTGCATGCCTTCGACCCGTACACCCCCTTGGAGGAGACCCTCCAGGCTCTCGACCTGGCGGTCAGCAGCGGCCGCGCCCGCTACGCCGGCGTGTCCAACTTCTGCGGCTGGCAGCTCGCCAAGGCGGCGACCTGGCAGCTGGCGGCGCCGGGCACCCGGACCCGGCTGGCGAGTACGCAGATGGAGTACTCGCTGCTCCAGCGCGGCGTGGAGCGTGAGGTGCTGCCCGCCGCGCTGGATCTGGGCATCGGTCTGCTGCCGTCGTCGCCGCTGGGCCGCGGGGTGCTGACCGGGAAGTACCGCAACGACGCGGCGCCGCCGGACTCGCGGGGCGCGTCGGAGCATCTCGCGCCGTTCGTCGCGCCGTACCTGGACGACACGGCCAGCCGGATCGTGGACGCCGTGACGACGGCGGCGGACGGGCTGGCGGTCACCCCGCTCCAGGTGGCTCTGGCCTGGGTCCGCGACCGGCCCGGCGTGGCCGCGCCGATCGTCGGCTCGCGCAACGCGCAGCAGCTCACGGCGGCATTGTCAGTGGAGACCCTTAGTCTTCCTGACGAGATCTGCCGGGCACTCGACGACGTGTCGGCGCCCGTGCACCGCTATCCCGATCACGACTGGAGCACGCTGTGAGCACGGAGCCCGAGCCCGCTGACGACGCCGTGGACGCCGAGCCGGGGAGGCCGGGCGCCGCGGCGGAGGGCGGCGCCCCGCAGACCGGGGGCACGGACGAGACCCCGGCCGCGAAGAGCACCGGCGACGATGCCGGGCAGCTGTCCGAGGCGGAGGCCGAGCTGCTGGCCCAGCGGCTGGAGCGGGAGCGCATCGAGCGGCGGAAGGCCGAGAAGAAGCGGATCGAGAGCGGGACCAAGCTGAGCGGCACGGCGGCCGATCTGCTCGCCGCCGTGCGGGCCGTGGAGAGCGGCGAGAAGCCGGTGCGTGCGGTGTTCAGCGAGCCGGAGGCCGCTCCGCGCCGCCCCGCGCCGGAGCCGGTGCGCCGGCCGCAGCCCGTGTCGGCCGAGCCGGCCGGCGCGCCTGCGGCTCCCACCCCCGGGACCGTGCGGGCCGTGCAGGCCGTGCTGGCCGAGGGCGGTGCCCCGGAGGCGCTCGCGCCGCAGGTCGCCGCGGTGCTCGGCGAGGGCGCGGACGAGCTGCTGCGGGCGGATCCCTGGCAGTTGCTGCGGGTCACGGGTGTACGGCCGGAGCAGGCCGACGGGTTCGCGCGGGCGTTGCTCGGCCCAACGTGCGGCCCGGGCGACGAGCGGCGGGGCCGGGCGGTCACGGTCTGGCTGCTGGAGCAGGCGGCCCTGGCCGGGCACACCGCTCTGGAGCTGGCGGCGCTCACGGCCGCGCTGGCCCAGCGGGGCGTGCCCGATGCGGACGCGGCCGTGCAGGACACGATCGCCGAGGGTGAGGCGCTGGTCTTCCAGGACGCCCTGGACGAGCCCGGTGCGCAGCGCGGCGAGAAGGACGAGGGGGACGAGGGGGACGAGGGGGACGAGGGGGACGAGGAGGAGCATCCGGTCCGTGTCCTGGTGGGGCTCGAGCGGTACGCGCTGGCGGAGGAGAGTCTCGCCGACGGTCTGGCCCGGCTGGTCAACTCCGTGCCGAAACAGGACGGTTCGGTCGAGGACTGGGAGCGGGCCGCCGCCCCGGCCGGGGGTTCGGCCGGTGAGCTGATCCGCGCGGTCGCCTCCCACGGCCTGGTCCTGCACACGGGCGGGGAGGCCTCCCTCGCCGAACCGGCGGTGCTGCTCCGGGTGGCCCACGGCCTCGGTCTGCGCGCCTGGGCCGCCACGCACAGCCCGGTCGGCCGCGACCGCTTCGCGGCTGTGCTGCGGCGCTCCGGCCGGGGCGGCGACGCCGCGGCCGACGGGTCCCCGGCGCCCGGGCCCGTGCCGGAGACGGCCTCTGCGGCCGGCCCCGCCGCGGCCCCGGCCGCAGAGGCCGTCGTCACCGTCGCCGGTCTGCTGTCCGGTGCCGAGGGGCCCGGTCGGGACGCCGACGGTGCGCTGGACCTCGATCTCCTCGTCGTGCTCGACGCCCCGCAGCTGGACGTCGAGACGGCGGCGCTGCTCACGGAGTCGCTGCCGGACGGTGCCCGGCTGGTGCTGGCCGGGGATCCGGCGGTGCTGTGGTCGGTGGGCCCCGGGCGGGTGTTCGCCGATCTGCTGGCCGCCCGGATCTGCCCGCAGGTCGCCTCGCGGCGGCCGGACCCCGGCCCGCTGGGCGAGCTGGTCTCCGGTATCGGCATCGGCGAGCTGAACCAGGTCGAGGCCCCCGGCAAGGAGGTCGTGATCGTGCCGGTGCGGGACGCGGGCGAGGCCGTGCACCGGACCGTGCAACTCGTGGCCGACTCCGTCCCGCGGGCGATCGGTGTCCCGGCCGACCAGACCCAGGTGATCACCCCGGGGCACGGTGGTGCCGTCGGCACACGCGCGCTGAACGCGGCGTTGAAGGAGCGGCTGAATCCGGGCCCCGGGCGCTTCGGCGGCTTCGACCCCGGCGACCGGATCGTCTACTCCCCCGTTCCGGGACGGACGCTGCCGGGCCGTGTGGTGAAGGCCGACGCCGAGGGACTGCACCTGTCGTGCGCGGGCGAGGCCGTCGTCGTACCGAAGGAGCGGGTGGAGAGCTGCGTACGGCACGGGTGGGCGCTGACCGCGCACCAGGCGGTGGGCTGCCGGTGGCCCGCGGTGGTCGTGGTGCTGCCCGGTGATGCCGCGCAGACGCTGAGCCGCCCCTGGGTCTACACGGCGTTCGGCCGGGCCGACCGGCATCTGTCCGTGGTGCACGGCGTGGAGCAGGCGCTGCCCCGGGCCGTGGCCGAGGTGCCGGCCAAGCCCCGGACGACCCGGCTGCCGGTGCTGCTCGCCCCACAGGTCACGGCGGTCGGCTGAACCCGGTCCGCGACGGACGACGGCGGTGGTCACGGGCGTGTTCCCCGTGGCCACCGCCGTCGTGACGGCCGGCCGGTCCGCTCAGCGATCGGCGTCCAGCGGCTCCAGGTCCTCGTCCTCGTCCAGGTCCGTGTCGAGCTCGTCCTCGAGTTCGTCCTCGTCCAGGTCGTCGTCGACGTCGTCGATCTCGTCGTCGAACACCGCGCTCACGTCGAAACGGCAGATCACCCGCTGCGCATCGATCTGCTCGAACGGCGCCTCCAGCCACTCTCCGGGATCGGCCGGTTCGTCCGCCGCCGTCACCCAGAGCGTGGAGTCGCCCTCCTCCAGCCCGAACTCCTTGTGCCGGGAGGCGATCTCGTCCGGTTCGAACTCGCCGAACAGCAGGCCGAGCGCGCCGTGCACCGTGCCGGAGACGTCCGCGCCCGCGTCCTCGTCCGCCGCCTCGATCCGCTGGGCCTGCGCCAGCAGCCGCTGCGGCTCCGCCACGGCGTAGTCGCGACGGATCAGCACGCTCAGCGCGTTCGGTTCCTCGGGGCCCGTGTACGGCGGCAGCGCCTCCTCCGCACCGGGGATCTCGAAGGGCGTGACCTCGTCGTAGCGGTCGTAGAGCAGTTCGTCGTACGCCTCTGCGGCCGCGGCCAGCTGGTTGAACGCCTCGTAGACGGCCGGGTCGTCCTCCCCCGACCGGCGTTCGACCGCGGCCAGGTGGCGGTCGAGCGCGGTCTTGACCGCCTCGGCGGCGGCGCGTACCTCAGCAGCGGTGGGCTGCGCAGCATCAGACATACTGCAGACGCTATCCGTACCAGGCCCCAGACCGCACAATAGATGCGATGCCGGAATACGAATTTGTCGACGTGTACGTACCTCGCGGGGTCTCCCGCAAGGAGACGGCACGTCTGCTGACGGACCACGCCGAGTACGGACACTGGGAGTTGTACCGCCTGAGCCTGTTGCGCGACGGCAGCCGCAGGGTGCGGTTGCGGCGGCGGATCATCCGCCAGGTACGCGCCACATGGTGAGATGACCCATACGGAGCGGGCCCCGCGGGCGCGGGGCCCGCTCCGTATGCCCGGCTGTCACTGAGAGGTCCGTGCCTTGCGGTACAGGACCGCGCCCGCCAGCAGCGCGCCCGCG
The DNA here is from genome assembly GCF_054782695.1 of Streptomyces deserti. Taxonomy (NCBI): domain Bacteria; kingdom Bacillati; phylum Actinomycetota; class Actinomycetes; order Kitasatosporales; family Streptomycetaceae; genus Streptomyces; species Streptomyces deserti. The sequence goes on from NZ_BAAGRZ010000004.1 coordinate 336,229, forward strand.
CCGACCGGCAGGACGAGGCCCATCGGCAGGTCGCTGCCGGTGCTGGCGAGCTGGGCTGTGCCCTTGGGCTGGGTGACGGACAGGGCGCCCGGCTGGTTGCCGTACGAGGAGCCGCCCGGCGTCCCGCCGTCCGTGGTGGGCGACGTGCCCGGGGTGCCGGGCCTGCCGGACTCCACCGGGTTGTCCGGGTTGCCGGGATCACCCGGGTTTCCAGGGTTTACAGGGTTCCCGGGGTTTCCAGGGTTCCCCGGGTCTCCGGGATTCCCCGGGGTGCCGGGGTTCCCCGGGTTTCCGGGCTCGCCCGGCTGTCCGGGGGTCTCGTTGCCGCCGCCCGGCGGGTTGGCGTGGTGGCCGCCGGAGCCGCCGTTCGTGCAGTCGTTGCCGGTGGTGGCGTTGCCGATCCCGACGACGTTGACGCTGTTGCCGCAGACGTTCACGGGTGCGTGGATCGGCGCCTCGACGTGGTTGCCGGAGCCGACACCCGGCGAGTCGCTGGCGTGGCCGCCGGAGTGGGCGCCGCCGTGTCCGCCGGACTCGCCGTATCCTCCCGACGACGAGCCGCCGCCCTGGTTGGCGCACGAGTTGCCCACCGACGGGTTGAGCACGCCGACGACGTTGACCGTGTTGCCGCAGACGTTCACCGGCGCGTGCACCGGTGCCTGCACCGAGTTCCCGGACAGCACGCCGGGCGACCCCGAAGCGGTGCCGCTCGCGGCCGAGCCGCCGGTGGCGTGGGCGCTGCCGCCCGCCGCGGCGATCACGCCGGTCGCCGCCGCCACCGTCATCAGGCCCTTGCGGGTGACCTGTCGCATAGCTGATTCCCTGCCTTCGACCTTCTCGCCGGAATCCCACCCGATTCGGGATTCCGACATTCCGACGTTTCGGTGTTTCGAAAAAGACCGGTCGGCCCCGGAGCGCATGGCACGCGCTCCGGGGCCGACGGGCTCAAACCCTCAAGGGCTCGGCCCTAGCGGGCGAGGCACAACGTCACTTGTTGATGCAGGAGTTACCGAAGGCGGGGTTCAGCAGCCCGATCACGGAGACCGTGTTGCCGCAGACGTTCACCGGGACGTGAACAGGCGCCTGAACAACGTTGCCGGACAGAACGCCCGGGGAGTGCGCGGCGGCACCCTGAGCACCCGAGTCGGCAACGGCAAGGCCCGCGCCCGCGAGAACCAGCCCACCAGTGGCAGCCGCAGCAGCGACGACCTTCTTGATCATTATTCCTCCTCGTTGGCAAAGCGATCCCAATTGCGGATCACATGACGAGTAACGAGGAGGGAGTAATGAAGCTACGAGCCTATGGTCGCATTCACTCTTTGTCGGGCACTCCCGTACACATGGCCGATTACCGAGGCGTTATCAATGACCAAGGGACACAGCATGGCCAGGGGGACCGGGACGGCCGAGGGATCAGGACGCTTCGATGAAACGGTCCAGCACCCGCACGCCGAACTTCAGGCCCTCCACCGGCACCCGCTCGTCCACGCCGTGGAACATGCCCGCGAAGTCCAGCTCCGGCGGCAGCTTCAGCGGCGCGAAGCCGAAGCAGCGGATGCCGAGGTCGTCGAAGGACTTGGCGTCGGTGCCGCCGGAGAGCATGTACGGCACGGCCCGCGCGATCGGGTCCTCGGCGCTCAGCGCGCTCTGCATGGCGTCGACGAGCTTGCCGTCGAAGTCGGTCTCCAGGGCCTTGTCGGCGTGCACGTCCTCGCGCTTCACGCGCGGGCCGAGGATCCGGTCGAGGTCGGCGAGGAACTCCTCCTCGTAACCGGGCAGGAAACGGCCGTCGACGTGGGCGGTGGCCTGGCCGGGGATGACGTTGACCTTGTAGCCGGCGCCGAGCATGGTGGGCGCGGCCGAGTTGCGCAGCGTCGTGCCGATCATGCGGGCGATGCCGCCGAGCCTGGCGAGGGTCTCGTCCATGTTCTCGGGGTCGAGTTCGACGCCGAGCGCGTCGGAGAGCTCGTCGAGGAAGGCCCGTACGGTCTTGGTGATCCGCACCGGCCACGTGTGCCGGCCGAGCCGCGCGACCGCCTCGCACAGTTCGGTGATCGCGTTGTCCGTGTTGGTCATCGAGCCGTGCCCGGCCGTGCCGTCGACGGTGAGCCGCATCCAGTGCATGCCCTTCTCGGCGGTCTCGACGAGATAGAGCCGCAGCTTCTCGTTGACGGTGAAGGAGAATCCGCCGACCTCACCGATCGCCTCGGTGACGCCCTCGAAGAGCTCGGGGTGCTTGCGGACGAGGTGCTTGGCGCCGTACGTGCCGCCGGCCTCCTCGTCCGCGAGGAAGGCCAGCACGATGTCGCGCGGCGGCTTGCGTCCGCTGCGCAGCCGGTCGCGGACGACCGCCAGGGTCATCGCGTCCATGTCCTTCATGTCGACGGCGCCGCGGCCCCACACACAGCCGTCCGCGATCTCGCCGGAGAAGGGGTGATGGGTCCAGTCGTCCGCGTTGGCCGGGACGACGTCGGTGTGCCCGTGGATGAGCAGTGCGGGCCGGGACGGGTCCTCCCCCTCGATCCGGGCGACCGTGGAGGCGCGCCCCGGGTGGGACTCGAAGATCTTCGGCTCGAGTCCCACCTCGGCGAGCTTCTCGGCGACGTACTCGGCCGCCTTGCGCTCGCCCGGACCCGAGTGGTCGCCGTAGTTGCTGGTGTCGATCCGGATCAGCTCGCGGCAGAGGTCCACGACCTCGTCCTCGCCGGTGACGTTCTTGGCCGTGCCCGTCTCGCTCACGTGCTTCCTCCCGCTGTCACTGCTGGTGGGTCCTCCACATCCTCCCTCCCCCACCGCGCACACCCAAGAGCGGTCCCGGCCCGTCATACGCCGTTCACGTGGGGACGGCGGGCCGGGGGGTGATCGGCCACCCCGGAAAGCCTGGTAATGTTTACGTCGTCGCCGCGAGGGGAAGCCCGCGCGACAGACACCTTGTCCGGGTGGCGGAATGGCAGACGCGCTAGCTTGAGGTGCTAGTGCCCTTTATCGGGCGTGGGGGTTCAAGTCCCCCCTCGGACACACACAACGAGTGAGGGTCGCGGCCAGTGGGTCGCGGCCCTCACTCGTTGTGTGGGGCATGTCTCGCCGCCCCGAAGATCACCAGGTCACCGCCCCTGCGCCGCTCCCCCGTGCGCTCCCGGAGGGCCGTTCCGAGTGGCCGGCAGAAGGTGCCGAGCCCGGCTCCGTACTAATATTTCCGGCTTGTTACGGAGCTGGAGCCGGACAACCCCAGGCAGACCTGCGGGCCCGCCAGCGCCCCGGAGCTTCCGGGAACGAGAGGCGAGGACCGATGGCAGCCCTGCACGAGAGCAGTGCTCTTGGCCTGTTCGAAGAGGAGATCCGCGAGCGGTTCGGCGATACGGCACGTTTCTCCGGGGGTCCGGCGGCCTCCCTGCGGACGCTTGTCGACGTGTTCGACGCGTCCGTGCGGTCGTATCCGGACGAACTCGCCCTGGACGACGGGACGACGCAGCTCACCTACCGTGCGCTGGCCGTCGAGGTGGAGCGGCTGCGGCGGCGGCTCGCCGGTGCCGGGGTCGGGCTCGGGGACCGGGTGGGGGTCCGGGTCCCGTCCGGTACCAACGATCTGTACGTCGCCGTCCTCGCCGTGCTGGCCGCCGGTGCCGCCTACGTGCCCGTGGACGCCGAGGACCCGGACGAGCGGGCCGAGTTGGTGTTCGGGGAGGCGGGTGTCCGGGCCGTCGTCAGGAGCGGGCACGAGCTGGCCGTCCTGTCGCGCAGCGACGTGCCCGCCGCCCGTCCCGGTGTCGGGCAGGACGCGTGGGTCATCTTCACGTCCGGTTCCACCGGGAAGCCGAAGGGGGTCGCCGTCAGCCACCGCAGCGCCGCCGCCTTCGTGGACGCCGAGGCCGCGCTGTTCCTGACCGACGATCCGATCGGGCCCGGGGACCGGGTGATGGCGGGGCTGTCCGTCGCGTTCGACGCGTCCTGCGAGGAGATGTGGCTGGCGTGGCGGTACGGGGCCTGTCTGGTGCCGGTGCCGCGCGCGCAGGTCAGGAGCGGTGCCGATCTCGGGCCGTGGCTGGTCGAGCAGGAGATCACCGTCGTGTCCACCGTGCCGACGCTGGCGGCCCTTTGGGAGCCCGAGGCTCTCAACGACGTACGGCTGCTGATCTTCGGTGGTGAGGCCTGCCCGCCCGAGCTGGCGCGGCGGCTGGTGACCGAGGGGCGCGAGGTGTGGAACACGTACGGGCCCACCGAGGCGACCGTCGTGGCGTGTGCGTCGCTGATGAGCGGGGAGGAGCCGATCCGGATCGGGCTGCCGCTGGACGGCTGGGAACTGGCCGTCGTGGACGAGGCCGGGGAGCCCGTGCCGATGGGCGGCAGCGGGGAGTTGGTGATCGGCGGGGTCGGGCTGGCGCGGTATCTCGACGCCGGGAAGGACGCGGAGAAGTACGCGCCGCTCGAGTCGCTGGGCTGGGCGCGGGCCTACCGCAGCGGGGACCTGGTCAGGGCGGAGCCCGAGGGGCTGGTCTTCCTCGGGCGGGCCGACGAGCAGATCAAGCTCGGCGGACGGCGGATCGAACTGGGCGAGGTGGACGCCGCGTTGCAGGCGCTGCCCGGGGTGGCGGGGGCCGCGGCGGCCGTGCGGACCGCCCGCGGCGGCAACCAGCTCCTCGTCGGGTACGTCGTCACCCAGGACGGCTGGGACCAGGCGGCGGCGGTCGAGAGGCTGCGGGCCGAACTGCCCGCCGCGCTGGTGCCGTTGCCGGCGCCGGTCGACGAGCTGCCGACCCGCACGTCGGGCAAGGTGGACCGCAACGCGCTGCCCTGGCCGCTGGAGGGGCTGGACACCGGTGGCCCGGCCGAGCGGTTGTACGGCACGGAGGCCTGGCTCGCCGAGCAGTGGACGGAGGTTCTCGGCATCCCGGTGACGTCGGCCTCCGACGACTTCTTCGCGATCGGCGGCGGCAGTCTCGCCGCGGCCCAGCTGACCACGCGGCTGCGCGCCCGCTACCCGAGCGCCGCCGTCCTGGACCTCTACCAGCAGCCGGTGCTGCGCAAGCTCGCCCGCCGTCTGGAGGAGTCCGCGCAGGACGACGGGGCGGCGCGGGTCGTCGCCCCGGTGCCGAGGCGGGCGCAGCTGCTTCAACTCCTGCTGCTCGTCCCGTTGTTCACTCTGCTCGGGCTGCGCTGGACGGTGGTGCTGGCCGCCCTCGGGAATCTGCTGCCCGCGTACTCCTGGCTGCCGACCGCCCCGTGGTGGCTGGTCGCGGCCGGGGCCGTGGTCCTCTTCAGCCCGCCGGGGCGGCTCGCGGTCGCCGCGGGCGGGGCGCGGCTGCTGCTGCACGGTCTTGAGCCCGGCCGTTATCCGCGCGGTGGCGGCGTCCATCTCCGGCTGTGGACGGCCGAGCGGCTGGCCGAGTTCAGCGGGGCGACCTCGCTGACCGGGGCGTGGCTGGAGCGGTACGCGCGGGCGCTGGGCGCCAGGGTCGGGCCGGACGTCGACCTGCACTCGCTGCCCCCGGTCACCGGCATGCTCAAGCTGGGGCGGGGCGCGGCCGTCGAGTCCGAGGTGGAGCTGTCCGGGTACTGGCTGGACGGCGACCGGCTGGAGGTCGGCGCGGTCAGGGTGGGCGCGCACGCCGTCGTCGGCACGCGCAGTGTGCTCTTCCCGGGCGCCCGGGTGGGCAAGCGGGCCGAGGTGGCGCCCGGTTCGGCGGTCACGGGCCAGATTCCCACCGGTCAGCGGTGGGCGGGCGCGCCCGCGGCCAAACTCGGCAAGGCCAAGCGCCCCTGGCCGAAGGAGCGGCCGGGGCGCGGCAGGCCGTGGCGGGCGATGTACGGCGTGACCGGCCTGGCGCTGACCGCGCTGCCGGTGCTGGCGGGAGCGGCCGCGCTGCTGGTGGCCCGGGTGTTCATCACGCCGGGTGCGGTCCTGACGGGCGCCGCCCTCGCCCTCGTACCGGCGACGCTGGCCTTCGGGCTGGTGTACGCGCTGCTGCTCCTGATCGCCGTACGCCTGCTGAGCCTGGGCCTGCGCGAGGGGACGCATCCCGCGTACAGCAGGGTCGGCTGGCAGGCGTGGACCGTCACGCAGCTGATGGACCGGGCGCGGGAGACGCTGTTCCCGCTGTACGCCGGGCTGGCGACGCCGGTGTGGCTGCGGCTGCTCGGGATGCGGATCGGGCGGGGCGCCGAGGTGTCCACGGTGCTCGCGCTGCCCAGCCTGACCACGGTCGGCGAGGGGGCGTTCCTGGCCGACGACACGCTGACCGCGCCGTACCAGCTCGGCGGCGGCTGGATGCGGATCGGGCGGGCCCGGATCGGGCGGCGGGCCTTCCTCGGGAACTCGGGGATGACGGCGCCGGGGCGGTCCGTGCCGGACGGCGGGCTGGTCGGGGTGCTGTCGGCGACACCGAAGAAGGCGAAGAAGGGCACGTCGTATCTAGGGCTGCCGCCGGTCAGGCTGCCGCGCGCCGCGGCCGGCGGCGACCGGAGCCGGACGTACGAACCGCCGGCCCGGCTGCGGTGGGCGCGCGCTCTGGTGGAGCTGTGCCGGATCGTGCCGGTGTTCTGCTCGGCGGGGCTGGCGGTGCTGACGGTGGCGGCGCTGTGCGCGCTGGGCGGCTGGGCCTGGCCGCTGTCGGGAATCGTGCTGCTCGCGGCGGGTGCGCTGGCGGCCGGCGTCTCGATCCTCGCCAAGTGGCTGCTCGTGGGGCGGCACCGCACGGGTGAGCATCCGCTGTGGAGCGCGTTCGTGTGGCGCAACGAGCTGGCGGACACCTTCGTCGAGGTGCTGGCGGTGCCGTGGCTGGCCGGGTCCGTGGCCGGTACGCCGCTGATGACGGCGTGGCTGCGCGGGCTGGGCGCGCGGATCGGCCGGGGCGTGTGGGTGGAGAGCTACTGGCTGCCGGAGACGGACCTGGTGACGCTCGGCGACGGGGCCACGGTGAACCGGGGCTGTGTGCTGCAGACGCACCTCTTCCACGACCGGATCTTGCGGACGGATACTGTGGTCCTCCGTGAGGGCGCGACGCTGGGTCCTGGCGGGATCGTGCTGCCGGGCAGCACGGTCGGGGCCCGTACGACCCTGGGTCCCGCGTCGCTCGTCATGGCCGCGGAGTCCGTTCCCGACGACACCCGTTGGCTCGGCAATCCGATCGAGGCATGGCGTTCGTGAGCGCGGGCCGCTCGGAGCCGTCAGGCGGTGCACCGGCACGACATGGCAGCGGCACAGCGCAGGGAGCACAGGCGGCAGTGGCAGTTCAGCAGGCGGCGGGCAAGGACCCGTACTTCCCGGACCACGGTGACCCGCGGTACCGGGTGCACCGGTACGAGCTCGCGCTGGACTACCGCCCCGGCCCGAACCGCCTGTCGGGGTCGGCGCGGATCAACGCCATCGCGGGCCGGTCGCCGCTCACCGAGTTCCAGCTCAACCTGGCCGGCTTCCGCATCGGCCGGGTGCGCGTCGACGGCCGGCAGGCGCACTACACGCACCGCGGCGGCAGGCTGCGGGTCCGCCCCGCGAAGCCGGTGCGCGCCGGGGCCGCGTTCACGGTCGAGGTGCACTGGTCGGGCAATCCCAAGCCAGTGAACAGTCCCTGGGGCGGGCTCGGGTGGGAGGAGCTGGCGGACGGGGCGCTGGTGGCGAGCCAGCCGATCGGGGCGCCGTCCTGGTACCCGTGCAACGACCGGCCCGCCGACAAGGCGTCGTACCAGATCTCGATCACCACGCCGTCGGTGTACGCGGTGGTGGCGGGCGGGCGGCTGCTGACCCGTACGACGAAGGCCTCCACGACCACCTGGGTGTACGAGCAGTCGGCGCCGACGTCCAGCTATCTCGTAGGCCTGTCGATCGGGAAGTACCAGACGGTGCTGCTGGGCGACCCGGGGCCGGGCGGTGTACCGCAGCACGGGCACATCCCGGCGCACCTCCTCCCGGAGTTCTCGCGGGACTTCGCACGGCAGCCCGCGATGATGGAGCTGTTCCAGGAGCTGTTCGGGCCCTACCCCTTCGCCGAGTACGCGGTCGTGGTGACCGAGGAGGAGCTCGACGTCCCCGTCGAGGCACAGGGGCTGTCGCTGTTCGGCGCCAACCACGTGGACGGGGCGCGCGGCTGGGAACGGCTCGTCGCGCACGAGCTGGCGCACCAGTGGTTCGGCAACAGCGTGTCCATCGCCGACTGGCGGCACATCTGGCTCAACGAGGGGTTCGCGAAGTACGCCGAGTGGCTGTGGTCGGAGCGGTCGGGGGGCCGTGACGCCCGGCAACTGGCCGCCGCCGCGCACCGGTCGCTGTCGTCGCTGCCGCAGGACCTGCGGCTGGCGGACCCCGGCCGCAAGCAGATGTTCGACGACCGGCTCTACGAGCGCGGCGGGCTCGTCCTGCACGCCCTGCGCTGCGCGATGGGCGACGACGCCTTCTTCCGCATGCTGCGTGGCTGGGCGGGGCTGCACCGGGGCGGGGCGGTGACGACCGCGGCCTTCACCGCGCACGTGGCCCGGTGCGCGGAGGAGCCGCTGGACGAGCTGTTCGAGGCGTGGGTGTACGGGACGGCGTTGCCGCCGCTGCCCGGCGCCTAGGCACGCGCGGCCGTCGAGCACAATGGCGGGCATGACCACGCGTTCCTGCCCGTGCGGGCTGCCCGAGCCGTACGAGAAGTGCTGCCGCCGTTACCACTCGGGGGCCGCCTCCGCGCCGACCGCCGAGGCGCTGATGCGGTCGCGGTACAGCGCCTTCGTGAAGGGGGACGCGGGGTATCTGCTGCGGACGTGGCATCCGCGGACCCGGCCCGAGCGCCTCGACCTCGATCCGCGGATGCGGTGGACCGGGCTGGAGATCCTCGACACGAGTGAGGGGTCGGCCTTCCACTCCACCGGGACCGTGACCTTCCGGGCGTCCTACCGGGGCGGTTCGCTGCACGAGCGGAGCCGGTTCGAGCGGGTCGACGGGGCATGGGTGTACGTCGACGGGGAGTTCCTGGAGTAGCGCCTCACGGCGCCAGTATGTCCAGCTCCTGCAGGGCGCCCACCGTGATCTCCCGGGTCAGTTCCTCCGCACGCGCCGCGTCGCCCTCGCGGACCGCCTCGGCGACCTGGACGTGCAGGGTGACGGCGGCCGGGTCGGGGTCGTCGAACATCACGTCGTGATGGGTGCGGCCGGCCAGGACCTCCGCCACGACGTCGCCGAGGCGGGCGAACATCTCGTTGCCGGAGGCGTTGAGGATCACACGGTGGAAGGCCACGTCGTGGACGAGGTACTCCTCCAGCTTGTGGCCGCGCGAGTTGGCGACCATGCCGAGGGCGCACTGGGTCAGTTCGGCGCACTGTTCGGCGGTCGCGTGCTTCGCGGCCAGGCCCGCCGCCACCGGCTCGATCGCCGAGCGCAGCACCGTGAGGGAACGCAGCTGCCGGGGGCGGTCCTTGCCCGCCAGGCGCCAGCGGATGACCTGGGGGTCGTACACGTTCCACTCGGACTTCGGCAGGACCGTCACGCCGACGCGGCGGCGGGACTCGACCAGGTGCATGGACTCCAGCACGCGGACCGCCTCGCGCATCACGGAGCGCGACACGTCGAAACGCTGGGCGAGTTCGTCCGTACGCAGGACGCTCCCCGGCGGGTACTCGCCCGCGGTGATCTCGGGGCCGAGGGTGTCCAGTACGTGGCCGTGCAGCCCCCGGCCCGGTGTGCTCATGCACTCAGCGTACGGGGTGGATCACGCAGACAAAAAGTCAGACTTATTCATCACAGACTCTTGAATTCGTCTTATCTAATGCGTTTCAGTTGCGTCGACATCACGTGTCGACCTCGGACAGCAGACAGTGAGGCAGCGATGAACACCCCCCATGTCGTCGTGGTGATGGGCGTCGCGGGCACCGGCAAGACCACCATCGGTCCCCTGCTCGCGGCCCGGCTCGGCGTCCCGTACGCCGAGGGCGACGACTTCCACCCGCAGGCCAACATCGCCAAGATGTCGGCCGGGACCCCCCTGACGGACGAGGACCGGTGGCCCTGGCTGGACGCCATCGGTGACTGGGCGCAGGGGCGGGCGGGGCTCGGCGGGGCGGTCAGTTGCTCGGCGCTGAAGCGGTCGTACCGCGACCGGCTGCGGGCCGCCGCGCCCGGCGTGGTCTTCGTGCACCTCACGGGTGACCGCGCGCTCATCGAGGACCGGATGTCGCACCGGCAGGGGCACTTCATGCCCACGGCACTGCTCGACTCCCAGTTCGCCACGCTCCAGCCGCTCGGGCCGGACGAGGCGGGGGTCGCCGTGGACGTCACGGGCAGCCCGGAGGAGATCACCGAGCGGGCGATGCACGCCCTCAGCTCGCTCCCCGAGCCCATCCAGTAGTTCCGGCAGTGCCTGTAGTTCCAGCAGTTCCAGCAGCCCGGCCCCGGCCGCTCCTCTCCCCAAGTCCCCGTTACCGCAAGGGAACCCCACCGTGACCAGACTCAGCGTCGAGATGCTGGCAGCGGACGCACCCGAGCCGATCACCTCGGCCGGCCACGCTCAGCTGGGCATCGCCGTCCTGGCGGGCATAGCCGTCATCGTCCTGCTCATCACCAAGTTCAAGCTGCACGCCTTCCTGGCGCTGACCATCGGGTCACTGGCGCTCGGCGCGTTCGCCGGGGCGCCGCTGGACAAGGTCCTCACCAGTTTCAGCACCGGCCTCGGCTCCACGGTCGCCGGTGTGGGCGTGCTGATCGCGCTCGGCGCGATCCTCGGCAAGATGCTCGCCGACTCCGGCGGCGCCGACCAGATCGTCGACACCATCCTCGACAAGGCCGGTGGCCGGTCGATGCCGTGGGCGATGGTGCTGATCGCCTCGGTGATCGGTCTGCCGCTGTTCTTCGAGGTCGGCATCGTGCTGCTGATCCCGGTCGTGCTGATGGTCGCCAAGCGCGGCAACTACTCCCTGATGCGGATCGGCATCCCGGCGCTCGCGGGCCTGTCCGTGATGCACGGCCTGGTCCCGCCGCACCCGGGTCCGCTGGTCGCGATCGACGCGGTCAAGGCCGACCTCGGCGTCACGCTCGCGCTCGGCGTCCTCGTCGCCATACCCACGGTGATCATCGCCGGTCCGCTGTTCTCCAAGGTCGCGGCCCGCTGGGTGGACGTCCCGGCTCCCGAGCGGATGATCCCCCAGCGCGCCTCCGACGACCTGGAGAAGCGTCCCGGCTTCGGCGCCACGCTGATCACGGTCCTGCTGCCGGTCATCCTGATGCTCGCCAAGGCGCTGGTCGACATCGTCATCGACGACCCCGAGAACCCGGTGCAGCGCGTCTTCGACGTCATCGGCGCCCCGATGATCGCCCTGCTGGCCGCCGTCCTCGTCGGCATCTTCACGCTGCTGCGGCCCGCCGGGTACTCCAAGGAGCGGATCTCGCCGCTCGTCGAGAAGAGCCTCGGGCCCATCGCGGGCATCCTGCTGATCGTCGGCGCGGGCGGCGGCTTCAAGCAGACGCTGATCGACTCCGGTGTGGGCCGGATGATCCTGGACATCTCCGAGGACTGGTCGATCCCCGCCCTGCTGCTGGCCTGGCTGATCGCGGTGGCGATCCGGCTGGCGACCGGTTCGGCGACCGTGGCGACGGTCTCGGCGGCCGGCCTGGTCGCCCCGCTGGCGGCCGACATGTCGACCACGCACGCCGCCCTGCTGGTGCTGGCCATCGGCGCGGGCTCGCTCTTCCTGAGCCATGTCAACGACGCAGGGTTCTGGCTGGTCAAGGAGTACTTCGGGCTCAGCGTCGGCCAGAACCTGAAGACCTGGTCGGTCATGGAGTGCATCATCTCCGTGGTCGCGGGTGGCGTGGTCCTGCTGCTGTCCCTCGTGATCTAGGAGTTGGCACGGCGATGACGGCTCACCCCCTCTTCGACATCAGCGGCCGTACGGCCCTGGTGACCGGCTCCAGCCGGGGCATCGGACTCGCTCTCGCCCGTGGCCTGGCGGAGGCGGGCTGCACGGTCGTCCTGAACGGGCGGGACGCGGACCGGCTGGCCGGGGCCGCCGCCGAACTGCCCGGCGACCGGGTGCACACGGCCGTGTTCGACGTCACCGACGGCTCGTCCGTACGGGACGGGATCGCGGACGTCGAGGAGCGGGTGGGCCCGCTCGACATCCTGGTCAACAACGCGGGCATGCAACTGCGCGCCACGCTTCTGGAGTTCACCGACGCCGACTGGCACCGGATCCTGCACACCAACCTCACCAGCGCGTTCCTGGTCGGCCGCGAGGCGGCCCGGCGGATGACCGAACGCGGCCACGGCAAGATCATCAACATCTGCTCGCTGCAGAGCGAGGTGGCCCGCCCCGGCATCGCGCCCTACGCGGCCACCAAGGGCGCCCTGAAGATGCTCACCAAGGGCATGTGCGCCGACTGGGGTCCGCACGGCGTGCAGGTCAACGGGCTCGGGCCCGGCTACATCGAGACCGAGCTGACCCGGCCCCTCGTCGAGGACGAGGAGTTCAGCGCGTGGGTCCGCCGGCGCACCCCGGCCGGGCGCTGGGGCCGTACGGCGGACCTGGTGGGCGGGGTGCTGTTCCTCGCCTCACCCGCCGCGGACTTCGTCAACGGGCAGGTGCTGTACGTCGACGGCGGCATGACGAGCGTGCTGTGAAAGGGGCGGCGGGGATGCTGGGTTGTGTGCTCCACGGCCAGGGTGACCTGCGGGTCGACGAGCTGCCGGTCCCGGTCCCCGGCGCCGGTCAGGCGCTGGTCGCCGTCCGGTACGGGGGCGTGTGCGGGTCCGACCTGCACTACTGGCGGCACGGCGGGGTCGGCGACTTCCGGCTGAAGGAGCCGATGGTGCTCGGGCACGAGGTGGCCGGGACGGTCGTGTCGTACGGTGCCGGAGCGTCAGGGCCGGACGTCGGTACTGCGGTTGCCGTACACCCGGCCACGCCCTGCGGGGTGTGCCCGGAGTGCGCGGAGGGGCGGCGGAACGTGTGCCGGGACACGCGCTACCTGGGCAGTGCGGCGCGGTTCCCGCACGTCCAGGGCGGCTTCGCGGCGCACATCGCCGTTCCCGCCGGGCAGTTGAGGCCGCTTCCGCCCGGGCTCGCACTGCGCCGGGCCGCGCTCGCCGAACCGCTGTCCGTCGCCCTGCACGCGGTGCGGCGGGCCGGGGCGGTGGCCGGGCGGCACGTGCTGGTCACCGGTGCCGGGCCCATCGGCTGCCTGGTGGTCGCGGCGGCGAAGGCGGCCGGGGCGGCGCGGGTGACCGTGACGGACCCGCTGCCCGAGGCACTGCGGTACGCGCGGATCTCCGGTGCCGACACGGTCGTACGGGCCGATGACCCGGACGACGCCGGGTGGCCGGCCGAGGTGGACGTGGTGTTCGAGGCGTCCGGGGTGGCCGCGGGTCTCGACGCCGGTCTGCGGCGCGTGCGGCGCGGCGGGGTCGTCGTGCAGCTCGGCATGCTGCCGCGGGGGCAGAGCCCGTTCGCGGGGAACCTCGTGGTGAGCCGGGAGATCGAGCTGCGCGGGGCGTTCCGGTTCGACGGCGAGTTCGACGAGGCGCTCGCGCTGCTGGCGTCCGAGCCGACGTTCGACGGGCTGGTCAGCGCGGTCGTGCCCGTCCGGGAGGCGGAGTCGGCCTTCGCGCTGGCCGCCGACCGGAGTCGGTCCTGCAAGGTGCTGCTCGACTTCACCGCGTCCTGGCTTTCGCGGACAGCGGTCGGCCGCGGCCCTCGCGGCCTGGGCGGCGCTGCGGGTTCCCGGACGGGGCGGGTGACCGGGTGATGGGAGGCCTTGAGGGCCGACTGCGACCCGGGGCCGGGGACGGCTCGTCCACGGGGACGACCCTCGGGGACGTCATGAGGGCTTCGCTCGGGGTGCGGATATCGGGGCTGCTCCTCGCCGGTTCGCTGGCGTGGCAACCACCGCCTGGATGGACGACGGCGGCGGCTCACCCCGGGGGCCGTGGGGGCGCCGGGTATCACGGGCGGGACGACCGGGGGCGGCCTGACGGTGGCTGGCCGGACGGGGGCGGGCCGGACGGCGACGAGTAGAGCCGGGCTGTGGGGCCCGGCCCGGCCGCGCCGGGGCGTCAGGCGCCGGACGGGGGCCGCCGGGCCGTTGGACCGTCGGCTCGGGCGGATCCGTGAGCCCGGACGGCTCGGACGGCGCCGAGGGCTCTCCCGGGCCCAGTGCTGCGGGAGGCGACGGCAGCCCGACCCCGGCCGCCCCCTCGGACGGCGGTTCCCCGACCCGGCGGCTCGTCGCCCCGCCTGGCTGCCGCCCGGCCCGTCGCTCGCGTGCTTGGTGGCGGGTCTTCGTCCGTCGGCCGACTCGGGCGCGCTCCCGGCGAGCACCGCGCGGTCCAGGGCATGCGTCGGGCCGTCGGCGGGCCGCCCGCAGGGTCAGTAAGCGGCGAGCTGTCAGGCGACGGCCGGTTGCGCGGCCGCCCGCCGGGACAGGGCCCGGCCGTAGCGGCGCAGCAGGAGCAGAGCGGTGGCGGCGAGGCCGGTGAGCAGGCCGAGCCAGACGCCGACCGTTTCCAGGCCGGCGAGGTGCCCGAACAGCCAGGCGGCGGGCAGGCCGATCAGCCAGTAGCCGACCAGGGTGATACGGAAGCCGCTCTTGGTGTCGTCGAGCCCGCGCAGCAGGCCGACGCCGATGTTCTGGGTGCAGTCGAAGAACTGCAGGACGGCCGCGACCAGCAACAGGTTGGTGGCGATATCGGTCGCGCTGTGCCCGTCGGCGGCCGACGGGTCGAGGAACGGGCGTAGCACCAGGCCGGGGACGGTGAGGTAGACGGCGCCGACCACGGCCATCACGGCCGCCGCGCACGCCAGAGCCGTGTTCTTGATGCGTCGGGCCACGTCGATCCGGTCCAGGGCGAGTTCGCGGCTGACGTTGAGGGACGCGGCGTGGGACAGGCCGACCGCGATCTGGAAGACGATGTAGATCAGCTGGTTGACGGCGGTGTGCGCGGCGAGCGCGGCGCTGCCGAAGGTGCCGATCAGCAGGGCGACGACGGAGAAGAAGCCGGCCTCCGAGCCGTAGGTGGCGGCGATCGGCACGCCCAGGCCGGTCAGCCGGCGCAGGATGGCCGGGCGGGCCTTCCAGACGCGGATGTCGAGGAGCGGTGCGAGCCGGGGGTCGCGGCGGGCCGAGGCGTACAGGGCGAGGCAGGTCAGGGCGTACACCAGCGTCGTCGCGAGGCCGATGCCCGGCAAGCCCAGCTCCGGCAGGAACCAGGTGCCGTGGATCAGGCCCCAGTTGAGGGCCGCGTTGACGGCCACCGAGGCGATGGTGATCTGGAGCAGGGCCTGCGGTCGGCGCATGCCCACCGTGAACTGCCGTATCGCCTGGAACCACAGGCAGGGGATCAGGCCGGGCGCGAGGGCGAGCAGCACCGGCCAGGCGGTGTCGACGACCTCGGGGTCCTGGCCCAGGTAGGCGACGACCCGGCCGATCAGCAGGATGACGAGGGCGCCGACGACACCGGCGAGGGTGGCCAGCGCCAGTGCGGCACGGACCACGTCCCGGACCTCCTCCCGCGCTTCCCCGGTGAGCTCTTCGTCCTCGTCGGCGCGGGCGGAGGCGGCGGACACCTGGTTGCCGACGGCGGTGACAAGACCGACGCCCATGGTGCGCAGCTGGTTGAAGATGACCATGGCCAGGCCGCCGCCGGCCAGGGCCTCGGCGCCCATCAGGCCCATCATCACCGTGTCGGTGGTGGTGAGCGCGACCTGGGCGAGCTGGGTCAGGGCGAGCGGCACGGCCAGCGTCGCCAGGGCGCGGCTGTCCCGGAGCAGTGTGGTGAGCGGTGTCGGCATCGGTGTCAGTTCTCGCGGAGTTTGGTCAGCAGCTCATCGACCTCGCGTTCGGTGTCGGGATCGATGAGGTTTCGGGCGTTCATCCAGTCGTCGTTGAAGACGGTGTCCATGTACTTCTCGCCTCCGTCGTTGACCAGCGCGACCATAGTCGTGCCGGGCGCGAGCGAGGTCATCCGGGTCAGGGCCTCGTACACCACCCCGCCCGCGGAGCCGCCGATGAGCAGGCCGATACGACGAGCCAGCACCCGCGCGGTGGCGAACGCCTCGACGTCGCCGACCTTGACGCCCTCGTCCAGCAGGTCGTAGTCCACCATCGCGCCGATGGTCGCGCCCTCGGGGGTGCCCGTGCCGGACTGGTAGTAGTCGTGGGCGGGCGGCCCGAAGGCGATCGACCCCTTCGGCTCGACCCCGACGATCCGCACCCCGGGCACGGTCTTGCGCAGCTCCCCGCCGGTCCCGAAGAGCCCGCCGCCGGTCCCGACGGCGCCTATCAGGAGGTCGATGCGGCCGTCCAGGGCGGTGTCGAGTTCATGCGCCACCGGCCGGTAACCGTCGCCGTTGGCCGGGTTGTTGTGCTGCTCGGTGAAGTAGGCGTTGTCGCTCTCGGCGGCCAGCTTCTCGGCGAACTCCTCGCGGGCGGCCGTGGCCAGTTCCTCGTCCCCCTCCTCGGCGATGTAGATGAGTTCGGCGCCGAGCGCCTTCATGCCGCGCAGCTTGTCGGCGGCGGCGTGATGGTCGACGACCGCGGTGAAGGTGTAGCCGCGCTCGGCCGCTATGACGGCCAGGCCGAGGCCGGTGTTGCCGGAGGTGGACTCGACGATCCGGCCGCCGGGGCGCAGCAGGCCGCGTTCCTCGGCGTCGAGGACCATCTGCCGGGCCATGCGGATCTTCGCGGTGCCGGTCGGGTTGAACTGCTCGAGTTTGAGCAGCAGGCGGCTGCCGGTGTCGGTGCGGCACAGTTCGAGGAGCGGAGTGTGGCCGATGAGTTCGGAGACACGGCTGACCACGGCGGGACGCGAGAGCGCCTTGTCCATCGGATGGCTCCTGTGTCGGAGGGGAGAGAGTCAGGCGAGTGGATGGCGGTCGAGCCGCCAGCGGGTCGTGCCGCCGGCGGTGTCGAGGACGACCTTCGGGGGGAGCGGGAGTTCGTGGAAGGGGGACTCGTTGGAGTCCATCTGGTAGCCGGCGGTGTTGGGGTAGACCAGCAGGTCACCGGGCGCCGGTCGGGTGGGGAGCCGCACCTTGCGCCAGGTGAGCATGTCGGACTCCAGACAGGTGGCACCGCCGACGCAGGCGGCGTACGGTCCACCCGGGGAGGCGCCGGGGGCGGGCAGCAGCACCGGATCGGGCAGGTACTCGCTGTTGAACCACTGCTCGGACAGGCTGAGACTGCTGCCGTCCACGGTGACGATGCCGTAGCCGGAGCGGTCCTTGACGCCCTGCACGCGGAAGACCGTGCAGCCGGCCCGGTCCAGCAGCGCCCGGCCGGGTTCGAGGAGCAGCATCACGCCCGCCTCGCGCAGTCGCCCCGCGAGCCCGTCGGTGGCGAGGACCGCGCGCAGGGCGTCGGGGCCGGCCAGCGGCGAGTGGTACGGGTAGAAGTCGGCCGGCTCGAAGGACTTGCCCGCGTGATAGTGCTCGGGCCGCTGGTCGCGCAGGAAGCGTTCCCAGTGCTCGGCGTCCGTGTAGTCGACGGCGAACCCGCCGCCGATGCTGATCCGGTCGGCACGCAGGCCCAGCGTCCGCGCCTTGAGGCACAGGTCGACCAGTTCGGCGGCGAGTTCGGCGCGCATCAGCGGGTCGTAGCCGGAGAGGTGGAAGGAGAAGCCCTCCATCACGAGCCCGGCTTCCCGGCACCGTGCGAGAGCCGTCTCCAACTCCCCGTCGTCGAGCCCGAACCGGCTGTGCGGCTGGGCAGGCGGAAGCCGCCGCAGCAGCACGCGAGCCGGGTGGCCGACAGATCGTGCCACCGCGCCGACCCGGTCCAGTTCGTCGAGGGCGTCCACGGCGATCAGGCAGCCCTGCAGGATGGCGACACGCAGCAGGGCGTCCGCCTTGGCGGGCCCGGTGACCACGATGTGCTCGCCCCGTACGCCGTGGCCGAGCGCGTCCTGGAGCTCCCCGGCGCCGGCCACGTCGACGCCCGTCCCGGACAGGGCGCACCGCTCGATCCATGCGGCGGCCTTGTTGGCCTTCTTCGCGTAGTACACGCGTCCCTCGACGCCGAACTCGTCGAGGACCGCCGTGAAGGCGGCGGCGTTGACATCGAAGCGGTCGGGCAGCAGCAGATGGAAGGGGCCGCCGAGCGCGTACGACAGCTCGTGCGGAAGCGAGCCGGCCAGGACCGCGTCGAGCTGTGTGTCGGGGTGGGCCGGCAGCGGCGGAGCCGCGGTCGTGTCGGTCACTGCCACAGCGGCACCCGCGTTCCCAGCCCTTGCTCGAGGGCGAGCTGCGCGAAACGGTGGCCGAGCGCGATGTCGGTGACGACGAGCCCGCTGTTGTACGCGAAGATCCGCTCGTCGGCCGAGCGCCGGCCCTCGGCCCGGCCCGCCACGACCTCGGGGAACTCCGCGTCCACCGGCGGGAAGTCGCCGTCGGCGTCGGCCATGTCGGTGCCGGTGACCTTCATCTGCGCCTCGCTGGTGGCGATCACCCGGTCCGCCCGGTGCAGGGTGGAGGGGGCGATGCCGTGGCCGACCAGGATCGACAGCGCGCCCGGCTTGAGGTCTGCGGCCTCGACGGCGGCGGGCGTGTGCTGTCCGGCGGTGGCGACCACCACGTCGGCGTCGGTCGCGGCGGCCCGTACGTCGTCCACGACCTCCAGCTCCCTTTCGGGGAAGTAGTGGTGGAGCCGTTCGCGGACCGCGGTCAGGCCGTCGGGATGGGTGCCGTAGACCATGAGGCGGTCCAGGTCCGGCAGCGTGGTGAGCAGGAACGGCAGAGCCAGCCGACCCTGGGTCCCCGTGCCGATGACGAGGGCGCTGCGGCTGCCGGGCGCCGCGCATTCGCGGGCCAGCAGCGCCGACACGGCCGGGGTGCGCAGCGAGCCGATGCGGCCGCAGTCCATCATCGCGACCGGCAGGCCGGTGGTGTCGTCGTAGAGGGTGAGGGTCGTGTAGTAGTGCTGCTCGTCGCGCGAGCGGTCCAGGCCGTGCTTGTACGACGTCTTGATCGCGACGACCTCGCGGACCCCGTCGCGGCCGAGCATGGCGTAGGAGACGGAGTGGCCGTCCTCGGGCTTGACGGTGAGCTTGCGCGGGTTGGCCGACTTGCCGTCGGCCAGGGTGCGGTACGCCTGCTCGACGACGTCGACGACGTCTTTCAGGGATATCTCGATGCCGTCGATGTCGCTGGTGCTGAGGATGCGCAGGGTCTTGTCGTCTGCGGATATGTCGGCCGGGGCGTGGTCCGGGCGTGCGGAGGTGCCGGTCACGGCTTTTCCCTTCGGATGGAGGGGATGCTGACGGGGGATCAGACGAGGGCCACGAGCGCGGCCTGCCCGTAGCCGTGTTCGTCCGCTTCGGCCAGGGGGCGGCTGCGGCGGCCGGGGACGCGCACCGAGGCGCGCTTGAGCCAGCGGTCGGTTCCGTCGTAGCGGGCCTTGAACGGCACCCGGCCGTGCACGACCACGTCGTTGTCGACGACCAGGACGTCGCCGGGCTCCAGGGAGACGGCGACCGATACGCGTTCCAGTTCCGCGGTCAGCCGGTCGTAGGCGGCGCGGTAGTCGGCGGGGGCCTCGTCGAGCGGGGTGTAGGCGGGGTCGTAGCGCAGGGTCGGGCCGTTCTCGGTCTGCCACAGGGCGGGGACCTTCGGCGGCTCCTGGGCCGTGAAGGACTGTGCCGCGGCGTAGGCGTCGTCGGGGAGGATCGGCAGCACCGGGCGGGACAGCAGCGCGACGTCGTCCGCGCTGAGGCGGACCTTGCGGATGCTGGCGGCGGTGGTGGCGACGGCGTCGTGGTTGCGCATGCAGGCGAGCAGCAGCAGGTGGGCGCGGCCGGGGTGGAAGGCGTCCTCGGTGTGCGGGCTGAGCAGCACGGTGCTGCTCGCGCCGGTCTGCTCGGCCTCGTGGCCGGGCGAGGGCACGATGTTGTGCACGAACCGGCCTTCCTGCTGCCCCTCCCAGGCGATCGGGTGGCCCATGGCCGCGGCGAGCAGCAGCAGCATCACGTCCCACGCGGCGGCGCGGTCTGCGGCCGTGGCCCAACTGCTGGGCGTGGGGCCGATTCCGTCGTCGTCGACGGGCAGGCCGCGCAGGACGTAGAGGCCGTCGTCCGTGTCGACCGGGCGACAGGTTTGGAGAATCGTTTCATCCAAACGGGTGGCGGCGGTCGCCACTCTGCGGAGCAGCTCAGGCCGCGCGGCCGAACTGCCGAACTCGGCGAGGATCTTGCGGGCGATATCGGTCAGCTCGTCGATGGCGTGCGGATCGAGCTGCCGTACGGGTGCGGCTCCCGTGGGCATGGCGCAGACATCCCTTTCGGGTGCGGGTCCGGTGCGGGTGGAGCTCGGAACGACCTATGAGTTTCCTGTGGGCCGGTTGGGCGATCGCCGCGGAAACGTATCAACCACAGTTAGGTTAGGCAACCCTTACTAGGGTGCTGTGCTTCTAGTGCGGACCGCCTGCCTCTGTGCGCCAACGTGCGCACCAGTGCGCCGATTGACGCCTCGTCAGATCCAGGGAAGGGGCCTATGCATGTCTTGCGCACAGGTGTTGCTTAGGGTAGGCACACCTAAGCAATCTTCCCACGTGACTGGAACGAGGTCGTGCGTGAACGTGAACAGACGTCAGCTGCTGTGGGCCGGCGGCGGAATGGGCGCGGCCGTGCTGCTCGCCGCCTGCGGCGGCGGTGACGAGACCTCGGCCAAGTCACCGGCGAAGGCGGGTGAGAAGCCCCGTCGCGGCGGCACCCTCCGGGTCGGTGCGCTGGGCAGGGCCTCGGCCATCACCCGTGACCCGCACGGCACCCAGGCCAACGAGAGCGACTACCTGATCATTTCGCTGGTCTACGACACTCTCACCGTCCCCGGCACCAAGCCGAACACCGTTCCCCGTCTCGCAGCGAGTTGGCTGGCGTCGGACGACCTGAAGACCTGGCGCTTCGCCCTCGCGAAGGGGGCGAAGTTCCACGACGGCACGCCGGTCACCGCCGAGGACGTCGTGTGGTCGCTGAAGCGGCTGCGCGACACCCCTTCCGGCGCGTCCCGTCTGCCGGGCATCAAGCCGGAGAACATCAAGGCCGAGGGCGACGGCACCGTGGTCCTGGTGTCCGACTACCCCAACGCCGAACTGCCGCTGCTGACGCGCCTGACGACGTTCGTCCTGAAGAAGGACACAGCGGACGAGGACCTCGGCAAGGCGCCCGGCACGGGCCCGTTCAAGCTGGACTGGTTCCGCTCCGGCAACGCCCGCCTGGTCCGCAACGAGGACTGGTACGGCGGTGACGTGCACCTCGACGCCATCGAGGTGAAGATCTTCGAAAGCCCGCAGGCGATGGCCAACGCCCTGCTGGCCGGCCAGATCGACGTCGCCTCCAACGTCGGCGCGGTGGCGGCCCGTACGGCCGAGAAGCGCGAGGACATCCAGGTTGTGCGCCGCCCCAACGACATGGCGATGCCGATCGTCATGCGCACCGCCGACGGACCGTTCGCGGACGCGAAGGTACGCGAGGCGCTGCGGCTGGCCGTCGACCGCGAGGCCATGGTCAAGCAGGTGCTGTCCGGTTACGGCACGGTCGCCAACGACATCCTCGGCACCGGCGATCCCGCCTATGCCAAGGACATCCCGCAGCGGAAGCGCGATCTGGCCAAGGCCAAGTCGCTGCTGAAGGAGGCGGGTTTCGACCTGTCGAAGACGTACAAGCTGCTGACCACCGAGGACATCGCGGGTCTCGCCGAGTCGGCGACGCTGTTCGCCTCCCAGGTCCGCGAGGCCGGCGTCAAGGTCGAGGTGGTCAAGCAGGAGTCGGCCACCTTCTGGGAGAAGACCTGGTTGAAGGGCGACCTGTACACCACCTACTGGGGCACCAACGACTCCGTGGTGTTCTTCGCCAGCAAGACGATGGTTTCCGACTCCGGGCAGAACGAGGCGGGTTGGAAGAACGCCGAGTTCGACGCCGCGTACAAGGAGGCGATGGGGACCAAGGACGCGGCGGCGCGTGCGAAGGTGCTGCACGAGCTCCAGCAGATCGAGTACGACGAGTCCGGTTACCTGCTGTGGGGCATGGCCGACGGGATCGACCTGGCGGGTGCGGCCGTGCGCAACCTGCCGACCCTGCCCGGTTACGGGCGCGTCCAGCTCGAGGCTGCATGGCTGGCTCGCTGATACCCGCAGCGCGGAAGCCGGGCGGACCGGCCGGGGGCATCGGACCCCGGCCGGTTCCGGCCGTCGTGCGTGCGGCCGGGCAGGTGGCCGGCGTGCTCGCGCGCCGGGTCCTGCTGCTGGCCGTGCTGCTCGCCGTCGTTTTCACCGCCGTCGAACTGCTTCCCGGCGACGCGGCCACCGCCACCTCCGAACGCGGGGAGAGCGCGGCCGACGTGGCCGAGCGCCGTCGCCTGCTCGGCCTCGACCGGCCCGTCCCGGAACGCTTCTGGGCGTGGATGACCGGCGTGCCGACCGGCGATCTCGGCACCTCCGCACGCGGCGAGTCCGTCGCCGACCTGCTCTCCCGTCCCTTCCCCAACACCCTGCTGCTCGGCGGACTCGCCCTGCTGGTCACCCTGGTGGCGTCCGTCGCGCTCGGCTGCTGGGCCGCCGCCAAGTCCGGCGGAGCCGTGGACCGCGGCGTCTCGGCGAGCGCCACCGGCATCCTCGCGCTGCCCGAGTTCGTCGTGGCGGTGGCGCTGGTGCTGGTCTTCGCGCTGTGGACGGACTGGCTGCCGGCCGTCACGCTCACCGACGCCGACGGCTCCCCCGCCTCCTGGCGGATGCTCGTCCTGCCCGTCCTCGCCCTGGCCATCCCGCAGATCGGCTGGAACACCCGCATCGTGCGGGCCGCCCTCGCCGACGAGGCCAAGGCCCCGCACATCGAGACCGCCGTGCTCGACGGACTGCCCCGGCACCGGATCCTCACCCACCACCTGCTGCCCGGCGCCCTGCCCACCATCGCGGTCGGCATCGCCACCTCCACCGGCATGCTGCTGGGCGGCGCCGTCGTGGTGGAGACCATCTTCAACTACCCCGGCATCGGCTCCGTCCTCGCCGGCGCGGTCGCCGACCGGGACGGCCCCCTCATCGCCGGGGTCGTCGCCGTCACCGGCGCCGTCATCACCGCCGTCCTGCTGTTCGCCGACCTCGTACGCGCCTGGGCCTCGGGAGGCCGGACATGACCACGACCGTCGTAGAACGGGATCCCGTCGTGCGCCACGCCCGCCGCCGCGTCGCCCTGCGCGTGCTGCCCGCCCTGCTGCTCACCGCGCTCGCCCTGGCCGGTCCGTGGCTCGCCCCGCACGCCATCGACGCCCCGGTCACCGCGCCGTACGCGGAACCCGGCGGCGAGGCGCCGCTGGGCGGCGATCAACTGGGCCGGGATGTACTCAGCCGCGTGCTCGCCGGAGGGCGCGAACTCGTCGTCACGTCGCTGCTCGTCGCCGTCCTCGTCACGGCGCTGGCCGCCGTGCTCGGCGCGGTCAGCGCCCTGCGTCCGGCCGTCGGACGCATCGTCGAACGCACCGCCGACGTGCTGATGCTGCTGCCCGCCGTGCTCGGCATTCTCCTGGTCACCCTGTCCTGGCCGGACGGCGGACGGCTCGCCGTCGTCACCGCGTCCGTCGTCCTGGGCGTCCCTTACGCGGTGCGCCTGGTCGCCGGCGCGGCCGCGCCCGTGGCGGCCTCCGGGTATGTGGAAGCGGCGGCCGTCGGCGGGGAACGCCTGTGGTACCTGGTGCTACGGGAGGTGCTGCCCAATCTGCGGGCCACGCTGCTCGCCCTGTTCGGCCTGCGCTTCGTCGCCGCCGTCTACCTGGTCGCCACCGCCGGCTTCCTCCAGGTCGGCCCTCAACCACCCGCCGCCGACTGGGCGTTGATGATCCGCGAGAACTCCGGCGGCATCCTCCTCAATCCGTGGGCCGTCCTCGCCCCCAGCATCGCCATCGGCCTGCTCGCCATGAGCGTCAATCTGGCAGCCGCCGCCCTCGTCCCCGCAACCGGCCGGAAGGCGGTGCCCGCACTGTGAACCACATGCCCGACTGGTACTCCGACAGCCGAGCGGCGGACGGGGAGTGTGCGGTGCGGGTCTCGGACCTGACCGTCGCCGCCGCGAACGGCCGCCTCCTGCTGGACGGCGTCGACCTGAAGCTGGCGCCCGGCCGCGTCACCGCCGTCGTCGGCCCCTCCGGCTGCGGCAAGACGACGTTGCTGCGGGCCGTGACCGGCACCCTGCCCCCGGGAGCCGAGCGCACCGCCGGCAGCGTCACCGTGCTCGGTCAGGACCCCCTGGCCCTTCCCGCCCCCGCCCTGCGCACCCTGCGCCGGCACCGCCTCGCGTACGTCGGCCAGGATCCGGGCTCCGCCCTCAACCCGCGCATGAAGGTACGCCGCCTGCTCGCCGAAGTCGCCGTGGACAAAAGCCCGGAAGCGGTGCGAGCACAGCTCGCTGAGGTACGGCTGCCCACCGACGACGGCCTGCCCCACCGCCGCATCGGCGGCCTGTCGGGCGGCCAGCAGCGGCGGGTGGCGCTCGCCCGCGCCCTGGCCCGCCGCCCCGCGGTCCTCCTCCTCGACGAGCCCACGGCCGGACTCGACCCGGCGCTGCGCGACGAGATCGCCGACCTCCTGCGCCACCTCGCCGAGAGCCACCGCATAGCGATCGGCCTGTCCTGCCACGATCCCGACCTGGTCACCCGGCTCGCCGACGACGTCGTAGACCTGGCCGGCCCACGTCTCCGGGCGGCCTCGCGCACCGCACCCCTCCCGGACGATCCCGCGCCCACACCGCGCCACGGCCCTTCCACCCTCACCGTGTCCGGCCTGCACGCCGCCCATCTCCACCGCGGCCGCCGCGTCCCCGTGCTGCATGGCGTCGACCTCACCCTCGCCGCCGGAAGCTGTCTCGGCGTCGTCGGCGCCTCCGGCTCGGGCAAGACGACCCTGCTGCGTACCCTCGTCGGCCTGCACCGCCCCACCGCCGGCACCGTCAGCCTGGACGGCACCCGCCTCGCCCCCACCGCACACGGCCGCTCCCGCGACCAGCGCCGCCGCCTCCAACTCGTGCCGCAGGACCCCCTGGGCACCCTCAACCCCAGCCGCACCGTCGGGGCCACTTTGCGCCGCCCGCTCCTCCTGCACCGCCGGGCCGGCCGGGCCGAGATCCCCGACCGCGTCCTGGAACTCCTGGACCAAGTGGGCCTGCCGGCCGCCTTCGCCGACCGCTACCCCCACGAACTGTCCGGCGGCCAGCGCCAACGCGTCGCCATAGCCCGCGCTCTGGCAGCCGACCCCGACGTGCTGATCTGCGACGAGGTCACCTCGGCCCTCGACGCGGACACCGCCGTCGTCGTGATGGACCTGCTGACCGGGCTCCGCGCCCGTCGCGGCCTGTCCCTGGTCCTGGTCAGCCACGACCTGCGCCTCGTCGCCGACCGCACGGACACCCTGGTCGTCATGTCCGAGGGACATGCGGTCGAGTCGGGACCCACCGCACGGCTGTTCACTTCACCGACTCACCCCGTGACCACCGCACTCGCCACGGGGTTCCCGCTCGGCGGCTGACCACGGCCACCGGAACCGATCGGATCCGCCCACCGGCGCCCTGGACCGCGACTGGGACGAAGGCCCTGGCAGAGGGGGACGTCCCATGCCGGTGGCTCAGGGCCGCCACAACGAGTGCTCGCGGTCGGCCCATTCCCGGCTCACCGATCCCGTGCGCATGCCCCGGCGGGCCTCCGGGTCGGCGAGGGCCATGCCGATGTGGCCGGCGAGGACGATGCCGAGGGTGAGGGCCAGCCAGTCGTGGACGAAGGTCGCGCTGGTGCGCCACACGAGCGGGGTGAGGTGGGTGAACCACATCATCAGGCCCGTGCCGAGCATCACCAGCGTGGCGCCTGCGATCCAGGCCGCGTAGATCTTCTGGCCGGCGTTGAACTTGCCCGCCGGGCGCGACGCGTGCCGCTTGTCGCGGCGCAGGGCGGCGCGCAGCCAGACGCGGTCGTGCGGGCCGAAGCGGTTGAGGTGACCGAGGTCGGCGCGGAAGACGCGGGAGGCGAGGCCGGCGAGGACGGGGACGGGCAGGGCGAGGCCCGCCCACTGGTGCAGGGTGACGACCAGGGCGCGGCGGCCGACGAGTTGGGCGAGCTGGGGGACGTACAGGCAGGCCGCTGTCAGCACGCACACGCCCATCAGCGCGGCCGTCGTGCGGTGGACCCACCGCTCGGCCCTGCTGAAGCGCCGTACGCGGACGGACGGTGACGGGGTGTCGACGCGTAGGGTCATCGTCAACTCGTGGGCTCGTCGTCGCGGCCGTTCGAGCGGCCCACCCAGGCGTCGACGTCGTAGCCCCGCTTCTCCCAGTAGCCGGGCCGGACGTCCTCGGTGACGGTGATGCCGGAGAGCCACTTGGCGGACTTGTAGAAGTACATGGGCGCCACGTAGAGGCGGACCGGGCCGCCGTGGGCGTGGCCGAGGTCCTTGTCCTTCATGCGCAGGGCGACCAGGACGTCGGCGCGGCGGGCCTGGTCGAGGGTGAGGCTCTCCGAGTACGTGCCGTCGAAGCAGGTGAAGCGGACCGCCTTCGCCGTGGGGCGCACCCCGGCCGCGTCCAGCAGCCGGGACAGGCGTACGCCCTCGAAGGGGGTGTCGGGGACCCGCCAGCCGGTGACGCACTGGACGTCGCGGACCAGGCGGGTCTGCGGCAGGGCCTTGAGGTCGGCCAGTGTGTAGGTCGTGGGGCGGTCGACCAGGCCGTCCACCGTCAGGCGGTAGGTCCGGGCGTTCTTGTGCGGGACGGAGGAGGCGACCGAGTAGTAGCGGAAGCCGCCGCCGTTCGGGAGCAGGCCCGTCAGGCCGGTGGGGTCCTGGTCGGCGGCTCCGGCGAGGAGGGACTCCAGGCCGCGTTGCAGGGTGGGCGCGGCGACCACACCCAGGGCGCCCAGGCCGAGGGTGCCGAGCAGGACGCGGCGGCCGACGGGCGCGCCGCGCGCCTGCGGCTGTGCGGAGCGCTCCTCGGCAGGGGAGCGCTCCTCGGCCGGGGAGTGCTCCTCGGTGGGTCCGGAGTGCTCCTTGGATCGTTCGGGGTTCACGGCCTCATTCGAGCACCCGCGGCCCCGGCCGGGCCAGGGCTCGCGGGTGGTCGTCCGAGTTCCGTAACCACTTCTTACGGGGGTCTCGGCAGGCCGCTGCGGTGGTCTCAGCAGGCCCCCGCGGTGGGCTCAGGAGACCTCGCGCGCCGCCTTCTCCAGCTGGAACGCCTCGTTGCCGAGGCCGATGCGGGCGTGTGTCTCCGGCCTGCGGGAGCGCATGACCGCGCCTTGGAGCAGGCCGGCGGCCAGGGCGAGGGCGATGACGCCGGGCAGCATCCAGCTCAGGGACGAGTCCGGGCCCGCCCCGATCAGGATGTCGAAGTCCTTGACCGTGTAGACGACGATGAAGAGCAGCCCGACGACGGCGAGCCCGGAGGCGGCCAGCCGCCAGAACTGGGTGGCGACGGCCCCGCGGCGGACGAAGAAGACGACGACCGAGACGGAGGCCGCGGCCATCAGCACGGCGACGCCGAGCGCGCCCAGGCTGCCCATCCAGGTGAACAGGTGCAGCACCGGCGCGGTCGGGTCGCCGACCGGCTTGTCGTCGGTGACGGCGAAGGCGGCCACGACCAGCAGGGCGACGGCCGTCTGCAGCAGGGAGCCGGTGCCGGGGGCGCCGCTGGTGCTGCTGGTGCGGCCGAAGGCGGCGGGCAGCAGGCCCTCGCGGCCCATGGCGAAGGCGTACCGGGCGACGACGTTGTGGAAGCTGAGCATCGCCGCGAACATGCCGGTCACGAACAGCACGTGCAGCACGTCCGTGAACGTGTCGCCGAGCAGGTCCCCGGTGAGGAAGAACAGCATCCCCGCGCTCTGCTTCTGCGCGGTGCCGACGACGGCCGACGGGCCGGTGGCGACGGTGATCGCCCAGCAGCTGATCGTGTAGAAGACCGCGATCCCGCCGATGGCCAGGAACATCACGCGGGGCACCAGGACGTGCGGGCGGCTGGTCTCCTCGGCGTAGACGGGGGCCTGCTCGAAGCCGAGGAAGGCCGCGACGCAGAAGCACAGGGCGGTGCCGACGCCGGCGCCGGTGAGCGTGTCCGGGTCGAACGCGTGCAGCGACAGGCCCTGCGGGCCGGGATCGGCGAGGGCGGCGATGTCGAAGATGACGACGAGCGCGACCTCGATGAGGAGCAGGACACCGAGCACGCGCGCGTTGAGGTCGATCTTCAGCCAGCCGAGCGCGCCGACGGCGAGCACGGCCAGCAGCGCCGGTATCCACCAGGCGAGTTCGATCTCCAGGTAGGTGGCGAACAGCCCGGACACCTCGAAACCGAAGATGCCGTAGATGCCGACCTGGAGCGCGTTGTAGGCGACAAGCGCGACCAGGGCGGCGCCGGCGCCGGCGGTGCCGCCCAGGCCCCGCGAGATGTACGCGTAGAAGGCGCCGGCGTTGTGGACGTGCCGGCTCATCTCGGCGTACCCGACGCTGAAGAGGGCGAGGACGGCGGCGAGGATCACGAACAGCAGCGGCTGCCCGACGATCCCCATCACCCCGAATGTGGTGGGCATGACACCTGCGACCACCATCAGCGGTGCTGTCGCGGCGAGCACGGACAGCAGCAGGCCGACCGTGCCCAGCCGGTCGGCGCGCAGGGCGCGGTCCTGGCCCTTGAAGGTACTGATCCCGTCGCTTCCGGTGGTGGCTCTGCTCGTGCTCGAGCTGCCCGTCGTCATCTCGTCGTTGTCCTTTCGGGGGGATTCGGTGGGATTCGGGGGACTTCGGAGGCAGGGGCGTCCCGGGGAGGGGCGTCACACCGTGCCGAGCGCGCCGGCGCGGGCGGCACGGAAGGCGGTGTGCGGGTCGCGGTCCGGGTACGACCAGGGCGCCGGGGTGGCGTGGTCGCCGATGCGGTGGAACAGGGCGGCGGCCTCGGCGCCGCGGCCCTCGCAGACCTTGGCGTGGGCGAGGAAGTTGAGGTCGATCAGGCGGCGCGGGTGGCCCTCGTGCTCCCACTCCAGCCACCAGTCGAACGCGGCCTTCATCACCTGCCGGGCCCGACGGCCGGTCCAGTGCCCGGAGGCGACCGGGTCGGCGGGCTCGTGCCCGGCGGCGGCCAGCGCGCGGTAGCGCTCGGCGTGCGCGACGACCGGCAGGATCGCGAGCGGGGAGTCCGCGGGGGCCTCTTCGGCGGCCCAGTTGGCGAAGTCGTAGACCTCGTGCAGCGGGTCCGGGCCGGTGTCGATGCGCCGCTCGGCGAGCCGGGCCACCATCAGGTGGTGGGCGTGGTGGTGGTCGGCGTACCGGGCGCGGACCTGCTCGAAGAGCCGGACGACGTCCTCGTCGGCGCCCAGGGTGCGCTCCAGCAGGAGCAGCCCGAACCAGGGGGTGGGGTCGGCGGGGGCGAGCTCGGCCGCGCGGTGGCAGGCCTCGCGGGCGCGGGGCGGTTTCTCCTTGCCGCGCAGGGCACGGCGGACCTGGGCCAGGGCGAGCAGGACGGCGGCGTCGGCAGACTCGGGCTCGGCGAGCAGCCACTCCTTCGCCCAGGCGGCGCAGTAGGGCTCCCGGGCGAGGACCGTGATGCGGTGCCCTCGGCGGTCCCAGTCGTCTCCGGTGTGCACCAGCAGCGAGCGGACGTTCTGCCACCGACCCTGCGCCAGCGCGGCGCGGGCGTCGACGAGTGCGGCGTCGTCGAGGGCCTCGTCGAAGGCCTGGGCCACACGTCTGCGGCCGCGGCCGAGGGGAGGCGGGGGTGGGGACACCGCGGAACTTCCTCACGCGTTCATTTGTGGTTCGGTTCACGGCGGCGGTCGGAGGGCATGCGTGTGCTGGGTGCCATGAACTGATCACGGACAGCAAACCCCCAGCCAACGGTTCGCGTCAAGGGCGGTCGGCGCGTTACACGCGTCAAGCTACGTGCCGGCAGCGCGACTTGCGGTCCATGTGACCGATGGGGAGGGAGTCGACACCATCCGAACCGTGCACCACCTCTGCCCGATTTATTCTTTTTGCCGCTTTGTGGCGTACGTCATAGCGCGGCTCCCGCCGGGCCCGGACGATGGCAGGACGTGCGGTCGCGGCTCCCGAGCTTTCCGCGACCCGACCCGATCATCGAGGTACACCGCGTGTCGGTTCTGGTTCTGGTCCTCGCCGTGAGCGCGGCGTGCTGCCTGGGCTTCGGGTTCGTACTGCAGCAGCAGGCCGCCCAGCGGGCCCCGCTGAACGACTTCCTCTCCCCCCGGCTGCTCCTGGACCTGATGAGGGTGCCGCGCTGGCTCGGCGGGATCGGGCTGATGGTGGTCGGCATGGCGCTCGGCGCGATGGCGCTCGGCCAGGGCGAGCTGTCCCTGGTGGAGCCGCTGCTGGCGACGAACCTGCTGTTCGCGCTCGCGCTGTCCCGCCGGCAGACCCGGCAGCCGCTGGGCCGCCAGGGCTGGGCGGGGCTCGGGCTGCTGGCGGGCGGGGTGACCGCGTTCATCGTGGCGGCCGAGCCGCGCGGCGGCAGCGCGCTCGCCGATCCGCTGCGCCACTGGCTGATCATCGGCGCCATGCTGGGGCTCGCCCTGGTTCTCACGCTGTACGCACGGCGCTCCCGCCTCACCTCCGGCCCGGTCCTGCTGGCCCTGGCCGCCGGACTGCTCTACGGCGTGCAGGACGCGCTGACCCGGGTGAGCGGGCAGCGGTTCGCCGAGGGCGGTTTCGCGGAGCTGCTGACCGGCTGGCAGCCGTACGCGGTGCTGGCGCTCGGCGTGACCGGGCTGGTGCTGGTCCAGAGCGCCTTCGAGACGGCGTCCCTGCGCAAGTCCCTGCCCGCGCTGACCGCGGCCCAGCCGATCGCCGGGATCATCTGCGGCATCGGCTTCCTGGGCGACCGGTTGCGCATGGACGCGGGGGCGCTGACGTGGCAGGTGTGCGGGCTCGTGGCCGTGATCACGGGGATCGTGCTGCTGGGGATGCATCCGGCGATGCCGCAGGGAGCGGTGCGGCGGGAGCGGGTGCTGGCTCTCCAGCCGCAGTGAGCGACGGCCCTGCCGGCCGGAGCGTGCGCCCTGCTTGGATGGGCGCATGAGCGCTGCTGACGAGATCCTCGACATCGTCGACGAGCACGACCGGGTCGTCGGGCGGTCCCCGCGCGGCGAGGCCTACGCGAGCGGCCTCCGGCACCGCTGCGTGTTCATCCAGGCCCGGGACGCCCAGGGGCGGATCTTCGTGCACCGCCGTACGCCCACCAAGCTGGTCTTCCCCTCCCTGTACGACATGTTCGTCGGCGGAGTGGTCGGCGCGGGCGAGGCCTACGACGACGCGGCCCTGCGCGAGGCCGAGGAGGAGCTGGGCGTGACCGGTCTGCCACGCCCCGAGTACCTCTTCAAGTTCCTGTACGACGACGGCGCCGGCCGGACCTGGTGGTCGGCGGTGTACGAGGTCCGCTGCGACCTGCCCGTCCGGCCGCAGGCCGAGGAGGTGGACTGGTACGAGTTCCTGCCGGAGGACGAGGTGGAGCTGCGCCTGCGGGACTGGGAGTGGGTGCCGGACGGTCTGGCGGCGTACGAGCGGCTCAAGGCGTATCGGTCGATGAGCTGAGGCCCCCTGGGACCGGCACCGGCACCGGCCGGCTGGATGCGCCCGGGTAGGGTCCTGCGCGTGAGCGAGTTCGTACGGAACGTCCGGTTGTGGTTCGCGCCCGACGAGGTCCGGCGGGAGGGGGAGACGCCCGACTACCGGTTCTCGCTGGCGAACGAACGCACCTTTCTGGCCTGGCTGCGCACCGCGCTCGCGCTGATCGGCGGCGGATTCGCCGTGGACCAGTTCCTGCCGGACCTGCGCTGGGGCTGGCGGGTCGGTCTCGCGCTCGCGCTGCTCGCCGCGGGCGTGCTGTGCTCGCTGCGGGCGGTCAACCACTGGGTGCGCTGCGAGCGGGCCATGCGCCGGGGCGAGGACCTGCCGGTGTCCCGGTTCCCGGCACTGCTGAGCCTCGTCGTCGCGGTCGTCGCCGTCGCGATGGTCGTCGTCGTGCTGGTCGGGTGGGAGGGGTGAGCGATCCGGTGGCCCAGGTCCGGGACCCCGGGCTGCAGCCCGAGCGGACCCGGCTCGCGTGGCGGCGTACGACACTGTCGGGCACCGTGTGTGCCGTCCTCGCCGTGAAGACCGCGCTGCACGGCGGCGCGTCGGCGGCCGGGATCGCCGCGTCCGCGCTGTGCTGTGTCCTCTGGCTGGGCTTCCTGGGCATCGCTCGCCGCCGGGTCCGCACCCTCGCCACGACGAGCAGCCCCGCGGCGCTCGCCTCGCAGGAGGCCGCCGCGGCCGTCCTGTGCACGGTGGCGATGGCCGCGTGCGGGGCGGCCCTTGTTCTTTAGGCGGCCGAATGACCGGATTCGGGCCGTTCGCCTGGCCGGAAAGGACTGCCCGGCGGCTTCCCGTCGCCCTACGCGTGGAGCCGTCGGCCTATCGTGGCTCCGATCACGTTCGGTCCCGGCACTGGACGACATACCGACCGGTCGGCATCATGATTCGGGTAGTCTCCACCTGCCCGTAACTGCCCGTAGGAGCGACGCATGAGCCCCGACCACCCGCCCGGACTCGATCTCGACCGGCTGCGCGGCCTGCTGGACCGCGAACGGCCCGGCCTGGTGAACGGCCCGCTGTCCGGCCGGTTGATCGAAGGCGGACGGTCGAACCTCACGTACGCGGTCTCCGACGGCGGCTCGAAGTGGGTCGTCCGACGGCCGCCGCTCGGGCACGTCCTGGCCACCGCGCACGACATGAAGCGCGAGCACCGGGTGATCAGCGCGCTGTACCCGACGGCCGTGCCGGTGCCGCGTCCGGTGCTGCTGTGCGAGGACGAGGAGGTGCTCGGGGCGCCGTTCTACGTGATGGAGTTCGTCGAGGGCACCCCGTACCGCACAGCCGACCAGCTCGCCCCGATCGGCCCGGAGCGCACCCGGGGCGCGGTGCTGAACCTGGTGGACACGCTCGTGGAGCTGCACGCGGTGGACCCCGACGAGGTCGGTCTTGCCGACTTCGGCCGGCCCGAGGGCTTCCTGGACCGGCAACTGCGCCGCTGGGGCAAGCAGTTGGCCGCCTCCCGCAACCGCGAGCTGCCCGGCGTCGACGAACTGCACGCGGCCCTCGGCCGCGAGCTGCCCCGCTCCCCCGCACCGGCGGTGGTGCACGGCGACTACCGGCTCGACAACGTCCTGATCGGCGGCGACGACCGGATCAGGGCGATCCTCGACTGGGAGATGTCCACGCTCGGCGACCCGCTCACCGACCTGGGACTACTGGTGATGTACAGCATGCCGCTGGGCATGCCCGACTCCCCCGTCTCCACGACCGCCGAGGCCCCCGGGCACCCGGCGCCGTCGGACATCATCGAGCGGTACGCCGCGCGCTCGGGGCGCGACGTCTCCGCGGTCTCCTGGTACACGGCGTTCGCGTGGTTCAAGCTCGCCGTGATTCTGGAGGGCATCCACTACCGCTACACGCTGGGCCAGACGGTGGGGCAGGGCTTCGACCGCATCGGCGAACTCGTCCCCGTCTTCATCGAGCACGGTCTGACCACTCTTCACGAAGGCCTCCAGGAGGACTGATCGTCATGGACTTCGCGTTCGACGCGCGCACCGAAGAGCTGCGCACCAAACTCCTCGCCTTCATGGACGAGTACGTCTATCCCGCCGAGGCCGTCGCCCACGAGCAGCGCGCGGAGCCGGCCTCGCCGTGGGAGACCGTGCCGGTCGTCGAGGAGCTGAAGGCCGAGGCCCGCAGGCAGGGCCTGTGGAACCTCTTCTTGCCCGACTCGGAGTACGGCGCCGGGCTCACCAACCTCCAGTACGCGCCGCTCGCCGAAATCATGGGCCGATCCCCGCAGTTGGCGCCCACCGTGACCAACTGCGCGGCGCCGGACACCGGCAACATGGAGGTGCTGGCGCAGTTCGGTGACGAGCAGCAGAAGAAGCAGTGGCTGGAGCCGCTGCTGGCCGGTGAGATCCGCTCGGCGTTCGCGATGACCGAGCCGGAGGTGGCCTCCTCGGACGCCACCAACATCACCACGCACATCGAGCGGGACGGCGACGAGTACGTCATCACCGGCCGCAAGTGGTACATCTCCGGGGCGATGCACCCGGACTGCAAGATTTTCATCGTGATGGGCAAGACCAACCCGGACGGGCCGGACATCCGTCGCCAGCAGTCCATGGTGCTGGTCCCGCGCGACACCCCCGGTGTCATGATCAAGCGCGCCATGCAGGTCTTCGGCTACCAGGACGAGTACCACGGCGGGCACGCCGAGGTGATCTTCGACCACGCGCGCGTGCCGGTCGCCAACCTGATCGGCGAGGAGGGCGGCGGCTTCGCCATCGCCCAGGCCCGGCTCGGCCCCGGCCGCATCCACCACTGCATGCGGCTGATCGGCATGGCGGAGCGGGCGATCGAGCTGATGTGCCGCCGGGCAGTGTCCCGTACGGCCTTCGGCAAGGCACTGGCCCAGCAGGGCGTGGTCCACAACTGGATCGCGGACGCGCGGGTCGCCGTCGAGCAGCTGCGGCTGCTGGTGCTGAAGACGGCCTGGATGATGGACACCGTCGGCAACAGGGGCGCCCACACGGAGATCCAGGCCATCAAGATCGCCACGCCGCGCACGGTCGTCGGCATCCTCGACAAGGCCATCCAGCTGCACGGCGCGGGCGGCGTGAGCCAGGACTTCCCGCTGGCCGAGCTGTACGCCGGTGCCCGCACCCTGATGATCGCCGACGGCCCGGACGAGGTGCACCAGCGCTCGCTGGCGCGGCGGGAGTTGAAGAAGTACCTGTGAGCCGAGCGCGCTGCGGGGCGGGCTCCCGGCTCCCCCGTGTGGTGACCGGCGAGTGACGGCCGGGGTCGCCGGGCCTACGGGCCCGGCGACCCCGGCCGGGGACCTCGTCCACCTGCCGTACGGCGCGGTGCATCACCGACGAGAACCAGGGCTTGCGGATCCTGCGCGGCACGGGGCCCGGGCCCCGTGCCGCGGTCACGGTCTGAGGGCCCGTAGCAGCAGGTCGGCCAGGTGGTCGGCGACCTGCTGGGGGCTGAGCGGGCCGTCGGGGCGGTACCAGGTCGACAGGTGGTGGACGGAGCCGAAGTGGTAGTCGACCACCAGGTCGGCCGGGGTCGCCGTGGAGAAGACGCCCGCCTCCTGGCCCTCCTCGATCAGCGCACGGAAGCGTTCGTGGTAGCGCCGGCGCTCGGCGCGCACCTGTTTGTTCTTCTCGGGGCTGAGGTGGTGCATGGACCGCCAGAAGATCATCGCGTCGTCGAGGTTCTCGATGGTCGTCACCACGACGTCCGCCGCCGCGGCCCGCAGACGCTTCTCCACCGGCTCGTCGGCCGCGGCGACGGCGTCCAGCCGCTCCTGCTGGACGCGCAGCACGCGCGCGTACACCTCGTGCAGGAGGTCGTCCTTGGAGCCGAAGTAGTGGTAGAGCGCCCCCTTGGTGACGCCGGCCGCCTCGACGATCTCCTGCACCGAGGTGCGGTCGTAGCCCTGCTCGGCGAAGAGCCGGGTGGCGGCGGCCAGGAGCCGCTGGGGCACGGGGGTGCCGTCTGAGTCCGTGGTCCTGGGCACTGCCGCCACCTGCCTTTCCGTTCTGCTGCTAGTTGCCGTGCGTCTGGGAACGCAGTTCCCGACGGAGGATCTTCCCACTGGCCGTTTTCGGCAAGTCGGGCAGGATCTCGACCTGGCGCGGGTATTTGTAGGCGGCCAGTCTCTCCTTGCAGTACGCGGCGAGTTCACCGGGGTCCGTTTCGGCACCCGGCCGCAGGCTGATGTACGCCTTGACGGTCTCCCCGCGGTACCCGTCGGGCACGCCGACGACGGCGGCCTCGCGCACCGCCGGGTGCGTGTACAGCACGTCCTCGACCTCGCGCGGCCACACCTTGAAACCGGACGCGTTGATCATGTCCTTCTTGCGGTCGACGACGTACAGCCAGCCCTGCTCGTCCATGAACCCGATGTCGCCCGTGCGCAGTTCCCCGTCCGGGAAGGTCTCGGCGGTCGCGTCGGGGCGCCGCCAGTAGCCGGGCACGACCTGCGGTCCTCGTACGACGATCTCGCCCTGCTCGCCGAAGGGCACCTCGTCGCCGTTGTCGTCGACGATCCGGACGATCGTGTCCGGGCCGGGCACGCCGACGGCCAGTGTCCCGGAGGCCGGGTCCACGGGTGCCTCCAGGTGCGGCGGGACGGAGGCGCAGGGCGCGGTGCACTCGGTCAGGCCGTAGCCGTTGCGGATGTACGGCCCGAAGCCGGCCCGGAACTTCTCCACCAGGGCGGGCGGCAGCGGGGCGCCGCCGGAGGAGATCACCCGGAAGGAGGAGAAGTGGTCGCGGGTGACGGCCGGGTGGGCCGCCAGTGCCATGAAGGCGGTCGACGGGCCGACCGTGTAGTGGGGGCGGTGCTCGGCGAACGCGTCGAGCACCACGCCCGCCTCGAAGCGGTACGCCAGCACGAGCGTGCCCGCGCTGTTCAGGCAGGCGCCGAACTGGACGACCATCCCGGTGATGTGGAACAGGGGCGCCAGCGCGAAGTAGACGGGCGCCTCGGGCAGGCCCAGGCCGGTCCGCTGCCGCTCGGCGTTGTACATGATGTTGCCGTGCGTGTTGGTGGCGCCCTTGGGGGTTCCGCTGGTGCCCGAGGTGTAGCTGATGAGAGCCGTGTCGGACGGGGCCGGGTCGCGGCCCTCGGGTGCCCGGTGGCCCGCGCGGGCCACGGTCGTGAGGTCGTCGGCGTCGGCGGGCTGCGGCAGCCGCTCGAAGGCCAGCACACGCGTGTCGTCACGCGTCTGGAAGTCCAGCTCGCAGCCGGTCAGCACGATCCGCACCGGCGAGTTGGCCGCGGTCTCGCGCAGGTACGACTCCCACGCCCGGTCGGAGCAGATCAGTCCGGCCACCTCGCCGTCCCGCAGGACGTGGGCCACCTCGCCCGACTTGTACATCGGGTTGACGGGCACGACGACCGCGCCCGCCTTCCAGGCGCCGAGCACGGCGAGCACGAACAGCGGGGAGTTCTGCAGCAGGACCGCGACCCGGTCGCCGCGCTCCAGGCCACGCGCGGCGAGGTGCCCGGCGACGGAGTCGCTGAGCTCGTCCGCCTCCCGGTAGGTCAGCCGTCCGTCGAAGTAGGCGAGGAAGGTGCGCTCCGGAGCCTCGGCCGTGGCCCGGCGCAGGACGTGCACGAGGGAGCCGGCGGGGCTGACCGGGGCCTGCTGGGCGTCGTCCAGCAGGGCCAGCCAGGGCCGGGCCGCGTAACGGGACTCGGTCACCGCGCCGCCTCCCACTGCTGCTGGATGCGGTTCATGCCGGTCAGCCAGCGGTCGGGGTCGGTGGCCCGGACCTGGTAGTACTCGGCGACCTCGGGGTGCGGCAGGATCAGGAAGCGGTCCTCCTCGATGCCCTTGAAGAGGGCGTCCGCCACGGCCTCCGGCTCGATCGCGGTCGGCTGGAGCACCAGGTCGCCGGCGCTGCCGGTCGCGGCCAGCATGTCGGTGCGCACGCCCTGCGGGCAGATGGCGTGCACCTTCAGGCCACGGTGGCGGTACGTCAGCGACAACCACTCGGCGAAGGCGTACGCGCCGTGCTTGGTGACGGCGTAGGGCGCGGCGCCGATCATGGTGAGCAGCCCGGCGGCGGAGACGGTGGAGACGAAACGTCCGCTGCCGCGCTCCAGCCAGGCCGGCAGCAGCTCGTGGGCGGCACGGACGTGGGCCATGACGTTGACGTCCCAGGAGGTCGACCAGGCCTTCTCGTCCAGCGGCGCGGCACCTTTCTCGGACACGTTCCCGCCCTCGAAGGCGACGCCCGCGTTGGCGCAGTACACGTCGATCGTGCCGCCCAGCGCGTCCCGGGCCGCGGCGACGATCGCGGAGGCGTCGCCCGGCACCGCGATGCCGCCGATCTGGTCGGCGACGGTCTTGGCCCGGTCGGCGTCCAGGTCGTTCACCACGACCCGGGCCCCCTCGACTGCGAAGCGGCGGGCCAGCGCGGCCCCGATGCCGCCGCCCGCCCCGGTGACGACGACTCCCACACCCTCAACGGCTCCCACCATCGGTCTCCTTCGACGCGACGCGAATCGGCTCTGCGGCGCCAGACTAACCGGTCGGTATGTGCGGGCGGAAGGGCCGTCCGCAAGCAGGCCGGTCCGCCTCGTTCCCCGCGCCCCGGGCGCGCGCTAGCGTGCGTGGGCATGCCACTCGCCGCCGGGATCACGGAGGTCACCGCATGAAGCTGTCCAGACGGAGCCTGCTCGCCACCACGGCCGCGGTGGCCGCGACGGCCGCCCCGGCTCAGGCGGCCCCGGCGGGCGGGGGCCGGCCACTGCGCACCGGCTTCGAACGCCTGGCCGCGGACGGCTACGCCGTACTGCACGGCCGGCGGGTCGGGATCGTCACCAACCCGACCGGCATCACCCGGGACGTACGCCACATCGTCGACGTCATGCACGCCGACGACCGCGTGAACCTGACCGCCGTCTTCGGCCCCGAGCACGGCTTCCGCGGCACTGCGCAGGCGGGCGGCTCCGAGGGCCGCTACGACGACCCGGCGACCGGGCTGCCGGTCTACGACACGTACCTCAAGAGCGGCCGGCCGCTCGCCGACATCTTCACCGCGTCCGGCGTGGACACGGTCGTCTTCGACATCCAGGACGTGGGCGCCCGCTTCTACACGTACATCTGGACCCTGTACGACTGCATGGAGGCCGCGCAGCTCGCGGGCAAGCGGTTCGTGGTCCTGGACCGGCCCAACCCGGTGACCGGGCGGGCCGCCCTGGGCCCTGTCCTGCACAGGGAGTTCGCGAGCTTCGTCGGACGGCAGCCGATCGCGCAGGCGCACGGCATGACGGTCGCGGAGCTGGCGCGGCTGTTCAACGGGGAGTTCCTGACCGCGCCGGTGCCGCTGGAGACCGTGCGGATGACGGGCTGGAAGCGGTCGGATTTCTACGACGCCTCCGCCCTGCCCTGGGTGCCGCCGAGCCCGAACATGCCGACGCCCGACACGGCGCTGGTCTACGCGGGGACGTGTCTCTTCGAGGGCACGAACCTGTCCGAGGGGCGGGGCACGACCCGGCCGTTCGAGCTGCTGGGCGCGGAGGGCGTCGACGGCCGGTGGGCCGCCGCGGCGAACGACGTCGGGCTGCCCGGCGTGCGCTTCCGGGAGGCGTACTTCGCGCCCACCTTCTCCAAGTTCCAGGGCAAGACCATCGGGGGCGTGCAGATCCATGTGCACGACCGGGCCGCGTACGACCCCGTGCGCACCGGGATCGCGCTGCTGGTGACCGCCAAGCAGGTCTGGAGCGGCTTCCGTTGGCGCCCCGACCACTGGATCGACAAGCTCACCGGCTCCACGCGCGTCCGCACCATGATCGACGCGGGTGCCGGCACCGACGAGGTGGTGGCGGGCTGGCAGGAGGAACTGGCGGCGTTCCGGAGGACCAGGGAGCGCTATCTGCTGTACCGGTGAGCCGTGACGTACGCACCGGAGAATCGTGACGCACGCACCGGAGAGCCGTGGCGTACGTACCGGAGAGCCGTACGTATGTACCGGTGAGCCGTGACGTATGGCCAATCGCCGCCGTTGGCAGGACGATGCGCCCAAGTGGCGCCGCTAACGGGGGATGAGGAGCCTGTCATGGCGGATCCGGCGATGAGTGTGACTCCGTACTGGGAGCTGACCTTCGACGCGGACGGCGACCCGGCCGGGCCCGACCGGGACCGGCTGCTCGCCGAGGTGACCGACCGCGGGATCCGTGACCTGGTGGTCTTCGCGCACGGCTGGAACAACGACCGTTCGGGTGCGACCCGGCTCTACGACCGCTTCTTCGCACCGGTGCCCCGGCTCGCCCCCACGGCCCGGATCGGGTACGTGGGTGTGCTGTGGCCGGCGATGCGGTTCTCGGACGAGCCGATCCCGGACTTCCCGCGGCCCGCGGCGGCCGGGCACCCCAGACCTCCGACGCTGGACAAGGACACGCGGCACGCGCTGCTGGAGACCTTCCCGGGCCGGGCGATCATCGTCGAGCAGATCGCCCGGTTGCTGGAGCAACAGCCGCCGGAAGATGCCGAGTTGGAGGAGTTCGCGCGTCTGGTCCGGCTGCTGGTGGAGGTGGTGGCACCCGGGCCGCAGGCGCTGTTCGCGGCGGACACGGTGGCGGAGGGCGTACCGCAGAGCGAGCCGGAGATGTTCGCGGGACCGGCGGCGACGGTCTGCGCGGAGTTCGCGCGGGCGCTGACGACGCACCGAGTGCCGGAGGAAGCCCAGGGTTTCGCTTTGCCGAACCCCTGGGAGGGCGCGCACGAGCTGCTGCGGCAGGCGACGTACTACGCGATGAAGCGGCGCGCGGGAACCGTCGGCGAACGCGGGTTGGGCCGGGTCATCGGGCGGCTCGCGGCGGCGGCGCCTCAGGTGCGGGTGCATCTGGTCGGGCACAGTTTCGGCGCGCGGCTGGTGTCGTTCGCGCTGCGCGGGCTGCCGAAGGGGGTGCGCACGGTGAAGTCCGTGACGCTGCTCCAAGGCGCCTTCTCGCACTACGCCTTCGCGGCCCGGCTGCCGCACGACGCGCGGGCCGGCGGTGTCCTCCAGGGGCAGCAGAACCGCATCGACGGCCCGCTGGTGTGCTGCCACTCCCGCCACGACTCGGTCCTCGGCACGTTCTATCCGCTCGCCTCGCGCATCGCGGGCGACAGCCGGTCGGTCGCCGCCGGCGCCATCGGGCGAGTCCTCGGCGCGAAGTGGGGGGCGCTGGGCTTCGACGGGGTGCAGGCGGTGCCCGGCACCCGGGCGCTCACCCTCGCCCAGGCGCTGAGGGCCCAGCTGCCCGCCTCCGGGTGCGTGAACGTCGACGCGGCGGCGGTGGTCAGACGCGGCGGGCCGCCGTCCGGGGCGCACAGCGACATCCTGCACCCGGAGCTGGCGCGGGTGGTGCTGGCGGCGGGCCGGATCCGCTGACCCGCCGCCAGGCTCGCCCTACCGGTGCGAGGTGAACTCCACCACCTGCTGGTACGTAGGCCGGTTCTGCCAGCTGATCCCGCTGTGCTTGATGCCGCCGAGCTCCCGGTGGATGACCGAGTCGGCGCACCACTGGTCACCGGCCGCGCACTGGTCGTCGCCCGGGTACACCTGGGCCGCGGTCTTGCCGGCCGCCTCCTTCAGCGTGCCGATGAGGGTGTCCCGGCAGGCGC
The DNA here is from genome assembly GCF_054782695.1 of Streptomyces deserti. Taxonomy (NCBI): domain Bacteria; kingdom Bacillati; phylum Actinomycetota; class Actinomycetes; order Kitasatosporales; family Streptomycetaceae; genus Streptomyces; species Streptomyces deserti. The sequence goes on from NZ_BAAGRZ010000004.1 coordinate 377,356, forward strand.
TGAGGCTGCCGTCGCCGCAGTACGTGCGGGCCAGCGGGCCCCGCACCTGCTCACCGAGCACCGCCCGGATGTCCTTGTCGACATAGCTCCACCAGCCATACTGGAAGGCGCTTCCGGCGTGGGCGCCGGTCGGGCCGTGCGAGGCCGACGGGGACTCGTCGACGGGCAGGTTGGCGGTGAAGGCGGTGTACAGGTCGCTGCCGAGGCCCGGTTCGAACTCGGCCTTCACCAGCAGCGGCCACCAGGCGTCCAGGGTGCGGATCGCGTCGGCGTGGGCGTACTTCCTGGCACCGGCCGACGTCTCCGTGCGCTTGCCGCCCGCCGCCACCCACGCCTGCAGCCTGTCGACCGCCACCTTGACCGTGGCGTCGGTGACCGCCGAGCTGTTGATGACCTTCAGCAGGTCCGGCAGCACGTTCTCGGCACGCAGGTCGGTCAGGCCCGCGTCGGCCATCGCCTTCACCAGCGAGGCCCGGGTCACGCCGCCCGCGGCGACCAGTTTCCTCACCCGGTCGTCGAGGAGATTGCCGCGGTGCACCGAGCCGTTGCCCCAGGGCGCGGTCGTGTAGTCCTTGGCCTGCTTGTTGTTCCAGGAGATGTAGTAGTCCTGGTCGATGGAGTGGGGGTGGGCGGAGGCCGGGGTGTAGTCGGCCGTGTTGGTCGCCGGGTCCCAGCCCCGCCACTCGTACGCGGGCCGTGCCCACGCCGGGAACTCGGCGTCGACGCCGTTCGCCCGGACCGGGTTGTCGCCGCTGTTGTAGTACGCGGTGTGCTCGGAATCGGCGTAGAACCAGTTGAAGGTGTAGTTGATGTTCTGCACCGCCCGCTGGAAGTCCTGCGGGCCCTGCACATAGCCCGGGTCGTTCAGCATCTGGAAGCCGATGATGGAGTCGGCCTCGTGCAGGAAGGACGAGCGCAGAGTCGTGTAGGCGACCTTCTTGCCGCCGACGGTCGCGCGGTACTCCACGGGGCCGTACTTCGTACGCCAGACCCGCATGGTGTACGAGCCGGCCGGGGTGCCGTCGGCGACGGTCGGCTTCCAGGCGTTCTTCTGCTCGACCTTCTCCATGGGCGTGCAGGTGCCGCGGTACAGGTAGTGGTGGTCGTCCTGGCACAGTTCGACGGCGTACGTGTCGATGATGTCCTGGCCGGAGGTCGTGGCGCTCCAGGAGTAGTCCTGGCCGCGGCCGAGGTGGACGTACATGCTCAGGCCCGCGAAGGAGGCGCCGCGGGCGCTGATGCCCGGGCCCTGGATCTCCTGGAGCAGGAGGAGCTGGGGCGCGAAGTAGCCGGTCTGCGGGCCGAAGACGGCGATCGGGTGGCCGCTGGCGGTGTGCTCGCCGCTGACCACGAGCGCGTTGGACATGCCGCGCCTGGCCGAGGACACGGCGGCCTCGGCCGCCGCGCCGGAGGCGGTGGTGGCACGTGACGTGGCCGCGCTGCCGGTGCGGTCGTGGACCAGCGGTTCCCGCTCCACCGAACCGGGGTCGGGCAGCGCCCGGCCCTGCGGATCGTCCGGCCGGGTCGCGTACGGGAAGCTGCCGTCGTGGAGGGTGAGGACGGCCTCGGGGTCGTTGCGCTCCCGGAAGGACTCCCACACCTTGGTGCCCTCGACCACGCCGTACTTCTCCTGGGCGGCCAGCAGGGAAAGCGCGTTGTTGACCTCGCCGCCGCCTCCGGAGCCGAACAGCGCGCCGATGACGGAGCCCAGCGCCACCAGGTCGGTGATCTTGAAGTGCTCGATCTTCCCTGCGTTGGTGACCGAGTCCTTGTGGCCGGTCAGGACGTATTCGCCGGGGAAGTAGCGGCCGCTGTCGGAGGCGTCGATGTAGGCGTTGATGCCGTCGAGGTAGGCCTTGGCGTCGGCGAGTGCCTGCTTGCCGCGCTCGCCGTGCGTGGCGACGGCGTTGTCGATCTGGGCCCGTAGATCCGCCTCGGTGTACGGGGCGTGGCGCCAGAACTGCTGTTCAAGGCCCTGGTTGGACGGGTCACCGCCCGCGAAGGAGGTCAACTGACCACGCCCGACGTGCCGGAAGACGTCCATCAGCCACAGCCGGTCCTGCGCCGCCGCATAGCCGGCGCCGAACTCCGTGCCGTACCTGGTGGTACCGGTGATGTGCGGAACGCCCGTCTTCTTGTCGCGGACGATCGTCACGTCACCGCGCCCGGCGGGCTTGAGGGTGGAGGCGACCTGGTCGGCGGGGACCCCGAACGACGCGTCGTTGAAGAAGGTGTTGATCTTGTCGTTGGTGAGTCCGGAGTAGCCCGTGGCGAGGTCGGCGTACGGGCCGAGCTGGTCGGAGGAGTGCTCGGGCTGGGCGCCGAAGGCCTGGTTGAGGAGGATCTGGGCGAGGGTGGCGTTGCCGTTCTGGCCGGGCGGCAGGAGGTCGGAACACTGGCCGCCGCAGTGGTCGTTCGCCGCCGCCGCGACGTCCGTGGCCTCGAGGTTCGCCGGCTCGGCGGACACCGCCTGTGAAAAGGGCGACAAAAGACCTGCGATCAGGACGCATACGGATGCGGTCTTCAGGAACCCGTGGAATCCGCGGGGAGTTCTCAGTCTGTCGAAGGCGGGGCGTGGGGTGCCTCGTGCCATGGGTGACTCCTCACGACGGAAGGTGGGCGGGGATGTTACCGCCGGTATCCCCGCGATTGAAGATGAACAAGCGTCACTTTTTGGAGTTGCACAGCAAGCACACAGACAACGGGAGTTGGCTCGTGAGACCCCACGGCCGGCTTATGGGGGCCATCGGAAAAAGGATGGAGCCGATTCGCTTGTCGATACGTCTATTCGGCGACGTCCGTACGACGACGCCGAAGTGACCGGATTTACAGGTGCAGGTGTGACGGAGGTGCAGGACGATGGCCGGTTTCCGGAGTCTGGCGAGACAGGTCCGCGACCCGCGGTGCGATCTGGCGCTACGGCGCTACTCGCTGCGCAAGTGCCTTGAGCGGTTCGCCCCTTACGGGCACAGGGCGACCTGGGACCATTTGTGCTCCCGGGCAGCGTTCGGCCCCGAGGACCGCTCTCCCGATCCAGCGCGGCTCGTGGCCGCACTGGAGGAACTGGAGGAGGCGCGGGCGGTCTGGCTGGCCTACGAGGTCGAGTTCGCCGAGCGCCGCAAGAAGGAGAAGCACGACGGCCTGCGCAGGCCGGGCAGCGTGGACGACTGGCACCGGATGACCTGGGGCGGTTTCGGTGTGGCGTGGTGCGACGATCCGGCGGTCCATCCCCGTGAACCGCTGGCCGAGGTGCTGCGCCGGCTGATCGCCGCGCTGGAACGCGAGCCGGGCTCGGCCTGCCCCGTGTGCCAGGGGCAACGGCTCGTCTGGAAGGACGACCTGGACCACGAGCCCTCGTCGGGCCCGGTCTGCACGGACTGCGGAATCCTGGTGCCGCGCCCGGTGCTCACGCCCCAGGCGCTGACGGATGCCAGGCGGGCGAGGATGCTGGTGTCGGCCTGAGTGAGTACGACGGGGGTGCGCAGGGGAGGCCGCACCCCCCACTGTCAGTGCCGACTGGCACCATCGGGACATGGTGCAGGTGTGTCTGAACGGGCCCCGGGGAGCCGCCCACGGGGCAGCGATACCGCTGTCGCCGGAGGCGATGGCCGACTCGGCGGCCGAGGCCGTCGCGGCCGGAGCCACCGACGTCCATGTCCACCCCAAGACGCCGTGCGGGCACGACACACTGTCGCCGCGCGTGATCGCGGCCACGCTGGAAGCGATACGGGCCCGGGTGTCCGTACCGGTCGGAGTGACCACGGGCGCGTGGACCGAACCGGACCCGGCGGCCCGCCTGGAACGCATACGCGGCTGGACCGTCCTCCCCGACCACGCCTCGGTCAACTGGCATGAACCGGGCGCCGAGGAGGTCGCCGCCCTGCTGCTCGGCCTGGGCGTGGGCGTCGAGGCCGGCATCTGGTCCGGCACGGACGGAGCAGCCCGCTTCGCCGCCTCACCACTCGGCCCGAGGGTCCTGCGGGTGCTCGCGGAGGTGACGGACCCGGAGGCGGACAGCGCGGAGGCCTCCGCCCGAGCCCTGCTGTCCGACCTCGGCACGGCCCACGGCCGCCCCGTGCTCCTGCACGGCGAGGAAGACGGCACCTGGCCGGTCCTGCGCCTGGCCGGACGGCTGGGCCTGGCGACCCGCATCGGCCTGGAGGACACGCTGCTGCTGCCCGACGGTGAACGGGCCGCTTCCAACGCTCAGTTGGTGGCGGAGGCGCTGCTCCAGTACGGGGGAGCCCAGCGTTCGTATCCGATGCGGAAGGGCGGGAGCGAGCACGAGTAGGGGTGGGCCGGGCCCCCGGGTGCGGCCCCGGCCCACCCACCGAGCAACACGCGCTACGCGCTACACGCGCTTGCGGCCGTTGGTTCCCCGGCGTGGGGTTCCGTTGTCCACCATGAGGCGGGAACCCGTCAGGCGTTCGCCGAACACGTCGTCCGGGTTGGACAGGACGCAGGTGTCCAGGGACAGGCATCCGCAGCCGATGCAGTCGGTGAGGTGGTCGCGGAGGCGGTTGAGCTGCTTGATGCGTTCGTCCAGCTCGGCCCGCCAGGTCTCGGAGAGGCGGCTCCAGTCCTCCCGCGTGGGGGTGCGCTCCTCGGGGAGCTGGGCGAGCGCCTCACGGATCGTGGCCAGCGGGATGCCGACCCGCTGGGCGGCCCGGATGAAGGCGACCCGGCGCAGCGTGTCACGGCTGTAGCGGCGCTGGTTGCCCGACGTACGGCGGCTGCTGATCAGGCCCTTGGACTCATAGAAGTGCAGGGCGGAGACGGCGGCCCCGCTGCGCGCGGAGAGCTGGCCGACCGTGAGCTCATGGATCTTCTCTGGGATCTGGGGCACTCCTCGAACCCTACCGATGCCCCTGCCGGCCGCGCCCGCGCCCCATCCGTCGCCCATCCGTCGAGATCCGTTGACAGCGCCCCCCGGCACTAGCATGCTAAGCAGTTGCTTAGACATGTGCAGACAGAGCGAGCGCGAGAGGCCGGAACATGGCAGAGCCGAGGATCTTCACGTCCGTCGACGAGCTGAAGGCGGCGGTGGGCGAGCAGCTGGGACACACCGACTGGCTGGAGATCGACCAGAAGCGGATCGACCTGTTCGCGGAGGCCACCGGTGACCACCAGTGGATCCACGTCGACCCGGAGAAGGCCGCCTCCGGGCCGTTCGGGACCACCATCGCCCACGGGTACCTGACGCTGTCCCTGCTCCCCCTCTTCGGCCCGCAGCTGATCAAGGTCGAGGGTGTGCAGATGGGCGTCAACTACGGCACCAACAAGGTGCGTTTCCCCGCCCCCGTCCCCGTCGGCTCCCGGCTGCGCGCCACCGCGAAGATCACCGGCGTCGAGGAGGTGACCGGCGGCATCCAGGTGACCGTCGCCTTCACGGTGGAGCGCGAGGGCGGCGACAAGCCGGTGTGCGTGGCCGAGTCGGTGGCGCGGTACTACCTCTGAGTCACGCCCGAGACGCGCGGGGCCCCTTGGCCCCCACCATCCGCAGCACGAGGTCGGCGTAGAGCGCGCCGACCTCGTCGGGCGTCCAGGGCCCGTCGATGTTGAACCAGCGGGCCACGTCGATGCAGAGCGAGAGCACCGCGAGGGTCGTGCCCCGGACGTCGAGGACGTCGAACTCGCCGGCCGCCACGCCGTCCTCGATGATCCCCCGCACCTCGGCGTCGCACTGCCGGCGCAGCGCCACGATCTCCGCGCGGGCCTGAGGGCCGAGCGAGTCCAGCTCGTACTGCACGACCCGTGCGGTGGTACGCCCGCCGGCGTGCCAGCGGACGAAGGAGCTCACGGCGTCGGCGAGGCGCTCGGTGGCGCTGCCCTCCGCCCGGGCCGCCGTCCGCAGGATCTCCAGGGCCTTCTCGTGGCCGATCCTGCTGATGCGGTGGAGCAGTTCTTCCTTGGTCTTGTAGTGGATGTAGAGCGCGGCCGGGCTCATCCCCGCACGGCCCGCGATGTCGCGGGTCGTCGTCGCGTGGTAGCCGCGCTCCGCGAAGGCCTCCACGGCGGCGATCAGCAGCCGTCGGGCCGCGTCGGGCGTGACCTCACCCCACGGTTGCGCCTCACCACCGGCCGTCTCCTCCGCCGTACTCATCGCTCACCCCTCATCTCTGGCAGGGGTAACACCATACCGCTGAAGGTGAGCGGGCGCTTAGCGTGCCTGCTCCGCAGGGGGTGGCTTCAGAGCTTCTCGAACGGGTCGTGCTCCGCGAGCAGCTTCTCCAGGCGCGCCTGGTCGACCCGGTTCACGATCGCCCCGGCCTCCTGCCGGTCCCGGATCACCTTGGCCAGGGTGAACGCGGAGGTCACGAGATAGAGGACGGCGATGCCGAGGAAGCCGCGCACCCAGGCGTCGGCGTGCAGGCTGAAGATGCCGACCGCGGTGGCGGCCAGGGCCACCGCGAAGGAGGCCACGGCCTGCCCGTAGAAGGCGGCCGTGCTCTGCTGCTTGACCGGTGTGTCACTCATGGGACCAGGGTCGGCGGATGCCGCAGGGTTCACATCCGCCCGGATACTCAGACCACGCCCAGGCCACGTACTCAGAACGCCGAAACCCCCGTCAACGCCCGCCCGATCACCAGCTTCTGGATCTGGCTGGTTCCCTCGTAGAGGGTCATCACGCGGGCATCACGCAGCAGCTTGCCCGCCGGGTACTCGTCGATGTAGCCGTAGCCGCCGAAGACCTGCAGGGCGTTGTTCGCGGCGCGGACGGCCGCCTCGGAGGCGAAGAGCTTGGCCTTGGACGACTCGACGGCGAAGGGCAGTCCGCGGTCGACGAGGTCGGCGACCCGCCAGGTCAGCAGGCGAGCGGCGTCCACGTCCACGGCGATGTCGCTGATCAGCTCCTGGACGAGCTGGTGGTGGGCGATGGTCTTCCCGAACTGCTCGCGCTCCCCCGCGTACCGCACCGCCGCGTCCAGCGCGGCCTGCGCTATGCCGACGCAGCCCGCCGCGACCGACATCCGTCCCTTCGCCAGCGCCGCCATGGCGACGGAGAAACCCCTGCCCTCCTCGCCCAGCATGGCGGAGGCCGGCACGCGCACGTCCTCCAGCACCAGCTCGGCGGTGGCCTGGCCGCGCAGGCCGAGCTTGCCGTGGATGGTGCGGCGGGTCAGGCCGGGGGTGTCGGTGGGCACGAGGAAGGCGGAGACGCCCTTGTGGCCGGGGGCGTCCGTCGAGCGGGCGAACAGCAGCACCACATCGGCCCATGTCCCGTTGGTGATGAACATCTTGGTGCCGTTGATGACGTAGTCGCCGCCGTCGCGCACCGCCCGGGTGGCGAGGTTGCCCGCGTCGGAGCCGGTGCCGGGCTCGGTCAGGCCGAAGCAGCCGACCAGTTCGCCGGAGGTCAGGCCCGGCAGCCAGCGCCGCTTGTGCTCCTCGCTCCCCCATGCGGCGACGGACTTGGCGACCAGGCCCAGCGAGACGGAGACGATCCCGCGCACGGACGAATCGCCGCGGCCGAGTTCCTCCGTCACCAGGCAGTACGCGAGGTGGTCGCCGCCCGAGCCGCCGTACTCCTCGTCGATGGTCAGCCCGAGGAACCCGACCTCGCCCAGCTTCTTGACGATCCCCCGGTCGACCTCCTCGGCGCGGTCCCAGGCGGAGGCGTGGGGGGCGATCTCCCGCTCCACGAAGTCCCGGGCGAGCCGGCGGACGGCGGTCTGCTCCTCGCTGAGCTCCAGGTTCACCACAAGCCACCCCACTCGAAGCCGTACTTTTTGAAAGCCGTACGTTTAAATTAGCACTGCTAGTTTCCAGGCCCAGCCCTACTATGTGCGCCATGGCCCGACCGCGCAAGCCCCTCCTGAGCACCGACCGCATCGTCGAGACGGCGCGGGACCTCGTGGACCGGGAGGGCCTCACGGCCGTCTCCACGCGGCGGCTGGCCGCCGAGCTCGGGGTGAGCGGGCCGTCGCTCTACAACCACTTCCGCACGAAGGACGAGATCCTGGAGGCGGTCGCCGACTCGGTGAGCGCCCAGGTCGATCTGTCGATGTTCGAGGACGGCCGGGACTGGCGGACCGCACTGCACGACTGGGCCGTCTCCTACCGGGCGGCCCTGCGTGACCACCCGAACATCGTCCCGGTCCTGGCGCGCGGCCCCGGCCGCCGCCCGGCCGCGCTGCGCCTCGCGGACGCCGTCTACGGCGCGATGGTCGAGGCAGGCTGGCCGCCGGCGCAGGCCACGTCCATCGGCGCGTTGATGCGGTACTTCATCATGGGCTCCGCGCTCGGCTCCTTCGCCGGGGGCTTCGTGGACGACGCGAGCGCGTACGACCCGGCCGACTACCCCCACCTCGGCCAGGCCCACCTCCTCGCCGAGCAGCAGGAGAAGATCGACGAGCGGGCCTTCGAGACCGGCCTGACGGCGTTGCTGGACGGGCTGGCTCGGCAGTACGAGCAGGCGCGCGGGACCGCATAGGACAGACCGCCAGGACTCTGCTCAGGACACTTCGGCGGGCACCGAAGTATGCGTGCTCCATGCTGGGTGGCATGACCACGAGGGATCCCCGGGCGGCGGGGCTGGCGCGGCTCGCCGGGCTGATCGCCGACGAGACCCGGGCCGCGTGCCTGCTGGCGCTGCTCGACGGGCGCGCGTGGACCGCGGGCGAGCTGGCCCGGCACGCGGGCGTCGCCGCCTCCACCCTGAGCGAGCACCTGGGCAAGCTCGTCGCCGGCGGCCTCCTCACCGAGGAACGGCAGGGCCGGCACCGGTACGTACGGCTGTCCGACGCCCGGGCCGCCCAGCTGGTGGAGGACCTGGCCGCGCAGGTGGCGCCGGGCACGGACGTACGACCGCGGAACCTGCGGGAGTCGAGCGCCGGCTCGGCGATGGCCCGCGGCCGCACCTGCTACGACCACCTCGCCGGGCGGCTCGGCATCACCGTCACCGACGCGCTGACCGGGCGCGGGCTGCTGCGGCCGAGCAGAGAGAGGTCCACCGGGTTCGCGCTCACGGACGCGGGACTCGCCTGGTTCCAGGCGAACGGCATGGGCCTCGACCGCCGCGGTCGCCGCCCCCTGGCCCGCGCCTGCCTCGACTGGACCGAGCGCCGTCCCCATCTCGCGGGTGTCGCGGGCGCGGCCCTGTGCCGGCACGCGCTGGACGCCGGGTGGTGCGTGCGCATCGGTTCCGAGCGGGCAGTGAAGGTGACGGCGGCGGGTGAGCGCGCGCTGTCCGAGCTGCTCGGCATCGAGGCGGCTGCCCTGCGCTGACGGCCGGCCGGGCCCCGGCGCCCCGTCCGAAATCCGCGCGCCCCGTTCCCCCCTCCCCACCTAGCCTCTGGAGCATGATGACCGCCTCCCCGTCCCGTCGTACGGAGCTCCTCGCCGCCGGTGCCGCCACCGTGACCGTCGTGCTGTGGGCCTCCGCCTTCGTCTCCATCCGCTCCGCCGGCGCCGCGTACTCGCCGGGCGCGCTGGCGCTCGGGCGGCTGCTGGCCGGGGCGCTGACGCTGGGGGTGATCTGTCTCGTACGGCGGGAGGGCCTGCCGCCGCGGTCGGCGTGGCGCGGGATCGCGGTGTCCGGGGTGCTGTGGTTCGGCTTCTACATGGTCGCCCTCAACTGGGGCGAGCAACAGGTGGACGCCGGTACGGCCGCCCTGGTCGTGAACATCGGGCCGATCCTCATCGCCCTGCTGGGCGCGCGGCTGCTCGGGGACGCGATGCCGCCACGGCTGCTGGCGGGGATGGCGGTGTCGTTCGCCGGTGCGGTGACCGTGGGGCTGTCGATGTCCGGCGAGGGCGGTGCCTCGGTGCTCGGTGTGGTGCTGTGCCTGCTGGCGGCGGTCGGGTACGCGGGCGGGGTCGTCGCGCAGAAGCCGGCGCTGGGCCGGGCCAGCGTGCTGCAGGTGACGACGTTCGGTTGCCTGGTCGGGGCGGTGGTGTGCCTGCCGTTCGCCGGGCAGCTCGTCCAGGAGGCCGCCGCCGCCCCGGCCTCCGCGACGCTCAACATGGTGTATCTCGGGGTGTTTCCGACGGCTCTCGCCTTCACCACGTGGGCGTACGCCCTGGCCCGGACGACCGCGAGCCGGATGGGCGCGACCACGTACGCGGTGCCCGCGCTGGTCGTGCTGATGTCGTGGCTGGCGCTCGGCGAGGTGCCGGGGCTGCTGACCCTGGCGGGCGGCGCCCTGTGCCTCGCGGGGGTGGCGGTGTCACGGTCGCGGGCGGCGGCCCGGTCCGTGCCTCCGGGAGCGGCTCCGGAGGCACGGACCGAGCGGGCCTCGGACCCGGCGCGCTGACTCAGCCCTCCGACTCGGCTCTGGACGCGGCAGACTCCTGCGAACGCGCCCGGTCCGCGAGGATCTTGATCGACACCAGGGCGATCACCGCGAGCACGATGATGTAGGCGGAGACGGCCATCGACGTGCCCGTCGCCTCCAGCAGCAGCACCATGAGGAAGGGCGCGAGCCCGCCGCCGCAGACGGCCGCGATCTGGTAGCCGAGGGAGGCGCCGGTGTAGCGCATCTCGGGCGTGAACAACTCGGCGAACAGGGCGGCCTGCGGGCCGTACATGATGCTGAGGAAGCAGCTGGCGACGAACGTGCCGACCGCCAGCCACAGCAGCGAGCCGGTGTCGATGAGCAGGAACATCGGTACGGCCCACAGCGCGATGCCGGCCGCGCCGAGCCCGTAGATCCGGATGCGGCCGATCCGGTCGGAGAGGGCGGCGGCGGCCGGGATCAGCACGAGCTGGGTGAGGCTGACGCAGAGCGAGACGGTGAGCACCGCACCGCGCTCCATGTCGAGTTCCCGGGTCGTGTAGTCGAGGACGCCCGTGATGAGGATGTAGAACGTCGCGGTGTTCACGGCGAAGGAGCCGCCGGCGAGGAGCACCGTGCCGAGGTGGCCGCGCAGGACCGTACGCAGCGGCGAGCTCTGCTCGCTCTTCTCCTTCTCCGCCAGCGCCCGCTCGGCCTCCCGGAACGCGGGCGTCTCCTCGACCCGGGTGTGGATGTACCAGGCGAGGGCGAGGACGAACAGGCCGACCAGGAACGGCACGCGCCAGCCCCAGGAGGCGAACGCGGAGTCCGTGGTGAGCGCGCCGGCCACCAGGAAGACCGTGTTGGCGGTCACCACGCCGATGGGGACGCCGAGCTGGACGACGCTGCCGTAGACGCCCCGCTTGCCCTCGGGGGCGTACTCGGTGGCCAACAGCATCGCGCCGCCCCACTGCGCGCCGACCGCGACGCCCTGGGCGACACGGAAGAGGACGAGCAGGATCGGCGCGGCCACGCCGATCGTCTCGTACGTCGGGAGCAGACCGATGCCCGTGGTGGCCAGGCCCATCAGGGTGAGCGCGAGGACCAGCATCGGCTTGCGGCCGCGCTTGTCGCCGAGGTGGCCGGCGACGATGCCGCCGAGCGGGCGGGCGAGGAAGCCGACCGCGAAGGTGGCGAAGGCGGCGAGGACTCCGGCGGTCGAACTGCCCGCCGGGAAGTACAGGTCGCCGAGGACGAGGGCGGCGGCGATGCCGAAGACGAAGTAGTCGTACCACTCGACGGCCGAGGCGAGCGCGGCCGCGGTGGCGACGCGGCGGCGGTTGCCCACGGCGGGGGCGGTGGTGGTGAGCGGTTGAGCGGAAGGTGCCGTGTCCATGTGGTGCACGCTCCGGGGGTGCGGGGACGAAACCGGGGGGTGGCTCGGGTTCCGGGAACGTACTGACCGGACGGTATGGACGTCAACGGGTCGTGCGGCAGCAGTTTTGCCTGTACTTGACACCGAGGCGCCGCCTGCGCCAGGCCCCGGGAGCGGCGTGCGGGCACACCTCGGGCCCCGGCCTCGCGCGGAGGCCGGGGCATGGGGCGTGCCGGGCGTTAGAAGACCACCAGCGCCCGTCCGCCCTTGCCCGCGAGCATGTTCTCGAAGGCGGCCGGGATGCCGTCCAGGGCGATGCGTTCGGTGACGAGGGCTCCCAGGTCGAGGCGGCCCGTACGGACGTGCTCGGCGAGGACGGGCAGGTCCCGCGCGGGGTTGGAGTTGCCGTACACGCAGCCGGACAGGGTCCGGCCCCAGTGGAAGATCTCCAGGGCGTTGAAGGTGACCTGCTGGTCCTTGCCGCCGATGCCGACGACCGTGGTGCGGCCGCCGCGCCGGGTGGAGTCCCAGGCGGCGCGGATGGTGGTGGCGCGGCCGACGCACTCGACGGCGACGTCGACGCCCTCCTTGCCGGTGAGGGCGCGGATCTCGCGGGGCGTGGTGTCGGAGGCGATGAGGTAGTCGGTCGCTCCGGCGGCCCGGGCGAGTTCCTCCTTCTCCGGGGAGACGTCCACCGCGACGATCCTCGACGCGCCCGCGATACGGGCGGACTGGAGCGTGGCCAGGCCCACTCCCCCGGCGCCGAACACCGCCACGGTCTCGCCGGGCCGGACCTGGGCCGCGTGGTGGACGGCGCCGTAGCCGGTGAGGACGGCGCAGCCGAGGAGGGCGGCGTCGGTGAGCGGGATGCCGTCCGGGAGGGGCAGGACGCAGGTCGCGGAGACGACCGTCTCCTCGGCGAAGGCGGCGACGTTCAGGCCGGGGTGCAGGTCGGCGCCGTCGTCGGCGCGGCGGGCGTGGACGGCGGCGGCGCCGTTCAGGGCGTTGGCGCACAGCCAGACCTCGCCACGCGCGCAGGCCGGGCAACCGCCGCAGGACGGCGCCCAGTTGAGGACGACGCCGTCGCCGGGCGAGACATGGGTGACGCCCTCGCCGACGGCGACGACCGTGCCGGCGCCCTCGTGGCCGAGGACGGCGGGGACCGGTACCCGCATGGTGCCGTTGGACAGGGACAGGTCGGAGTGGCAGACCCCGGCGGCGGCGAGCCGGACACGGACCTGGCCGGGTCCGGGGTCGGGCAGCTCGACGCCGGTGATCTCCAGCGGGGAGCCGACGGCGGGCAGGACGGCGGCGCGAACAGCCATGACGGAACGAACTCCCTTTAGAACTGGAGGGACTTGGTCTGGAGGTACTCGGCCAGGCCGTGCGCGCCGAGTTCCCGGCCGACGCCCGACTGCTTGTAGCCGCCGAAGGGCGCGAGGGGGTTGAAGCGGCCGCCGTTGATGTCGACCTGGCCGGTCTCCATACGGCGGGCGAAGGCCACCGCCTCGGCCTCGTCCCCGGCCCAGACGGCACCGGAGAGGCCGTAGTCCGTGCCGTTGGCGATGCGCAGGGCGTCCTCCTCGTCCTCGTACCGCAGGATCGACAGGACCGGGCCGAAGATCTCCTCACGCGCGATGGTCATCTCCGGCGTGACGTCGGCGAAGACGGTCGGGCTGACGAAGTAGCCCTTCTCGCGCGGGGCCTCGGGGCCGCCCGCGACCAGCCGGGCGCCCTCGGCGACGCCCTGCTCGATGTAACCGCGCACCCGCTCCTGCTGCTTGGCGTTGACGAGCGGCCCGACGCGGTCGCCGTACTTCGCGGCGGCGGTGGCGGCCAGCCCGACCGCCTCGTCGTACTGGTCGCGGTGGACCAGCATGCGCGTCCAGGCGCTGCACGTCTGGCCGGAGTTGGACATGACGTTGGCGACGCCGACGTTGACCGCCCGGGCCAGGTCGGCGCTCGGGAGGATGACGTTGGCGGACTTGCCGCCCAGTTCGAGGGCGACCTTCTTGATCGCTCCCGCGGCGATCGCGCCGATGCGGCGGCCGACGGCGGTGGAGCCGGTGAAGGAGACCAGGTCGACGTCCGGGTGCTCGGCGAGGGCCTGGCCCGCCACCGGGCCGAGGCCGGTGACCAGGTTGAACACGCCCGCCGGGACGCCGGCCTCGTGCACCGCCTCGGCGAAGAGCTGGGCGACCAGCGGCGTGTCCTCGGCGGGCTTCACCACGACCGTGCAGCCGGCCGCGAGCGCCGGGGCGACCTTGGCGACGATCTGGTGCAGGGGGTAGTTCCAGGGCGTGATCGCGGCGACCACGCCGACCGGCTCGTGGTAGACGGTCGAGTTGCCGACCTTCTCCTCGAAGGCGTATGTCGCCGCCAGCTCGGCGTAGGAGCCCGCGACGGCGATCGGGGTGCCCGCGTGGACGGCCTGCGAGAACTTCAGCGGCGAGCCGAGCTCGGCCGTCACGGTCTCGGCGATCTCGTCCGCGCGGGCCACGAGCACGTCCCGCAGCGCGCCCAGGCGCGCGGCCCGCTCGGCGGGCGGGGTGGCGGCCCACGCCGGAAGGGCGGCGCGGGCGGCCCGTACGGCGGCGTCGACGTCCTCGGCGGTGCCCGCGGGGACCGTGCCGATCACCTGCTCGTCGGCCGGGTTCACGACCTCGATCACGTCCTGGCCGGCGGCGGGGCGCCAGGCGCCGTCGATGTACATGCCGTCGTGTGCCTTCATCGCGCTTCCTCCCGGGCGGTACTGGTCGTCCGGCACACAAACTAGCGGCGTTAGTTTTTGGGCGCCAGACGTCCCGGCCATCTCAGCACGGAAGGGCGGGGGCGGCGGTGTGCCGTGCTTCACTCCTGCAGGTCCGGGAGAGGTGCGGGGGCCGGGGTCACTCCTCCAGGTCCGGGAGCCGTGCCGGGTTCGGGCAGATGCGTTCGCCGTGCTGGTCGAAGACGAAGAGATGGGCGAGGTCGACCAGGAGCGGCACCTGCATGCCGTGCCGCAGGTCGATGTCGGGGGTGGTGCGGACGATGAGGTCGCCGGGCAGGCGGGGCTCGGTGGGTGCGGGCCCGGGTTCCCCGTCCGTGGGACGGTCCAGGACCACGACCGGACCGGCGCGCAGGGCGCCCGCCCGCTCCCGCAGGCGTCCCAGGACCGATCCCTCGCGGCGGCGGCGCCGGGCCGGACGGCCGGGGCGGGGGCGCGGGGCCTCCAACTCCGGGACGACCGCGGGGCTGGAGCCGGTGTTGAAGTGGACGAGGACCTCGTGGCCCTGGAATTCCACGTGCTCGACCAGGCCGGTGATCGGCACCTCGCCGGGGCGGGCGGCGGAGTGCTTGGCGATGCGGACGGCCTCCGAGCGGAGGCCGACGATGACCTCGCGGCCCTGCTGGACACGGAGCAACTGGTGGTCCAGGGAGAGCGGTTCGGGCAGGCGCAGGAACTGTTTGCCCAGGCTGATGGTCATCGCGCCGTCGAGCGGGGCACGGACCAGGCCGCGCAGCAGGTTGATGCGCGGGGTGCCGATGAAGGCGGCCACGAAGACGTTGCCGGGCAGCGCGTACACCGAGCGCGGGGTGCCGACCTGCTGGAGCACGCCGCCGCGCAGGACGGCGACCCGGTCGCCGAGCGACATGGCCTCGGCCTGGTCGTGGGTGACGTAGACCGTGGTCACCTCCAACTCCCTGGTGAGACTGGCGATTTCGGCTCTGAGGTGATTGCGGAGCTTGGCGTCGAGGTTGGACAGCGGCTCGTCCATCAGGAAGGCGGAGGGGTGGCGGGCGATGGCCCGGCCCATGGCGACGCGCTGGCGTTCGCCGCCGGAGAGCTGGGCGGGGTAGCGGTCGAGGAGGTCCTCGATGCCCAGCATGCGGGCGGTGGCGTCCACGCGCGGGCGCGGGTCGGTGCCCGGGGCCTCGATGCGCAGCGGGAAGCCGATGTTGTCGCGGCTGGTCATGCTCGGGTACAGGGCGAAGTTCTGGAACACCATCGCCATGTCCCGGGCGGACGGCGGCAGGTCGTTGGCGTACTCGCCGTCGAGCAGCAGCTCGCCCTCGTCGATCTCCTCCAGGCCGGCGATCATCCGCAGCACGGTGGACTTGCCGCAGCCGGAAGGGCCGAGCAGCACGAGGAACTCGCCCGGCGCGATGTCCAGCGACAGCCGGTCCACCACGCGGACGCCTCGCGCGTAGGCCTTGCTCACGTCGTGCAGAGAGATGGCGCGTGTCATGAGGGTGCCCCCGGGGGCTCACTAGGGCGCTGGTGCTCCGCGGTCCGATGTCCCGTGCGGGTCGTACGGGGCTGTGGGTCACGGAAGTTAACGGAATGTGTGCGGCCGGGGGAAGACATGGAGCCGGATCGGTTGGTCCGGTCCAGTACGTGAGAAAGCGGACGCCCCGCTTCAGCTCGTGGTGCGTTTCAGCGCGCCCGTGCCGCCCGAACGGGCCCGGTCGTCCTCCGCCTGTTCCACCTGCCTCGCCGGCGAGCGCAGGGCCACCCCGGACGACAACAGCAGCAGTGCGCCCAGCATCACGAACGGCGCCGCGACGCCCGCGATCCCGGCGACCAGACCCGCCGCGGCGGGGGCGGCGACCTGGCCGAGGCGGTTGCCGGTCAGACGCAGGGCGAGGGCCGTGGAGCGGGCGCCGTCGGGGGCGGCCTGGACGACCGTCGTCATGGACAGCGGCTGACCGACACCGAGGCAGAAGCCGAGGACGGCGAGGATCAGGGCCAGCACCCACACCGGTACCGGCAACGCGATGCCCGCGCACAGCAGCGCCGCCAGCAGGCAGGTCACGGTGAGCAGCTGGGTGCGGCCGAGCAGCCGCAGCAGGGGCGTGAGGACCAGGCGGCAGGCGATGGTGGCCGCCGCCCGCAGGCTGAGCAGCAGGCCGATGACGGACGGCGCGATGCCCCGGTGCTCGCCGACCACCGGCAGGTACGCGGTGAGGATGTCGGTAGCGGACAGCACGGAGAGGCTGATGAGGATGCCCGCGGGCACGCCCCGGGCGCGCAGGATGCGGTGGACGGGGACACGGTCGCCCGCCGCCGTACGGGGCGCGGGGGTCGTACGGCGGTGCTCTACGCGCCACAGGGAGGTGAGTGCCACGGCTCCGCCCGCGCCCGCGACCACCAGGGCGAGCGCGCTGGTGCCCGCCATGTCCTGTCCGCCGATCAGCGCGCCCGCCGCGATGGGGCCGATCAGCTGGCCGAGGGAGGCGCCGATGGTGAAGTGGCCGAAGTTGCGGTCCTGTTCGTGCGGCGCCGACTGGCGGGCGACGAGCGACTGGGCGCCGATGACGAAGCAGAGGTGGCCGAGGCCCATCACGCCGCTCCAGACCGCCATCGCCCAGAGCGTGTTCGCGATGCCGCTCATCGCACAGCCGCCGGATATCAGCACCACACCGACGGGCAGCAGCGGCGCGCAGCGGCCCTGGTCGGTGCGGCGGCCGAGGGGCACGGCGGCGAACAACGGCAGGAGGGCGTACACGCCCGCGATCACACCTACCGCCCGCTCGTCCGCGCCCAGCGCGAGGGCCCGGTAGGAGACGGCGGGCCGGGCCATCGACACCGCCCCCTGCGCGAAGCTGAAGGCGATGACGAGGCGGAGCAGCCAGCCGCGGTTCCCACCGGGCCCCATGAGCCAGACCTCCGACGAGTGATCAGACGATGCCGAAGAGGATTCCCGCGCCGAGTACCACCAGCGAGGTGAGCGCAGCCCACTTCACCACGAACCTGGTGTGGTCGCCGAACTCGACCTTGGCCATGCCGACCAGGACGTACACGGCCGGGACGAGCGGGCTCGACATGTGCAGCGGCTGGCCGATGAGCGAGGCACGGGCGATCTCCACGGACGAGACGCCGTGCGCCTGGCCCGCCTCGGCGAGGACCGGGAGGATGCCGAAGTAGAAGCCGTCGTTCGACATGAAGTACGTGAACGGGATGCTCAGCAGGCCGGTCACGACCGCCATGTGCGGGCCCATGCCGTCGGGGATGTTCCCGACGACCCACTTGGCCATGTGGTCGACCATGCCGGTGCCCTGCAGGACGCCGGTGAAGACGGCGGCGGCGAAGACCATGCCGGAGACGTTGAGGACGTTCTCGGCGTGGGCGCCGAGACGGGCCTTCTGGTCGGGCATGTGCGGGAAGTTCACGGTGAGCGCCAGCGCGGCGCCGAGCAGGAACAGCACCGGGATCGGCAGCCACTCCATGATCATGGCGGTGAGCAGGGTGACGGTGAGCAGCGCGTTGAACCAGTACAGCTTGGGGCGCAGGGTGGGCCGGTTCGGATCCAGGACCTGCATGCCCTTCCCGGGCTCGTCGTCGGCCTCGTCGGCGTCGCTGCCGGAGCCCGCACCGGCCGTGGCACCCGCGCCGCTCGCGCCACCCGTGGTGCCCTTGCGCATGGAGACCTTGCCGCCGCCGGAGCCGCCGACGCCCACGAGGACCGTCTCGGTCTCCTTTTCCTCGACGATTTCCTCGACGACCTCCCCGACGTTCCGCTCGGCGTTCTCCTCGACCAGCACGTCGTCCAGCGTCAGCACGCCCAGCCGCCGGCGCTCACGCAGGCCGAGCACGTACGACAGGCCGAAGACGAAGAGCAGGCCCACGCCGAGGGCCGGGATCATCGGGACGAAGATCTCGCTGGCGTCCAGCTTCAGCGCGGTCGCGGCGCGGGCGGTGGGGCCGCCCCAGGGCAGGGTGTTCATCACGCCGTTGGCCATCGCGGCGACACCGGTCATCACGACCAGGCTCATCTTCAGGCGCTTGTACAGCGGGTACATCGCCGAGACGGTGATCATGAAGGTGGTGGACCCGTCGCCGTCCAGCGACACGATCGCGGCGAGTACGGCGGTGCCGACGACGATCCGCATCGGGTCGGCTTTGCAGAACTTGAGGATCCCGCGGACGATCGGGTCGAAGAGACCGACGTCGATCATCACGCCGAAGTAGACGATCGCGAACATGAGCATCGCCGCGGTGGGGGCGAGGCTGGTCACGCCGTCGATGACGTAGTCGCCGAGGTGAGCGCCCTTGCCGACGAACACGCAGAACAGCGCGGGAATCAGCACGAGCGCCGCGATCGGCGACATCTTCTTCAGCATGATCAGGACCAGGAAGGTCGCGATCATGGCGAAGCCGAGGATGGTCAGCATGAGTGGATACCTAACGTTCGCCCTTGAACATCCCACCAGGGCCGGCGGTGTCCGAGACGTTAGGTCGCGTCAAGCGGCGTTAACAAGACGTTGACATGCGAGCAATAAGCGCAAAACTCCTGGTCACAGCTTTGCTCAGGTCAGAGCGGTGAGCTTTTCGGTCACGGAGGCGGTCTCAGGACCGTTCTCGGCGGCGGCCTCGGGGCCGGTCTCGGCGGCGACCTCGACGGGCACTCCGTTGAGGACCGCGTTGCCCGACAGGGGGTCGAGCAGGCTGCCGTCGAGGAGCTGGTTGACGTTGACGCCGGGGTCGGTGGCGGCGTGGCTCAGCCGGGTGCCGGGCCGGTTGTGGCCCCAGCCGTGCGGCAGGCTCACCACGCCCGGCCGTACGCCGTCCGTGACCTCGGCGGGGGCGGTCACCTCTCCCCCGGCGCCCTTCACGCGCACCGGTGCCCCGTCCCGCACGCCCAGCCGTTCGGCGTCCTCGGGGTGGATGTGCAGGGTGCAGCGGTTGGAACCGCCGGTCAAGGCGGGCACGTTGTGCATCCAGCTGTTGTTGGAGCGCAGATGGCGGCGGCCGACGAGGACGAGCCCGTCGGGGCGCTCCTCCAGGGCCTTCTTCAGCCGCGGCAGGTCGTCCGCGATCGGCTGCGGCAGCAGTTCCACCTTGCCGCTCCTGGTCTTCAGCGGCTGGGGCAGCCGCGGCCGGAGCGGCCCGAGGTCGATGCCGTGCGGGTGCGCGAGCAGCTTCTGAAGGCTCAGCCCGTCCGGTCGTACGCCGAAGCCGTTGCCGTAGGGGCCGAGGCGCAGCATCATGTCGAGGCGCCGCTCGGGGCCGGTCTCACCGGTGAGCTGCGCGGCGAGTTCCTTCACGTCCCGGCCGTGCACCGGGGAGTGCGGCTCCTCGACCGCCTTGCCGAGGGTCTGGTCGATCACCATCTGGTCCACGGCGGCCGGGTCGGCGCCGTGCATGCCACTGGCGGCGAGGACCAGCCGGGCCAGGATCTCCGTCTCGGCCATGCGGCCGGGCTCCAGGGGAACGGCCGCGCGGGTGTAGCGGACCTGGTTGCGGACGGCGAGGGTGTTGAAGGCGAAGTCGTGGTGCGGGCTCTGCGAGGGCGGGGGCGGCGGCAGGACGACGTGGGCGTGGCGCGAGGTCTCGTTCAGGTACGGGTCGACGCTGACCATGAAGTCCAGCGAGGCGAGCGCGTTGTCGAGCCGGTCGCCGTCGGGCGCGGACAGCACCGGGTTGGCGGCGACGGCGATGACGGCGCGGACCGGCTCGCCCTCGTCGGTGGCGGTGTCGATCTCCTCGGCGAGGGCGGACAGCGGCAACTCGCCCTTCGCTTCCGGGTGCCGGCTCACCCGGGAGTGCCAGCGTCCGAGCGCGAAGCCGCGGCCGGGTCCGGCGGGGCGCGGGGTCCTGTCGGTGGCGGCCTGCGGAAAGAGGGCGCCGCCGGGGCGGTCGAGGTTGCCGGTGAGGAGGGTGAGGACGTCGACGAGCCAGCTGGCGAGCGTGCCGTGCGGAACGGTGCAGCTGCCGATGCGGCCGTAGACGGCGGCGGTGGGGGCGGCGGCGAGCTCCCGGGCGAGGGTACGGGCCACGGAGGCGTCGACGTCGCAGGCCCCGGCGACGGCCTTCGGCGTGAACTCCCTTACGGCCGCCCGGAGTTCCTCGACGCCCTGCACGTGCGGGGCCAGGTCACGCAGGTCGGCGAGGTCCTCGTCGAACAGCACGTACGCCATCGCCGCGAGCAGCAGCGCGTCCGTGCCGGGCCGGATGGCGATGTGCCGGTCGGCGAGCTTGGCGGTGCGGGTACGGCGCGGGTCGATGACGGTGAGGGTGCCGCCGCGGGCCTTGAGCGCCTTGAGCCGGCCGGGGAAGTCGGGGGCGGTGCACAGACTCCCGTTGGATTCCAGCGGGTTGGCGCCGATGAGGAGCAGGTGGTCGGTGCGGTCCAGGTCGGGAACGGGGATCGCGTTCGCGTCGCCGTACAGCAGACCGCTGGAGACGTGCTTGGGCATCTGGTCCACCGTGGACGCGCTGAAGATGCTGCGCGTGCCGAGCGCGCCGATGAGGAGCGGGGGGTAGAGCCCACCGGCCATGGTGTGCACGTTGGGGTTGCCGAGGACGACGCCGACGGAGTTCGGGCCGTACCGCTCGACGACCGGCCGGATGCCGGCGGCGACCGCGTCGAAGGCCTCCTCCCAGGTGGCCTCGCGCAGCTCGCCGTCCCTGCGCACCAGCGGGGTGCGCAACCGGTCGGGGTCGGAGTCGACCGCCCCGAAGGAGGCGCCCTTGGGGCAGATGAAGCCCTTGCTGAACACGTCGTCGCGGTCGCCCCGGGCGCCGGTGACGCGGGTTCCGTCGATGGTGAGCGTCAGGCCGCAGGTGGCCTCGCACAGGGGGCAGATTCGCAGGGCGGTGCGGGACACGGGTCCTCCCGGAGGGGCGCGGCAGCGGTGACGCGGGGACAGCGGATCGCAGCCGAGCATACCGACCGGTATGCATGGAGGGGAGCCCCCGGACCCGCCGGGGAGGGCCGTCTCAGTCCAGCACCCGCGCCAGATACGCTCGCAGCAGCTCCCGCATCTCCCCGATGATCTTCACGTCTCCCTCCGGCACCACCCGGAAGGCCAGGTGGACCAGGCTGTCGGCGGTCTCCACGGCGATGAGGAAGGTGCGCCGCAGGTCCTCGTCGGGCTCGCGGCCGAGATAGCCGGAGAGCAGGTCGGTGAGGCGGTCGGCGACGCGGTGGTTCGGTTCGGCGCGCGCGCCGACCGGGATCTGGTTGCCGAAGTCGACGAGCGAGAAGCCGGGCGCCGTGCGCTTCATGTCCAGGTATTCGTCGAGTACGGCGTCCAGGGCCGCGCGCCAGCCCGCGTCACCGGTCTCGCGCAGGCGCTCGGTGACCCGCTCGGAGTACCGCTCGAGGTTGCGCTGGGCCAGCGCGTCGGCCATCTGCCGCTTGTTGCCGAAGAAGCGGTAGACGGAGCCGATGGGCACACCGGCGCGCTGGGCGACGGCACGCGTGCTCAGGGCGTCGTAGCCGACCTCGTCGAGGAGGTCGGCGCAGGCGTCCAGGATCCTGGCCAGCCGTTCGGCGCTGCGCCGCTGCACGGGCGCACGGCGGAGCGATGTCGCGTGGGGCACGGGCTTCATGATGCCTTTCCGGCGCGGTCCGGTGAACCTCGACCCCCCTTACGGAGTCGACGGCCCGCTCCACTCATGCGCGGATGTCCGCCTCTCTCGGTGGATGCTCATTTCGATCAGGAGATGTCCGTTCACATCGAGGGATCTCCGGCTGCACCGACGGATCCTCGGCTGCATCGTGGGCTCCCCGGCCGCATCGACGGATCTCCGTTCACATCGACGGGTGTCCGTTTCAGCCATCCTCTCCGCCCGCCCGCGTGCCGGTCACAGCGCTCGGACCCGGCTCGGACACGGTGATGTCGGCCGTGCTCTCCACGGGCTCGCCGTCCACGGCCCACGCCGTGCCGTCGTCGGCGTACAGGCGGGCGGTGACGTGGTGCGTGCCGCGCGTGACGTGGTCGGCGGACAGGCGGTACTCGGGAGTGCGGAGCCTGGCGACGAGACGGCCGTCCAGGTACAAGTGCGCGAGTCCGCGCCCGGCCACCGCCCGGTCGGCCGCACCGGCCGACGAGAAGCGGAAGTTCCGCACGGTCAGGCGTACGTCCCAGCCGCCGCCGGCGCCGGGCTGCACCTCGATGCCCACGTCGGGGGCGCCCTTCTCACTCACCTCGCGATAGGGCCGCCCCTCCTTGTCGGTGTCCTCCAGGAGCGTGCCCACCGGCGAGGGTGACACCCCGTTTCCCCGCTCCGGCGCATCACTGGACCCGCAGCCCACGGCTCCGCCCAGCAGCAGGACACAGACCGCGAGCGCGGCGAGAAGGCTCCGCGTCCACGACATGACCGGGAGCGTAGAACACGGGTCCGACCTCGCGGATCCGCCTCAAGTCGGGTTCCCGTCCTCCGTCGAGAGGAGGCCCGCAGGACGGCACAGGACGTCAGGAGGAGATCGTTCGCGTGTCGCACGCCCGCGCAACCTCTTGCGCCGCCGAAAACGCAATCCTACGGTGTTACATAGGAATCGGACGCAAGGGAGCACGATCATGAGCGGGGACGCGCGGAAGACCGCCGAAGGGCTGACCTATCTCTCCGGCTTCGGCAACGAGCACAGCTCCGAGGCCGTCCCGGGCGCACTGCCCGAGGGCCGCAACTCACCGCAGCGCGCTCCGCTCGGGCTGTACGCGGAGCAGCTGAGCGGCACGGCGTTCACCGAGCCGCGGGCGCACAACCGCCGCTCGTGGCTGTACCGCATCCGCCCGTCGGCCGCGCACCCGGCGTTCACCCGCGCCGACAACGGCACGCTCCGCACCGCCCCCTTCACGGAGGCCGTCCCCGATCCCAACCGTCTGCGCTGGAACCCGCTGCCCGAGCCCGCCCCGGGAACGGACTTCCTGGCCGGCCTGTGGACGCTCGGCGGCAACGGCGACGCGACCCAGCGCTCCGGCATGGCCGTGCACCTCTACCACGCCAACGCCTCCATGGACCGCGTCTTCAGCGACGCCGACGGCGAGCTGCTGATCGTCCCGGAGCGCGGCGGACTGCTGCTGCGCACGGAGTTCGGCCTGCTGCATGTGGAGCCGAGCCATGTGGCGCTGATCCCTCGTGGGGTGCGCTTCCGTGTGGAGCTGCTGGACGAGTCCGCCCGAGGTTATGTGTGCGAGAACTACGGCGCCCCCTTCCGCCTCCCCGACCTCGGCCCGATCGGCGCCAACGGCCTCGCCAACGCCCGGGACTTCCGGGCACCGGTGGCCGCGTACGAGGACGTCGAGGGCCCGGTGGAGGTGGTGAACAAGTTCTGCGGCAACCTCTGGACGGCGACCTACGACCACTCCCCGCTCGATGTCGTCGCCTGGCACGGAAACCATGTGCCGTACGTCTACGACCTGCGCCGTTTCAATGTGCTCGGCACCATCTCGTACGACCACCCCGACCCGTCGATCTTCACCGTGCTGACGTCCCCATCCGACACCCCGGGCCTGGCGGGCGTCGACTTCGTCGTGTTCGCGCCGCGCTGGCTGGTGGGCGAGGACACCTTCCGGCCGCCGTACTTCCACCGGAACGTGATGAGCGAGTACATGGGCCTGATCGAGGGCGCGTACGACGCGAAGACATCCGGACCCGGGGGCTTCGTGCCGGGCGGCGGCTCGCTGCACAACATGATGTCGGCGCACGGGCCGGACCGGGAGACGTTCGACAAGGCCAGCGCCGCCGAGCTGAAGCCGCAGAAGATCGACGACGGGCTGGCGTTCATGTTCGAGACCCGCTGGCCGGTGACCCTCACCCCGCAGGCGGCGCGGGCCGAGCACCTGCAGCAGCGCTACGACGACGTGTGGCAGGGCCTGGAGCGTCACTTCCGCCCCTTGCACTGATCGTTCCCTGACGGTACGGATGGCAGCCGTGACCTCCTTCGCTCCGGACTCGATCGTCCTGAACCGCAAGCTGCCGCTCTGGTACCAGGTGTCGCAGTCGCTGCGCGCCTCGATCCTCGGCCGCTCGCCCCAGGACCCGCTGCGTCTGCCCACCGAGGAGCAGCTGGCGGGGCACTACGGCGTGAGCGTGCTGACGATGCGGCAGGCGCTGAAGGAGCTGGAGGACGAGGGGCTGATCTCCCGCCACCGCCGGCGCGGCACGTTCATCGAGCCCGACGCGCGCAGGGGCGCCCCGGTGCGCCTGCTGGGCTCGGTGGACGCGATCGTGGCCCAGCAGTCCGGCATGACGACCGAGCTGCTGGACCACGGCCCCGCGCCCGTGCCGGCCGAACTCGCCGAGTACTTCCCGGACCTGCCCGAGGTGGCGACGTACCACCGCCTGCGCAGCGACGAGAAGACCGGCGAGCCGACCAACCACGCCCGCAACTACGTCCGTCCCGAACTGGCCGCCCGCATCGACCTGGACGACCTGGTGCGCTGGCCGATGACCAAGGTGCTGCGGGACGCCGTCGGGGCGGACATCAGCCGCATCACGGACACGGTGGAGGCGCGGCTGGCCGACCCGGAGACGGCCCGGCTGCTCGACGTGCCGCTGCTCAGCCCGATCCTGCACTACACCGGCATCACCTACGACGCCGAGGGACGCCCTTTGGACGTGGCCGTCATCCACTACCGCGGCGACCGCTTCTCCTTCACGGTGACCCTGGACGCCACCTGACCCGGCTGTCACCCCCAGGCTCTACGATGCCCAGCGTGACGCACGACGACGCTCCGCTGCTGGCGGACCTCATGCCGTGGTCCGTCGCACCGCCGCGGCTCGGCCGGGGCTGGCCGGCGGGCCCCGACGCGGCGTCCCTGAAGGCCCGTTGGGACGCGCTGATGAAGGCCGAGGGCCCCGACCGCGAGACGCTGTTCGAGCCGACGCGCTCGCGGACGCTGCACACGGCGGTCGGTCAGCTGCCGGGCCGGTCCAGCGGCACGGAGAAGCTGGTCCGCGCCTCGGGCCCCTGCCCGGAGCCGGTGCGCGTGCTGCACGCCCCGTTCGACGAACAGTGGCTGATCCCCGACCACCGGCTGATCGACGCGGCCCGCCCGGAGCTGTGGCGGGTGACGGACGGGCACCAGATCTTCGCCGTGGAGAGCGACGCTCCCGGCCCCGTCCTGCTGGCGACGTCCCTGCTGCCCGTGCTCCGCCCCGGCCGCATCCGCCCGCTGTACCGCCGCCCCGGCGGCGCGGAACCCAACCTGGCGCCCGGCCTGTCGGACCATCTGGCCGCGCGCCTGGGCGTCTCCCCCACTCCCGTGGACGTGCTGGCCTGGATCACGGCCATGGCCCGCCCCGGCCTCACCGTCCCGCTCACCGGGGACGCCGACGCATGGGCGCGGGGTGTGGAAGTGGGCCGCCGGATGCTGTGGCTGATGCGCCGCGACGGCGAACGCCCCAAGCTGCCGGGCGGCCGCCGCCCGTACGTGCGCGCCCCGCTGCCGTCCCGCCCTGTGGCGCTGCACTACGACCGGGGCGAGGAGGCGCTGTTCCTGGACGAGGGCCGCATCTCCCCGGTGCCGCCGGAGGCCTGGGACTTCGAGGTGGCGGGAGTACGGGTGCTGGAGCAGTGGTTCGCGGCCCGCACGACCCGGGCCGAACCGGACACGCTGGCCGCGATCCGCCCGGCCACCTGGCCGCAGACCTGGACGTCCGAACTCCTGGAGCTGATCACGGTCCTCGCCCTGCTCGCCGAACTGCGCCCGCAGCAGGAGGAGTTGACAGCACCCGATCCGATCACGGCGGCCGAGCTGCACAAGGCGGGCGTGCTGCCGGTGCCGGACGCGGCCCGCAGACCGGCCTCGGTGCTGGACGGACCCGAGGAGGGCCCGGAGGGCCAGCTCGCGCTGATCTGAGCGCTCTAGACGAGTAGTTCCGAATGCGGGGTTCTCAGCCGTGGGGAGGGTGTCCAACATCGGGTTGTGACGACCGAGTTAGACACCCTCTTGACCGCACTG
>NZ_BAAGRZ010000005.1:0-326566 GCF_054782695.1 Streptomyces deserti
TCGGCACCGTGCTGGTCATCGTCGACCAACCCGCCTCCATCGGAGCCCTGCCCCTGACGGTCGCCCGGGACGCCGGCTGCAAGGTCGCCTACCTGCCCGGACTCGCGATGCGGCGGATCGCCGACCTCTACCCGGGCGAGGCGAAGACCGACGCTAAGGACGCAGCCGTGATCGCGGACGCCGCCCGCACGATGCCCCACACCCTGCGCACGCTGGAACTCACCGACGAGATCACCGCCGAGCTGACCGTGCTGGTCGGCTTCGACCAGGACCTCGCGGCCGAGGCCACCCGCACCTCCAACCGGATACGCGGCCTGCTCACCCAATTCCACCCCAGCCTGGAGCGCGTGCTCGGGCCGCGCCTGGACCACCAAGCCGTGACCTGGCTGCTGGAACGCTACGGCTCCCCGGCCGCGCTGCGAAAGGCCGGTCGTCGCAGGCTCGTTGAAGTGATACGGCCCAAGGCCCCACGCATGGCCCAGCGGCTGATCGACGAGGTCTTCGACGCGCTCGACGAGCAGACCGTCGTGGTCCCGGGCACCGGCACCCTCGACATCGTGATCCCGTCCCTGGCCCGCTCGCTCGCCGCCGTTCACGAACAGCGCCGGGCTCTGGAGGCCCAGATCGAGGCCCTGCTGGAGGAGCACCCTCTTTCGAAGGTCCTGACCTCGATTCCGGGGGTCGCGGTCAGGACCGCCGCAGTACTGCTGGTCACCGTCGGCGACGGCACCAGCTTCCCCACCGCCGCTCACCTCGCCTCCTACGCCGGCCTCGCCCCCACGACGAAATCGTCGGGGACCTCGATCCACGGCGAACACGCACCCAGAGGGGGCAACCGGCAACTCAAACGCGCGATGTTCCTCTCCGCGTTCGCAGCCCTGCACGAACCCGCCTCCCGCACCTACTACGACCGCTGCCGGGCCCGCGGAAAGACCCACACGCAGGCTCTTCTCCGCCTGGCCCGCCACCGCATCAGCGTGCTGTTCGCGATGCTCCGCGACGGCACCTTCTACGAACCCAGAACCCCACGCCTCGCTTGACGAAAGACATAGAGGCCCCCCCCGCCCGCGCCGCCCTCGGCCCGGGCCGCTCCCTGACGAGGAGTTCTGGGACGCCGGCCCCGCCGACCCCCACGACCCGTTCCACGGCACGGGCCTCGACCTGTTCACGGCGGCGCACGACCGCCTGGCCGCCGCAGGCGTCCGCACGCCCCGCCTGCTCCACGCCGACGCCACGCACACGCACCTCCCGGCGGACGCGGCGGTCGTCGAGGACCTGCGAGGGGGCAGCCTGCAGGAGGCCCTGGCCCGCGACCCGCACACGGCCCGCGAGGCCCTGCGGGCCCGGGCCTGAGCCCCCTCAGGAGGACGCGGACCGCCGCCGGATCTTGTTGCCGAGCCAGACGAGCGGGTCGTACTTCCGGTCGATCGCCCGTTCCTTCAGGGGGATCAGCGCGTTGTCGGTGATCTTGATGCCCTCGGGGCAGACCTCGGTGCAGCACTTGGTGATGTTGCAGTAGCCGAGACCGTGCTCGTCCTGGGCGGTGGTCTTGCGGTCCAGCCCCGCTTCCGCCGCCGCGTCCAGCGGGTGCATGTCCAGCTCCGCCACCCGCATCAGGAAGCGCGGACCGGCGAACGCCTGCTTGTTCTCCTCGTGGTCGCGGACCACATGGCAGGTGTCCTGGCACAGGAAGCACTCGATGCACTTGCGGAACTCCTGCGGCCGGTCCACGTCCTCCTGGAACATCCGGTACTCGCCGGGGCCGAGACCGGGCGGCGGCACGAAGGCCGGGACCTCCCGGGCTTTCTGGTAGTTGAAGCCGACGTCCGTCACCAGGTCGCGGATCACCGGGAAGGCGCGCAGGGGCGTGACCGTGATGGTCTCCTCCCGGTCGAACACCGACATGCGGGTCATGCACATCAGCCTCGGCCGGCCGTTGATCTCCGCCGAGCACGAACCGCACTTGCCCGCCTTGCAGTTCCAGCGCACGGCCAGATCCGGGGCCTGGGTGGCCTGGAGACGGTGGATGATGTCGAGCACCACCTCGCCGTCGTTGACCTCGACCTTGAAGTCCTCCAGGCCGCCGCCCGACACGTCCCCCCGCCACACCTTGAAACGGGCCTCGTAGCTGCTCACTCGTACAGCTCCTCTTCGGCGAGGTACTTGACCAGCTCTTCCTTGTCGAACAGGTTGAGCAGGTCGGGGCGGATGGGTTCGGTGGTCTCGCGGTCCAGGGCGATCTGGCCGCGCACCGGGTCGGTCGCCGCCAGTCCGCCCGTCGGGTCGGTGAGCCGGCACAGCAGGGTGATCCGGCGCCACTTGCGGTCCATCGACGGGAAGTCCTCACGGGTGTGCCCGCCGCGCGACTCGGTGCGCTCCAGCGCGGCCCGCGCCACGCACTCGCTGACCAGCAGCATGTTCCGCAGGTCCAGGGCGAGGTGCCAGCCGGGGTTGAACTGCCGGTGCCCCTCGACGCCGGCCCTCCGGGCCCGTACCCGCAGCTCCGCCAGCTTCTCCAGGGCCTGCTTCATCTCCGTCTCGCGGCGGATGATGCCGACCAGGTCGTTCATCGTCTGCTGGAGTTCCTGGTGGAGGGTGTACGGGTTCTCCGGCGGGCCTCCGGCGGGCTCCTGGCCCTCCGCGGAGAACGGCCGCAGGGCTTCCGCCGCCGCGCTGTCGACCTGCACGTCGTCCACCCGGGGCCGCGCGCCGGACGCCTGCCCCGCCGCGTACTCGGCCGCGTGCCAGCCCGCCCGCCGCCCGAACACCAGCAGGTCCGACAGCGAGTTCCCGCCGAGGCGGTTGGAGCCGTGCATGCCGCCGGCCACCTCACCGGCCGCGTACAGCCCCGGCACGCCGCGCGCCGCCGCCGAGTCGGAGTCGACGGCGACCCCGCCCATCACGTAGTGGCAGGTGGGCCCGACCTCCATGGGCTCGGCCGTGATGTCGACGTCGGCCAGCTCCTTGAACTGGTGGTACATGGAGGGCAGCCGCCGCTTGATGACCTCGGCGGGCATGCGCGTCGAGACGTCGAGGAAGACCCCGCCGTGCGGCGATCCGCGCCCCTCCTTCACCTCGGTGTTGATCGCCCGGGCGACCTCGTCCCGGGGGAGCAGCTCAGGGGGACGCCGGTTGTGGTCCGGGTCGTCGTACCAGCGGTCGGCCTCCTCCTCGGTCTCGGCGTACTTCTCCTTGAAGACATCGGGGATGTAGTCGAACATGAATCGCTTGCCGTCGGAGTTGCGCAGCACGCCCCCGTCGCCGCGCACCGACTCGGTGACGAGGATGCCCTTCACCGACGGCGGCCAGACCATGCC
This sequence comes from Streptomyces deserti, assembly GCF_054782695.1. Lineage (NCBI taxonomy): Bacteria > Bacillati > Actinomycetota > Actinomycetes > Kitasatosporales > Streptomycetaceae > Streptomyces > Streptomyces deserti. The sequence continues at coordinate 3,318 of NZ_BAAGRZ010000005.1, forward strand.
CGTCGGGTGGAACTGCACGAACTCCATGTTGAGCAGGGGCGCCCCGGCGAGCAGCGCCAGCGCGTGGCCGTCGCCCGTGTACTCCCAGGAGTTCGACGTGACCTTGAAGGACTTGCCGATGCCGCCGGTCGCGATCACGACGGCCGGGGCTTCCAGGACGAAGAAACGGCCGGACTCGCGCTCGTAGCCGAAGACGCCTGAGACGCGTTCCCCCTCCTTGAGGACCCTGGTGACCGTGCACTCCTGGAAGACCTTCAGCCGGGACTCGTAGTCCCCGGTCTCCTTGTAGTCCTCCTGCTGGAGCGCGACGATCTTCTGCTGGAGCGTGCGGATGAGTTCCAGGCCCGTGCGGTCGCCGACGTGCGCGAGGCGCGGGTACTCGTGTCCGCCGAAGTTGCGCTGCGAGATCCGGCCGTCCTTCGTCCGGTCGAACAGCGCGCCCCAGGTCTCCAGCTCCCACACCCGGTCCGGTGCCTCCTGGGCGTGCAGCTCGGCCATCCGCCACTGGTTGAGGAACTTCCCGCCGCGCATGGTGTCGCGGAAGTGGACCTGCCAGTTGTCACCCGCGTTGACGTTGCCCATCGCCGCCGCGATGCCGCCCTCGGCCATCACCGTGTGGGCCTTGCCGAAGAGGGATTTGCAGATCACGGCCGTACGGGCGCCGCGTTCCCTCGCCTCGATGGCGGCGCGCAGCCCGGCGCCGCCGGCGCCGACCACGACGACGTCCCATTCCTGCCGGTCGACCACGGTCATCAGTAGGCCCCACTCGATTCAGAAGAAGCGCGGATCGTCGAAGACGCCGGACGCGACGAGATAGACGTAGAAGTCGGCGAGCGCCACGCTCACCAACGACGACCAGGCGAGCAGCATGTGGCGGGCGTTCAGCTTCCCGACCCACTGCCACATCCGGTAGCGCACGGGGTGCTGGGAGAAGTGCTTGAGCTTGCCGCCGACGATGTGCCGGCAGGAGTGGCAGGACAGGGTGTACGCCCAGATCAGCACGATGTTGACCAGGAAGACCAGGGTGCCCAGGCCCATGTGGCCCCACTCGTAGTGCTCGTCGCGGAAGGCGAGCACGGTGTCGTACGTGAGGATGCCCGCGACCGGGATCGCCGCGTAGAAGAAGTACCGGTGGATGTTCTGCAGGATCAGCGGGAACCGGGTCTCGCCGGTGTACTTGCCGTGCGGTTCGGCCACCGCGCAGGCCGGCGGGGACGCCCAGAAGCCCCGGTAGTAGGCCTTGCGGTAGTAGTAGCAGGTCAGGCGGAAGCCGAGCGGGAAGATCAGGATGATGATCGCGGGGGAGATGCCCCACCAGCTGCCGAAGATCTCCCAGTTCGGCCCGGCCTTCATCGGCTCGCAGTTCTCCGCCAGACAGGGCGAGTAGAACGGCGAGACGTACGGGGCCGCGTAGTAGTCGGCGTTCGCGAAGGCCCGCCAGGTCGAGTAGACGATGAACGCCAGCAGGCCGGCGACCGTGGTGGCCGGGGCCAGCCACCAGCGGTCGGTCCGCAGGTGCGGGGCGTCGATCGCGGCGCGCGCACCGGCCCGTACGCCGCCGCTTCGGGGATGGGGTTCTGTGGCGGGGGGTTCTGTACCTGTGGCCACTTGTTCGGCTCCCTCTCGATGGCTCGATTGCCTCCGGCGCGCCCCTGCGGATCACCCGACTCGGGTCAGGGAGCGCGCCGGTCGCGGGCGCCCAGGCCCTCGTCGTCCGAGTCGACCCACAGCGAGGGGTCGTACGGGGTGTCGGAGATGGTGACGAGGTCGGGCCGCTTCGGCGCGGCCGGGGAGGCGGCCGCCTCCCGCAGCAAAGCCACGCTCTCCCGCAGGTGATCGGCGTCGGCGCGGACGCGGCGCATCTCCAGCCCGCTGCCGAGCTGCTTCTCCAGGCGCCCCACCGACCGGAACAGGTCGTCGAGGCAGCGCTGGACTGACGTCAGGTCGTCGTGCACGGACATGACTTGCCCTCACTTCCGGGTCCGTCGAGGACCGAGGCGGCAACGTTCATGCGCCTGCGAGTGTTGCGCGTCACACCTTGTGCTGTGAAGGGATGTGCACCGATTGGCCGAGGCGCGTGGGTGCATCTTCCGGTGCGTTGCGCCGCACGGGTGGGCTTGCCGCCCGTGGCCGCCGTGTCGCCCTGTGTTGCCGAACCCTTTCCTCTTCAGTGGCCGCATACATCAGATGAGCTCCAAATACCGCCAAATGTGATCGTAACGCCCGCGGCTTCCCGGAGGTACCCAGAGATGTCCCACGACGGCGTCGGACCCAGACCTCGCGCGGTCATGCGCTCGGTCGCCTTCCTGACCGCGGGTGTGCTCGCGGTGCCCGCGCTCGCCGGCTGCGGCTCCGAGGACCCTGCCGGGAAGCCGCTCGCCGGGCAGGACATCGCGCCCGCCGGCCGCGACCGGGTCGCCGACGGCGGCACGCTGCGCTGGGCCGTGGACTCCGTGCCCGAGACCCTGAACACGTTCCAGTCGGACGCCGACGCCACCACCACCCGGATTGCGCAGGCCGTCCTGCCGTCGATGTTCCGGATGAACGCGAGCGGCCGCCCGGAGCGTAACCCGCACTACCTGGAGTCCGCCGAGGTCGTCGACACCGAGCCCAAACAGGTCGTCCTCTACAAGCTCAACCAGCAGGCCGTCTGGAGCGACGGCCGCGAGATCGGCGCCGCCGACTTCGCCGCCCAGTGGCGGGCCCTGTCCGGCAAGGACACCGCCTACTGGACCGCCCGCAACGCCGGCTACGACCGCATCGGGAAGATCGAACGCGGCAAGAACGACCTGGAGGTCAAGGTCACCTTCAGCCGGCCCTACGCCGACTGGAAGTCGCTGTTCTCGCCGCTGTACCCGAAGGACGTCATGGGCACCCCGGACTCCTTCAACGACGGGGCGCGCCGCAACCTGAAGATCACCGCCGGTCCCTTCACCGTGAAGAAGGTCGACCGCGACGACGACGCGGTCACCCTCACCCGCAACCCGCGCTGGTGGGGCGAGCCGGCCAAGCTCTCCCAGATCGTGCTGCGTGCCGTCCCCCGCGACGAGCGGACCGCCGCGCTGGTCGCCGGAAGGATCGACCTGGCCGAGATCGACCCGGCCGCCGCCCGCCGCATCACCGTCGCCGCGCAGCCCCGCGGCAGCAGCACCCCCCTCATGGGCCCCGGCGCGGACCTGTCCCCGGCAGACGCACTGCACTCCTGGGCCGTCGCCAACGGCTCCGACGAGGAGGCCGCCGACGAGGAGCTCACCGCCCGTGAAGAGCTGCGCAGGGCCACCGCCCGGTACGCACGTCAGCAGCAGGCCCTGCGCGGCTACGAGGTGCGCAAGTCCCTGGAACCCGCCTACACCCAGCTGGCCCTCAACGGCGCCGGCGGTCCGCTCGCCGACGAGCGCGTCCGGCGGGCCGTGGCCCGCGCTCTGGACCGCGAGGACCTGGCCGAGGCCGTTCTGAAACCGCTCGGGCTGCCCGCCGTGCCCGTCGGCAGCCATCTCGCGCTGTCGGGCCAGGCCGCCTACGCCGACAACAGCGGCGCCCTCGGCGACCAGGACACCGAGGAGGCACGGGCCCTGCTCGCGGACGCGGGGTGGGTGCCGGGCGGGCCGATCAAGGAGGAGAAGAAGAAGGAAGAGGAGAAGGCGGCCGGCGCCCAGGGCGAGGACGCCGGGCAGGACGAGTCCAAGGGCGACGACGGCACGTACATCGTCGGCGAGGACGACGGCGCCGGCGGTGAGGGCGGCGACGACGGCAAGCGGCACCGCGAGGCCGACCACCAGAAGGACGGGCAGCTGGAGCAGGGCGGGGCCCCCGGCGCCTACGCCCCCAAGGGCACCGCCGCCCCGGCGGGCGCCGCGACCGCCCCGCTCGCCAAGGACGGCAAGCCGCTCACCCTCCGCTTCGTACTCCCCACGGGACCCGGTACGGAGCCGCTGCGCACCGTGGCCGACCGCATCTCCCGCATGCTGGAGCGGGTCGGCATCCGCACGGACATCTCCCGGGTCTCCGACCAGTCCTACTTCAAGGACCACATCGCCTCCGGCCAGTACGACCTCGCCCTGTACTCCTGGCCCGCGACCGCCTTCCCCGCCACCGACGCCCGGCCCGTCTACGCCAAGCCGGTCCCGGCCGCCGACGGCTCGCTGAACGTCGAGCAGAACTACACCCGGGTCGGCACCGACCAGGTCGACCAGCTCTTCGACCAGGCCATCGCCACGCTGGACGAGGGCGAGGCCCGCTCCCTGCTCCGCAAGGCCGACTCCCGCATCTGGGCGGCGGCCGGCTCCCTCCCCCTCTACCAGCGGCCCCAGCTCGTGGCCGCCCGCGAGAACCTGGCGAACGCCGGCGCGTTCGGCTTCCGCACACCGGTGTACGAGGACATGGGCTTCCTGAAGAAGGGCGCGAAGCCGGCGGCCGCGCCGTCCGTCGACGACTGATTCCCCCGGCACCCCGGGGTGGGGGGCTTCCGGGAGGGCGCCAGCACCGCCCTCCCGGGCTCTTCATCCGGACGGCTCGTCGTCCCACCGCGGAGGCGTCACCGTCCCGGACAATGAAACGTCGCCCGGACGGAAAGCTCCGTCCGGGCGGCTTCGCGCTGACCGGGGTGGGTGTCAGCTGTGCTTGGCGCGGCTCGCGGCGCGGGCGCGCTCGCGCTGGTCGAGGACGACCTTGCGGATGCGCACGGCCTCCGGCGTGACCTCGACGCACTCGTCGTCGCGGCAGAACTCCAGGGACTGCTCCAGCGACAGCTTGCGCGGCGGGACGATCGACTCGGTCACATCGGCCGTGGACGACCGCATGTTGGTGAGCTTCTTCTCCTTGGTGATGTTGACGTCCATGTCGTCGGAGCGGGAGTTCTCGCCGACGATCATGCCCTCGTACACCTCGGTGCCCGGCTCCACGAACAGCACGCCGCGCTCCTGGAGGTTGGTCATCGCGAACGCGGTGACGGCACCGGAGCGGTCGGCGACCAGCGAGCCGTTGTTACGGGTCTGGAGCGGGCCGAACCAGGGCTCGAAGCCCTCGTGGATGGAGTGCGCGATACCGGTGCCGCGGGTCTGCGTCAGGAACTCGGTCCGGAAGCCGATGAGGCCGCGCGACGGCACGACGAACTCCATGCGGACCCAGCCCGAGCCGTGGTTGGACATGTTGTCCATCCGGCCCTTGCGGATGCCCATGAGCTGCGTGACCGCGCCCATGTGCTCCTCGGGCACGTCGATCGTCATGCGCTCGACCGGCTCGTAGACCTTGCCGTCGACGTCCTTGGTGACGACCTGCGGCTTGCCGACGGTCAGCTCGTAGCCCTCGCGGCGCATGGTCTCGACGAGGATGGCCAGGGCCAGCTCGCCGCGGCCCTGTACCTCCCAGGCGTCCGGCCGGTCGGTGTCCAGGACGCGGAGCGAGACGTTGCCGATCAGCTCGCGGTCCAGGCGGTCCTTGACCTGGCGGGCGGTGACCTTGCGGTCCTTGACGGCCGCCTTGTTGTCGGCGCCCTTGCCGGTGGCGCCGCGGCCGACCAGCGGGGAGGTGTTCGTACCGATCGTCATAGAGATCGCGGGCTCGTCGACCGTGATCAGCGGCAGCGGGACCGGGTTCTCCGGGTCGGCGAGCGTCTCGCCGATCATGATGTCGGGGATGCCGGCGACGGCGCAGATGTCACCGGGCCCGGCCTTCTCGGCGGGCTTGCGGGTCAGCGCCTCGGTCATCATCAGCTCGCTGATCCGCACGCTCTGCACGGACCCGTCGCGCTTCATCCAGGCGACGGTCTGCCCCTTCTTCAGCTCGCCCTGGTGGACGCGCAGCAGGGCGATACGGCCGAGGAAGTTGTCGGCGTCGAGATTGGTGACGTGGGCCTGGAGCGGGGCGCCCTCGTCGTAGGTCGGGGCCGGGATGTGCTCCAGGATCGTGGAGAAGAACGGCTCCAGGGAGTCGGAGTCGCCCGGGACCGTGCCGTCCTCCGGCTTCGTCAGCGACGCGATGCCGTCGCGGCCGCAGGCGTAGACGATCGGGAACTCGATCTGCTCCTCGTCGGCGTCCAGGTCGAGGAAGAGGTCGTAGGTCTCGTTGACGACCTCGTCGATACGGGCGTCCGGCCGGTCCGTCTTGTTGATGCACAGGATGATCGGCAGCCGGGCCTGCAGCGCCTTGCGCAGCACGAACCGGGTCTGCGGCAGCGGCCCCTCGGAGGCGTCGACGAGCAGGACCACACCGTCGACCATCGACAGACCGCGCTCGACCTCGCCGCCGAAGTCGGCGTGGCCGGGGGTGTCGATGATGTTGATCGTGATCGGGTCCCCACCGTCCTTGGGGTGGTACTTCACCGCCGTGTTCTTGGCGAGGATCGTGATGCCCTTCTCACGCTCCAGGTCGTTCGAGTCCATCATGCGGTCGTCGACCTGGTCGAGCTGGTGGGCGGCGAAGGCGCCGGCCTGCTTGAGCATGCCGTCGACGATGGTGGTCTTGCCGTGGTCGACGTGGGCGACGATGGCGACGTTGCGGATGTCGTGGCGCGTGGCCATATTGAGGCGTACTCCCGGAGTGGTGAGGAATGCCCTGCGCGGACGTCAGTGGTGCGCGGGCACTGCCGGGCTGAACATGCCACGGCCTCACTCCATGGTACGGATCCCGCGAGAAGGCGGCTTCCGACGTTCCCGCGCCCCTGTCCCGGGAAGGCCGGAGGCGGGCGGGGCCGTCGCCCGCTGACCTCAAATTCCCCTCAAGTCACTTGGATCACCCGGACTGTCGGGATGTAGGTTGATCTGGACTCGTCAAGGGCGGGTCGGAGTGACGCGTGGCCGTGGGGAACGGTGGCCACGCTCGATGAAACGGGGAATGGACCTTGAGCAAGAAGCTGATGTGTGTGGCGGCTGTCACGAGTATGGCCGCGGCCGCGGTGCTCGTGCCGATCGGCTCGGCGAGCGCGGCTCCGCTGATCTGCGACCCGGGTACGCGAGTCGTCAAGTGGGTCACGACCGACCGGACCCGGGTGCTGACGCACAAGGTGAAGGGCTACGAGAAGGGCTACTCGGGCGGCAGCGTCACCGTGGGCAAGACGCTGAACCACCAGACGACGGTCTCGTCCGGGCGGAGTGTCACCGGGGGCGTCGCCGCGGGCTTCGGTGTGAAGAAGGTCCTCACCAGCCTCGACGCCAATGTCGAGGGCTCGTACACGCACTCGACGGGGAAGACCACGACGAAGGACTACTCCTTCTCGGAGACCTTCACGAAGAAGGGCCGCTACTTCTTCTACCGCGGCACGATCAAGGCGACCGGCACGTGGCAGGGCTTCCGCTGCGATGGCGGCACCAAGTGGATCGAGCAGGCCTACGGCAATGCCAAGACCTTCAGCGCGGAGATTCACGGCACGGTTCGGTGCGGCGAGTCCGTGAGCAAGAAGAGCATCGCCCGGCTGGTTCAGGACAAGTACTGCTGAACCGTCGGTGACGGACTCTCGCCCGCGCCGATGACGCACCCCACGACGGCCGGACCCTTCAAGGGTCCGGCCGTCGGCGTATAGAGGGTTTTCCCTATGACTGCCGTCAGGGCCCCTCGACCCGGCGCACTCCGGCGGGGCCACTGACTACAGTTGCCGCGTCCACGGTCGGCCCGCGCTCTCGTCGGCCTGCTCGCGTGGCGGCGTAGAGCATTCCTCCGCCGAGCGCAACTGGTTTTCCATCACGCCTGTCCGCTATTCGGACACATGCTCCCGATAGTTGTGTAACAAGTCCGTTTCGCAGGGATCTTTCACCAAACCGTTTGTCCGGATTTTGGAAGATGTCGGAGGCAGGTGTGATCGAAACGAGACCTTGCGGCTGTGGTTCTGCCATGACACATGGCAGATAGTTAGGCGCGTAGAGCTCGGGTCAACGAGTCATGCGCTGCAGGAGGCGCCGACTCACGAGCGTGCGGGTGCACCCGACTTTCCCCGTTCTGACTGTCCGTGGGATGTCGTGTGCTTCCTTTTGCGGTGAACAACAGGACTCATGAGGAGGAACCCATGCGTGGTGCCAAGAGCGCCAAGTGGGTCGCGGGGGCGATAGTCATAGCTCTTGCCGCGACTGCCTGCGGAGGCAGCGACAGCAACGGCGGCGGCGAGGGCAAGGGCTCGGCCAAGGCCGGTGGCACCTTCCGGATGGGCATCACCGAGCCGGTGGCCATCGACCCGTACAACGCTCAGGAGTCCGAGGGCATCCTGGTCGCTGACAACCTCTTCACGGGGCTGTACGACGCGACCAAGGACGGCGAGGTCGTTCCGGCCCTGGCGACCTCCCGTGAGGTCAGCGCCGACGGCAAGACCTGGACGTTCAAGATCAAGAAGGGCACGAAGTTCTCCAACGGCGAGGCCGTGGACGCCGAGTCCTTCATCCGGGGCTGGAACCGTGTGGCGCAGAAGACGGCGGCCTCCGACGTGGCGTACCACCTGTCCGGCATCGAGGGCTTCGAGGACGTGCAGTCCGGCAAGTCCCAGGAGATGTCGGGCCTCAGCGCCCCGGACCCCGACACCCTCCAGGTGAAGCTCTCCGCCCCGGACTTCGAGTTCTACGTCAAGACGACGCACACGGTCTTCAGTCCCGTTCCCAAGGTCGCGGGCGACGGCAAGAACAAGGCGTTCAACGAAGCCCCCATCGGTAACGGGCCCTTCAAGATGCAGGGCAGGTGGGAGCACAACAAGTCGATCACCCTCGTCCGCAACGACGACTACGGTCTGACGAAGGCCAAGCTGGAAAAGGTCCAGATCGACATCCTCAACTCCAACAACGGTGTGACGTTGGAGTACCAGGGCTTCGAGTCGGGCCAGTACGACTGGGCCCGTATGCCCACCCCGCAGCTGCCGGCCGCCAAGGCCAAGTTCGAGCCGCAGGGTCAGTGGATCCAGGAGGACACCAATGGCATGAACTACCTCCTGGCGATCACCGACAACGGCCCGCTGAAGGACAAGAAGGCGCGCGAGGCGGTCTCCTACGCCATCGACCGGGACGCCATCATCAAGGGTGTCTTCCAGGGCATGATGACCAAGTCCGCGACGATCCTGCCGCCGGTCTTCCAGGACGTGTACCAGAAGGACCTGTGCACCTCCTGCCTCAAGCAGGACAAGGCCAAGGCCAAGCAGCTCGCCTCGGAAGCGGGTCTGAAGCCGGGCAGCACCCTCGAGCTCGCCTACAACAGCGGCGCCGGCCACGAGGAGTGGATCCAGGCGGTCAAGCAGCAGCTCGAGGACGTCCTCGGCGTGAAGGTGAAGTCCACCGGCAAGCCGTTCGCCGAGTTGCTCGACGACCAGCAGAAGCCGGGCGCCACGGGCCTGTACCGCTTCGCCTGGGGCGCGGACTACCCGACGCCGGACAACTACCTGTACCCGCTGCTGTCCACCGCGTCCATCAACAAGGACGAGTCGGGCAAGGTCATCGGCGACAACCGGTCCCGCTACAGCAACAAGACGTTCGACGACCTGGTCGCCAAGGCCCGCGCCACCAAGGACCAGGCCGGCCGCAACGAGCTCTACAAGCAGGCCGAGAAGATCGCCGTGGGCGACCTGCCCCTGATCCCGCTGTGGAACCGCACGCAGCAGCGTCTGGCCAACACCAAGAAGTTCGCCAACCTCGAGATGGACTTCCACGAGAACCCGAACCTCGCTGAGGTCGGCCTGAAGTAGGCGGGCGCCGCCCAGCGCGGTGCCCGGTAACGGGGGCCGTGGTGCCGAGTCGAACTCGGCACCACGGCCCTCGACGACCGTCGGGAGGGCGCGATCCGCCCTCCCTTCTCCCACCCCCCGTACCCCCGATCCGGGGCTGGGAAGCTGCTCGGAAAGCGGCAGCGAGGCGCAGAGAGGCAACTTCATGGGAAGGTATGTGGTCCGCAGGCTGGGCCAGTTGGTCGTGGTCGTGCTCGGCGCGACGATGATCCTGTTCGCCTGCCTGTTCGTGCTCCCCGGCGACCCGGTCGGGCAGATCGCCGGCAGTGACAAGGCACGCGATCCGGCTGTGGTCGAGCAACTGCACAAGCAGTACGGGCTCGACAAGCCCCTGGTCGTGCAGTACGGCAACTATGTCGGCAAGCTCGTCACCGGTGACCTCGGCGAGGACTACACACAGGGCAGGCCGGTCTCGGAGATCCTTGGACCGAAGCTGGTCAACACGGCCAAGCTGGCCGTCGCGGCGATCGTGATCGACATCATCATCGGTGTGGCCGTCGGTGTGGTGGCGGCGATGCGCAGATATTCGATCTGGGACGTGTCGGCGACCTTCATCACCACACTGGCCATCGGCGTGCCCTCCATCGTGCTCGGCATGATCATGCAGCGGGTCTTCGTCATCGAGTTGAGCTGGTTCCCGCTGATCGCCGACGGCAGCTTCAAGTCGATGGTGCTGCCGGCGGTGACGCTGGCGATCATCGACGCCGCCCTCGTCGCTCAGCTGGCCCGGAGCACGATGCTGGAGGTGCTGCGCGCCGACTACGTCAAGACGGCCGTGGCCAAGGGCCTGCCGAGCCGGACCGTCCTTTTCCGCCACATCCTGCGGAACTCGGTCATTCCCGTGGTCACTTACCTCGGCATCTCCTTCGGCACCCTGCTCGGTGGCGCGATCATCACGGAGACGATCTTCAACTGGAACGGCATCGGTCTCGCGCTGATCCAGGCGATCCAGCAGAACAACAACCCCATCATCGTGGGGGTCGTGACGATCAGTGTGGCGGTCTTCGTCCTGCTGAACCTGCTCGTCGACCTGCTGTACGCCGCCCTCGACCCGCGTATCCGCCTTGCCTGACCCGCAGGGTCGCCCCCATCTAGGAGTCACACCATGACCGAACTCGTCACGGGCGCGGGAGAGCCGAAGACCGATCCCGCCGCGCCACAGCAGGGCGCCGAGCCGAGCGTCGCCCGGGTCAGTCAATGGTCCGACATCCGGCACCGCTTCTTCGCCAACAAGCTGGCCGTGGTCGGACTGGCGATCATCGTCGTCCTCATTCTGACCGCCCTCTTCGCTCCGCTCCTGGCGCCGTACGACCCGCTCAAACAGGATCTGAACGCCACGCTCCAGGCTCCCGGCGGTGAGCACCTCCTCGGCACCGACGCGCTCGGCCGGGACCAGCTCTCCCGCCTGATCTACGGCAGTCGCATCGCGGTCATCGTGGGTCTCGCCTCGATCCTCGTCGCGCTCACCATCGGCATCGTGCTGGGCGCCCTGGCTGGTTACTTCGGCCGCTGGGTAGACACGGTGATCATGCGTACGGCGGACATCTTCTTCGCCTTCCCGCTGCTGATCGGCGCCATCGTCATCATCCTGCTCATGGGCCGGGGTGTGCTGCCGGTGGTGCTCTCCCTCGGCATCTTCTCGTGGGCCACGTACGCCCGGCTGCTGCGCAGCCAGATCCTCTCCGTGCGGGAGATGGACTTCGTGCACGCCGCGAAGGCACTGGGCGCCAGCCGCAGCCGGATCATCCGCAAGCACATCCTGCCCAACTCGCTGACCTCGGTGCTGGTGTACGGCACCAGCAACGTCGGCATCGCGATCGTCGCCGAGGCGTCGCTGTCGTACCTCGGCGTCGGGGTGGACCCGGAGGTCGCGGAGTGGGGGAACATGATTTCCGCCGGCCGCGGGTTCATGGGAGTGAAGGACTTCATGTGGACCTACCCGAGCCTCGCGATCGTCATCACCGCGCTGGGCTTCATCCTGCTGGGCAACGGTCTTCGCGACGCGCTCGACCCGAAGCTCCGGTGAGGCGCAGCCATGAGTCGACCCCTCTCGAGCAAGCAAGACAAAGGTGATGGCATGACCAGCCCGGAGATGGCTCCGATGAACGCCGGGACGGACGGCAGCGCGCCGCTCCTGGAAGTCCGAGACCTGCATGTGGAGTTCAAGGTCCGCGACTCCGTGACCAAAGCGGTCAACGGCGTCAACTACAGCGTGAACGCGGGCGAGACGCTCGCCGTCCTCGGTGAGTCGGGCTCCGGCAAGTCCGTCACCGCACAGGCGATCATGGGAATTCTGGACAGCCCTCCCGGGCGGATCGCCAAGGGGGAGATTTTCTTCCAGGGCCAGGACATCCTGAAACTGCCGGAGAACGAGCGGCGCAAGCTGCGCGGCGCCAAGATGGCGATGATCTTCCAGGACGCGCTGTCCTCACTGAACCCTGTGCTGTCCGTGGGCTTCCAGCTCGGTGAGATGTTCCGGGCGCACCAGGGACTGTCCCGCAAGGACGCCAAGGCCAAGGCGATCGAGCTGATGGACAGGGTGCGAATCCCGGCCGCGAAGGAACGCGTCGGTGACTACCCGCACCAGTTCTCCGGCGGTATGCGCCAGCGCATCATGATCGCCATGGCGCTCGCCCTGGAGCCGGACCTGATCATCGCCGACGAGCCCACCACGGCCCTCGACGTGACGGTCCAGGCCCAGGTGATGGACCTGCTCGCGGAACTGCAGCGCGAGTACAACATGGGGCTGATCCTCATCACACACGACCTGGGTGTCGTCGCGGATGTGGCCGACAAGATCGCCGTGATGTACGCGGGCCGGATCGTCGAGAAGGCCCCCGTCCACGAGCTGTACAAGCGGCCGGCGCACCCCTACACCCGGGGTCTGCTGGACTCGATCCCGCGCCTCGACCAAAAGGGTCAGGAGCTGTACGCGATCAAGGGGCTGCCGCCCAACTTGCAGCAGATCCCGTCCGGCTGCGCCTTCAACCCGCGCTGCGGCAGGGCCCAGGACATCTGCCGCACCGACGTCCCGGCGCTGGTTCCGGTGACCGAGCAGGATGGTACGGAGCTCGTGGGCCGCGGCTCGGCGTGCCACTTCTGGAAGGAGACGCTCCATGGCTGAGCTCAGCAAGAACGACGAGCAGGCCGAGGCCACGCCCAACGTCTCCGACGTGGAAGTGGTCGACGCCCGGTCCGAGAGCGAGGCGGTCGCCGCCATCGAGGCCCCGGTCGAACGCGGGGAGCCGATCCTCCAGGTCCGCAACCTGGTGAAGCACTTTCCGCTGACCCAGGGCATCCTGTTCAAGCGTCAGATCGGAGCGGTCAAGGCCGTTGACGGGGTCTCCTTCGACCTCTACCAGGGCGAGACCCTCGGCATCGTGGGCGAGTCCGGCTGCGGCAAGTCCACCGTGGCCAAGCTGTTGATGAACCTGGAGCAGGCCACCGCGGGCGAGATCTTCTACAAGGGCCAGGACATCACCAGGCTGTCCGGGCGTGCGCTGAAGGCGGTCCGCCGCAACATCCAGATGGTGTTCCAGGACCCGTACACCTCGCTCAACCCGCGTATGACGGTGGGCGACATCATCGGGGAGCCCTTCGACATCCACCCCGAGGTGGCCCCGAAGGGCGACCGGCGCCGCAAGGTCCAGGAACTCCTGGACGTGGTCGGCCTCAACCCGGAGTACATCAACCGCTACCCGCACCAGTTCTCCGGCGGCCAGCGCCAGCGCATCGGCATCGCCCGCGGCCTGGCCCTGAACCCCGAGATCATCATTTGCGACGAGCCGGTCTCCGCGCTGGACGTGTCCGTCCAGGCGCAGGTCATCAACCTGATGGAGAAGCTGCAGGACGAGTTCAACCTCTCCTACCTCTTCATCGCGCACGACCTGTCGATCGTCCGGCACATCTCCGACCGCGTCGGCGTGATGTACCTCGGCAAGATGGCCGAGATCGGCACCGACACGGAGATCTACGACCACCCCACGCACCCCTACACGCAGGCGTTGCTCTCCGCCGTCCCGGTCCCCGACCCGGACGCTCGTGAGGGACGCGAGCGGATCATCCTCTCCGGCGACGTCCCGTCCCCGGCCAACCCGCCCTCGGGCTGCCGCTTCCGCACCCGGTGCTGGAAGGCCCAGGACAAGTGCGCCGAGGAGGTCCCCCTGCTGGCGATCCCCGAGCGCTTCCGGGGCTCGGACTCCCCGGCGGCCCACGAGTCGGCCTGCCACTTCGCGGAGGAGAAGGACGTGGTCCACGCGGCCTGACGTCGCGTACGACACGCCTTTCGGTTCCCGGCACACTCGTCACGGGGGTGCCGGGAACCGGCGTTCTCAGCGGATGAGTGAGGACAGTGCTGCATCACATCGAACTGTGGGTCCCCGACCTCCCGCGCGCCGCCCGCGCATGGGGCTGGCTCCTCGGCCGTCTCGGGTACGTCCCGTACCAGGAGTGGGAGCACGGCCGCAGCTGGCGTCTGGGCCCCACGTACCTCGTCGTCGAGCAGTCCCCGGCGATGAGCGCCACCGCTCACGACCGCATGAGGCCCGGACTCAACCACCTCGCGTTCCACGCGGGAACTCCCGCGCAGGTCGACGCGCTGGCCGGGGAGGCGCCCGCGCACGGCTGGACCCCCCTCTTCGCCGACCGCTACCCCCACGCCGGAGGCCCCCGACACCACGCCGCCTACCTCGCCGACGCGGACGGGTTCGAGGTCGAGCTCGTCGCATCCGGCGAGAGCCCACCGGGCTGACATACGTACATCCGGCTGGAGTCCCGCCCGTACAGCCCCTCATACCTATGCGATGCGCACCCTTTGCCCCGATATTGACCCATAAAGGATCAACGTCGAGGCGCTGACCCCCCAGCGCACGTACGAGGAGGCACTCCATGCGCGGAGCCACGCACACCAGGTGGGTCGTCTGCACGGTGGCGGCGGCGCTCGCGGCGACGGCCTGCGGAGGTGACGCCACCGGCAGCAGCGACGGCACCGGCGTGCTCAGCGCCTCCTGGGGCGACCCGCAGAACCCGCTGGAGCCGGCCAACACCAACGAGGTGCAGGGCGGCAAGGTCCTCGACATGATCTTCCGGGGGCTCAAGCGCTACGACCCCGAGACCGGCGCCGCCGAGGACCTGCTTGCCGAGAGGATCGAGACGGACGACGCGCAGAACTACACCATCACCGTCAAGGACGGCTGGACGTTCAGCAACGGCGAGAAGGTCACCGCCCGGTCCTTCGTCGACGCCTGGAACTACGGCGCGAGCCTGAAGAACAACCAGCGCAACGCCTACTTCTTCAGCTACATCGACGGCTACGACAAGGTCCACCCCGAGGACGGCGGCCGGCAGAGCGCCGACACGCTCTCCGGGCTGAAGGTCACCGGCGAGCGGACCTTCACCGTCAAGCTCAGCCAGAAGTTCTCCGGCTTCCCCGACACCCTCGGCTACAACGCCTTCGCCCCGCTGCCCCGGGCCTTCTTCGACGACCACGACGCCTGGGTCGCCAAGCCGGTCGGCAACGGACCGTACATGGTCGACTCGTACACCAGGGGCTCCCAGATGTCCCTGAGGAAGTGGGACGGCTACCCCGGCCCGGACAAGGCGCGCAACGGCGGTGTCGACCTGAAGGTCTACACCGACAACAACACCGCCTACACCGACCTCATGGCCGGCAACCTCGACCTGGTCGACGACGTGCCCGCCGCCCAGCTCAAGAACGTCCGGAGCGACCTCGGCGACCGCTACCTCAACACCCCCGCCGGCATCATCCAGACCCTCGCCTTCCCCTACTACGACAAGAACTGGAACAAGCCCGGCATGGAGAAGGTCCGCAAGGGCCTGTCCATGGCGATCGACCGCGCCCGGATCACGGACACGATCTTCGCCAGGACCCGCACCCCGGTCACCGACTGGACCTCCCCGGTCCTCGGCGCGGAGGGCGGCTACAAGGAGGGCCTGTGCGGGGAGGCCTGCGACTACCGGCCCGAGGAGGCCAGGAAGCTCATCCAGGAGGGCGGCGGCCTGCCCGGCGGGCGGATCAGCATCACGTACAACGCGGACACCGGCTCCCACAAGCAGTGGGTCGACGCCGTCTGCAACAGCGTCAACAACGCGCTCGGCGACGACCGGGCCTGCGTCGGCAACCCGGTCGGCACCTTCGCCGACTTCCGCAACCAGATCACCGACCGCAAGATGTCCGGCCCGTTCCGCGCCGGCTGGCAGATGGACTACCCGCTGATCCAGAACTTCCTGCAGCCGCTGTACTACACCAACGCCTCCTCCAACGACGGCAAATGGTCCAGCAAGGAGTTCGACGACCTCGTCGACCGCGCCAACCAGGAGGCGGACCCGGCCAAGGCCGTCGAGCTGTTCCAGCAGGCCGAGGAGGTCGTCCGCGACCACATGGCGGCCATCCCGCTGTGGTACCAGAACGGCAGCGCCGGCTGGTCCGAGCGCCTGACCGACGTGAGGCTCAACCCCTTCAGCGTCCCCGTCTACGACCAGATCAAGGTCGGCTGAGGCGGCGCCATGGGACGGTACGTCGTCCGACGGCTGCTCCAGATGATCCCGGTCTTCGTCGGGTCCACGCTGCTGATCTTCCTCATGGTCAACGTGATGGGCGATCCCGTCGCGGGCCTGTGCGGGGAGCGGGAGTGCGACCCGGCGACGGCCGCCCGGCTCAGGAAGGAGTTCGGCCTCGACCAGCCCGTGTGGCGGCAATACCTGACCTACATGGGGAACGTCTTCACCGGCGACTTCGGGACGGCGTTCAACGGCCAGAAGGTCACCGAGCTGATGGGCTCCGCCTTCCCCGTCACCATCCGGCTGACCCTCGTCGCGATCCTCTTCGAGATCGTCATCGGCATCACGCTGGGCGTCGTCACCGGCCTGCGGCGCGGCCGGCCGGTCGACACGTCGGCGCTGGTGGTCACCCTCGTCGTCATCTCCGTCCCCACCTTCGTCACCGGCCTGCTGCTCCAGCTGCTGCTGGGCGTGCAGTGGGGCTGGATCCGCCCGTCGGTGTCCGCGCAGGCCCCGTTCGGCGAGCTGATCCTGCCGGGCCTGGTCCTCGCCTCCGTCTCCCTGGCCTACGTCACGCGCCTGACCCGCACCTCCATCGCCGAGAACCGCCGTGCGGACTACGTCCGTACGGCCGTCGCCAAGGGCCTGCCCCGGCACCGCGTGATCACCCGGCACCTGCTGCGCAACTCCCTCATCCCCGTCGTCACCTTCATCGGCACCGACGTCGGCGCCCTGATGGGCGGGGCGATCGTCACCGAGCGGATCTTCAACATCCACGGCGTCGGCTACCAGCTCTACCAGGGCATCCTCCGCCAGAACACCCAGACCGTCGTCGGCTTCGTGACCGTCCTCGTCCTCGTCTTCCTCGTCGCCAACCTCCTCGTCGACCTCCTGTACGCCGTACTCGACCCGAGGATCCGCTATGTCTGAGCAGGTGTACGTACCCGGGACGGACGTCACGGCGAGCGAGGCGGCGCCCCCGCAGAAGGCGCCCGGCCCGCAGGACAGGCCGAGAAGCCTGTGGTCCGACGCCTGGCACGACCTGCGCCGCAACCCGGTCTTCCTCCTGTCGGGCCTGGTGGTCCTCTTCCTGGTCCTCATCTCCCTCTGGCCCTCGCTGATCACCTCCGGCAGTCCGCTGAAGTGCGACCTCTCCAAGGCCCAGCAGGGCTCCCAGCCGGGCCACCCCTTCGGCTTCGACGGCCAGGGCTGCGACGTCTACACCCGCACCGTCCACGGCGCCCGTACGTCCGTCACGGTCGGTGTCTGCGCCACGCTCGGGGTGGCCGTCCTCGGCGGCGTCCTGGGCGGGCTCGCCGGGTTCTTCGGCGGGGTGTGGGACGCGATCCTGTCCCGGATCACCGACGTCTTCTTCGCGATCCCGGTGGTGCTCGGCGGCCTGGTGCTGCTGTCCGTCGTCACGAGCAACACCGTCTGGCCGGTCATCGGGTTCATGGTGCTGCTGGGGTGGCCGCAGATCTCCCGTATCGCCCGCGGCTCCGTCATCACCGTCCAGCAGAACGACTACGTCCAGGCCGCCCGGGCGCTCGGCGCCTCGAACTCCCGGCTGCTGCTGCGGCACATCGCGCCCAACGCCGTCGCGCCGGTCATCGTCGTGGCGACCATCGCGCTCGGCACGTACATCGCGCTGGAGGCGACCCTGTCGTACCTCGGGGTCGGCCTGAAACCGCCCAGCGTCTCCTGGGGGATCGACATCTCCGCCGCCTCGCCCTACATCCGCAACGCCCCGCACGCGCTGCTGTGGCCCTCCGGGGCCCTCGCGGTCACCGTCCTGGCGTTCATCATGCTCGGCGACGCGGTGCGCGACGCCCTCGACCCGAAGCTGAGGTGAGCCGCCGTCATGCTGCTCGAAGTGACTGATCTGCACGTGGAGTTCCGCACCCGGGACGGGGTCGCCAAGGCCGTCAACGGCGTCTCCTACGGCGTGGACGCGGGCGAGACGCTGGCCGTGCTCGGCGAGTCCGGCTCCGGCAAGTCGGTCACCGCGCAGGCCGTCATGGGCATCCTCGACATGCCGCCCGGCCGGATCACCGGCGGCGAGGTCCTCTTCCGGGGCCGCGACCTGCTGAAGCTGAAGGAAGAGGAACGGCGCGGGATCCGCGGCGCCGAGATGGCGATGATCTTCCAGGACGCGCTGTCGTCCCTGAACCCCGTGCTCTCCGTGGGCGACCAGCTCGGCGAGATGTTCGTCGTGCACCGGGGCATGTCCCGCAAGGACGCGAGGGCCAGGGCCGTCGAGCTGATGGACCGGGTGCGGATCCCGGCGGCGAAGGAGCGGGTGAGGCAGTACCCGCACCAGTTCTCCGGCGGTATGCGCCAGCGCATCATGATCGCCATGGCGCTGGCGCTGGAACCGGCCCTGATCATCGCGGACGAGCCGACCACCGCCCTCGACGTGACGGTCCAGGCACAGGTCATGGACCTGCTCGCGGAGCTCCAGCGCGAGTACCGCATGGGGCTGGTCCTCATCACCCACGACCTGGGCGTGGTCGCCGACGTCGCCGACCGGATCGCCGTCATGTACGCGGGCCGGATCGTCGAGTCGGCGCCCGTGCACGACCTCTACAAGGCCACCGCCCACCCCTACACCCGCGGCCTGCTGGACTCCATCCCCCGCCTGGACCTCAAGGGCCGGGAGCTCGACGCCATCAAGGGCCTGCCGCCCAACCTCACGAACATCCCGCCGGGCTGCGCCTTCCACCCCCGCTGCCCGAAGGCCCGGGACATCTGCCGGACCGACGTACCACCGCTCTACGAGGTCTGCGACGACCGGGGCAGCGCCTGCCACTTCTGGAGGGAGTGCCTGCATGGCTGAGCCGATTCTGGAGGTCAGGGGACTCGTCAAGCACTACCCGCTCACCACGGGGATCCTGGTCAGGAGGCAGGTCGGCGCGGTGAAGGCCGTCGACGGAGTGGACTTCGAACTGGCCCCCGGCGAAACCCTCGGGATCGTCGGGGAGTCCGGCTGCGGCAAGTCCACGGTCGCCAGGATGCTGGTCAACCTGGAGAGACCGACGGCCGGTTCGATCCTGTACAAGGGCGAGGACATCACGAGACTGTCCGGGCGTGCGCTGAAGTCGGTGCGCCGCAACATCCAGATGGTGTTCCAGGACCCGTACACCTCGCTCAACCCGCGTATGACGGTGGGCGACATCATCGGCGAGCCCTTCGACATCCACCCCGAGGCGGCCCCGAAGGGCGACCGGCGCCGCAGGGTCCAGGAACTGCTGGACGTCGTCGGCCTCAACCCGGAGCACGTCAACCGCTACCCGCACCAGTTCTCCGGCGGCCAGCGCCAACGCATCGGCATCGCCCGGGGACTGGCACTACGCCCGGAGATCATCGTCGCCGACGAGCCGGTCTCCGCGCTGGACGTGTCGGTGCAGGCGCAGGTGATCAACCTGATGGGGCGGCTGCAGCACGAGTTCGACCTGTCCTACGTCTTCATCGCCCACGACCTGTCGATCGTGCGGCACATCTCGGACCGGGTCGGGGTGATGTACCTCGGGCGGATCGTGGAGACCGGCACGGACGAGCAGATCTACGACCATCCCACGCACCCCTACACCCAGGCGCTGCTCTCCGCCGTACCCGTGCCCGACCCGGAAGCCCGGGAGCACCGTGACCGGATCATCCTCTCCGGCGACGTCCCGTCCCCGGCCACCGTCCCCTCCGGCTGCCGCTTCCGCACCCGCTGCTGGAAGGCCCGGGAGCGCTGCGCGCTGGAGGTGCCGGCGCTGGAGGTACCGGCCGGGTTCCGGCACACGTCCGGACCCGCGGCGCACCCTTCGGCCTGCCACTTCGCATAACCGCACAAAGCAGCACCAACTGCGTTAACACATAGGCAACTTCGCCGACCCGATCCCGATATACGGACGCGTCAGGCTGAACAGCGTACGGCCGTGCGGGTGCCGTAAACGGGCCGGGATGCGCCATGTCATCCCGGCCCGTTGCCATGTCTACGCGGGCCCCAGCGAACGCTTCAGGAAGTCCACCTGGAGCAGCAGCAGGTTCTCCGCGACCTGTTCCTGCGGGGTCATGTGCGTGACGCCCGACAACGGCAGCACCTCGTGCGGGCGGCCGGCGGCCAGCAGGGCCGAGGACAGGCGCAGGGTGTGGGCGGCCACCACGTTGTCGTCGGCCAGGCCGTGCACGATCATCAGCGGGCGGTGCGGCTCGGCGGGGGCGGACAGGCCCTCGTCCGTGACCAGGGAGCTCTTCGCGTACGCCGCCGGGTGCTCGGCCGGGTCGCCCAGGTACCGCTCCGTGTAGTGGGTGTCGTACAGTCGCCAGTCGGTGACCGGGGCGCCCGCGATGCCAGCGTGGAAGACGTCCGGGCGGCGCAGCACCGCGAGCGCGGCCAGGTAGCCGCCGTAGGACCAGCCGCGGATCGCCACCCGGGACAGGTCGAGCGGGTGGGTCTCGGCGAGGTCCTGCAGCGCCTCGATCTGGTCGTCCAGGGAGACGGTGAAGTCGCGGTGGACGGCCTTCTCCCAGGCGGGGGAGCGGCCCGGGGTGCCGCGTCCGTCGGCGACGACCACCGCGAAGCCCTGGTCGGCGAACCACTGCGAGGTCAGATGCGGATTGTGCGCGGCCAGGACACGCGGGCCGTGCGGACCGCCGTAGGGATCCATCAAAACGGGGAGCGGGGTGTCACCGGCGTAGTCCTGAGGCATAAGCACGGCGCACGGAATACGGCGTGCGCCCCCCTCGGTGAGGGTCACGCGCGGGGAGATACCGGGATCTTCGGCGTACGAGGGGATGGTCGCCACCGGCTGCCCGTCGCGCAGCACCCGCACCCTCGCGCCGGGCCGGTCGAGCGTGGCGGAGACCAGCACGGTCACGCCCCCGGCGCGCACCGCGGAGTGCACGCCGGGTTCCTGAGAGACGCGCTCCATGCCGAGCTCGTTCACCCGGTACACATGCACCTGGCCCGTTTCCGGATCGGCCGCCTCCGCACCCGCCGACGCCGAGACCAGCACGTCGTCGCCCGAGACGTCCAGCACCGCCCGGATGTGCAGCTGCGGTCCGGTCAGCGGGCGTTCGCCGACCGTCAGCACCCGCGCGCCGCCCTCGTCCGCCACCCGCACGAGCCGGCCGGACGGGCTCCAGCGCGGCACTCCAGGGAAAAGATCAAGCCATGTTGGATCTTCGTCGGCGTGCACCATCCGGGTCGCCCCCGACTCCGGGTCCACGGCCAGGAACAGCTGGCTGCGCTGGTCGCGCGCCTGCACGAGAAGCAGCGGCGCACCCGCCGCTGACCAGTGCACATGCGCCAGATAGGGGTACCGCGCACGGTCCCAGGCGACCTCCGTACGCGCCCCGTCCAGACCGATGACGAACAGCCGTACGTCCGCGTTGTCCGTGCCCGCCGCCGGATACGCCACCTTCTGCGGCTCGCGCTCCGGATGCGCCGGATCGGAGATCCACCACCGGCGCACCGGCGTGTCGTCCGCGCGCGCCACGAGGAGCCGGTCCGACTCCGGAGCCCACCAGAAGCCCCGCGAGCGCCCCATCTCCTCGGCCGCGATGAACTCGGCCAGTCCGTATGAGACATTCCCGGATTCGGGCTCGGCGAGCGCCCGGTCGCCCTCGCCCTCGGCGCCCACGACCCGCAGGGCACCCTGCGCGACGTAGGCGACGTACCGGCCGTCGGGCGACGGACGCGGGTCGATCACCGGCCCCGGGACCGGGAGTTCACGGGCCGTCCCGACCCGCAGCTCGGCCGTGAAAAGCCGCCCTGACAAGGCGAAAGACGCCAACTCGACGGCCGTGTCGGTGGCGTAGCCGACGATGCCGGCACCGCCCTCACGGCTGCGCTCGCGCCGGGCCCGCTCCTGGGGCGAGAGGTGCTCGGAGGCGCCGCCCAGCAGGGCGCGCGGGTCGGCGGCCACGCGCTCTTCGCCGTCCGCCATGTCGAGGACCCACAGCGAACTCGCCCGGTCCGTACCGGAACTGGAGCGCAGGAACACGACACGCGAACCGTCGGGCGCCACGGTGAACGAACGCGGCGCGCCGAGCGAGAAACGCTGGGTGCGGGCGTGCCGTCGGGGGAAGGAGTCAGGCTCGGTCTGCATGCCCCGACCATATTGGCCAGTGCGCCCCCTTGTGCGGCCGTGCGCCGATCGATGCGCACGTACGGATAGTTATGATCACTAGCGCATAGTGGGTATGAGCCTGCTGGCTGCTTTACGGATTTATCTGCCCCCATAGTCCGAACCCCCGAGCTCCTGGGATCTTTGGAGGTGAGCCGCCGTGGCACTCTCGATTTCGGCGGTGGTGCTGCTGGCGATCATCGTGTTCCTGCTCATCAAGAAGTCAGGACTGAAAGCCGGGCACGCCATCGTCTGCATGCTGCTCGGCTTCTATCTCGCCTCCTCGACCGTCGCGCCGACGATCAACGAACTCACGACGAACATCGCGGGGATGATCGGCAGCATCAAGTTCTGATCCGGCCCGCAGGTCAGCGCCTCAGGCGCCTCGTAGGGTGGGGTCCATGACGGAACTGCCCTCCCGGCGTCTGCTGCTGGTGCACGCGCACCCGGACGACGAGTCGATCAACAACGGCGCCACCATGGCCCGGTACGCGGCCGAGGGTGCCCACGTGACCCTGGTCACCTGCACCCTCGGCGAGCGCGGCGAGGTCATCCCGCCCGAGCTCGCCCACCTGACCGGCGCCGCCCTGGGCCGGCACCGCCTGGGCGAGCTGACGGCGGCGATGGGCGCGCTGGGCGTCCAGGACGTCCGGCTGCTCGGCGGCGCCGGGCGTTACGCGGACTCCGGGATGATGGGCCTGCCCGACAACGACGACCCCGCCTGCTTCTGGCAGGCCGACGTCGACGAGGCGGCCCGGTATCTCGTCGAGGTGATCCGCGAGGTCCGTCCCCAGGTCCTCGTCACCTACGACGACCACGGCGGCTACGGCCACCCCGACCACATCCAGGCCCACCGCGTGGCCATGCGAGCCGCCGAGCTCGCCGAGGAGGGCGGCTGCGGGATCGCCAAGATCTACTGGAACCGGGTGCCGCGATCCGTCGCCGAGCGGTCCTTCGCCCGCCTCCAGGAGGACCTGCCCGGCCTGCCCTTCACCAAGACGGCCACGATCGACGACCTGCCCGGCGTCGTCGACGACGAGCGGATCACCGCCGTGATCGACGGCACGGCGCACGCCGCCGCCAAGGCCGCCGCGATGCGTGCGCACGCCACCCAGATCACGGTCGCCGAGCCCGGCTTCGTGCTCTCCAACGAGCTCGCGCAGCCCCTCTTCACCACCGAGTACTACGAGCTGGTGCACGGGGACCGCGCCTCCGGCATGCGGGAGACCGACCTCTTCGCCGGCCTCGGCCTCGGGATCGGGCCGGCCACCGGCACCAGGGAGCCGTCATGAGCGACCGGAACTCCTCGATGCTCGCCCAGCCGCTGCGACCGCCCTCCGCCGCGCGGGTCGCCGCCTACCTGGGGCTCTTCGTGCTCGGTGCCGTGGTCGGAGTGGCCGGGGCGCTCGTGCAGCCCGGCTGGTTCCCGGGCGGGCTGCTGCTCGCCCTCGCCGGTGAGGCCGGGCTCTGCCTGGGCGCGGCCCGGGCCGCCCGCAGCCGGGCCGGGGCCGTCGCACCCGCCGGCGGCTGGATGCTCGCCGTCATCCTGCTCACCGCCAGCCGCCCCGAAGGCGACTTCGTGTTCTCCGCGGGCAGCGGCTCCTATCTCTTCCTGCTCGGCGGCATCGCCGTCGCTGTGATGTGCGCCACCCTCGCGCCGGGGCGGCAACCGGACGGCGGGCCCGTCCGACTTGGCAAGTGACGTACCACTTCGCCACGGCGTGCGCGTGCGGGTCCCGTGTGGTTTCCCCAGCGGTCCTGGGATACGGGCGAGAAGTGGCCAGTATGGTGGTGCGCGCCGCCGAGCTTCCCCCAAGCGCTCGACTTCGCTCGTGCAGGGGGCACCCCCATCGTGAGATCGTGACGGGCGGCGGAGCCAACCGGGAGAACCTGCCTTGAGTCGTGAAACTGACACTCCGTCCTCCGGGCCCAACGGGCGCGGCGGAGCCGCCTACCCGTCGGGTACGCCGCCCTACGGGACTCCGACGGCTTCCGGCGACGGTACGGACGCGGGCCGTTCGGGCACGCGGCCGGAGGAGCGCAAGACCGAGACCACGCTGACGACCCGGATCCGGATCAACATCCCCGGATCGCGGCCCATTCCGCCGGTCGTCGTGCGCAAGCCCGTCGCGGACGCCGAGGACGGCGCGGGCGGCACCGACGCCGAGGCGTCGGCGCCGGGTGCCGCCACCTCCACGGGCACCGTCGAACCTCCCGCCGAGCCCACGCAGTCCACTCAGTCCGGCCAGCCGGGGCAGTCGGGCCAGCCCGGCCAGCCCTCCCAGTCCGGCCAGTCGGCCGAGGACAAGGCGACCAGCGACTGGTTCGCGCCCCGCAAGTCCCCGGCCGGCAAAGGCGGTCAGGGCGGCGGCTCCACCAACGGGTCCGGGATGTCCACGGGTTCGGGCGCATCCGGTTCCGGTGCGGGCGCTTCTAATTCCGGTGCGGGTGCGTCCGGTGCCGGTTCCGGTGCGGCAGGTGGCGCGCGTCCGGGCGCCGGGCGTCCCGGAGGCGTGGTCGGCTCCATGAGCGTGCCGGGCGGCTCCCGGCCCGGCGGCGCGAACGGAGCCAGGCCCGGCGGTGCCGGAGGCACCTCCCGCCCCGGCGGCACGAACGGCGCCGGTCTCCCCGGCGCGACCGGCGGTCCCGTGGCGCCCGGGCACGGCGGCGGCACCGGCTCCTTCGACGTGACCGAGGCGCTGGCGGCGGGCCCGCTGGGCAACGGCTCGCGCCCGGGCCCGGGAACGGGTACGGGCGGTGCCGGCGAGCCGCGCCGCGACGACCTGCCGTACTTCTCGGAGAACGGTGGCGGACAGGCCGCGCCGAACGGGCGGCACGCGCAGAACGGGCAGGGCGGCCAGAGCGGTTACGGCGGTCCGGGCGGTCCCGGCGGGTTCCACGAGTCCGGCGGATACGACGGCCAGGGCGGACCGCAGGGCGGCCCGGCGGGCCCGACGACCGGTCCGGTCACCGGGGACGGTCCGATGGCGCCGCCGATGGGCGGCGGGGCCGCGGGCCCCGGCGGCTACCCGGAGCAGGGCGGTCCCGGCGGCTCCGGTGGCTTCAGCCGGCCGGGTCGGCCCGGCGGGCCGGGCGGCTCCGGCTTCGACGAGTTCGACGCCCCGGGGGCACCCGGCGGCTTCGGCGAGCAGGGTGGCCCCGGCGCTCCCGCCGGCTTCGACGAGCCCGGCCGGCCCGGCGGCCCCGGCGCGCCCGGCATGCATGCCTCCGGCGCCCCTGCCGCTCACGGCACTCCCGGCCACGGCCCCGGCGGCGGGATGAGCGACGACACCGCGATCCTCACCCCGCAGAAGCCGGTCCCCGAACCGGACGGCACCGGCTACGGCCCCCGCCACGACAACGTCTCCGGACACACCGTCACCAGCGGCATCCCGGTCGTTCCGTCCGGCGCGAACGCGCCGTTCGGCCCGGGCGCCCCGGCCGACGGACCGCTGGCGCACACGCCCCCGAAGCTGCCCGAGCCGGTCTCGCCGCCCCCGGCGAGCGGCTCCTCGAAGCCGAAGAAGAAGGGCCGCAACAAGCTCGTGCTGCTCGGCGTCGGCCTGATCGTCATCGCCGGCGGTGCCTACGGCGCGGGCCTGCTGATGAACCGCACCGACGTCCCCAAGGGCACCGCGGTGCTCGGCGTCGAGATCGGCGGCAGCACCCGCGACGAGGCCGTCAAGAAGCTCAACGACGCCTTCGACGGCCGGGTGAACAAGCCGCTGAAGCTGTCGGTGGGCGGCAGGACCGTCACGCTGGAGCCCGAGCAGGCGGGGCTCCAGTTCGACATGCAGTCCACGGTCGACGCGGCCGCGAAGAGCGACTACAACCCGGTCTCGGTGGTCGGCTCGCTCTTCGGCAACCACCGGGTCGTCGCCCCGGACATGCCCGTCGACGAGGAGAAGCTGCACGCCGCGCTGAGGAACCTCGCGGGCGGCTCCGGCTCGGTCACCGAGGGCACGATCACGTTCCAGCCCGGCAAGGCCGTCCCCGTCTACGGCAAGGCCGGCAAGGGTATCGACGTCGGCAAGTCCACCGAGGCGATCGAGGAGGCGTACCGCACCCAGGTCGAGACCGGCTCGTCCACACCGGTGGCCGTACCGACGACGACCCAGCAGCCGACGGTCCCGAACTCCGAGGTCGACCGGATGATGAAGGAGTTCGCCGAGCCGGCGATGTCGGCGAAGGTGATCGTGCGGGCGGACACCGGGGCCGAGATCACGTTCAGCCCGGAGAAGTCGCTGTGGAAGTTCCTCCGGGTGAAGGCCGTCGACGGCAAGCTCGTCGACAGCCCCGACGAGGCCGCGCTCAAGCAGCTCTACGGCAGCACCTTCGAAGGCGTGCTGATCACCCGGGGCAACGGCAAGAAGACGCCCGTCACGGTCCAGGACGTCTACCTCGCCCTGCGCGATGCGCTGAAGAGCAAGACCGACCGCGTCGCCGTGATCGACACGAACCCCAACTAGCCCGAACGGCACGGCAGGACGAGGGCGCCCGGAGCTTCCCGGGCGCCCTCGTCACGCCGGCCTAGTTGAGCATCGCCCGAGCCGCCCGAGCCTGCCCCCGCATCCGCTCGGCCGCCGGCAGGTCCACCGCCGCGACCACGTCGGCGTACGCCTCCAATTCCGCGGCTCCCGCGAGGAAATCTCCCCGCTGCACCAGCAACTGCGCCCGCTCGTACCGCAACCGGGCCGGATGCGACGGCAGCAGCAGCGACAGGTCCACCGCCCACAACGACACGTCCGACCGCTCCGGCCGCGCCGCCGCCCACGCCCGGACGTTGTTCAGGATCCGCAGCACCACATCGAGCGGATCGGCCGGCCTCAGCATGGACGGATCCAGCGGCGCCCCCGTGGCCCCCACGACCAGCAACTCCGCGTCGGCCCCCGTCAGCACCCGCCCTCCGTCGAACGGATCGGCCAGCACCTGCTCCTCCGCGGCCCCGAACCCCACCACGAAGTGCCCCGGCAGAGCCACCCCGTACACCGGCGCCCCGGCCCGCCGGGCCACCTCCATCCACACCACCGACAGCAGGATCGGCAGCCCGCGCCGCCGCCGCAGCACCTCGTGCAGCAGCGAGGACTCCAGGCGCCGGTAGTCGGCGGGGGTGCCGTGGAACCCGTACCGCTCGCCCAGCAGCTCCCGCAGCGCGACCGCCCAGGCGCGCGGCCCGCCCGGCCGGTACGGCACCTGCCCGGCCAGCCGGTCCAGCTCGACCTGCGCGGCGTCCAGGCCCGCCTCGTCCAGCGCCCCGTCCGCCTCCGCGGCCACCAGCAGGCACAGCGTCGACAGATCGGGCCGTTCGGACCGGGCCTCTTCGGCGAACCGCCGCCGCAGCTCGGCGGACCGCTCCGGCGGTGGGGGATAGGGGGGACGCATAGCTGGCTGGTGCCCTCTCACGGCGATCGGTACGTCAGGCCGGACCCGGTGCTTCCGGCCCGTCCGGCGCACGGTAGTGGTGGTACGCGTGATGCGCCGCGAAACCCATCCCGGCGTAGAGCTCCCGCGCCGCCGCGTTGTCGGTCTCCACCTGGAGCCAGGCGGCCGACGCGCCCTCGTCCAGGGCCTGCCGTGCCAGCGCGGCCATCACCGCGGTGGCCAGCCCTCGCCGCCGCAGCGCCGGATCCACCTCGACTGCGGCGAACCCGGCCCACCGCCCGTCGACGACACACCGCCCGATCGCGGCCGGAGCACCCGGTCCGGGCACGGTCGCGAACCACACCGACGGCCCGCTCCCCAGCACCCGCAGCGCCACCTCACTCACACCCTTGCGCTGGTAGCGCGCCAGCCACGCCTCGTCGGCGGTCCGGGACAACACGACCGGATCCGGCTCACCCCGGTCGGCGACGGGCGCGAGCGCCCCGACCCACAGCTCGGCGGTCACCTCCCGCACCCACCCCCGCTTCTCCAGCTCCGCGCACAGCAGCTCCTGCGTGCCCTCGGCCCCGGTGGCGGTCTGGAGGTAGGCGGGCAGGCCGCGCCGGCCGTACCAGCGCCGCACGGCGGTCAGCGCCTCGTCGAGCGGCACACCCGGGTCGCCGAGGGGCAGCACGGAGTTGGCCCGCCGGGTGAAGCCACCGGCGGCCCGCAGCTCCCACTCACCCAGCCGCTCGCTCTCCACGGGCCGCCACGCCCGCGCCGTGACCCGGGCCAGCTCCTCGTACGAGGCGGCCGGACCCCGGCGACGCGCCGGAGCGGAGGGAACCACCTTGCCCGCGACCAGCGCGGATTCCGGAATACGGACGGACTCGCCGTCCTTCCGTGTGACCAGCAGCACACCCTTGTCCCATGATGTGAGAACACCGACCGTGTCGGTGAACTTCTCACCCGGAGCCGCGTGTTCGATCAAGCTCCGTACGGAGACCCGTTTTCCCACGTCAGCAGCGGTGATACGGACCTCGAGGCGCCCGGCGGCAGAGATTTCCACAGGTCAGTTCACCCCTCCTGTTCGGATCATGCCCAGGAACGGAGATACTAGGGGCGGGCATCGACGACGCCGCGCTCCCGCGCGCCAGGCGGCGGAGCCTGAGGAGGCCCGCCAGCGCCCTATCGAGGAGGAACGACAGCGTGACCTACGTCATCGCGCAGCCTTGTGTCGACGTCAAGGACAAGGCGTGCATCGAGGAGTGCCCGGTCGACTGCATCTACGAGGGCCAGCGGTCCTTGTACATCCACCCGGACGAATGCGTCGACTGCGGGGCCTGCGAGCCGGTCTGCCCGGTCGAGGCCATCTTCTACGAGGACGACGTGCCGGAGGAGTGGAAGGACTACTACAAGGCGAACGTCGAGTTCTTCGACGAGCTCGGCTCGCCCGGTGGCGCCAGCAAGCTGGGGCTGATCGAGCGCGACCACCCGTTCGTCGCCGCGCTGCCGCCGCAGGGCGAGTAAAACCGTCAGCGGCCCGCACATCCGTGCCGCCTCGGTCCCGTACGGCCTGATCGCCCCTAGCACCGTGATCGCCGTACGGGGCCGAGGCGTTTGCCGTACCAGAAAGTGAGCGAGTACCCGTGTCCGCAGTCTCCGACCGGCTGCCCACCTTCCCCTGGGACAAGCTGGAGCCCTACAAGAAGACGGCCGCAGCGCACCCCGACGGCATCGTCGACCTGTCCGTCGGCACGCCCGTCGACCCGGTCCCCGAGCTGATCCAGAAGGCCCTGATCGCCGCGGCGGACTCCCCGGGGTACCCGACGGTCTGGGGCACCCCGGAACTGCGCGACGCGATCACGGGATGGGTGCGGCGCCGTCTCGGCGCCCGGGACGTCACCCACCGCCACGTCCTGCCGGTGGTCGGCTCCAAGGAACTGGTCGCCTGGCTCCCCACCCAGCTGGGCCTGGGCCCCGGCGACAAGGTCGCCCACCCGCGCCTGGCCTACCCGACGTACGAGGTCGGTGCCCGCCTGGCCCGCGCCGGCTACGAGGTCTACGACGACCCGACCGAGCTGGACCCCCAGGGGCTCAAGCTCCTGTGGCTGAACAGCCCGTCCAACCCGACGGGCAAGGTCCTCTCCAAGGAGGAACTGACCCGGATCGTCGCCTGGGCCCGTTCCCACGGCATCCTGGTCTTCTCCGACGAGTGCTACATCGAGCTGGGCTGGGAGGCCGACCCGGTCTCGGTCCTGCACCCGGACGTGAACGGCGGCTCGTACGACGGCCTGGTCGCCGTGCACTCCCTGTCCAAGCGCTCCAACCTCGCGGGCTACCGCGCGGCCTTCCTGGCGGGCGACCCGGCCGTCCTGGGCCCCCTGCTGGAGATCCGCAAGCACGGCGGCATGATGACGCCCGCGCCGACCCAGGCAGCCGTCGTGGCGGCCCTGGGCGACGACACGCACGTCCGCGAGCAGCGGGAGCGGTACGCGGCCCGGCGCGAGGCCCTGCGCGGGGCCCTGCTCGGCCACGGCTTCCGCATCGAGCACAGCGAGGCCAGCCTCTACCTCTGGGCCACGAGGGACGAGTCCTGCTGGGACACGGTGGCCCACCTGGCCGACCGGGGCATCCTCGTCGCACCGGGCGACTTCTACGGCCCGGCGGGCGAGAGGTTCGTACGCGTGGCCCTGACCGCGACGGACGAGCGGGTACGGGCGGCCGTGGCACGGCTGGGCGAGTAACGAAATCGGCCTCCTCCGCCGACCCCGGCACCGGCACCGGCACACAAAGCGACGGGGCCCAGGAAAACCCTGGACCCTGTCAGCCGGCCGAGAAACCGGTGCTCAGCCGAGCGGCAGCCCCTTCGCCGGCAGGGTGTCCGCAGCAGGCACCCCGCCCTTGGTGAGAGAGTCCGTCGGCAGCCCGCCCTTGGTCGCCGTGCCGGCGGTGTCCTCGAGGAGCTCCCCGGCGGACCCCGCCGTGTCACCGGCGGCCTTCTGCGCGGCCGGCGTGGCCTTCTTGACGGCCTTGCCGGTCTTGCCGGTCTTGCCCGCGGCCGGCACCGCCTTCTTGACCGCCTTGCCGCCGGTGACACCCGTGGACTTGGTGACCTTCTGCGCGGTGCCGTCGACCGTGTCGACGGCGTCGGCCCCGTCCAGGGCGGTCAGCCCACCGAGGTTCGGGGTGGCCGGCAGCTCGGGAGCCGCGCTGGCGGAGCCGGCCGCACTGACCCCGGCAGCCGCTCCCGCAGCGACGAGCAGCGCGGCACGGGCGATCCGGCGGGTCAGGGGGAGGGACATGGTGCTCCTTCGACGGGAGAGAACGGTGAAGTGTCCAGCCGGGCCCGGCGGTGATCGGCCGACGGTCGACTCGCCGTTGATCGTCCGGGCTCGGACGCAGTGACTACCGCTCGAAGCCCGGGAAGGTTGCGGCGGCGCAACGTAAAGAGTTGGCAATGGGCCGCATGATCGGCTGCGGATGAAAACGGGCAAAGAGTGCCCGGCGCGAAAGTCCGCCGAATCCTTACAGCCCTTTGTCCCCAAGAGTTTTCACTGTGCCGGGGTGAGGACGCGAAAACCTGCGCACACCGTCACCGGTACGTGATCCGGGTAACCCGCGCGAGTGGGTCCCCGCACTACTGCGCGGTCACGATACGGACCGCGCCCGCGTCCCGCTCCGCACCCGCGGCCCCCTCGCCCTCGATCGGCCGCCACTGACTGTCGGTGTTCCCGGCGGTCCACTCCCGGCCCGCGTACGAGACCCGTGCGATGTGCAGCTCGGAGGCGTTGGCCACGGCCCAGTGCGCCAGCTGCCAGCCGCGCTGCCGGAGGCCGCCTTGGGTGGCGGAGCCGGTGTCGGCGGTGACGGGCAGGGTCACGGTCCGCCCGTCGGCCCCGTCCGGGCCGCTCGGGGCAGGCGTGGCCGTCGCGGCGCCCGCCTCTGCGCCGCTCACCTCCGCCCCGGCCGGCTCCACGACATCGCGCCCGAAGTCCCGCACGAGCGCCGCACGCACCGCGTCCGGACCCGCCGCCCGCGTCGCGGCCGGGCGCCCCTCGCAGGTCAGCGTCGCCGCCGAGCGCCCGGTGAGGGCGGCGGCGAGCAGCGTGGCGTCCGGTTCGTGCTTGGCGTACGCCTGCGGGAAGCCGCTGCGCTGCACGCGCTGGGCGGCCACGGTGAGCGGCAGCCGGGTGTAGCCGGGCACCTTGACCAGGTGCTCGTAGAACTGCTCCGACGCGTAGGCCGGGTCCATGATCTCCTTCGGCGTGCCCCAGCCCTGCGAGGGCCGCTGCTGGAACAGGCCCAGCGAGTCCCGGTCGCCGTAGTCGATGTTGCGCAGGCTCGACTCCTGCAGGGCGGTCGCCAGCGCGATGGTCACGGCCCGCTCGGGCAGGCCGCGCGCGGTGCCCACGGCGGTGATCGTCGCGGCGTTCACCGCCTGCTCGGGCGTGAACTCGTACGTCGCTCCGTCGCCCTTGCCGGAGACGACCTTGCAGCCCGGCCCGCCCGTGCCTCCGGTGACGTACTGCACCGCGAGGTAACCGGCGACCGCGAGCAGGACCACGAAGGCCGCCCCGATACGGAAGAGGCGGCCACGACGCTTGGAAGAAGGGGACGGCTCTGGCACGCACAACAAGGTACTGGAGAGTAGTGGGGTGCTTGAGCCCGGTGTGGACAATGTGTGCGGCCCTGGCGCGTTAGGGTCGACGGCATGGCCGATACCCCGCTTGACCTCACGCTGGACGCCGCGCGGCTCACCGCACAGCTCGTCGACTTCCCTTCCGAGAGCGGCACCGAGAAGCCGCTGGCGGACGCGATCGAGACCGCGCTGCGTGCGCTGCCCCACCTGACGGTCGACCGGTACGGCAACAACGTCGTGGCCCGGACGAACCTGGGCCGCGCGGAGCGGGTGATCCTCGCCGGCCACATCGACACGGTCCCGATCGCGGACAACGTCCCGTCGAGGCTGGACGAGGACGGCGTGCTGTGGGGCTGCGGCACCTGCGACATGAAGGCGGGCGTGGCGGTGCAGCTGCGTATCGCGGCCACCGTCCCGGCCCCCAACCGCGACCTGACCTTCGTCTTCTACGACAACGAGGAGGTCGCCGCCGAGCTGAACGGCCTCAAGCACATCGCCGAGGCGCACCCCGAGTGGCTCCAGGGCGACTTCGCGGTGCTGCTGGAGCCGTCGGACGGCCAGGTCGAGGGCGGCTGCCAGGGCACGCTGCGGGTGCTGCTGAAGACCAAGGGCGAGCGGGCCCACTCGGCGCGTGGCTGGATGGGCTCGAACGCGATCCACGCGGCGGCCCCGATCCTGGCGCGCCTGGCGGCGTACGAACCGCGCTACCCGGTGATCGACGGCCTGGAGTACCGGGAGGGCCTGAACGCGGTCGGCATCTCGGGCGGGGTGGCGGGCAACGTCATCCCCGACGAGTGCGTGGTGACGGTCAACTTCCGTTACGCGCCGGACCGTACGCCCGAGGAGGCGGTGGCCCACGTCATGGAGGTCTTCGCGGACTGCGGGGTGGCGGAGTTCGTGGTGGACGACCACAGCGGCGCAGCCCTGCCGGGCCTGTCGCACCCGGCGGCGGCCGCCTTCATCGAGGCGGTGGGCGGCACCCCGGCGCCCAAGTACGGCTGGACGGACGTCTCGCGCTTCTCGGCGCTGGGCATCCCGGCGGTCAACTACGGCCCCGGCAACCCGCACTTGGCGCACAAGCGGGACGAGCGCGTGGAGGTGGCGAAGATCCTCGCGGGGGAGGAACGCCTGAGGACGTGGCTGACGGCCTGACGTGCGCCGGAGCGGCGGCGCGGGCGACCGTGTTTTACGGCGCTTCAAGGCGGACATGCTCACGTCCCCCGTCCGTAACCCGCGTAGATCTACGCTGAGCTGGAACCACTGCCAACGGAGGGAACTCACATGGCTACCGGCAACCCCGAGGGGAAGAAGCAGCCGCCGGAGGAACAGCGCCTGGGCCCGGTCCTCCGGCGGCGGAGCCAGGTGACGGCGAGCACGACCGACCAGCGTCTGCTCGACGCCGGCGGCCCGTCGGACTGGGTCCACACGGACCCCTGGCGCGTTCTGCGCATCCAGTCGGAGTTCATCGAGGGCTTCGGCACGCTGGCGGAACTCCCGCCCGCGATCAGCGTGTTCGGCTCGGCCCGTACGCCGGTGGACTCGTCGGAGTACAAGGCGGGCGTGCGGCTGGGCCGGGGCCTGGTGGAGGCGGGCTTCGCGGTGATCACGGGCGGCGGCCCGGGCGCCATGGAGGCCGCCAACAAGGGCGCCTGCGAGGCGGGCGGCATCTCGGTGGGCCTCGGCATCGAGCTGCCCTTCGAGCAGGGCCTGAACCCGTACGTCGACATCGGCCTCAACTTCCGCTACTTCTTCGTCCGGAAGATGATGTTCGTCAAGTACGCGCAGGGTTTCGTCGTGCTGCCCGGCGGCCTCGGCACCCTGGACGAGCTCTTCGAGGCCCTCACGCTGGTCCAGACCCAGAAGGTCACCCGCTTCCCCATCGTCCTCTTCGGCAGCGAGTACTGGGGCGGCCTGGTCGACTGGCTCCGCAAGACGGTGATCGCCCAGGGCAAGGCCGCGGAGAAGGACCTGCTGCTGTTCCACGTGACGGACGACGTGGACGAGGCGGTGGCGCTGGTGTCGAAGGAGGCGGGGCGGTAGGGGGCACACCACCTGGCCGACCGCTTGGGGTGGTGGCGGGCGAGGCCGGGGGCCAGGGGCGGCCCCCCCCCTGGTACCTCAGGGCAGCGCCCTAGGCCAGTCCACGCCGGGCCACCGCGGGTTCCCGGTGCCCCGCGATCGCCGCCACCATCTCCAGCACCTGCCGCGTCTCGCCGACCTCGTGCACCCGGTACACCTGCGCCCCGAGCCACGCCGACACAGCTGTGGTCGCCAGCGTCCCCACCACCCGCTCCTTCACGGGCCTGTCCAGGGTCTCTCCCACGAAGTCCTTGTTGGACAGCGACACCAGCACCGGCCACCCCGTGGCGACCATCTCGTCCAGCCGCCGCGTCGCCTCCAGGCTGTGCCGCGTGTTCTTGCCGAAGTCGTGCCCGGGGTCGATCAGGATCGACTCCCTCGGCACGCCCAGCGCCAGCGCCCGCTCGGCCAGCCCGACCGTGACCTTCAGGATGTCGGCCATGACGTCGTCGTACTCGACCCGGTGCGGCCGGGTCCGCGGCTCGGCGCCGCCCGCGTGCGTGCACACCAGCCCCACCCCGTACCGCGCGGCGACCTCCGCCAGCCGCGGGTCGACCCCGCCCCACGCGTCGTTCAGCAGGTCCGCCCCCGCCTCGCACACGGCCTCGCCGACCTCGGCCCGCCAGGTGTCCACGCTGATCACGACGTCCGGGAACCGCCGCCGCACCTCCGCCACGAACCCGACCGTGCGCCGCGCCTCCTCCTCGGCCGTCACCTCTTCCCCCGGCCCGGCCTTGACCCCGCCGATGTCGATGATCGCGGCGCCCTCGGCGACCGCCTGCTCCACGCGCGCGAGGGCGGGCTCGTCGTGGAAGGTCGCGCCCTGGTCGTAGAAGGAGTCCGGGGTCCGGTTCACGATCGCCATGATCACCGGCTCGTGCGGCTCGAATTCCCGCCTGCCCAGCCTGAGCATCCCCTGTGACCTCTCCTTGTGCGTCCCGGTACGTCCCGGGTTACCTCCGGTCCTCGGCCGCCTGCGACCCTAACTGTCACAGTCGCATGGCACGATCGGAGCCTGACACATCCGACTCGAGACATCCGCGTCGGCGCCCAGCGCGCCGGCACCGACCGTGGGGACCCCAGCGATGGTTATGTTCTTGTTCCTGGTCGTCGCGCTCGCCGTCGTGGTCGCCGCGGTGACCCTCGCCGTGGTGGGCGGCGGCGAGAACGGCCCGCTGCCCGAGGCGGCCCCCGAGCGGCTGGAGGACCACCTGCCGCCGGACCGCCCGGTGGGGCGCGCGGACGTGGAGCGCCTCCGCTTCCCCCTCGCCGCCCGCGGCTACCGCATGGCGGACGTCGACGACGCCCTCAACCGCCTGGGCGCCGAACTCGCCGAGCGCGACGCACGCATCGCCGACCTGGAGTCCGCGCTGGCGGGCGCCCGCGCCGCCGCGTCCCACGTCTCCATGGACAAGCCCGACCGGGAGCAGGAGGACCAGCGGTGAGCGACGGCACCGCCCTCCCGGGTCCGGACGGCGCCCTGCGCTGCCCCTGGGCCCTGTCCGCCGCGGAGTACGTGACGTATCACGACGAGGAGTGGGGCCGCCCGGTCCACGGCGACGACGCGCTCTACGAACGCCTGAGCCTGGAGGCCTTCCAGTCCGGCCTGTCCTGGATCACCATCCTGCGCCGCCGCCCCGGCTTCCGCGCCGCCTTCGCCGACTTCAAGATCGCCGCCGTCGCGGCCTTCACCGACGAGGACCGCGAGCGGCTCCTCGCCGACGCCGGCATCATCCGCAACCGCGCCAAGATCGACGCGACCCTCGCCAACGCGCGCGTGCTGGCCGAGTGGGCGCCGGGCGAGCTGGACGAACTGATCTGGTCGTACGCACCCGACCCGGCCACCCGCCCGGCCCCGAAGACCCTGGCCGACGTCCCCGCGGTCACCCCGGAGTCGACGGCCCTGTCCAAGGCGCTGAAGAAACGGGGCCTGTGCTTCGTCGGCCCGACGACGGCGTACGCGCTGATGCAGGCCTGCGGCCTGGTCGACGACCACCTTCAGGCCTGCACAGCGCGCCGCGCCTGACGTCCCCGGAGCCGGTCAGCGACCGAGGTACCTCGGCTTCTCCTTGTTGACGAAGGCCTGGACGGCGATCGCGTGGTCCTCCGACGACCCCGCCCGCGTCTGCAGCTCGTCCTCCTTCTCCAGCGTCTCCTCCAGCGAGTGCGTCAGCCCGTACGCCACCGCCTCCTTCAGCGCCGCGTACGCCACCGTCGGACCCTCGGCCAGCGCCCGCGCCACCTTCTCGGCCTCGGCGCGCAGCTCGGCGGCCGGCACGACGCGGTTCGCGATCCCCAGCTCGTACGCCTCCTGGGCCTTGATGTTCCGCGGGAAGAGCAGCAGGTCGGCGGCCCGGCCGGGGCCGACGACCCGCGGCAGCGTCCAGGAGATGCCGGAGTCCGCGGTCAGCGCGACGCCCGCGAACGAGGTGTTGAACGCCGCCGTGTCCGCCACGATCCGGTAGTCCGCCGCGAGCGCGAAACCGAAGCCCGCCCCGGCCGCCACCCCGTTCACGGCGGCGACCACGGGCTTCGCCGCCCCGGCCAGCGCCCGCACGATCGGGTTGTAGTGCTCACGTACGGTGCTCATGGTCTGCCCCGAGCCGGTCTCCCGGTCGGTGGCCAGCAGCCCGATGTGCTCCTTGAGGTCCTGCCCGACGCAGAACGCCCGGTCACCGGCCGCGGTCAGCAGCACGGCCCGTACGGCGGCGTCGTCCGCGGCGGACCGGACCGCGTCCCGGAGGGCGACCTTGGTCTCGATGTTCAGCGCGTTCATCGCCTCCGGGCGGTTCAGCGTGATGGTCGCGAGTCCGTCGCTCACCTCGTAGAGCACGGTGTCGGCCATGGCGTATCCCCTCCGTGTCGCGGCTCGGGGACGTACCGGCTGGTACGTCCCGGGTCTGGAGGACAGCATGACGGAGATCGCCGGTCACGGACCGGAGGGGACGTGTGACCTGCGTCAAAGAATTCCCGCCTGTTTCCGTTCGGTGGAACTGTGCGCGGCGGCGCAGTATCGCAGTCACATCGCCGAATTGAGCGGTTTTGCTCGCGCGCGTTGCTCAAGCGATGCCGACTGATGTTGGTCATCGGGTCGTGAGATGCGGGATAATGGCTTGGAAGCAATGTGTTCGATGCCGGTGACGCGTGTCCTGCTCAAGGGACCACGCGTGCCCTTCAGTGGGCCGTCGGCTTTGACGGTTGAGCTGGGTTTCAGGAAGGGGAACGAGCATGGCGGCCATGAAGCCGCGGACGGGTGATGGCCCGCTCGAGGTGACCAAGGAGGGGCGGGGCATCGTCATGCGCGTTCCGCTCGAAGGCGGCGGTCGTCTCGTCGTCGAGCTGACCCCGGACGAGGCCGACGCCCTGGGCGACGCCCTCAAGAAGGTCGTCGGCTGACGCGCAAGCGCGACCATACCCTTTCAGCTGCCCCGGCATCGCACGCGGTGCCGGGGCAGCTGTTTTCCCACCTTTTCGGCGGGGACTCCGCAGCTTCCCGCCTTCAGTGGCGGGCCCTTCAGCGGCAGGAAGCCGTGGCTACCGCTTCACCGCGCACAGCAACCCGTCCCCCACCGGCAGCAGCGACGGCACCAGCTCCTGGCTCTCGCGCACCGCGCGCAGCAGCTCCCGCAGCCGCAACACCTCCGTGGGCTGCGGACCGGAGTCCACGGTCCGGCCGTGCGCGAAGACACCCTCGAAGGCGACCAGCCCTCCGGGGCGCAGAAGGCGCAACGATTCAGCGAGATAGTCGAGATATTCCAGGCGATCGCCGTCGCAGAAGACCAGGTCGTAGCCGGCGTCCGCGAGCCGGGGCAGGACGTCCAGGGCGCGGCCCGGGATGAAGCGGGCCCGGTTGCTGGCGAAGCCGGAGGCGCGAAAGGCCTGGCGGGCGAACTGCTGGTGTTCCGGCTCCGGGTCGACCGTGGTGAGGACCCCGTCGGGCCGCATGCCGTGCAGCAGATGGATCCCGGAGACACCGCAGCCGGTGCCGATCTCCGCGACCGCCTTGGCGTCCACGGAGGCGGCCAGCAAACGCAGCGCGGCGCCCGTGCCGGGCGACACCGAGCGCAGCCCTGCCTCACGGGCCCGGTCGCGAGCCCAGCGCAGCGCTTCGTCCTCGGCGACATAGGCGTCGGCGAACGCCCAGCTCGTCTGCCGGTTGCCGGTAATGACCCTCTCCTGTCCCCGTGGTTGCCTGGGCGTGACTGTATCCGTTGGCGGCGGGAACCCGCAGATGGGACCGGTCGTTTAAGGGGATGAGCGAGAGGCGCGGGCCGTGACGGGGGACAGTGGATGGATCGGGACGCCGAGCACATGCTGACGCAGCCGCACGAGCCGTATCAGCCCAGATCAAATTCTCGTAAAACCGCTTATCCGGTGCTAACGGGCGAGGTGGCTATGGTAGGGGCTCCACTGGACACCACCAGAGCTGACAGGGGAGGTGCGGCCGCACCTGTGGATCGGAGAGGAGTGCTGCGGCGCTTCCTCGGATCGGCGGGCAGGCCGAGATCCGTGAACGACACCGCTGCTGACCACAGTCACGCCGCTGACCACGCCCAGACCGCGACCTTCTCCACCGACGCGGACGGGCAGGCGTGGACTCCGCCCACCTGGGAGGAGATCGTCAGCATGCACAGCGGCCGGGTCTACCGGCTCGCCTACCGTCTCACCGGTAACCAGCACGACGCCGAGGACCTCACCCAGGAGGTCTTCGTCCGCGTCTTCCGCTCCCTGTCGACCTATACGCCGGGCACCTTCGAGGGCTGGCTGCACCGCATCACCACGAACCTGTTCCTGGACATGGTCCGCCGCAAGCAGCGCATCCGCTTCGACGCGCTCGGCGAGGACGCGGCCGAGCGGCTGCCCAGCAAGGAGCCCACACCGCAGCAGGTCTTCAACGACGCGCACTTCGACGCGGACGTCCAGCAGGCCCTCGACACCCTCGCCCCGGAGTTCCGGGCCGCCGTCGTCCTGTGCGACATCGAGGGGCTGTCGTACGAGGAGATCGCCGCGACCCTCGGCGTCAAGCTCGGGACGGTCCGCTCGCGGATCCACCGCGGCCGCTCCCAGCTGCGCAAGGCCCTCGCGCACCGCTCCCCGGAGGCGCGCGCCGAGCGCCGCACCTTCGTGCCCCGTGTTCCCGCACTGGGAGGAGGGGGCGCGAGCGCGTGAGCGGTTCACGGCCGAAATCCGAGGGACACCTCGCAGAGCAGCACCTGGGAGACCGACTCTCCGCCCTGGTGGACGGAGAGCTCGGTCATGACGCGCGTGAGCGCGTGCTGGCGCATGTGGCCACCTGCGCGAAGTGCAAGGCGGAGGTGGACGCGCAGCGCCGTCTGAAGAACGTCTTCGCGGAGGCGGCCCCTCCACCGCCCTCCGAGAGCTTCCTGGCCCGCCTCCAGGGCCTTCCCGCGGGAGGTGACCCGGACGGCGACGGCACGCCGCTGGGCGGGGGAGGACTCCCCGGCGGACTGTCCGGACGCTTCGGGCAGTCCGGATCCTCGGGAGTCTTCGGGGTGAAGCGCGGCGAGCGGTTCGAGTTCGATTACGTCCCGACCCGCCGGCACGCCCCCGTCCTGCCGTCCTCCTCGGAGAACCGGGGCCTCCGTATCCACGACGCCGGCCGTCACGAGACGGACCGGTCGTCCTCGCGGCTGCGCTTCGCGTTCGTGGCCGCCGGGGCGGTGTCGCTGGCCGCGATCGCGCTGGGCGGAGTCACCGCCGGAACACCGACCGACACGGAGGCACGCGGCGGCTCCGGAACCGGGAGTAACGTCACGCCGATGCGCACGCAGGGCACGGGAGCCGCGACGGCACCCGAGTCCCAGCGACGCCGCGGCGTCGGACCGCTGCTCGGGCAGCTGCAGGGCCAGGGCACGCTCGGCGACACCCCCCTCGCCCCGACCGGGGTCTCCGCCCCGCTGCTGCCGGGACTGCCGCATCCCGCCGCCCGGCACCACCAGAGCACTCTGCATGCCCTGACGGCCCCGGTGGTGGCGGGCGCCGCAGCCATGTCCCCGCTCATACGTCCGCTGACCGCGACCGAGCCGCTCGCCCTGTCCGCGTGGTCCACGACCCCCGGCATCAAGGGCCCCGACCTGTTCGGCGCACCGGTCCCCGGCCCGGCCTCGTCCCCCTCTCCCTCCGCCTCCATCCGCCCGGGCCCCTGACCGGCCCTCTGCGCACCGGCTCGGGAACCTGATTGAATCCGGGATGCGCCCACGGCCAGGCGGTCGGCCGGGTGCGGAGTCGATCAACTGCGGCCACCGCCGACGAGCCGTGCCGCGGCCAGCTGTGGGGAGAGCATGAACGAGGGGAAGCCCACGAAGGCGAAGTGGTGGAGCCGTCCTCGGACGCAGGGGGCTTCGGGGGAGCCGGAGGAGATGGCGTCGGTGCCCGGTGACGTGATGCCGCGTGAAGTCCAGGACGCGGCACCCGCAACCGCCGAGAGGGGACCGGGCCGCTCGCAGGACACCGACGGTGACTTCGAGCTGGCGCGGCCCGGGGCGGCTCGCGGCAAGGACCGTGACGAGGGCGACTTCGAGCTGGCGCGGCCCGCGGTGCCTCAGGGCGGTGACGCGGACTACGAGTTGGAGCGGCCCGCTGCGGCCGAGGGCGGCAGGGGAGCCATTCCTGCCGGCGGTGAGGCAGAGCCGGGTGGCTCCATGACGACCCCTGCGGCCGGGCTGGGCCATGCTCCCGAAGCCGTGTCCGGAACACCGGTCGGCGCGGACGCTGTGACCGCCGCGCCCGGCGGCGACGCCGAGCGTCCCAAGCCGCTGCACGCCCCCGACCCGTACAGCACTCCGCCGTACGGCGAACCGGGCCCCTGGGCACCCGCGCCGCCCGTCCGGCACCCGGCGGCGACACCCGCGCACGGGACGGCGACGCCGGCACAGCCTCCGGCACCGGGCACGCCCCTTCCCGTGCCTCCACCCACCACACCGCCCACCACACCGACCGCCGCGGCCGTCCCCGCTCCGGCAGGACCCACGCCCCCCAACGCCCCCACACCCCCCTACGCCGACGCTCCGCCCCCCACCACCGACCCCTGGCACCGCTACGACCCCTGGGCGGCCTCCACAGCCGCAGCACCGTGGCAGCAGAACGGGGCGGCCGTGGTCACCACGGAGCAGCGGCGCCGGCGGACCAGGAGGGTGCTCCTCGTCGGTGCCGCACTCCTCGCGCTCGTCTCCGGGGGCGTCGGCGGCGTCGTAGGTGCGTATCTGGAGCGGAACGGCGGAGTGGGGACCGTCGAGCTGCCGCAGGCCGGGAGGGAGCCCGCCGGGCGGGCCGCGGGCAGCGTGGCCGGGATCGCCGCCCAGGCCCTGCCCAGCGTGGTCACGCTGCACGTGAGCGGTTCCGGCGAGCAGGGCACCGGCACCGGCTTCGTGCTCGACACGCGCGGCCACATCCTCACCAACAACCACGTCGTGGATCCCGCCGGGACCGGCGGTGAGATCACCGTGACCTTCCACAGCGGAGACACCGCCGAGGCCACCGTCGTCGGCCGTGACAGCGGCTACGACCTCGCCGTCGTGAAGGTCAAGGGCGTACGCGGGCTCACGCCCCTGCCCCTCGGCAACTCCGACAACGTGCGGGTCGGTGACCCCGTCGTCGCGATCGGCGCGCCCTTCGACCTGGCGGGCACCGTCACCTCCGGCATCATCAGCGCCAAGGAACGGCCCATCACGGCGGGCGGCGAGAAGGGCGACGGGAGCGATGTGTCGTACGTCGACGCCCTGCAGACCGACGCGCCCATCAACCCCGGCAACTCCGGCGGCCCGCTGCTCGACTCCCGGGCCCGGGTCATCGGCATCAACTCCGCCATCCGCTCCGCGGACAGCGGCACCGACCTGGACGGCGGCCAGTCCGGCTCGATAGGGCTCGGGTTCGCCATACCGATCAACCAGGGCAAGCGCGTCGCCGAGGAACTGATCAACACGGGCAAGGCGACCCACCCCGTGATCGGCATCACCCTGGACATGGACTACACCGGCGACGGCGCCCGCGTCGGCACGAAGAGCAGCGACGGCGGACCCCCGGTCACCCCGGGCGGCCCCGGCGCCAGGGCCGGGATCAG
The DNA here is from genome assembly GCF_054782695.1 of Streptomyces deserti. NCBI lineage: Bacteria > Bacillati > Actinomycetota > Actinomycetes > Kitasatosporales > Streptomycetaceae > Streptomyces > Streptomyces deserti. The sequence continues at coordinate 45,803 of NZ_BAAGRZ010000005.1, forward strand.
GGCGGGCGACGTCATCACGGAGGTCGACGGCCAGCGCATCCACTCCGGCGAGGAACTCATCGTCAAGACCCGCGCCCACCGCCCCGGCGACCGCCTGGAACTGACCCTGAAGCGCGACGGGAAGGAACGGAAGGTCTCGCTGTCGCTCGGCTCCTCCGATGGCGACTGAGACGCACAGGGACCTCACAGAGGGCCCACGGCACCGCCCCCGCGCCCCGCGTCACCAGGGACCCAGCAGGCAAACAAACGGGAAAGCGCTCACATCCACGCGCCCGGAGGTCTCGGGACAGTACCGGTCGTACGGGATCGCCGGGTACCGTGGACCCGGCCCGGACCACGGCAAGACCCGCACAGACCACCGAGGGCCGAGGACCGAGGACAGCCAAGGAGCTTCAGGTGTTCAATGACATAGGACCGCTCGAGCTGGTGACGCTCATTGTCCTCGCCGTGCTCGTCTTCGGTCCGGAAAAGCTCCCGAAGGTCATCCAGGACGTGATGCGCACGGTCCGGAAGATCCGTGAGTTCTCGGAGAGCGCCAAGCAGGACATCCGGCAGGAACTCGGGCCGGAGTTCAAGGACTTCGAGTTCGAGGACCTCAACCCCAAGACGTTCATCCGCAAGCAGCTGGACAACGACGACCTGGGGCTGAAGGAGATCCGCAACGGCTTCGACCTGAAGAAGGAGATGGCCGAGGTCACGGACGCCGTCCACGGCCGCGACCCGGAGCCGTCCGTCTCCGCCGCCTCCGGTTCCTCCGGCGGGCGCGTCGACATGGTCAAGAAGCCCGACACTCCGAGCCTCGACGAGCGCCCGCCCTTCGACGCGGACGCCACCTGACCCGCACGGCAGGGCCACTTCATCCGCACGTCAGGCGGCGTACGCCCCCCGGCGCGCGTGACGCGTTTCATACCCCGCACGGGCTGCGTACGGCCTGAACCGGGCTCCTGAGCGACCCACGCGCCGGGCGGATTCCCTGCTGCTCGGAGCGGTGTGGCTATGCTGCCGAGTTGTTGTGCGGACCGTACTCGAACGAGCAACGCCGCCCGAAGGGGGGCGGGCCGTCCGGTCCGACGAGAGCGAGGAGGCGTCCGGGCACATGGAGACGACGAGTCGGGCAGTCGCGCAGGCGCCGGCCGCGGAGGGACAGCAGCAGGTTCCCTCCGCCCGGCGTACGGTCGACGGCTACCTGCGTGCGCCCTTCCCGTGGTACGGCCTCGACGAGGCCTTCACGGGGCCGCGCTGGCTGATGCAGGTCGGAACGGCGGCCGACGGCGCCGTGGAACACGGATCGATCGGCCACGGTGACGAACCCTCGGTGCGCAGCGAGTACGCGGCCGGGGGCGAGCAAGACGCCAAGGAGAAGTTCGCGGTCGTGGTGACCGTGGCGTCCCATCCCGTGCGTCGCAGTCCGGACGGCACGGGGGTGCTGGAGGCCACCTCGGTGTCCTCGGCCGCCTGGCTGGCGGGTGTGGGGCTGCTGTCCTTCACCTGGCCCTGGCAGATGGACCACTCGCTGCGGGACGACTGGCTGGAGCAGCAGACGGAGACGGCGTGGGTGCTCGCGGATGATCTCGACGGGCCGGACTGGTCGACGCTGTCGCTTCCCGTGGACGGGGTGCCGACGTCGTTCCACTACCGGGAGTCCGAGTTCGGGTGGGTCCTTGCGGGGTCCGCGCCGGAGGGTGTGCACCTCGGGGCTTATGGGAGGGGCATGAGTGCGTACGGGTTGGGCTTTGCCGTGGTGAAGGACATCGCGGCTTACGCATGACGGAAGGGGCGCCGGTAGATTCGGCGCCCCTTCGCCACAGCCCCGCGCCCCGGGGGACGCTGCCCCCGACGGCGTGAAACGTCAGAACTTGTTCTTCGGAGTGATCCCCAGGGACAGCCCCGAAAGACCCCGCTGCCGACCGCCCAGCTTCCCCGCGATCGCGCGCAGCGCCGCGCCCGCCGGAGACTCCGGGTCCGTCAGGACCACCGGCTTGCCCTCGTCGCCGCCCTCGCGCAGGCGGACGTCGATCGGGATGTTGCCGAGGACCGGGACGTTCGTGCCCGTGGTCCTGGTCAGGCCGTCGGCGACGACCTGGCCGCCGCCCGTGCCGAACACGTCGACCATCTCGCCGCAGTGCGGGCAGGGCAGGCCGGACATGTTCTCGACCACGCCGACGATCTTCTGGTGGGTCTGGACGGCGATGGAGCCCGCGCGCTCGGCCACCTCGGCGGCGGCCTGCTGCGGGGTCGTCACGACCAGGATCTCGGCGTTCGGGACCAGCTGGGCGACCGAGATCGCGATGTCACCCGTGCCCGGCGGCAGGTCCAGCAGCAGCACGTCCAGGTCGCCCCAGTAGACGTCCGCCAGGAACTGCTGGAGGGCGCGGTGGAGCATCGGGCCGCGCCAGACGACCGGGGCGTTGCCCGGGGTGAACATGCCGATGGAGATGACCTTCACGCCGTTGGCGGACGGTGGCATGATCATGTTCTCGACCTGGGTGGGACGGCCGTCCGCGCCCAGCATGCGCGGGACGGAGTGGCCGTAGATGTCGGCGTCGACGACACCGACCTTCAGGCCGTCGGCCGCCATCGCCGCTGCCAGGTTCACCGTCACAGAGGACTTGCCGACGCCGCCCTTGCCGGAGGCGACCGCGTAGACGCGGGTCAGGTTGCCCGGCTTGGCGAAGGGGACCTCGCGCTCGGCCTGGCCGCCGCGCAGGGCCGCCGCCAGTTCCTTGCGCTGTTCGTCGCTCATGACGTCGAGCGTGACGTCGACGCGGGTGACGCCCTCCACCCGCGAGACCGCCTCGGTCACGCGCTGCGTGATCGTCTCGCGCATGGGGCAGCCGGAGACCGTCAGGTACACGGTGACCGCGACCGCCCCGTCCGCGCCGATCTCCACCGACTTGACCATCCCGAGTTCCGTGATGGGCCGGTTGATCTCGGGGTCGTTCACCGTCGCCAGTGCCTCGCGCACCGCGTCTTCCGTAGCCATAAGGACGATGGTACGGCGCTCCCGGTGGCGCCCGGTAAGCCTGTCAGCGGTCGTCTGCGTCACGTCCCCGCGGCCGTTCCGCCCGGACTGCGTGGAATGCGCTGTGCTGGTGGTGGCCGTTCTGCCGGTCCTCCAGCTCCTTGACCACGTCCTGAAGCTCCGAGCGGATCCAGTCGCGGGTGGCGACCTCGCCGAGGCCGATGCGCAGCGCGGCGACCTCGCGCATCAGGTACTCGGTGTCCGCCATCGACCGCTCGTTCTGCTTGCGGTCCTGTTCGAGATTGACCCGGTCGCGGTCGTCCTGCCGGTTCTGCGCGAGCAGAATCAGCGGGGCCGCGTACGAGGCCTGCAGGGAAAGGGCGAGGGTCAGGAAGATGAACGGGTACTCGTCCCACCGCAGGTGGCGCGGCGCGAGAGTGTTCCAGCCGATCCAGACGATGACGATCACCGTCATCCAGACCAGGAACCGCCCGGTGCCGATGAAGCGGGCGATCCGCTCCGACATCCGTCCGAAGGCCTCCGGGTCGTACTCCGGCAGCAGCCTGCGCCGCTGCGGGCGCGGCTGGTCGAGCCGGGGACGGTGGCGGGTCGCGGCCGTGGCACCGGCCGGGACGCGCTCGCGTACGGTCTCGCGCTCAGGAACCATCGGTCGGCACCCCCTCGTCCATCTCGAACTCCGTCTCCCGCCAGTCCTCGGGCAGCATGTGGTCCAGCACGTCGTCCACGGTCACCGCGCCCAGCAGCGACCCGGACTCGTCGACCACGGGCGCCGCGACCATGTCGTACGTGGCGAAGAACCCGGCGATGGCGGGCAGCGCCGCGTCGGGGTCGAGCGGTTGCAGGTCGCTGTCGACGATCGAGCTGACCAGGGCGTAGGGCGGCTCGCGCAGCAGGCGCTGGAAGTGGACCGTGCCGAGGTACTTGCCGGTCGGGGTCTCGTCCGGTGGTCGGCAGACGTACACCTGGGCGGCGAGGGCCGGGGACAGGTCGGGGTTGCGGACGCGGGCGAGGGCGTCGGCGACGGTGGCGTCCGGCCGCAGCACGACCGGCTCGGTCGTCATCAGACCGCCGGCGGTGTGCTCCTCGTACGACATCAGGCGCCGCATGTCGGCCGCGTCGGCGGGCTGCATCAGGCTCAGCAGCCGTTCCTTGTCGTCCTCCGGGAGCTCGGCGAGCAGGTCGGCCGCGTCGTCCGGGTCCATGGCCTCCAGGACGTCGGCGGCGCGCTCCTCCTTCAGCTTGCCGAGGATCTCGATCTGGTCGTCCTCCGGCAGTTCCTCCAACACGTCGGCGAGACGGTCGTCGTCGAGGGCGGCGGCGACCTCGGCGCGGCGCTTGGCGGAGAGGTGGTGCAGGACGTTCGCCAGGTCGGCGGCGCGCAGCTGCTCGAAGGTGGCGAGCAGGTTCTCGGCGCCCTGTCCGTGCTCCTCCAGGGAGAAGCCGGTGACGGCGGACCACTCGACGGTCAGCGCCTCGCCCTTGGCGCGGCGGAAGGCGCCGCCCTTCTTGCCCTTGCGTACGAAGACCCGGTCGATCTCCCACTCCCGGCGGGCCGGCAGCTGATGCACCGACAGGTCCAGGACGGTGACCTCCTCGTTGGTCTCCACCAGCGTGACGCGCCGGTCCAGGAGCTCGCCGAAGACGAGCCGCTCCGTGGGCCGCTGCTCGAAGCGCCGGACGTTGAGCACGCCGGTGGTGATGACCTGGCCGGACTGGATGGCCGTCACCCGGGTCATGGGCAGGAAGATGCGGCGGCGGGTGGCGAGTTCGACGACCAGACCGAGCAGCCTCGGCGGCTTCCGGGCGACCCGCAGCATGACGACCAGATCGCGCACGCGCCCCACCTGGTCGCCGGCCGGGTCGAAGACGGCGACACCGGAGAGGTGCGAGACGAAGATCCGGGGGGCGCCCGCTGCCATGGCTGTGCTTCCTTTACGTGCGGGGTTCGTGGTGTGTGGTGTCCTGTGCCTGTTTTCCGAATTGCCCGCTCGGATGGGCTTCAGGCTAGCCCGTCCCGATCGGATGTGCGCTGGTGAGCGGTCCGGACGGACTGGCTCCGCCCGGCCGGTGAGGCCCCGGTACTCTGCGGTACGCCGTCGAGGATCCCCGTCAGAGAGGCAGCCCCACCTGTGACTCCGATTCCCCAGGGCCGTAATCGCAGGGCCGCGCTGGTGCGCGCGATGTGCGCGCTGCTCGTGGCGGGGACGGGGCTCGCGGGGTGCGCCGAGGACCCCAACGAGGGCACCAACGGCGTCGGCAGACTCCCCGCGGACCAGATCCAGAGCCGCACCCGTGCGGCCGCCGAGTCCGCCGCCGCGGTCCGCCTGCACGGCACCGTGGTCAGCAGCGGGCGTACGTACACGCTCGACATGCGGCTGAAGTCCGACGGCGCCACCGGGACGGTCACCGCGAAGGGCGCGACCTTCCAGCTGCTGCGGATCGGCGAGCAGCTCTACCTCAAGGCCGACGCCGAGTTCTGGAGTGACGGGGACGGCCAGGGCAAGGCGGACGCGGCGGCCGCCGGCAAGCTCGACGGGAAGTACGTGAAGGTGCCGCAGGGCGACCCTTCCTACAAGAAGTTCAGCGGTTTCACACACAAGGACGTCCTCCTCGACGGTCTGCTGACCCTGCACGGCACGGTGGAGACGGACGGCCACCACGAGCAGGCGGGCGTCCGCACGATCCGCATCACCGGCGACAAGGGCTCCGGCGGCACGCTGGACGTGTCCCTGCAGGGCAAGCCGTATCCCCTGGTCCTGGTGCGCGGCGGCGGGGCGGGCACGCTGCGCTTCACGGCCTGGGGCAAGGACTTCGCCCTGGAGAGGCCGGCGAAGAACGAGACCGTGGACTACGGCAAGCAGCTGCCGACGTCCTAGGGCTCAGAGCCCCCGCTACCGCCGCTTGCGCTTCTTCAGCAGCAGACGGGGCAGCCCCGCGGGAATCGGCTGCCGCGTCGTCGCCGGCGTCGGCCGCGGTGCCTCGGCCAGGGAGCCGTCCGGCAGCGCTGCCGTCGCACCCGTCGGCTCCAGGCGGAGCACCCGGCACTCGCGGGCCCAGCGCTCCGTCATCGCCTCGCCGTCGGGGGCGTTCAGCCGCTTGCCCTTCAGCTCGGCGACCGCCGCCTCCCACGCCTCGGACCCGGGCGCCGGTTCCACGACCTTCGCGGTCCAGGACACCAGCCGGCCGCCCTTGTCCTTGCTGCGGACCGTCACCTCGGCCTCGGCCCCGTCGGCCAGCCCCGGCAGCGGCTGCTCGCCCGGCCCGTCGCCGATCACGCACGCCGCACCCTCGTGCCACACGTGCCACAGCGCGCGGGCGGGGGCCCCGGCCCCCTTGACCCAGATGAGGCCGGACTTCTTCGTGGCCTCCTCGATCAGGGCCCGGTCGAGCAGCTCGCTAGTCATGGGGCCAGCCTAACCAGGCGGGATCCGGGCGCTCTCACAGCCAGCCGTTGCGCTTCAGCGTGCGGTGGATGCCGACACAGATGGTCACCGTGATGCCCATGATCAGCGGGTAGCCGTAGCGCCAGTGCAGCTCGGGCATGTGGTCGAAGTTCATGCCGTAGACCCCGCACACCATCGTCGGTACGGCGATGATCGCGGCCCATGACGTGATCTTCCGCATGTCCTCGTTCTGCGCGACGGACGCCTGGGCGAGGTTGGCCTGGAGGATGGAGTTCAGCAGTTCGTCGAAGCCGATGACCTGCTCCTGCACCCGGGCCAGGTGGTCGGCGACGTCCCGGAAGTACTTCTGGATGTCCGGGTCGATCAGCCGCATCGGCCGCTCGCTCAGCAGCTGCATGGGGCGCAGCAGTGGCGAGACCGCCCGCTTGAACTCCAGTACCTCGCGCTTGAGTTGGTAGATCCGGCTGGCGTCCGTGCCGCGCGGTGTGCCCTTGCGGCCCGGCGAGAAAACCTCCGTCTCCACCTCGTCGATGTCGTCCTGCACGGCGTCGGCGACCGCGATGTAACCGTCGACGACGTGGTCGGCGATGGCGTGCAGCACGGCCGAGGGGCCCTTGGACAGCAGCTCGGGGTCGTCCTGCAGGCGGTGCCTGAGGGCCCGCAGCGAGCCCTGCCCGCCGTGCCGGACGGTGATGAAGAAGTCCCGGCCGGTGAAGCACATCACCTCGCCGGTCTCGACGACCTCGCTGGTGGAGGTGAGCCGGTCGTGGTCGATGTAGTGGATGGTCTTGAAGACGGTGAAGAGGGAGTCGTCGTAGCGCTCCAGCTTGGGGCGCTGGTGGGCCTGGACGGCGTCCTCGACGGCCAGCGGGTGCAGCCCGAACTCCCGGGCGATACCGGCGAACTCGCCCTCGGTCGGCTCGTGCAGACCGATCCACACGAACCCTCCGTCGCGGCGCACCAGCCGCATCGCCTCCTGCGGGCTGAGCGGCGTGTCGGTGACGAGGCGCCGGCCGTCGCGGTAGACGGCGCAGTCGACGACCGCGGAGGTCGTCGCGGGGTCGCGCGTGGTGTCGTACGTGCCGCTCTCCTTGCGCAGCGACACACGGGAGGGACGGACCACGGCGCGCAGGTCGCGGATCATCGACATGGGCAGGGCTCCTTCGCAACGAGCAACGAAAGGCGCCGGCGACGGGTGGAACTACCCGGAATGGGGACGTCCTGGATGCGGATGTTTGGCGCGTCCACAAAGCGGGGAGCACCGCACCGTCGCGGTGGCGGGCTTCGTTACTGATTCGGCTACTGAGGCAGATCAGGCAGAACGAAACGAAGTGCTCTTCCGTACGAAGACGCGACACGGAGACGCGAATGCGAGAGGTGGCAGCCAGCTAGAGCCAGAGCAGCGACATCAGCGGCCGGAAGAGCGGGTGGTACTGCACGGTCGACTTCGATCCATAACAGCCCCACCTCCTCCGGCCGGTCCCTCGTAAGGGACGTTCCTATCCCCTGGGGGGTTCCCCCGTAGGGGGAGTGTCACATCGGCGTCGGGACTCGATCGCGACGCTTCTGCGTGCTGCCCCGAACCACCGGGCAAGAGTATCAGCCGACCATGGTGTCAAGGCGCTGCTTTGCCCGGTACTGACGAGTTCTATGCTCGCCGCATGGCAGATGTTCTTCCTCTGGTCGAGGCCCGGTTGCGCACCGCGCTGGGCGAACCGGACGCGCGCGCGGCGGTCACCTTCCTCGGCACCGACCGCATCGAGGTGCTCCGCTTCCACGAGGGCGACATCGTCCGCTACGCCACCCTCGGCATGTCCGCGCAGCCCATGGCGGACCCCACGGCAGTGCTCGCCGACCCGGTCAAGGGCCCGCGCGCCGAGCTGGTCCTCTCCGTCCGGGCGGGCCTCGCGGACACTGACAAGGTGCTCCGCCCGCTCGCCGTGCTCGCCGCGTCTCCGCAGGTCGAGGGCGTGGTCGTGGCCCCCGGCGCCTCCCTCGACGTCGGGGAGCCCCTGTGGCCCGGTGCCCCCTTCACCTCGGTCCTGGTCGCCGAGCCGGGTGGCCTGGTCGAGGACCTCGAACTCGACGCGCCCCTGGACCCCGTACGGTTCCTGCCGCTGCTTCCCATGACCCCCAACGAGGCCGCCTGGAAGCGGGTGCACGGCGCCCAGGCCCTCCAGGAGCGCTGGCTGACACACGGGACGGACCTCAGGGATCCGGCCCGCACGTCCGTCCCGCTGGACTGAGACGGGGTGACCGATCTCACCAACGCGTGGCTGAAAGCCATCAGTTGACGAAGACGGCGACACCGTCCTCGGTCGCGTGCTTCGTCGCCGGCTCCTCGGCCTCGTGCGTCAGCGCCTTTCGCCGGACGACGACCACGAGCGCGACCGCCACCGCCGTGACCGCCGCGACCACGAACGGGATGCGGATGTCACTCCACTCCTCGATCTTCGGCGCGAAGCAGGGCGCGGCGGCCGCCGCGAACCAGCGCACGAAGTTGTAGCCCGCGCTCGCCACGGGGCGCGGGGCGTCCGAGACGCCGAGCGCCAGCTCGGTGTAGACGGTGTTGTTCACGCCGATGAAGGCGCGGACAGGACCGTGCAGACGACGGCCGTGGTGTGGTCGCCGTAGCCGAGCACCAGTGACCGGGTCCAGCAGCGAGGTCCTGCGGGCCGGCTTCGGCTGCTCCTTCAGGAACGCCGCGATGCACAGGAAGCCGACCGCCATCAGGAACGCGGTGCCGAAGAAGGGGTAGCGCCAGCTGGCGTCCCCGACCTGCACGCCAGGGCCGGCCAGGTCTCCCTGCTCTTCACGTCGTACTTCCTGATCACCGCGGTCGCGATGCCGGTGACCGGCTTCGTCTCCAGCCGGATCGGCGGGCGCGGGACCCTGCTGCTCGGCCTCGCGTTCGTCGTGGTCTTCGCCGGCTCGCGGGCACGTTCTGGTCGGCCGGTTCCGCCCGGATGGGTGATCGTCCTTGACGTGACGGAGTAGGGGTAGGACCGTGGGGGCCTATGAGGGGCGAACCCAGTTGCCCGAAGTGTGGTGGCCGGGTCAGGGCTCCCGGCCTCTTCTCCGATTCGTGGCAGTGCGACCTGCACGGCACCGTGCATCCGGTGCAGCCCGTGATACCGCCCAGTGTCGACGCCCTCACCGTCGTGGTGCACCGCACGCGGGTGCCGGTCTGGATGCCGTGGCCGCTGCCGGTCGGCTGGCTGTTCACGGGCGTGGCCTGCGCGGGCGACGACCGCAGCGGTGGCCGCGCGACGGCCGTGGCCTGCTCGGGGCCCGGGCCGCTCGGCGGTGCGGGTGAGCTGATCCTGGTGGCCGAGGAACTCGGCGTGGGTCTCGGCGCGCGCTACGCGGGCATCGACGGCCCGGACCCGGGACCGTACCTGGACGTCGAGAAACCGGCCCAGACCAAGGTGCTGGCCGCCGGCCGCCCGACCCCCCTGTGGCTGGTCTCCGGCACCCCGGACGACCGAGCCGTCTTCGCGGGCGAGGCGCTCGGCATGTGGCTGTGGGCGGTGGTGTGGCCCGAACAGTCCGGGCTGCTGCTGTACGACGAGCTGGTGCTGACCGACCTGCGGGATGCCGGGGCCGAGGTGGAGCTGGTGCCGTGCGGGGCGCTGTCGCCGCGGTTGCTGGCGCCCGACGGGTCTCGGCCCTGAGTGCCGGCTGAGGATCTGTAGGGGGCGCTGTGCGGTTTCGGGTGTGACAGCGGTGGCCGAAAATCCGGTTATCCTTGAGCGTCCCCGTCCCTTCCGTCACCGCCTGGAGTCCGCGTCGTGCGCATCGACCTGCACACCCACTCCACCGCCTCCGACGGCACGGACACCCCGGCCGACCTGGTGCGCAAGGCCGCCGCGGCCGGCCTGGACGTCGTCGCGCTGACCGACCACGACACCACCCGCGGGCACGCCGAGGCCATCGCCGCGCTGCCCGAGGGGCTCACGCTGGTCACCGGCGCCGAGCTCTCCTGCCGTATCGACGGCATCAGCATGCACATGCTGGCCTACCTCTTCGACCCCGAGGAGCCCGCCCTGCTCGCCGAGCGGGAGCTGGTCCGGGACGACCGGGTGCCGCGGGCCAAGGGCATGATCGCCAAGCTGCGGGACCTGGGTGTGCCCGTGACCTGGGAGCAGGTGGCGCGTATCGCCGGGGACGGTTCCGTCGGGCGCCCGCACGTGGCGACCGCGCTCGTCGAGCTGGGCGTCGTGCCGTCCGTGAGCGACGCGTTCACACGGGACTGGCTGGCCGACGGCGGGCGGGCCTTCGTCGAGAAGCACGAGACCGATCCCTTCGAGGCGATCCGGCTGATCAAGGCCGCTGGCGGGGTCGCGGTGTTCGCGCACCCGGCCGCGAGCAAGCGGGGCCGTACGGTCCCGGAGTCCGCGATCGCGGAGATGGCCGCCGCCGGGCTCGACGGCATCGAGGTCGATCACATGGACCACGACGCCGACACCCGGGCGCGGCTGCGCGGCCTCGCGAAGGAGCTGGGGCTGCTCGTGACCGGCTCCAGCGACTACCACGGCAGCCGGAAGACCTGCGCGCTCGGGGAGTTCACGACGGATCCCGAGGTGTACGGGGAGATCACGCGCCGGGCGTTCGGGGCGTTTCCCGTTCCGGGGGCCGGCGGGGCCTGAGGCCCGTACGCCGCTCACGCCCGTCTCCGTTCCTTTCTCTGCAAGGCAATCATGTTCGACGTCGCCGTCTTCGGCTCTCTCTTTCTGACCCTTTTTGTCATCATGGATCCCCCTGGGATCACCCCGATCTTCCTCGCGCTGACCGGCGGACGCCCGGCCAGGGTGCAGAAGCGGATGGCGTTGCAGGCCGTGTGTGTGGCCGGTGGCGTGATCACCGTCTTCGGCCTGCTGGGCCACCAGATCCTGAACTACCTGCACGTCTCCGTCCCGGCGCTGATGATCGCGGGCGGGCTGCTGCTCCTGCTGATCGCGCTCGACCTGCTCACCGGCAAGACGGACGAGCCGAAGCAGACCAAGGACGTCAACGTCGCCCTCGTGCCGCTCGGCATGCCGCTGCTGGCCGGGCCGGGCGCGATCGTGTCGGTCATCCTCGCCGTGCAGAAGGCCGACAGCGTCGCCACGCAGGTGTCGGTGTGGTCCGCGATCCTCGCCATCCACATCGTGCTGTGGCTGGTCATGCGGTACTCGCTGCTGATCATCCGGGTCATCAAGGACGGCGGCGTGGTCCTGGTGACCAGGCTCGCGGGCATGATGCTCTCCGCGATCGCCGTGCAGCAGATCATCAACGGGGTCACGCAGGTCGTCCAGGGCAGCTGACGGCCGCCCCCGGACACCACAGAGCCCCTGTACGGCACTTCCGTACAGGGGCTCCCAAACGTATGGCGCTCAAGCGTGAAAAGAGGGCTCCGCGGGTTACGACGCCGAGGTCTCGGCCGGGCGGATCCACAGGCGCTGCCCGATGGCGGCGGCCTGCTGAACGATACGGTTGACGGAGGCGGCGTCCACGACGGTGGTGTCCACGGGCGTGCCGTCGACGTCGTCGAGTCGCATGATTTCGAAGCGCATGGCTTCTCCCTTCGTCTGGTCATCCTCCCTGAGGAGAACTACTGGTGGATGGCCCCAGGGGCAGCGGTGCCCCCGGTTCCGTTCGTATTCAACGAGCTGCGCGTTACAAACATTCCCTACGCTAACGAAATTTTTCGAACGTCTAATTACTGACCGGTAGTGTCCGGAGCGGGACCGACCGGGACCGGTTGTGTTCGCAGCGTGACCGCCGGGACAATGGAGGGCGATGAACGACGACCTCGCGGCGCTGAGTGCCCGCATCGACCGCACCAACGAGCTGCTGCAGCGCATGCTCGCCGAGGTGGCGAAGACGCCTTCGACGCATGCGATCTTCGTCGACGCGGGCTACCTGTACGCGGCGGCGGGGCGGCTCGTGGCCGGGACGGAGGACCGGCGGGCGTTCGACCTCGACGCCGAGGGGCTGATCGACGCGCTCATCGACCGGGCCCGCACGATCTTCGCGGACAGCCGGCTGCTGCGGGTCTACTGGTACGACGGCGCCCGGCGCCGCATCCACACGGCGGAGCAGCAGTCCATCGCGGAACTGCCGGACGTCAAGGTCCGCCTCGGCAACCTCAACGCCAACAACCAGCAGAAGGGCGTCGACTCGTTGATCCGTACGGACCTCGAGTCACTCGCCCGGCACCGCGCCATCAGCGACGCGGCGCTGCTCGGCGGCGACGAGGACCTGGTGTCGGCAGTGGAGGCGGCGCAGGGGTACGGCGCCCGGGTCCACCTCTGGGGCATCGAGGCGCCCGAGGGCCGCAACCAGGCCGAGCCACTGCTGTGGGAGGTCGACAGCCAGCGCACCTTCGACCTCGACTTCTTCAAGCCGTACGTCTCCCGGCGCACGGCCCCCGCCTACGAGCCGGCGGCGGGCCGGCCCACCCGCGAGGACGTCCGTTTCGTCGGTGCCCAGATCGCCGCGAAGTGGCTGGCGGCGCGCGGCCGGGACACGCTGGTGGAACTGCTGCCCGGGCACCCCTATCTGCCCGGCTCGGTGGACCAGGACCTCCTGGTGGAGGCGGAGGGCCTGCTGCAGTATTCGCTGCGCGGGCAGGCGGATCTGCGCCGGGCGCTGCGGGACGGCTTCTGGGATCACTTGCAGACGCAGTACTAGGGCGGAGTACCAGGCCGCTTATGCGGGTGTGCCGTCCTTGTGCGGGGCCGCGGCGTCCCAGAAGTCGGCGAGGGCGTGGGCGGTCGGCAGGGGCTGGTCCATGTTGGGGGAGTGCTCGGCCCCCTCGATGACCGTGCGGCGCGCGTTCAGGCGTACGGCCATCTCGTCCAGGACCGCCACCGGCCATGTGTCGTCGTGCGCGCCCGACAGCACGTGGAACGGCAGCGGTACGGCGGCCAGTTCGGCGACGCGGTCCGGCTCGGTGCACAACTGGCGTCCCGTGGCGAGGAGTTGGGCGGGCTTGGTGCCCAGCCAGCGGCGGCGCAGATAGTCCTGGCCGCCGATGCCGCGGGCCGGGCCGCCGACCTCCTCGGGCGGTCCCATGGCCTCGATGACCTCCCAGACCTCCGCCATCGACATCACCGCGAGCGCGTCCCGCAGCAGCTTCACGCGCTGTTGCTGGGAGACGGAGATCTCCGCCGGGCCCGACGCGATGAGGGTGAGCGAGCGGAAGGGGGAGTGGTCGATCAGAACGGCGGCACGGGCGATCTGCCCGCCGAGGGAGTGCCCGACCAGGTGCACGGGGGTGCCGAGCGCCTCGGCCTGCGCGAGTGCGTCCCGTGCCAGTTCCCTCTGCGCGTAGGCGGATTCGTCGTCCTCGGGCCCGTCCGACTCGTGCTGCCCCCGCCCGTCCACGGCGACGCTGCGATACCCGCGCGCCGCGAGCGGCTCGTGCATCAGCGTGAAGTCCTCCTTGCTGCCGGTGAAACCGGGGAGCAGGAGAGCGACGCCTTTCGGCTCTGTGCCGGGGGCTGCGGGACAGTCGACGACGGCGAAGTCGCCGCGGGGGGTGTGCAGGGGGTGGGCGCGGGCGTGGGGAGGCGGCGTGGGGGAGGGGGAGGGCGTGGGGTGGCTGGTCACGGGGCGAGGGTAGCGGGTGGGGGGTGGTGTCGGGGCAGGGGGATTTTCGCCGTACGGGGGCGAGGTGGCCTGGAGATGGGGCGGGGTGACTTTCGATGGGGCGGGCGTGCTTTCGCCGTACGGGTTCTATGGGGCGAGGGGCGAGGGGGGCTTTCGCCGTACGGGGCTCGATGGGGCGACGGGGGCTTTTCGCCGTACGGGTTCGGTGGGAGGCGCGCTTTCGCCGTACGGGTTGGCCCGGGCCGACGCGGAATGGGCGGAGGGCGGGAATGGCCCCGGGAATGCCGACGGCCCGGGCCCACGCGGGGTGGGTCCGGGCCGTCGGGTGGGTCGTCAGCCCTGTGTGGATTCCGCGGCGACCGTGGCCTTGCGGGTGCGGCGGGCCCTGGGCTTCGCCTCCGTCGCCTCCGCTGTGTCGGCGCTCGGCTCGGTCTTGGCCGTGGCCTTGCGGGTGCGGCGGCGCGGCTTGGCCTCGGCGGCCTCCGGCTCCGGTGCGGACTGCGCCGGGATGCCCGCGGGGTCGGTGACCTTGCGGGTGCGGCGGCGCGGCTTGGCTTCCGCCGCCTCGGCCGTGTCCACGGCGGCTTCGGCCGCGGCGGCGGTCTTCCGGGTCCGGCGGGGCTTGGCCTCGGCGGCTTCCGGCTCCTGGACGGCGGCAGCCGCGTTGCGCGTCCGGCGCGGCTTGGCTTCCGTCGCCTCGGCCGTGTCGACGCTGTCCTCCGCCTTGGCGGTGGCGGCGGTCTTGCGGGTGCGGCGCGGCTTGGTCTCGGCGGCCTCCGGCTCCTGAGCCGTCTGGGCCGGGATCTCGGCGGCGACGGCGGCGGGCTCGGTGGCCTTGCGGGTGCGACGGCGCGGCTTGGCCTCGGCGGCTTCGGCCGTGTCGACGGCGGCTTCGGCGGCCGCCTCCGCTGCCTTGGCCGTCGCCTTGCGGGCGCGGCGCGGCTTGGCTTCCGCTGCCTCGGCCGTGTCGACGCTGTCCTCCGCCTTGGCGGTGGCCTTGCGCGTGCGGCGCGGCGTGGGCGCGGTCTCCTCGGTCGGCTCGGCGGGGGCCTCGGCCCGCACCGCTGCCTTGCGGGTGCGGCGCGGCTTGGTCTCCGTCGCCTCCGGGGCGGACGCGCTCGTGCCCTCGGCCGTGTCGACCGCCGTCTCGGCGGCGGATGCGGCCTTGCGGGTGCGGCGGCGCGGCTTGGCGGCGGGAGCCTCGGGCTCCGTGGCCACCGCGGCGTCCGCGATCGACGGGGCGTTCGTGGCGACCGTGGCCGAGGAGGTGTCCGCGGCCGGTCGGGTCTCCTCGGTCGACGGCGTGGTCGCGGCGTCGGGGACGACCGCGGCCCCCGCCTCGACGGCCTCAGCGGCCGTCTCCGCGGACCGGCGGGTGCGGCGGCGGCGCGACGTGGCCGGGGCCGCCTCGGGGGCCTCCGGCGTCGTGCCCTCCGCCGTTGCCACGGCGGTCCCCGCGGCCTCGGGGACCGCGGACTCGACGGCCGCTGCCGTGGCCGGCGCCGACTCGGCCGGGACGCCGCCGCGCATGCGGCGACGGCGGCGCGGGGTGCGGGGAGCCGTGACGGCCTCCGTCCCGGCAGCGCCCTCCGTGGCCGTGGTCTCCGGCGCGGCCGTCCCCGCGGACTCCGGCGCTCCGTCCAGCGGCGTCCCACCGCGCGTACGGCGGCGGCGTCGCGGCGTACGGGCCGGGCGCTCGCGGTCGGCGGACCGGGAATCGTCCCGGTCGTTCCGGCCGCCCCGGCCGCGCGGCCCCCGGCCGCCCGGCTCGCCCAGGTCCTCCAGCTCCTCCGCGTCCAGCCCGGCGCGCGTGCGCTCCGCGCGCGGCAGGACGCCCTTCGTGCCCTCGGGGATGTCGAGGTCGGCGAAGAGGTGCGGGGAGGTGGAGTACGTCTCCGGCGGGTCGCTGAGGCCCAGGTCCAGCGCCTTGTTGATCAGCTGCCAGCGCGGGATGTCGTCCCAGTCGACGAGGGTGATCGCGATGCCCTTGGCGCCCGCGCGGCCCGTACGGCCGACGCGGTGCAGGTACGTCTTCTCGTCCTCGGGCGTCTGGTAGTTGATGACGTGCGTCACGCCCTCGACATCGATGCCGCGGGCGGCGACGTCGGTGCAGACGAGGACGTCCACCTTGCCGTTGCGGAAGGCGCGCAGGGCCTGCTCACGGGCGCCCTGGCCGAGGTCGCCGTGGACCGCGCCGGAGGCGAAGCCGCGCTGCTTGAGCTGGTCGGCGAGGTCGGCCGCCGTGCGCTTGGTGCGGCAGAAGACCATGACCAGTCCTCGGCCTTCGGCCTGCAGTATCCGCGCGACCATCTCGGGCTTGTCCATGTTGTGCGCGCGGTAGACGAACTGCTTGATGTTCGCGACCGTCGCGCCCTCGTCGTCCGGCGCGGTGGCGCGGATGTGCGTGGGCTGCGACATGTAGCGGCGGGCCAGGCCGATGACCGCGCCCGGCATGGTCGCCGAGAACAGCATGGTCTGGCGGCGGGCCGGAAGCATGTTGATGATCTTCTCGACGTCGGGCAGGAAGCCCAGGTCGAGCATCTCGTCGGCCTCGTCGAGGACCAGGCACTTCACATGGCTCAGGTTGAGCTTCTTCTGCCCGGCGAGGTCGAGGAGCCGGCCCGGGGTGCCGACGACCACGTCGATGCCCTTCTTCAGGGCCTCGACCTGGGGCTCGTACGCCCGGCCGCCGTAGATCGCGAGGACGCGCACGTTGCGCACCTTGCCCGCGGTCAGCAGGTCGTTGGTGACCTGTGTGCACAGCTCGCGCGTGGGGACGACGACAAGCGCCTGCGGGGCGTCGGTGAGGTCCTCGGGCCGGGCGCGTCCGGCCTCCACGTCGGCGGGGACGGTGACGCGCTCGAGGAGCGGAAGGCCGAAGCCCAGCGTCTTGCCGGTGCCGGTCTTGGCCTGGCCGATGACGTCCGAGCCCGAGAGGGCCACGGGGAGCGTCATCTCCTGGATGGGGAAGGGGGTGGTGATGCCGACGGCTTCCAGAGCCTCGGCGGTTTCGGGGAGGATCCCGAGTGCTCGAAATGTGGTAGTCAGGGTGCTGCCTCTTCTGTGTGCGCGGCGCGAGGCGAGCGCGGGGGTCGTGTCAGACCGTGCCGGGGACGTCGGCTGCCTTACGGGTGGGCCGTAGGGCACGGGACCACTGCCGACGCTCTAGCGCTCGTACCGCTGAGGGTGTCCCCCTCCGGGTTCCGTACGCACTGTGCCGTACGGACGAGGAGGGCTGTCGGGTCGGAGCCGATCGGGCCACCGACCGGGCATCCTCATACATGCGGCCCGTCGAATACATCGTCTCCATGGACGACCGTACTCAGCAGGCGCATTACCACCATACCCCGGATTCGCGCACATGCGATGGCCGATTTGGTCACGTAGTCGTCGTCACACTGGTTGACCAGGGCCTTACGCCCGGCGGCGAGCGGACTATTGTGCGCTGCATGACGAGCTCTGACAAGCCTGAGAACGCCGCGGACACCCCCGACACTTCCGCCGAACACACCGGAGTCTCCGCCCGGGACTGGGCGGCGGCCTCCGCCGACCCGCAGTACCGTGCCGCGGTCGTGGACCTGCTCGGCGCGCTCGCGTACGGGGAGCTGGCGGCGTTCGAGCGCCTCGCGGAGGACGCCAAGCTGGCGCCGACGCTGGAGGACAAGGCGGAGCTGGCGAAGATGGCGTCCGCCGAGTTCCACCACTTCGAGCGGCTGCGCGACCGGCTCAAGGAGATCGGCGAGGAGCCGACCCGGGCGATGGAGCCGTTCGTCGCCGCGCTCGACGGCTTCCACAAGCAGACGGCGCCCTCGGACTGGCTGGAAGGGCTCGTCAAGGCGTACGTCGGCGACTCCATCGCCAGCGACTTCTACCGCGAGGTCGCGGCCCGGCTGGACTCCGACACCCGCGGCCTGGTGCTGGCGGTGCTCGACGACACCGGCCACGCCGGCTTCGCCGTCGACCGGGTGCGCGCCGCGATCGACGCCGACCCGCGCGTGGGCGGACGGCTCGCGCTGTGGGCGCGGCGGCTGATGGGCGAGGCCCTGTCGCAGTCCCAGCGGGTGGTCGCGGACCGGGACGCGCTGTCGACGATGCTGGTGGGCGGTGTCGCGGACGGCTTCGACCTCGCCGAGGTCGGCAAGATGTTCTCCCGGATCACCGAGGCCCACACCAAGCGGATGGCAGCGCTGGGACTCGCGGCCTGATCAGGTCAGCGGCTCCGCCGGCGTCGGCGGCGGTTCACGCCGTCGCCGATCGGCGGCGGAGTCTTCCCGAGGGGCGCAGCAGCAGCGACAGCGAGGCCACCGAGACGATCGCCGCGCCGAGCAGGATCAGCAGCAGGCTCCCGGCGTCCAGCGCGCTGTGCATGACGAACGCGCCGAAGAGGGCTCCGGCGACACCCGTCGGCAGGACCAGCGCACGGGCCGGGAGACGGTGCGGCAGCCGGTGCGCGGCCGCCCACGCCAGAGCGAGGCCGAGGATCGCGGAGCTGAGCGCTTCCAAGAGCATGTCAGGGGTCCCTCCCACATGGCCGGCCTGCCCACAACGGTCGTAGCCCGGTTTACCCCTGACCTGCGGAATCCAATCCTCCCCTGTGGGTGACTTGTGCTCCACCTGTGAACGGAGAGCGGCGAGAGGACTGGGGGAACCGGGAGAAACGGGCGGGCGTACGGCGGGGAAACGGCACGCGACGCTTGCGGGAAAGCGGAGGCCGTGACGGCTGCGGGAACGCGGAAGGCCGCGAAGGCCGCAGGAACGCGGAAGGGCGCGAGGATGCGTGAACGCGGAAGGGGTGGAGGGGCGGAAGGTCGTGGACGGCGCGGGAGCGCGGAAAACCGCGACGGCTGCGGGAACGCGGAAGGCCGCGACGGACGCGGCAGTGCGGAAGGGCGCGACGGACGCGACAGCGCGGAAGGCCGCGACGGCTGCGGGAACGCGGAAGGGCGCGACGGACGCGGCAGTGCGGAAGGGCGCGACGGACGCGGCAGTGCGGAAGGGCGCGACGGACGCGGCAGTGCGGAAGGGCGCGACGGACGCGGCAGTGCGGAAGTGTGCGAGGGCGCGGGGACGCGGAAGGCCGCGACGCTTGGGGGAACGCGGAAGGGTGCGACGGAGGCGGCAGCGCGGAAGGTCGCGAAGGCCGCGGGAACGCGGAGGGGCGGAAGGGCGCCAAGGACGCGGGAACGCGGAAGGGCGCCAAGGACGCGGGAACGCGGAAGGGCGCCAAGGACGCGGGAACGCGGAAGGGCCCGGCGGTCTCGAACCGCCGGGCCCTTCTGGCATTCCCGCGTCTGCGCACAGCGCGCTGAAGCCACCGCGCCCGCGTCGCTTACAGCGCGCCGAAACCCACCTTGCGCGGGGCCGGCTCGCCGATCTCGACGTAGGCGAGGCGGTCGGCCGGGACCAGGACCTTGCGGCCGTGCTCGTCCACGAGGCTCAGCAGCTGTGCCTTGCCGGCCAGTGCCTCGGCCACCACGCGCTCGACTTCCTCGGGGCTCTGACCGCTCTCCAGAACGATCTCGCGCGGCGCGTGCTGCACGCCGATCTTGACCTCCACGGCTATGTCCCTCCGACGGTCAGTGAAGTGCGCGACCTTCCGCGCCGTACCAGCACACATTAGCCCGGTGAGGGGACGTGCACGCTCCGCACGAGAACGCCACGAGCGAACAACGGGCGGGAACAAACGCGCCTCGGTCGCGCCTCAGTGGTGCTGCTGTTCGCTCCCGTGCAGCGGGAAGCCCGCGATGCCGCGCCACGCCAGCGAGGTCAGCAACTGTACCGCCTGGTCGCGCGGCACGCTGCGGTCGCTGTGCAGCCAGGACCGCGCCACCACCTGGGCGAGGCCGCCCAGGCCGGAGGCCAGGAGCATCGACTCGGCGCGGGACAGGCCCGTGTCCTCGGCGATGACGTCGCAGATCGCCTCCGCGCACTCGTTGGTGACCTTGTCGACGCGCTCGCGCACGGCGGGCTCGTTCGTCAGGTCCGACTCGAAGACCAGGCGGAACGCTCCGCCGTCGTCCTCGACGTACGCGAAATAGGCGTCCATCGTCGCCCGGACGCGCTGCTTGTTGTCGGTCGTCGACGCCAGCGCGTTCCGTACGGCCTGGATGAGCGACTCGCAGTGCTGGTCCAGCAGTGCGAGGTAGAGGTCGAGCTTGCCCGGGAAGTGCTGGTAGAGCACCGGCTTGCTGACGCCCGCGCGCTCGGCGATGTCGTCCATCGCGGCCGCGTGGTAGCCCTGGGCCACGAAGACTTCCTGGGCGGCTCCCAGCAGCTGGTTCCGTCGGGCACGGCGCGGCAGGCGCGTGCCCCGCGGGCGTACCGCCTCTGTCTGCTCGATGGCTGTCACGCCGCCTCCCATAGTCGTCCACGTGCGGTCTGGGCCGCGTCGCCATCGTACTTTTCGGTAACCGTGGTGTGCGCGGTGCGAGCGCAGAATTTCACGGACCGGACGGTGAACGAAGCGGCACAGAAGGTTTCAAATGGGATCAAGGCGGGCAAGGCGCGGCCTCTCTCCTGCTCAGCGGCGCCCCGCGCCGCCGCCCGTCGCCACGCGTCACCGGTAGTCGTCCTCGTCGAGTTCGACGATCCGGGCCTGTTCCGCCAAGTCGGCCTCGTTGGCGCGGTCCGGGTCCACGCGGGTCAGCGGATCGTCGCGGTCCGGCCTGATGTCCGCGTGCTGCTCGGCCGCGTCCACCTCCGGAGCCTCGACGCCGAACTCCTGGGCCTCCTGGGCGTCCTCGTCCTCGAACGTCTCGGGGTCGGTGGGGTCTACGGCCATGCTGGGCTCCCTTCCTACGAACGTCCCTGAAGCATGCAGGGGCCACACGCGGGTGCCCTCTGTACGAGCCTAGGAGACACCCGATCCGGACGCTATGCGATCCGCGTCCGGGACGTGACCGGGTGCGCACACCGGGCGGGTGGCGCGGGATGCTGTGTTCCCCTGCGGTGACCTTGAAACCGTCTCCTGAAACTTGACAGGTACCTGTGACGGCGAACACATGAACCACTGCGTGATCGTCTCGTAACATTGCCGCATGTCTTCGACCGAGCTGCCGTCCGTGCCGCCCGCAACCGTCCTCCCCAAGGTGGCGGCCGTCAGGGTGGCGGAGGGTGAGCGGCTCAGGTCGGTGGAACTGCCCGGCGTCACGCTCACGGTGCGGTCGAGACCCGCGCGTGAAGGGCTGCCGCCCGCGCTGTACGTCCATGGACTCGGCGGTTCCTCGCAGAACTGGTCGTCGCTGATGGAGCAGCTGGACGACGTGGTCGACTGCGAGGCCGTCGATCTGCCCGGCTTCGGCGACTCCCCGCCACCGGACGACGGCAACTACTCGATCACCGGGCACGCGCGCGCCGTGATCCGCTATCTCGACGCCGCCGGACGCGGTCCCGTGCACCTGTTCGGGAACTCGCTGGGCGGTGCGGTCGCCACGCGCGTCGCCGCGGTGCGGCCCGATCTCGTGCGTACGCTCACCCTCGTGTCACCCGCGCTTCCGGAGATCCGTGTCCAGCGCACCGCCGTGCCGACGGGGCTGCTGGCGGTGCCCGGCGTGGCTCCGCTCTTCACCCGGATCACCAAGGAATGGACGGCGGAGCAGCGCGTCCGTGGCGTCCTCACGCTGTGTTACGGAGATCCCGGACGGGTCTCGCCGGAAGCCTTCCGCAACGCCGTGCAGGAGATGGAGCGGCGGCTGCGGCTGCCGTACTTCTGGGACGCGATGACGCGCTCCGCGCGCGGGCTGGTCAACGCGTACACGCTGGGCGGCCAGCACGGGCTGTGGCGCCAGGCCGAACGCGTTCTCGCCCCGACCCTGCTCATCTACGGTGGCCGGGACCAACTCGTCGGCTTCCGCATGGCCCAGAGGGCGGCCCGCGCCTTCCGCGACTCCCGCCTGCTCACCCTGCCGGACGCCGGGCACGTGGCGATGATGGAGTACCCCGAGACGGTGGCCATGGCTTTTCGTGAACTCCTTGCGGAGGTGGGGGAGTCGGGTTCCGACGGTGTGCAGCGCGCTCGTGAGTCAAGTGCCCGTGCGGGCCGGGACGTCGGCGGCGGGGCCGCTGCCGAGAACGTGGGGGGCTGAGGCGCGACGTGGGACGCCACAGCCGTCGCGGGCCCGCTCCCCAGGGCGATGCCGCGCACACAACTGCAGTACGGGATGGTCGGCCGGAGCCGGGGCAGGGGCGGGGAGGCCAGGCGGTGCCGGAAGCGGTCCCCGTCACGGGGCAGGGGAGTTGGTCGCCGCATGGGGCCGGTCCCCGAGAGGTGCCGGGGCCGCCGCAGGGGCAGCGGCCGGCGTCCGGGCCTGTGGGTGGGACGCCGGCGCGCGGCGTACCGAGGGTTGCTGACGCGACGCCGGCTCATGGTGTGCCGGGCTTCCCGGGCGGACCGTCGGCGGACGGCACTCCCGCCCCCGGTGTGCCCCGTCTGGCGGACGGCACGCCCGCGCGTGGTGTCCCGCGCCTGCTCGACGGCACCCCCGCCCACGGCTTCCCCCAGGCCCGCGGTGGCCACCCCGAGCAGCGTGAACCCGGTGGCGGCTGGGGTGAGTTGAGAGGGTGGCCCGGGGACGGGTACGGCGCGCCCGCCGGGACCGCCGCTCCCATACCGCGGCAGCGGCAGGCGCCTCCGGGCCCGCGGCAGGACTACCTCGACGCCTTCACCGAGGACGACGACGTCTTCGCGCCCCGCCGTACCGGCACCGCCACGGTCCGTACGCCCGCGGACGCCTACGCCTCCGTCGCCGACTGGACCGCCCGCCCCGCGACCGGTACCGGCACCCCGACCGACGCCGACGACGCGCCGCCCACCGGGGCGCCCGCGCCGGTCAAGGGCGCCAAGGGGCGGACGTTCACCGGGATCGCGGCCGCCGCCGTCACCACCGTGCTGGCCGTCATCGTCGCCGGACAGGTCGCCGACGCCCGCGACGACGCCGCCGTGCAGTCGCAGTCCGCCACCGACCAGGCCCGCGACGCCCGCGACTCCGCCTCGCGCGGGGACGAGCGGGCGGCGCCCTCCGGTGCGCCCGCCGTCGAGCAGCTGACGTACGAGCAGAAGATGGACAAGAAGTACCCGCTCAGCGCCGCGCTCAAGGGCTCGGGGAAGTTCGACGCGATCCCCGGCATCGACAGGGCACCCGGCACGGGGCAGAAGTTCACCTACCGCGTGGACGTGGAGCAGGGGCTCGGGCTCGACGGTGAACTGTTCGCCGAGGCCGTGCAGAAGACGCTCAACGACGACCGCAGCTGGGCCCACAACGGCGCCCGCACCTTCGAGCGCGTGTACTCCGGCCGACCCGACTTCGTGATCACCCTCGCCAGCCCCGGCACCACCGCCGACTGGTGTGCCAAGTCGGGTCTGGACACCACCGTGGACAACGTCTCCTGCGACTCGGCCGCGACCGAGCGCGTGATGATCAACGCCTTCCGGTGGGCGCAGGGGTCGGAGACCTACGGTGACCAGATCCACGCCTACCGGCAGATGCTGATCAACCACGAGATCGGCCACCGCCTGGGCTACAGCCATGTCACCTGCGACAAGGACGGCGACCTGGCCCCGGTCATGCAGCAGCAGACCAAGTTCCTCGACCACGACGGGATCCGCTGCCGCGCCAACCCCTGGCCCTATCCCGGGAGTTGACCGGGTCTGACGGGGTCGCGTCCAGCGGTGCGCCGCGGGCGGGACCGGGACCCGTCCGGGAGACCGTCCTTCCGGCGCGTGAACCGGGCCAGAGCATGACTATCCGTATCCGTTCGATCTCCTGGCGCGACGGAACGCGACCCGCACGGGAAAGTTACGACCGTTCACCCCTTTTGGTGGCGCGATGGACAACCGTCCGTCGCGCCACCGCCTTGTCCGCATACGTTCGTTCCGCTGCGAGCCGCCGGGGCAACGGCGGCTCCCCATACGGGAGATCGGGGGTGCACTCGTGCGCATAGGACTGCTTACGGAGGGTGGCTATCCGTACGTGAGCGGTGACGCCAGGCTCTGGTGCGATCGGCTCGTGCGCGGGCTCGGGCAGCACGAGTTCCACGTCTACGCGCTCAGCCGGAGCGAACGCCAGGAGGACGACGGCTGGGTCCCGCTGCCACCGCAGGTCAGCCGCGTGCGCACCGCACCCCTGTGGATGGCGGAGGACGACGGTGTGGTCTATGGGCGACGCGCGCGCCGACGGTTCGCGCAGTGCTACGGCGAACTGGCGGCCGCGCTGTGCGCGGCAGGCCCGACGGACGCTTCGGAGGGCACGTCGGTCCCTGAGGCGGACCGTTTCGGCAACGCTCTGTACGGCCTCGCCGACCTCGCCCGCGAGGAGGGCGGACTGGTGGGAGCACTCCGCTCCGAGACCGCCGTACGCGCCCTGGAGCGCGCCTGTCGTGCGCCCGGCGCCCTGCGCGCGGCGCGTGAGGCGCGTGTACCGGAGCTGCTCACCGTCGCCGCCTACGTCGAACGCGCCCTGCGGCCCCTTTCGCTCGACTGGTACGAGGACGACGGCCTCGGAGCGGTCGACCTGTGCCACGCCGCGTCCGGTGGCATGGCCGCCCTGCCGGGCCTGCTCGCCCGCCACTTCTGCGGCGTACCGCTCCTGGTCACCGAGTACGGGGTGCAGCTGCGGACGCACTACCTGACCCGCACCGAGTCCGCGCCGGCGGTACGGTCCCTGATCGCCGCCTTCCATGGGAGACTCGCCGCCGAGATCTACGCCCGGGCCGCGTTCGTCACACCTGGCAACACGCACGCCCGCCGCTGGCAGGAGCGCTGCGGTGCCGACCGCGCGAAGATCCGCACGGTCTACCCCGGCATGGACGCCTCGCCCTTCGCGGAGGCCGGCGAGTCCCCCGAGCGCGCGGACCCGGACACCCTCGTCTGGGTCGGCCGCGTCGAGCCCGCCAAGGACCTGGTCTCGCTGCTGCACGCCTTCGCGGAGATCCGCAAGGAGGAGCCGAGGACGCGCCTGCGCATCATCGGCCCCCCCTCCGGCCCCGAGGGCGCGGCCTACCTCGGCCACTGCAGGGCGCTGGCCGCGCAGCTCTTCCCCGACGAGGCCGAGGGTCCGCACGCCGTCGGCGACAACCCGGTCTCCTTCGAGGAGATCGGTGGGCCGGACCTCCCGACGCTCGCCGACGCGTACGCCTCGGGCGCCGTGACCGTGCTGTCCAGCGTGGTCGAGGGCTTCCCGATCGGTCTGGTCGAGGCCATGTTCTGCGGGTGCGCGACGGTCTCGACGGACGTCGGCGCGGTCGTGGAGGTCATCGGCGGTACGGGACTCGTCGTACCCCCGCGCAACCCGCGGGCGCTCGCCGAGGCGTGCCTGGCGCTGCTGCGCGACCCCGAGCGCCGCGAGCGCCTGGGCGCCGCCGCACGCGCCCGCGCACTCGAACTGTTCACCGTCGAGCAGAACATCGCGGCATTTCACGGCATTTACCTGGAGATCGTCGCGCAGAGCCCGGTCCGTCGCGTCGTCCTCGACGAGACGGGAGAGCCCCTGCCGTTCGCCACTCCGGCCGAGTCCCACGTCCCGGGCCACTGGACCGAGCCGACGCCGCGCGGCGGGACCGGACCGACGCCGCGCGGCGGGACCGATCCGAGGCCTCACGGCGGCCCCGGCTGGGCGACGGACACGCCGGTACGGGCCACGACTCCGGCGCCTCCGGTGTCCGCGACGGAGGGAGTCCGATGAGCGGCCTCGGCGAACTGGACCGCCACGGGACCCCGAGCAGCCCGGGGCCGTGGGACGCACAGGAGCAGGACTGGCCGGCGGAGGAGACGGACGCGCGCGAGGCGCGCACCGCCGGCATCCGGGACGACGAGAGGCCCGTCCCGGACACGGCCGCCGACCGCAGGCCCCACACTCCCCGCCGCGGTGCCGACCCCGTCAAGGCGCTGATGCACCGTCATCGCGAGCTGTGCGAACGCGCGGTGGACCCGTTGGAGATCGCGGCGGGTCTGGAGGCCCACGGCGTCACCGACCGGACCGCCGCCCGGTTCCGCCACCGGGACGTCTTCTCCCTCGCGGAGGAGATGTACGCGCGCGTACCCCGTGACGGGGACACACCCCCGCGCCTCACACCCACCACGGCCTCCCGGCCACGCGCCGACTGGATCCTGCTCACCCTGCTGCCCGGTGCGGCCTGCGCCGCCACAGTGGCCGCCCTGCGTCTCACCGACGGCCGGCCCCGCCTCATCGCGGCGGCGATCGGCGCCCTGGCCGTGGCCCTGTCCGTACGCGCGGCTCTGCGCCGAGGCCCGCTGGCCACCACGGCCCGCACCCCACACGGCGCGTCCGCCACCTGGACGTACTGGCTCGTCGGCTACGCCCTCCTCGGCAACGGCCTGCTCCACGCAGCGATCACCGGCGGCCCCGACGCCCTGCCCACCGGCACGGCCGACGGCCCCTGGCCCGTCACCACCGCCCCGGTCCTGGCCCTCACCCTGTCCTGCGCCCCGGCCGCCTGGACCGCCCACCTCTTCGCCGCACGCGCCCGCCGCAGACTCGCGGCCAGCCGTGGCCTGGAGGAGTTCGCGGCCGCCGTACGACCGCTCCTGCTCGGCACGGTCGCCCTGTTCCTGGGCGCCCTGACCGCCCTGCTCACCGCCTGCGCCGCAGCCCTCGACGAACCGCCCGCCTACGCCGAGACCCTCACCCTGGGCGCCCTGTTGTTCCTGGCCCGCCTCCTCACGGTCCACGGCTTCACCCATGCCCCGGCCATGGTTCTCGTCGCCACAGTCACGGCGCAGGCGGCGGCCCTGGCCACGGTCTTCGCGGCCCGCCTCCCCGGCTGCGCCCCCCTGGCCATCCCCGCGGACACCCTCGTCACCACCTGGGGCCCCGGCAGCCTCCCCGCCCTCACCTGCGGAGCAGCGGCGCTGGCCCTCCTGGTCCACGCGACCCGCAGGCTGACCAGAGCCTCGGCCCACGCACCGGCGGAGCCCTCATGGTGACCGCGCCGGTGCCCCGGCAGTCCGCCCCGCGAGCCCGCGGTACCGGTGCTCCGGCGGTCCGCCACCGACCTCGTTCACACCACACCCCCTCCGACCATCCGAAGGAGAACTCCACATGATCGCCCACCCAGGCACCCCGATCACCGGAGCCGCCCGATGAGAGTCCTGCTGATCGGAGCAAACGGCTACCTCGGCCGCTTCGTCGCCGACCGCCTGCTCGCCGACCCGGCCGTCCAGCTCACCGCACTCGGCCGAGGTGACGACGCCGACGTCCGCTTCGACCTCGCGACCGGCAGCCCCGGAGCCCTCACCCGCTTCCTGGACGCCGTCCACCCCGGCGTCGTCATCAACTGCGCCGGCGCGACCCGAGGCGGTGCCCGCGAACTCACCCGCCACAACACCGTCGCCGTCGCCACGGTCTGCGAGGCCCTGCGCCGCAGCGGGTGCGGCGCCCGCCTCGTGCAGATCGGCTGCAGCGCGGAGTACGGCCCCAGCCAGCCCGGCTCCTCCACGGCGGAGGACGCCGTCCCCCGCCCCGGCGGTCCGTACGGCGTCAGCAAACTCGCCGCCACCGAACTGGTCCTCGGCTCCGGCCTGGACGCCGTCGTCCTGCGCGTGTTCTCGCCCGTCGGCCCCGGCACCCCCGCCGGTTCCCCGCTCGGCCGCCTCGCCGAAGCCCTGCGCCGCGCCATGCAGTCCGGCGACGGCGAGCTCAAACTCGGCGGCCTCGGCGCCCAGCGTGACTTCGTCGACGTCCGCGACGTGGCCCGCGCCGTCCACGCGGCCTCCCTCTCCGCCGCGCAGGGCGTCATCAACATCGGCTCGGGCCGCGCCGTGCGCCTGCGCGACGCCGCCGCGATCCTCGCCCGCGTGGCCGGGTACGGCGGCGCCCTCCACGAACTCGACGCGCCTCCCGGCGCCCTTCGCCCGGTCATCGGCCACCCCCGCCCGGACCCGGACCATGTCGCGCCCGTCGCGTACCCGTACCCGGACGGTTGCGGCAGCTGGCAGCAGGCCGACGTGCGCACCGCACGCGACCGGCTCGGCTGGCGGCCCCGCATCAACCTCGAAGAGTCCCTCGCCGACATCTGGATGGAGGCGGCATGCCGCATCTGACCAGGAGACTCACCCACCGCCTGACCCGCCACCCGCACCGGCCGACCGGCACGGCGACGCCCACCGCGTACCCCGACACCACCGTCGGCACCGGGACCCGCACCGCCCTCGGCATCCCCGGCTACGCGCACCCCCTCCTCGCCCGCACCGAGTGGGCCGAACTCACCCGCCCCCGCACGCCCTTGGACTGGGTCGTCCTCAACGTCGCCGACGGCCCCGGCACCCGCCCCGACCCGCACTGCCTGGAGGCGGCCGGTCACCTCCGCAACGCGGGCATCCGTGTCCTCGGCCACCTCGCCGTCACCTCCGGCGCCCGCGCCTTCGCCGACCTGGTCTCCGACGCGCACCGCCACCTCGAGTGGTACCGGGTCGACGGCTTCCTCCTGGACCGCTGCCCGACCGACCGGGCCGTGCTCCCCGAGGTCCGCCGCACGGTCGCCGCGCTCCGCACGCTCCGTGACGAGGCCCACATCGTCCTCGGTCACGGCAGCCACCCGGACCCCGGCTATGCGGAGGTCGCCGACCAGGTGGTCACCTTCTCCGGCCCGTGGAGCGACTACCGCTGGTCGCAGGCGGCCGAGTGGACCGCCGACCATCCGCCCGAGCGCTTCTGCCACTTGGTCCACGGAGTGCCCCGTCCGCACCTCGAGGAGGCGCTGCGCATCGCCCGCTGGCAGGGCGCGGCGACGATCTACCTCACCGACCGCACGGACCGCGGCGGCCGCGCCGACCCCTGGGAGACCATGCCCGGCTACTGGGACGATCTCGTCTCGCGTGTCGGAATGGGTGTCTCGGAATGAAAAAGGCCGTGGCAGTGTTACGGGGAGAACAACTGTAGTGATTGACCGACCAACGGAGTCCCCGTGTCGCTGCCACCCCTGGTCGAGCCGGCCCCCGAGCTCACCGTAGACGAGGTCCGCAGGTACTCCCGCCACCTGATCATCCCCGACGTCGGGATGGACGGGCAGAAGCGGCTGAAGAACGCCAAGGTGCTGTGTGTGGGCGCCGGCGGCCTGGGCTCGCCGGCGCTGATGTACCTGGCCGCCGCCGGCGTGGGCACGCTGGGCATCGTGGAGTTCGACGAGGTCGACGAGTCGAACCTGCAGCGCCAGATCATCCACAGCCAGGCCGACATCGGCCGCTCCAAGGCCGAGTCCGCGCGTGACTCCGTCCTCGGCATCAACCCGTACGTGAACGTGATCCTTCACGAGGAGCGGCTCGAGGCCGACAACGTGATGGACATCTTCAGCCAGTACGACCTGATCGTCGACGGCACGGACAACTTCGCGACCCGCTACCTGGTCAACGACGCCTGCGTGCTGCTGAACAAGCCGTACGTGTGGGGCTCGATCTACCGCTTCGACGGCCAGGCCTCCGTCTTCTGGTCCGAGCACGGTCCCTGCTACCGCTGCCTGTACCCGGAGCCCCCGCCCCCCGGCATGGTCCCCTCCTGCGCCGAGGGCGGCGTGCTCGGCGTGCTGTGCGCGTCCATCGGCTCCATCCAGGTCACCGAGGCCATCAAGGTCCTCACCGGCACCGGCGAGCCGCTGGTCGGCCGCCTGATGATCTACGACGCCCTGGAGATGCAGTACCGCCAGGTCAAGGTCCGCAAGGACCCCGACTGCGCCGTCTGCGGCGAGAACCCGACCGTCACCGAGCTCATCGACTACGAGGCCTTCTGCGGCGTCGTCTCCGAGGAGGCCCAGGCGGCGGCCGCCGACTCCACGATCACTCCCAAGCAGCTCAAGGAGTGGATCGACGACGGAGAGAGCATCGAGATCATCGACGTCCGCGAGCCGAACGAGTACGAGATCGTCTCCATCCCGGGCGCCCGCCTGATCCCGAAGAACGAGTTCCTCATGGGCACCGCCCTGGAGGGCCTCCCGCAGGACAAGAAGATCGTCCTGCATTGCAAGACGGGTGTCCGCAGTGCGGAAGTCCTCGCGGTCCTGAAGTCCGCGGGCTTCGCGGACGCCGTGCACGTCGGCGGTGGCGTGATCGGCTGGGTGAACCAGATCGAGCCGCACAAGCCGGTGTACTGATCGGCCCTTCCGCTGACCAGCGGGACTGAAGAAGCCCATGGCTCTGACCAGGTCGGATGCCGTGGGCTTCTGTCGTTGTGCGTCGGAGTGCGTCGGCGTTGTCACGCAGTCGGACACGCACCGCGTCGCGCTCGGCCTGTCCCACCTTCTGCGGTCGCTGAGGCCAGCTGGCCAGCTCTGCTACTTCAGGGCAGCAAGGCCCCTCTGCAGTTCGTCGAGGTTCATGACCGGCTCAAATGTGACTTCCGCGCCCATCTCCTGGAAGAACGGGTCGGCGATGGAGGGCAACTCTGAGCTGTCCTGCATGTCGAATACGAGAATCATGCAGCGCCCGCCCTCAGGGGTGAAGTAGGCGGCCTCCGGCTTCAGTCGCTCGATGGCTGACTTCACCGAGTTGGGCACCGTTCCGCCCTTCGTCACCTGATTCGACATCTGGGTGTCCATGCGGGCCTTCATCATCATCCGCATCGCACGCTCTCCTCGCGCACCGCGACCTGCGCGGTTCTGTCCGCGCTCACTGGGATCCGGTGCATCCAGCTCAGCTTCACCTCCGCTGATCACCGTCCGCAACATTTGCTACGCCCTGCGTGATGGCAAAGGAGAAGCGCGCCTTCGCGGACGGCTCGGACACCGATGGCCCCACGAAGGCACAGAAGGGGTGAGGGCGAACACGCAGGGCAGGGCACCGGGCAGCACCCGGTCCCGCTCGTCGAACGGCGGGGGCTTCGCGCACCGCAGGTGCCCGGGCGCCCCGCCGTCGTCATGAGCAGACCTTGCCGTCCTTCGGCACCGAGCCGCTGAGCAGATACGCGTTCACCGTGGAGTCGACACAGTCGCTCCCGCTCCCGTACGCCCCGTGTCCCTCGCCCTGCCAGGTGAGCATCACTCCGACGCCCTTGCCCAGCTCGTCCGCCATCTTCCGCGCGCCCTCGTAGGGGGTGGCCGGGTCGCCGGTGTTGCCGACCACCAGGACCGGTGCCGCTCCGGGCGCGCTCACCTCCGGCGTGTCGTGCTGTCCGGGCACCGGCCAGTCGTGGCACCAGCCGGCCATGTCCCAGCCGAGGAAGGCTCCGAACACCGGAGAGATCTTCTCGAACCGCGGCAGTAGCTTCCTCGTCTCCTCCACTGACGGCCGCTGCCTGTCGTCCAGGCACGATATGACCCGTTGCGAGTGGGTCGTCGTGCCGTAGCGCCCAGCCGGGTCGCGCTCGTTGTAGCCGTCGGCGAGGGCGAGCAGCTCCGAGCCGTCTCCCCGCTCCGCCGCCCGCAGGGCACTGGTCAGCGTCGGCCAGCTGTCCTTGCTGTACAGCGGCAGGACGATCCCGGTGAGCGCGAGGGTCTGCGTCAGCTTCCGTCCGGGCGACGACGTCGGCAGCGGCCGCGCGTCGATCCGCTTCAGCAGGTCCGCGATCCTGCGCGAGCCCTGCGCGGGGTCCTGGCCGGTGGACTGGAGGTAGTCGTTGAGCGCGCGCTGGAAGCCCCGGGTCTGGTTCTCGGCGTGGCCCACCGTGTCGGCGCCGGGGTCGACGACCGCGTCGAGGACCATCCGGCCCACCTTCTTGGGGAACAGGTGGGCGTAGACGCCGCCGAGTTCGGTGCCGTAGGAGATGCCGAAGTAGTGCATTTTGTCGTCGCCGAGGACCTGGCGCATCAGGTCCATGTCGCGGGCGGTGTCCGTGGTCGAGACGTGCGCCATCAGCTTGCCGGCGGCCTTCTGGCAGCCCTTGCCGAAGTCGGCGGCGTCGCGCAGGTAGGCCCTCTCCTCGGCCGGGGTGTCCGGGGTGGTGTCCACGACCGACTCGGCGGACTGGATCTCCTTGTCGTCGCGGCAGCGGATGCCCTCGCTGGCGCCCACCCCGCGCGGGTCCCAGCTCACCAGGTCGTACCGCTCGCGCAGCTCGGAGACGGTGGCGGCGTACGACGGCATCATGGACACGCCCGAGCCACCGGGGCCGCCGAAGTTGAACAGCAGCGAGCCGATGCGGTCGTCCCCGCGGGCCTTGGCGCGGATCAGCGCGAGCCCGATCGTTTCGCCGTCCGGCTTCGACCAGTCGAGCGGCACCTTGAGCGTCGCGCACTGCCAGTCGCTGCTCGGCGCGGGGGAGTCCCCGGTGGGCTTGCAGCGCCCCCAGTCGAGCTTCTGGGAGGTCGGTGACCCGCCTCCCTTGCCGTCATCGGACGAGCCGCCGCTGCAGCCCGCGGCCAGGAGCGCGGTGGCGACCGCCAGAGCCGCCCCGCGTGCGAAACGCGTCATGTGTCCTTCCCCCCCTCGCATGCCCCCGCACGTGCCGCGGATGGCGGTCAGGCCATGGTAGACAGATCGCACGCCGACCGTGGGAGCCTGTGGATAACGTTCTGGCCTGCTGATTTGTCGCCGAAGCGGATCTGTTGTCAGGTGCACACGGTCCCGGTCGGCGGCACCTTGCCCTCCAGCAGGTAGCCGTTCACCGCGTCCTGCACGCACTTGTTCTCGCTGCCGTACGCACCGTGCCCCTGCCCCCTGTACGTCAGCTCGACACCCACGCCCTTGCCCAGCTCCTGCGCCATCTTCCGCGCCCCCTCGTAGGGGGTGGCCGGGTCGCCGGTGTTGCCGATGACCAGGATCGGCGCCGCGCCGGGGGCCCTGACGTCGGGATGGTCGGCGGTGCCCTGCACGGGCCAGTCGGTGCAGCTGATCATGTCCCAGGCGAAGTAGTCGCCGAACAGGTGGGAGGCGGCCCGGAACTCGGGCAGTTTCCGATCCACGTACGCGATGTCGTAACGCGGCTTGCTGTCGGCGCAGTTGATGGCGATGTTGGCTGCGGCGAGATTGCTGTACTCGCCGTTTTCGTTGCGCCCGTTCAGGGAGTCGGACAGCAGCATCAAGACCCTGCCGTCACCGTCGTAGGCCTGCTGCAGCCCGTCGGTGAGGTACTGCCAGAAGTCCTGCGAGTACAGCGCCTGCACGATGCCGCTGGCCGCCGCGCTCTGGGTTAGCTCGCGGGGGAAGACGCCCGGGAGCGGCTTGCTGTCGAGGTCCCTCAGCAGCCTGGCGATGCGGTCCTTCACGTCCTGCGCACTGTCGCCGATGGGGCAGCCCTCGGCCTTGGACACGCAGTCCTCGGCGAAGTTGTCGAGGGCGAGCTGGAAGGCCTTGGCCCGCGCGAGCGAGCCCTGTTCGGGCGTCTGTGCCGGGTTGACGACGGCGTCGAAGACGGCACGCCCCACGTTTCCGGGGAACAGGTGGGCGTAGACGCCGCCGAGTTCGGTGCCGTAGGAGATGCCGAAGTAGTGCAGCTCGTCGTCGCCGAGGACCTGGCGCATCAGGTCCAGGTCGCGGGCCGCGTCGGTGGTGCGCACGTGCGGCAGCATCCGCCCCGAGTTCTTCTCGCAGGCCTCGTTGAACTCCTGAATGCCGTCCAGGTACTCGGTGCGCTCGGCTGCGTCGTCGGGTGTCGAGTCCTGCTGGAAGTAGGCGTCGAGTTGCTCGTCGTTCTGGCAGACCACGGGGGCGCTGCGGCCGACCCCGCGCGGGTCGAAGCTGACCAGGTCGTAGCGGGTGCGCAGTTGCGCGTAGTCCTCTGCGAGGGCGGGCAACGATTTGACGCCCGAGCCTCCGGGGCCGCCGAAGTTGAAGACGAGCGAGCCGATGCGTTCGCTCGCGTCGCCGCTGGCCTTCGCCCGGATCAGCGCGAGCTTGATCGTGTCGCCCTTGGGCTTGTCCCAGTCGAGGGGCGCCTTCATGGTGGCGCACTGCCATTCGCCGTCGTTCGGCAGCGGTGAGGGAGCGTTGCCTCCGCCCTGCTCGTCGGACGGCTCCGGGCAGTCCTCCCAGCTCAGCTTCTGCTCCGTCAGGTCCTCGTCCTCGCCGTCGTCGCCGCAGCCCGCCAGCAGGGCGGACAGCAGCACGGCGGTGACGGACAGGGCGGAGGCGCGCCTCCGGAAGGGGGTGGGCATGCTCCCATCCTGCGGCCGCGTGAGGCGGGACGCGCGGGGCACGGGCCGTCCGAGGTACGGCCGTACGTACAGCCCTACGTGTAGCCCTAACCCTGCGTATAGGGGAGCGGCCGGCGGAGACCGCGCACTACAGCGCTCGACGCCGACCGCGTACTACAGCGCCCCCTTGCGCGTGAGGTGGTTGAACGCCAGCCAGCCCGGCAGGACCGGCAGCCACAGCGTCAGCAGCCGGAACAGCAGCACCGCGGGAGCGGCGACCTCCTTGGGGAGCCCGACGGCGATCAGGCCGACCGTCAGGGTCGCCTCCACCGCGCCCACACCGCCCGGCGTCGGTGCCGCGGAGCCCAGCGCGTTGCCCGCGAGGAAGACGACGGCGACGCTGGCGAGGCTGATCGAGGTCGACTCGTCGCCGAACGCCCGGATCGAGGCGTCCAGGCACATCACGAAGCACGCGGTCAGCAGCAGCATGCCGCCGATGCCGGTGATCAGCTTCTGCGGCCGCTGCAGCACGTCGAGCATGCGCGGCACGACACCCGCGAAAAGCGACCGCACGCGCGTGACGACGAATTTCCGCAGGAACGGCACCGAGGTCACCACGAGCACGAGCACCGCCACCGTCAGCAGACCGGCGATGACCGTCCGGGACGGCGACAGCGACGGCGTCTTCTCGGTGCCGGTCAGATAGCCGAAGGCCAGCAGCATCAGGATGTGGCAGCCCAGCCCGAACAGCTGTGACGCGCCGACACTCGCCACCGCCAGCCCCGGCCGCACCCCGGCGCGCTGCAGGAAGCGCGTGTTGAGGGCGACACCGCCCACCGCCGCAGGGGCGACGATCTTCACGAACGACCCGGCGACCTGTGCCGCCACGGTCCGCAGGAACGGCACCCGCTCCGGCACGAACCCCAGCAGGGCCAGCGTCGCAGCCAAGTAGCTCCCCGCCGAGAACAGCACGGCCGCGGCGACCCAGCCCCACTCGGCGTTGGCGATGAGCGGCCCGAACTCGATGTGCGTGAGCTGCGTCAGCAGGAAGTACGCGCCGATCGCGCCCGCGATGAAGCTGATCAGTGTGCGCGGCCGCACCCGCTCCAGGCGGGCCGGCTCGACGGGCGCCTGCGGCCTGATCCGCAGCACCTCGTGCCGGATCTGGCTGAGCAGGTCCTCCTCGCGGGCCTCCTCCAGTGCCTCGTCTATGGCCCGCTTCTCGGCCCGCTGCTCCGCGCGTACGGCCTTCTTGTCGGGCTTGTCGAGCTCGCTCACCGAGGCCTCACCGGCCGCTTCCAGACGGGCCTGCTTGGCGTGCCGGGACGCCTCCAGCACCGCCTCACGTTCGCGCTCCGCACGTTCCCGGGCCAGCCTGCGCAGGGTCGCGCGCGTGGAGCGGCTGAGCGCGATGGGCTGCAGCATCGGCAGGCAGTCCGCCACGGCGTCGGGGCCGAGCACGCTCACCGCCGAGGCCACCGCGCGCTCGGCGCCCACCCGCAGGCCGAGCGTGACCAGCAGCTGGGAGATGTCCATGCGCAGCAACAGATCGCCGGCCGCGATCTCGCCGACGCGCAGATCGGTGAGGATCACGTTGCCGGAACGATCCACCAGAATCGCGTCGCCCACCAGCCTGCGGTGCGCGATACGCCGGGACTGCAGGGCCTTCACCTGGTGCCAGGTGTCCCGCAGCAGCTCGTCGGTGATCTCCTCGTCCGGCAGCGCGTCCAGGGAGCGCCCGCCGCTGTGCTCGTAGACGAGCATCACGGCGTCGGGACCGAGTTCGGAGGTGGCGATCAGCTTGGGGGCGTTGGCGCCGGCCGCGATGGCCGCGTACGCCAGCAGGGCCTCCTGCTCCAGGGCCTGGCGCAGCGACTGCAGGCTGCTGCGGGTGGCGAAGCCGCGCAGCGTCAGGTTGCGCCACGCGCGGTAGAAGAAGCCCTGCGCCTGCTGCTCCCGGTCGACCACCGTCACGTCCAGCGGCGGCCCGTCCTCCAGGGTGACGAAGTAGCGCCGGCCGCGGTCCCCGGTCTCCGGCGTGTCCGAGGCCTCCTCACGGGACGCGGTCACCGGGCGGAACCCGACGGTCCGCAGACCCGCCATCAGGGTTCGCCCGGTGGGACGGACATTGGGGGAGCCCACCGCGTACAGCGTGCCGTACGCCACGGTCCAGCCGATCAGCAGCGTCAGGATGATCGAGAACGGTGTCGTGTAGCCGGTGACCAGCATGGAGAAGGCGTACAGCAGCAGGACCGCCCAGAGCACCGCGCGCCAGCGTGGTCTGCGGGACATGCCCACGGCCGTCATGTACGCGATGACCGGCGCGAGATAGCCGTGCACCGGGTCGGTGAGGGAGCCGATGTCGCCGGGGGAGGGCTGGGTGAGCGCGTCCTGGATGGAGTCCGGGGCGGCCCGCGCCACCCACAGGTCGGTGGCGAGCGTCACGCCGTGCGCGAGGACCGCCGCGAGCACGCCGTCGGCGATGCGCAGCCCGTCCCGCTTGATCAGCCGCTCGATCGCGAAGGCGACGGGCACCAGGAGGATCGCGATGCTGGACACCAGGCCCGCGAGATTGCTGAACAGGTCGGGTGCCTGACCGGTGCCCTTGTTGATGTCCTTTTCCAGGCCCGAGGTGGTGCCGTGCGCGAACGCGGCGATCGCGAGCAGCACGATGACGGCGAGCACGCCCACCAGGAGCCGCATGAGATCGGAGGGGCGGTGCACGCGCGCGGGGAGCAGCGGTTCGTCGCCCTCCACCTCGTCGACGTGCGTCGTGTCGGGGCCGTCGGCGTCCACTGCGGCCCTCTTCGCGGCCGCCTCCTCGCCGGTGCCCTTGCGGCCGGCCTCCGCGGGGTCCGGGCGCGACGAAGCGTCAGAGGTGCTCTCCGTGCCCTCGGGGTGCGCACCCTGCTGCTTCATCGTCTCTTCTTGGTCTCGTATCACCGGTCACCGCCCGCACGATGGTGGCATGCCGCACCGACACACGGGGGCATCAGGGTGCACATGCGGGGGCGGACAGTCTGCCCGAAGCGCTGCTCCCGGGCGAGGGATACGCACGGTGGCGAGCGCGTCACATTGTCGGTGGGGTGGGGCAGGATGGGACGGATGAGCGAGGAGAGCCTTCCCGACGACGCCCGCGCGGAGTACGCCGACGCCCTGCCCGAGTACGCCGAGCGGGTCCTCGAAGTCACCGAACTGATACCGCCGGGCCGCGTCATGACGTACGGGGACGTGGCCGAGTGGCTGGGGGAGGGTGGTCCCCGCCAGGTCGGGCGAATGATGTCCCTCTACGGGGGCGGCGTGCCCTGGTGGCGCGTCGTGCGCGCGGACGGCGTCCTGCTCCCGGGCCACGAGCTGAGGGCGCTCGACCGCTACCGCGCGGAGGGCACACCGCTGAAGGAGGCGAGCAGGGCCGCCGAGGGCCACCTGCCGCGCCTCGATCTGAAGCGGGCGCGGTGGGATGGCGGCGAACACGCGGAGCGTCACACCTGACAGCTTCCGCCATTGCGCGGATCGCGGTGTGACCTGTGATCCTTCTGGGGGAATCGGGGCACATCCGTGGCATGACGTACGTTCGTGGGTCGAGGGGCATGCGTGCCACGAGTGCCTGGAGGGAAGAGTCGGAAGCCCTGCTTCCGTCCCGTCCGTCGGCGTAGCGTCGGCTGCACCCGTCCCCCTCACCCCGCAGCCACCACCTTCCACGCGAGGTGGTCGGCCAACCAGTACATCCACCAGGACCGGCGAACCACGTGAGCTCCTTTTCCTCCACCAGCGGCCTGTCGCACCCCCAGGTGCGACGGGGGAACCGTGGCGCTTACCGACTGGTACGTACCCCGCCGGCCCGAGTGGATCCCCCTCGTCTGGACGCCGCACAGCGCTCCGCGGTTGACCACGAGACCGGGCCGCTGCTGGTTCTCGCAGGTCCGGGCACCGGAAAGACCACCACGCTCGTCGAATCCGTGGCCGCCCGCATCGCCCGGGGCGGGGACCCCGAGCGGATCCTCGTCCTGACGTTCAGCCGCAAGGCGGCAGTCGAGCTGCGGGACCGCATGGCAATGCGCATAGGAGCGGCACGCGCCCCCCAGGCGACCACGTTCCACTCGTTCTGCTACGCCCTGGTCCGCGCGCACCAGGACAGCGACCTGTTCGTGGAGCCGCTGCGGCTGCTGTCGGGCCCTGAGCAGGACGTCACCGTCCGGGAGCTGCTCGCGGGCCAGCCCGACCTGGAGCGGCTCGGTCTCGCGCACGTGCGCTGGCCGGACGAGCTGCGCGCCTGCCTGACCACCCGCGGCTTCGCCGACGAGGTCCGCGCGGTCCTCGCCCGCAGCCGTGAACTGGGCCTCGGCCCCGACGCCCTGGACGCCTTCGCCCGCCGCATCGGACGCCCGGACTGGCGCGCCGCGGCCGCCTTCCTCGCCGAGTACCTCGACGTGCTCGACCTCCAGGGCGTGATCGACTACGCGGAGCTGGTCCACCGCGCGGTCCTCCTCGCCCACCGCGGCCCGGTTGCCGCAGGACTGGCCGCCCGGTACGACGCCGTCTACGTCGACGAGTACCAGGACACCGACCCGGCCCAGGTCCGGCTGCTGCACGCCCTCGCGGGCGGCGGGCGCACCCTCGTCGCGTTCGGCGACCCCGACCAGTCGATCTACGCGTTCCGGGGCGCGGACGTGAACGGCATCCTGGAGTTCCCGTACGCCTTCCCGCGCGCGGACGGCCGCCCGGCCCCCGTCGAGGTGCTGCGCGTCTCCCGCCGCTCCGGCGCCGCCCTGCTGGCCGCCACCCGGCTGCTGACCCAGCGCATGCCACTGCCCCGCCTGCCCGCCGAGAAGGTCCGCGCCCACCGGGAGCTCGCTGCGGTCCGGGACGGCGGTCGCGTCGAGGTGTTCACGTACCCGACGCCCGGCACGGAGCTGGACAACATCGCCGACATCCTCCGCAGGGCCCACCTGGAGGACGGCGTCCCCTGGGGCGAGATGGCCGTCCTGGTGCGCGCGGGCTCCCGCACCATCCCGACGGTCCGCCGTGCCCTCACGGCGGCGGGCGTTCCCCTGGACGTCGACGGTGACGACCTGCCCCTGCGCCACGAGCCGGCGGTGGCACCGCTGCTGACGGCACTGCGGGCGGTGGCGACTGCGGAGGCGTCGGGGATGGCGGGGGCCACGGAGGCGGTGGGCGCGGCTGAGGCGCCGGGGACCGCGGACGCTACCGGGACCGAGGACGCTACAGAAGCGGTGGGCACCGCGGAGGCGGCGGGAACCGACGTGCCTTCCGGAAACGAGGACACCTGCTGGCTCGACACCGAAACCGCCCTCACCCTGCTCACCTCCCCCCTCGCGGGCATGGACGCCGCCGATCTGCGCCGCCTCGGCCGGGCGCTGCGCGAGGAGGAGCGGGCCGCGGGCAACCCGCTGCCGCCGCCCTCGGACGAACTGCTCGCGCGGGCCCTGGCCGAGCCGGAGCGGCTGGCCGTGCACGACCCCACATACGCGCGTGGCGCCCAGCGCCTGGGCGCCCTGCTCCGCCAGGCCCGCGAGCGCCTGGCGGGCGGCGGCACGGCCGAGGAGGCGCTGTGGGACCTGTGGGAGGGCACGCCGTGGCCCGCGCGCCTGGAACGGGCCGCCCGGCGCGGCGGCGCGGCGGGCCGCAACGCCGACCGGGACCTGGACGCGGTGTGCGCGCTGTTCGCGACGGCCGCGCGCGCGGAGGAACGCACCGGCGGCCGGGGCGCCCTGAACTTCCTGGAGGAGATCGAGGCCGAGGACATCGCCGCCGACACCCTCACGCGGCATGCCGTGCGCCCCGACGCCGTGCGTCTGATGACCGCGCACCGCTCCAAGGGACTGGAGTGGCGCCTGGTCGTGGTCGCGGGTGTCCAGGAGGGCCTGTGGCCGGACCTGCGCCGCCGCGGTTCCCTGCTGGAGGCCGACCGCATCGGCCGTGACGGACTCGCCGAACCGCTCACCCCGGGAGCGCTGCTCGCCGAGGAGCGCCGTCTGTTCTACGTGGCGGCCACGCGCGCGCGTGAACGTCTCGTCGTCACGGCCGTGAAGGCCCCCGCCGACGACGGCGACCAGCCCTCCCGCTTCCTGACCGAGCTCGGCGTCGAACCGAAGGACGTCACGGGCCGCCCGCGCCGCCCGCTGTCCGTCGCCGCGCTCGTCGCGGAGCTGCGCGCCACGACGGTCGACCCGCGCGTGTCGGACGCCCTGCGCGAGGCCGCCGCCCGCCGCCTGGCCCGGCTCGCCGCCCTCGCCGACGAGGACGGCCGCCCTCTGGTGCCGTCGGCGCACCCCTACCGCTGGTGGGGCATGTTCGAGCCGACCGAGTCCAAGGTGCCGCTGCGCGACCGCGACCAGCCCGTCGTGCTCTCCGGCAGCGCCCTCGACCAGCTCGCCAACACCTGCGCCCTGCAGTGGTTCCTGGGCCGCGAGGTGAAGGCCGACGCGCCGGCGACCGCCGCCCAGGGCTTCGGCAACGTGGTGCACGTCCTCGCCGACGAGGTCGCCTCCGGGCACACCCCGGCCGATCTCGCCGTCCTCATGGAGCGCCTCGACTCCGTGTGGAACGCGCTGGCCTTCGACGCGCCGTGGAAGTCGGCGCAGGAGAAGGAGCACGCGCGCGTGGCGCTCGAACGCTTCCTGAAGTGGCACGTCATGGACCGCGCGGGACGTACCCCGGTGGCGAGCGAGCACGACTTCGACGTGACCCTGGAGGCGGGCGACTACGAGGTGCGCATCCGCGGCCAGATGGACCGCGTCGAGGCCGACGGCGAGGGACGCGCCTACGTCGTCGACTTCAAGACGAGCAAGCAGCCGGTGAGCGCCGCCGAGGTGGCCCGTCATCCGCAGCTTGCCGTCTACCAGCTCGCCGTTCGGGAGGGCGCCGTCGACGAGGTCTTCGACGGCGTGCGTCCCGAGCCGGGCGGCGCCGAACTCGTGCAGTTGCGCCAGGGCGCGGCCAAACGGGACGGCGGCGAGACCGTGCCCAAGGTGCAGGCCCAGCAGCCGCTGGAGGGGGAGTGGGTCGGCGAACTGCTCGCCACGGCTGCGGGCAAGGTCCTCGACGAACGGTTCACGCCCACCGCCGGCCAGCACTGCACCCACTGCGCCTTCCAGGCGTCGTGCAGCGCGCGGCCGGAGGGACGGCATGTGGTCGAGTAGCAGGTGTGATCAGCGGCACCACATGTGCTGACCTCCGCTTCTTTGCTCACCGAGGCCGATCCGGCACCGACTGTCAGTGCCCGCCGCTAGCCTCTCTTGGGTGCCTGCTCGTATCACCGATCCCGATCAGCTCAAGGAGCTCCTCGGCATCCCCTTCACCCCGGAGCAGACGGCCTGCATCACGGCGCCGCCTGCCCCGCAGGTGATCGTGGCCGGAGCCGGATCGGGCAAGACGACGGTGATGGCGGCGCGCGTGGTGTGGCTGGTCGGCACCGGCCAGGTCGCCCCCGAGCAGGTGCTCGGCCTCACCTTCACCAACAAGGCTGCCGGCGAGCTCGCCGAGCGCGTCCGCAAGGCGCTGATCAAGGCAGGCGTCACCGACCCGGACGCCTTCGACCCGGACAACCCGCCGGGCGAGCCGGTGATCTCCACGTACCACGCGTTCGCGGGCCGCCTGCTGACCGACCACGGGCTGCGCATCGGCCTCGAACCGACGTCCCGCCTGCTCGCCGACGCCACCCGCTACCAGCTCGCCGCGCGCGTACTGCGCGAAGCACCCGGGCCCTATCCGGCCCTCACCCGCTCCTTCCCCGACCTGGTCGGGGACCTCCTCACCCTGGACGCCGAGCTCGCCGAACACCTCGTACGACCCGAGGACCTGCGCGCGTACGACGCCGAGCTGCTGCGCACCCTTGAGGGCGCCAAGCTGACCAACGCCGACCTGCGCAAGGTCCCCGAGGCGGCCGCCGCCCGCCGGGAACTCGCCGAGCTGGTGATCCGCTACCGGGCGGCCAAGCGCGAGCGCGACCTGCTCGACTTCGGCGACCAGATCGCCCTGTCGGCCCGGCTGGCCGCGATCCCCGAGGTGGGCCGCATCCTGCGCGACGAGTTCCGCGTGGTCCTCCTCGACGAGTACCAGGACACCTCGGTCGCCCAGCGCGTCCTCCTGGCCGGCCTGTTCGGCGGCGGCACGGGCCACCCGGTGACCGCGGTCGGCGACCCCTGCCAGGCGATCTACGGCTGGCGCGGCGCCTCCGTCGCCAACCTCGACGACTTCCCCGAGCACTTCGCCCACGCCGACGGCCGCCCCGCCACCCGCCAGGCGCTCAGCGAGAACCGCCGCAGCGGCGGCCGCCTCCTGGACCTCGCCAACGGCCTCGCCGAGCCCCTGCGCGCCATGCACGCGGGCGTGGAGGCCCTCCGCCCGGCCCGCGGCGCCGAACGCGACGGCCTGGTGCGCTGCGCCCTGCTGCGCACCCACGCCGAGGAGATCGAGTGGGTCGCCGACTCCATCGCCCACCTCGTGAACACCGGCAAGGCACCCGGAGAGATCGCCGTCCTGTGCCGCACGGCCGCCGACTTCGCCGAGATCCAGGGCGCCCTGGTGGCCCGGGACGTCCCCGTCGAGGTCGTGGGCCTGTCCGGGCTCCTGCACCTGCCCGAGATCGCCGACCTCGTCGCCGTCTGCGAGGTCCTCCAGGACCCCGGCGCCAACGCCTCCCTGGTGCGCCTGCTGACCGGCCCGCGCTGGCGCATCGGCCCGCGCGACCTCGCCCTCCTGGGGCGGCGCGCCCGGCTGCTCGTGTCCCACGCGCGCGTGGACGGCGACGACGACCCGGACCGCCGGCTCGCCGAGGCCGTCGAGGGGGTCGACCCGTCCGAGGTGATCTCGCTCGCCGACGCCCTCGACACGTTCCTGGAGACCCCGCTGGACGGCCACGGGGACGACGACGGACTGCCCTTCTCGCCCGACGCGCGCGTGCGCTTCGCCCGCCTCGCCGCCGAACTGCGCGAGCTGCGCCGCTCCCTGTCCGACCCGCTGATGGACGTCCTGCACCGCGTCCTGGCCGTCACCGGCCTGGAGGTCGAGCTGTCGGCGTCCCCGCACGCCCTGGCCGCCCGCCGCCGCGAGACCCTCTCCAACTTCCTGGACATCGCCGCCTCCTTCGCCGCCGGCGATAACGAGGCGACCCTCCTCGCCTTCCTCGGCTTCCTGCGCACCGCCGCCCAGTACGAGAAGGGCCTCGACAACGCCCTCCCCGGCGGCGAGAACACCGTCAAGGTGCTCACCGCGCACAAGTCCAAGGGCCTGGAGTGGGACGTCGTTGCCGTCCCCGGCCTGGTCACCGGCACGTTCCCCAGCACTCAGGGACGCGAGAAATGGACCGCGCAGGGCAAGGTGCTGCCGCACGACCTGCGCGGCGACGCCGACACCCTGCCCGACGTCGAGTCCTGGGACTCCCGGGGCCTGAAGGCCTTCCACGAGGCCATGAAGGAGCACCAGCACACCGAGGAACTCCGCCTCGGCTACGTCACCTTCACCCGGCCCCGCTCCCTGCTCCTGGGCTCCGGCCACTGGTGGGGACCCACCCAGAAGAAGCCGCGCGGACCCTCCGCGTTCCTGCAGGCCCTCCACGACCACTGCGCGGCCGGATACGGCGAGATCGAGGCCTGGGCGGGCGAACCCGCCGAGGACGAGGAGAACCCCGCCCTGCACCGGGCGACGGCCGACCAGGTCTGGCCCCTGCCCCTCGACGAGGCGGCCCTGGCCCGACGCCGCGCGGCCGCCGAGAT
Source organism: Streptomyces deserti (assembly GCF_054782695.1). Taxonomy (NCBI): domain Bacteria; kingdom Bacillati; phylum Actinomycetota; class Actinomycetes; order Kitasatosporales; family Streptomycetaceae; genus Streptomyces; species Streptomyces deserti. The sequence continues at coordinate 89,536 of NZ_BAAGRZ010000005.1, forward strand.
CGTGCTCGCCCACTTGGAGGCCCTCGCCTCCCGCGAGTCCTCCCACCCTGCCGCCGTTCACGACCCGGACACCTACGACGACCCGGACTGGCCGCCGCCCCCGGACGAGGACGAGCCTTCGTACGACGAGCCTTTGTACGACGAGCCCGACCCCTTCGATGCCTTCGAGGACGACTCCGCCGAATGGGACGCGGGGCCGGCGGACCGCCCCACCGTCCCCCACCAGGCGGCGCCGTCGGAGCCCTCCAGCGCCCGCCCGCACCCCAGGGAGCCCGATCACCTGCCCCTCACCCCCGAGGAGGCCCGGACCGTGGCCTCCTGGGACCGCGACCTGGACGCCCTCACCGGCGAGCTCCTGCGCGCCCGCGAGAGCGTCACCGAGGTGCCCCTGCCCGCCTCCCTCACCGCTTCCCAGCTGCTGCGCCTGGCCGCCGACCCGGACGGCTTCGCCCAGGAGCTGGCCCGCCCCATGCCCCGCCCGCCGCAGCCCGCCGCCCGCCGCGGCACCCGCTTCCACGCCTGGGTCGAGGCCCGCTTCGAAGAGCTGACCCTGCCCATGCTGGAGCCGGAGGAACTGCCCGGCAGCGAGGCCGAGATCGCCGACGAACGCGACCTGGAGGCCCTCAAGGACGCCTTCGAGCGCACCGAGTACGCGCATCGCACGCCCTACCGCGTGGAGGCCCCCTTCCAGCTCACGCTCGCCGGCCGCGTCGTACGGGGCCGTATCGACGCCGTCTACAAGGAAGGCGACGGGCAGGAGGCGACGTACGAGATCGTCGACTGGAAGACCGGCCGCAGCCGCACCGCCGACCCGCTCCAGCTCGCCGTGTACCGGCTGGCCTGGGCCGAGCAGCAGGGCGTGCCCCTGGAGTCGGTCACGGCCGCGTTCCTGTACGTGCGCACAGGCGAGGTCGTACGGCCGGACGACCTGCCGGACCGCGCGGCGCTGGAGCGGCTGCTGCTGGGGGAGCCGGCCGGTGACGAACCGCACGATCGGGACGTCATCGCGGGCCGATAGGCTCGTGGACATGAGCCAGCCCGTTGACAGTGCCGTCAGCGCCGTCCGTGCATACATAGAGCAGCACCGCGCCGCCTTCCTCGACGACCTCGCCGAGTGGCTGCGCATCCCGTCGGTGTCGGCGCAGCCCGAGCACGCCGCCGACGTCCGGCGCAGCGCCGGCTGGCTCGCCGCCAAGCTGAAGGAGACCGGCTTCCCGATCGCCGAGGTCTGGGAGACGCCGGGCGCCCCCGCCGTCTTCGCCGAGTGGCCCTCCGCCGACCCCGGGGCGCCCACGGTCCTCGTCTACGGCCACCACGACGTGCAGCCCGCCGCCCGCGAGGACGGCTGGGACAGCGAGCCCTTCGAGCCGGTGATCCGGGAAAACCGTCTGTACGCGCGCGGGGCGGCCGACGACAAGGGCCAGGTGTTCTTCCACACCCTCGGCGTCCGCGCCCACCTGGCCACCACCGGCCGCACCACCCCCGCCGTGCATCTGAAGCTGCTGATCGAGGGCGAGGAGGAGTCCGGTTCGCCGCACTTCCGGGCGCTCGTCGAGAAGCACGCCGACCGGCTCGCCGCCGACGCCGTGATCGTCTCCGACACCGGCATGTGGTCCGAGGACACCCCCACCGTGTGCACCGGCATGCGCGGCCTCGCCGAGTGCGAGATCCGGCTGTTCGGCCCCGACCAGGACATCCACTCCGGCTCCTTCGGCGGCGCGGTCCCCAACCCGGCCACGGCCGCCGCCCGCCTGGTCGCCGCCCTGCACGACGAGCACGCGCGCGTGGCGATCCCCGGCTTCTACGACGGCGTCGTCGAGCTCACCGACCGTGAGCGGGAGCTGTTCGCCCAGCTGCCCTTCGACGAGCAGCGGTGGCTGCGTACCGCCAAGTCGTACGCCACCCACGGCGAGGCCGGGTTCACCACCCTGGAGCGGATCTGGGCCCGCCCCACCGCCGAGGTCAACGGCATCGGCGGTGGCTATCAGGGCCCTGGCAGCAAGACGATCATCCCCTCCTCCGCCCTGGTGAAGCTGTCCTTCCGGCTGGTCGCGGGCCAGGATCCCGACCACGTGGAGAAGGCCGTCCGCGCCTGGGCCGAGGAGCAGGTGCCCACCGGGATCCGCTGCGAGATCACGTTCGGTGCGGCCACGCGCCCGTGCCTGACACCGCTGGACCACCCCGCCCTGCAGTCGGTGGTCCGCGCCATGGGCCGTGCCTTCGGCAAACCGGTCCGCTTCACCCGCGAGGGCGGCTCCGGACCGGCCGCCGACCTTCAGGACGTCCTCGGCGCACCGGTGCTCTTCCTCGGCATCTCCGTGCCGTCCGACGGCTGGCACGCCCCGAACGAGAAGGTCGAGCTCGGCCTTCTCCTCAAGGGCGTCGAGACCACCGCCCACCTGTGGGGCGACCTCGCCGAGCACTGGCGCCATGCGCCCTGAGCGCTTGGCGCCGTCCGGACCGGCAGCGCGGGCGGGGCACACTGGAGGAACCGCCCCGCACCGCCGAGCCCGGCCCCACCCGGTCGGCTCCCGCCGCACGTCCCGCTGAACCGCCCGCCGAAACCCACCCATCCACCGGGGGAGTTGGAAGCACCTGTGACCACCTGGACCGACCACACCGCCGACCGCCCCATCTCGCTGACCGCCCCGAGCGGCATCGACCGGGCCGCGCACCACAGGCTCGACGAGGCCTGGCTCGCGGCGGCGTGGAGCCACCCGTCGACGCGTTGCTTCGTGGTCTCCGGCGGCCAGGTCCTCATCGACGAGACGCCGGACGGGCGCACCGAGCTCGTCATGACCCCCTCCTTCGAGGCCCCGCTCACCGAGGCGCACCGGTACTTCCTCGGCATCGACGAGGACGGCGTCAGCTACTTCGCCCTCCAGAAGGACTCCCTGCCCGGCCGCATGGACGACTCCGCGCGCCCGGCGGGCCTGCGCGAGGCCGGACTGCTGCTGTCCCCGCGCGACGTGGGCCTGATGGTGCACGCGGTGGGCCTGGAGAACTGGCAGCGCACCCACCGCTTCTGCTCCCGCTGCGGCGAACGCACCGTCATCGCCGCGGCCGGCCACATCCGCCGCTGCCCCGCCTGCGGCGCCGAGCACTACCCCCGCACCGACCCCGCCGTGATCATGGCCGTCACCGACGAGGACGACCGCATCCTGCTGGGCCGCCAGGTCCACTGGCCCGAAGGCCGCTTCTCGACCCTCGCCGGTTTCGTCGAGCCCGGCGAGTCCATCGAGCAGTCGGTGCGCCGCGAGGTCCACGAGGAGGTCGGCATCACCGTCGGCCAGGTCGAGTACATCGCCAGCCAGCCCTGGCCCTTCCCGTCCAGCCTCATGCTGGGCTTCATGGCCCGCGCGACCTCGACCGACATCGACGTCGACGGAGACGAGATCCACGAGGCCCGCTGGTTCTCCCGCGACGAACTGACCGCCGCCTTCGAGTCCGGCGAGGTCCTCCCGCCGTACGGCATATCGATCGCGGCCCGCCTGATCGAACTCTGGTACGGCAAGCCGCTGCCGACGCGGAGCGTCGCCTGACGCACCGCCTGGCGATGCCCGACCCGTACTGGAACCACAACGTCCACCACCGCCTGGTCCTCGCCGCCGTCCCCGACGGCTACCGCGCGGCCCTGGACGTCGGCTGCGGCGACGGCCTGCTCGCCCGGAAGCTCGCCACGCGGGCGGGAACGGTGGTCGGCGTGGACCGCTCGCCGGAGATGATCCGGCTGGCGCGCGCGAACGCGCCCGCCGACGTCACGTTCCTGGAGGCGGACTACCTGGACGACGGCTGTCTGCCCGAGGGCGCCTACGACTTCGTCAGCGCGGTCGCCGTCGTCCACCACACGGGCTTCGAGGACGCGGTCGGCCGCCTGGTACGGCTGGTCGCGCCCGGCGGCCGCCTGATGATCGTGGGCATGGCGGCCAACCGGACGCCCCTGGACTGGGTGATCAGCGGCTGCGGACTGCCCGCGAGCCTGTTGCTCACCCGCCTGCGCGGCGGCAAGCGGTGCCCGGCCGGTATGCCGGTCCAGGACGCGGACATGTCCTGGGGCGAGGTCCGGCGCGCCGCGCACCGCCTGCTGCCGGTTCCGCCGCCGGCCGCTATGGCGTCACACCGTGGAGTGGGACAAGCCGGCCGTGTGAGAGACGGCCCACGAAAGACGGCCCCTGGGATACACCTCAGGGGCCGCTTCCGTACCGCCGGGTGGCGCTTACGCGCCGATCTTCTGCTTCACCTGAGCCAGCGACGGGTTCGTGAGCGTCGTACCGTCCGGGAAGAGCACGGTCGGCACCGTCTGGTTTCCGCCGTTCGCCTTCTCGACGAACGCCGCGGACTCCGGGTCCTGCTCGATGTTGATCTCGGTGTACGCGATACCTTCGCGGTCCAGCTGGCTCTTCAGCCGACGGCAGTAGCCGCACCACGTCGTGCTGTACATCGTCACAGTGCCCGGCATGTCTTTCGTGCTCCTTCAGCGGCTCGGGGATGCGTTGCTCGCAGTGGTGGAACGTACTTGAAAGCGTCACCATTCCCGTCGGCGGTGCCGGTGCACGTGACGCCTGCCGCATTAGTACGACTATCAGTGCCTGCCTGTGGACAACTGGCTCACCCGTCTCCGGCGACCTGGCAGCATGGCCGTGTGACAGCAGCAACGCACTCCACCCTCTTCCCGCAGGTACCGGACTCTGCCGACGCGGTGCTCGAAGGGCTCGACCCCGAGCAGCGCGAGGTGGCCACCGCCCTGCACGGCCCGGTGTGCGTGCTGGCGGGCGCCGGCACGGGCAAGACCCGGGCGATCACCCACCGCATCGCCTACGGGGTGCGCGCCGGGATCCTCCAGCCCTCCAGCGTGCTCGCCGTCACCTTCACCAACCGTGCCGCCGGGGAGATGCGGGGCCGGCTGCGCCAGCTCGGCGCCGTCGGCGTCCAGGCCCGTACGTTCCACTCGGCGGCCCTGCGCCAGCTCCAGTACTTCTGGCCGAAAGCAATCGGCGGCTCCATGCCCCGGCTCGTCGACCGCAAGATCCAGCTCGTCGCCGACGCGGCCGCCGCCTGCCGCATCCGGCTCGACCGGGGGGAGCTGCGGGACGTCACCGCGGAGATCGAGTGGTCCAAGGTCACCCAGACCGTGCCCGCCGACTACGCGCTCGCGGCCGCCAAGGCCGGCCGGGTCGCGCCCCGCGACCCGGCCGAAATCGCCCAGCTCTACTCCGCCTACGAGGACCTCAAGCGCGAGCGCGCCGTCATCGACTTCGAGGACGTGCTCCTGCTGACCGTGGCCATCCTCCAGGACCGGCACGACATCGCCGAACAGGTCCGCGCCCAGTACCAGCACTTCGTCGTCGACGAGTACCAGGACGTCAGCCCCCTGCAGCAGCGGCTGCTCGATCTCTGGCTCGGCGAGCGGGACAACCTGTGCGTGGTCGGCGACGCCAGCCAGACGATCTACTCCTTCACCGGAGCAACCCCCGACCACCTGCTCGACTTCCGCCTCCGCCACCCCGGCGCCACCGTCGTCAAGCTGGTCCGCGACTACCGCTCCACCCCCCAGATCGTCCACCTCGCCAACGGCCTGCTCGCCCAGGCCCGGGGCCGCGCCGCCGACCACCGCCTGGAGCTGATCTCCCAGCGCCCCCCGGGCCCTGAGCCCGTCTACTGCGAGTACACCGACGAACCCGCCGAGGCCGAGGGCGCCGCCCGCCGTATCCGCGAACTCGTCGACGCCGGAGTCCCGGCCGGCGAGATCGCGATCCTCTTCCGTATGAACGCCCAGTCCGAGACCTACGAACAGGCCCTCGCCGACGCCGGAATCCCCTACCAACTGCGCGGCGCCGAGCGCTTCTTCGACCGGCCCGAGGTACGCAAGGCGGGCATCGCCCTGCGCGGCGCGGCCCGCTTCGGTGGCAACGACTCCCTCCTCGACGACGCCGTCGACCTGCCCTCCCAGGTGCGCGCCGTACTGTCGGGAGAGGGCTGGACACCGCAGCCCCCGGCCGGGTCCGGCGCCGTGCGCGAGCGCTGGGAGTCCCTGGCCGCCCTGGTGAACCTCGCCCACGACTTCGCCGCCGCCAAACCCGGCGCCACCCTGGCCGACCTCGTCGCCGAGCTCGACGAGCGGGCGGGCGCCCAGCACGCCCCGACCGTCCAGGGCGTCACCCTCGCCTCCCTGCACTCGGCCAAGGGCCTGGAGTGGGACGTCGTCTTCCTGGTCGGGGTCGCCGAGGGCATGATGCCGATCACCTACGCGAAGACCGACGAGCAGATCGAGGAGGAGCGCCGCCTCCTCTACGTCGGCGTCACCCGCGCACGCCAGCGCCTCCACGTCTCCTGGGCACTCGCCCGCTCGCCCGGCGGCCGCCCGAACCGGCGCCCCAGCCGTTTCCTGGACGGGCTGCGCCCCGGCTCGGTGGCCACCACCGGGCGTACCGCTGCCGGCGGCTCGGCCGGTGTCGAGCGCGGCACCACCGGAACCGGGGCAACCGCCCCGCGACGGACGCAGCGCACCCCCGCCCGCTGCCGGGTCTGCGGCCGCACCCTGACCGACGCGGGCGAGATGAAACTGATGCGCTGCGAGGACTGCCCCTCCGACATGGACGAGGGGCTCTACGAGCGGCTGCGGGATTGGCGCGCCCACCAGGCCGGTCGCAGCGGACAGCCCGCGTTCTGCGTCTTCACCGACAAGACACTGATGGCGATCGCCGAGGCCGTCCCCGAGGACGAGCACGAGCTCGCCCGCATCCCCGGGGTAGGGAGGCGCAAGCTCAACCGCTACGGAGCCGATGTGCTGGCCATCTGCGCAGGCCAGCATGTCAGCGGGGCCGATGAAGAAGACTGATCCCAACTCGTCGAAAAAATAGTTTGCGCACGCCCCAGCAATCCCCATAGGTTCTAGGCACGAAAGCAGCGGCCTTCTCGGAGGCCCTGACTTCGTGTTGTACTTGCATATCCGTCGGACTGGCTCAGCCCAGTCCCCCGAGACGCCGAGAGGAGGCGAGTCCAGTGATCAGCATCAACACCAGCTCCAGCACCGTGAAAATGACCGATCGCTCGGCCGTCTCCCTGTGCATGCTCGGCGTTTCGAACCTGGGCACCGGTCTGTCCGGCATTCGTGCCGTCCGTCCGGCGTCCTCCATTGCTCCTGCGGGCCTTGTCGTCCGTGAGCGCAATGAGCGACCGACCAAGGCACTGGAAGCGGCAGCAGTAGCGGCACAGGCGCAGGCCTATGCCTTTGCGGCGACCGGTGCCGGATTCCGGAAGCAGACGGCGCAGCACCACCTGATGTGGGCCTTCCGTGGGCCAGAACCCTGGAGTGATCCAGCCTGATCGCCGATCAGGCCGGCGCCTTCAGGGCCGCGGAACCCCACCCGGGATCCGCGGCCCTTCTGTTTTCCCTCACGCGGGGAGACCAGAGCGAAGGGGCCTCGGGACAAGAAAAGACCCGGTACCAAGCCGCCCCCCGGCCAACCGGCCGGAACGACCAGACGAGGAAGACGAACCGTGCAACTCGAAGCGCACGCCCCGTCCGTACCGCCTTCCGAAACGATCCCCAAGCCCGGCCCCACGGAGGACTCCACCTTGACTCCGCTCACCGCGCTCACCGCGCTCGACGACGCCATCGAGAACCTCGGCGTACCCGTCCCCTGCCGTTCCAACGACCCGGAGGTCTTCTTCGCCGAGTCGCCGGCGGACGTCGAGTACGCCAAGTCCCTCTGCCGCACCTGCCCGCTGATCGAGGCCTGCCTCGCCGGCGCGAAGGAGCGGCGTGAGCCCTGGGGCGTCTGGGGTGGCGAGCTGTTCGTCCAGGGTGTTGTCGTCGCCCGGAAGCGGCCGCGTGGCCGCCCGCGCAAGAACCCGGTCACGGCATGAACACCGCAGGAACGATCGACCGTCCCCTCACGCACGACCCCCAGAAGCAGGCCCCGATGAAGCCGTCCACCCACGAGCCCGCGTGCTCCGCGACCGAAGACTTCACCATCAGCGGCGCGAACGACTTGCGTCAGAACAGGACCCGAGAGATGCAACTCATCCCAGAAGCCATGGCTCGTGCGCATATGCACGAGCGACTGCAGGAGGCGGAGCGGGAACGCCAGGCCGTGCGCCTGGCGACCGCCCGCCGGATGCAGCGCCGGGCGGAGCGAGCCTCGCGGCGCGCCCGCAGGGCGCTCGCCATGGCGGTCATGCAGTAACCGTCCGCACCTGAAGCGGTGGCCTCCCGGCCGGGAGGCGAAGCTCTCCCCGCGGGGGCCGGTCCGTGCCGAACGGACCGGCCCCCGCCGGGCGTTGTGCCCCTGCGGTGGGCCATGTCCGCCCGCTCGTGTGGATGGTGCGGTGGTCGGTCCGAAGCCGAGGCGGGGCCGGTGGTTCTCGACGCGCGGAGCCTCGCAGGCGAACAGCCCGGTCGCGGGGCCGACCTGCCCGGAGGGCCCGCCTCGGCGATGCTCGCGCTGCTCGCCGCGGGGCTTCCGGGCGTGCCGGAGCCGGTGCTGGGGCACGGCATCGGGCGCGAACCACCGGCCACGGCGCTATCGTCGCCGGATGACGAGCCTCCCCGGCGACGGCGACGGCGGCTCCACCGACGAGCCCCGGCCCCTTGTGTGCGCCCGCTGCGGTACCCGGGCCGAGCACCCTCAGCCCACCTGGACCTTCTCCGTGGAGAACGGCACCCGCCATTACTTCTGCGAGACCTGCTCCCGGGAGAACCTCAGGGTGATCGAGGGCCGGTTGGACTCGGAGTGGTGGTAACTCGCGGTCCGCGGTGTGAGAAGGTCGGCCTGTGGCTGAGTCATGGGTCGTCGCGGAGAACAGCGTGCCGGTGGCGCCCGACGCGGTAGCCGAGCTGCTCCGCGGCAGGATCGCAGCCGGCCAGCGGGAGACCTGGCTGAGCAGTGCCACCGGCCGGTCGCTCGCGGTCGTGACCAACACCGAGCGCGCGATGGTGATGCTCCTCGATCACGAGGGCGACCCGGGCGGACATGCCATGGACTCCGGCGCCGACGGAACGAGCGACGGATACGTCCTGGCGAACGGGCAGTGCGACGAGTACCCCGACCAGGACACCGTCCCGCTCGACGAGGCCCTGCGGATCGTCCGGCAGGTTCTGCTCACGGGCGACCCGCCGGCCGATGCCGCGTGGGTGAGCGACCGCTGAAGGCCGATGTCCTCACGCCTCCGCCACCGACTCCTCCTCCGGCTCCTCGGGCACGAACCCCGGCAGCCACTCCTCCAACTCCTCGCGCAGACGCACCGTCGAGCCCAGCTGGCACAGGACGCCGATCGTGCTCAGGGTCACCCGGTGGATCAGCAGGTACGCCGGGGGCAGGTTGAGCTGCTTGCCCAGCTGGTAGGCGGGGGAGCGGGGGTCGGCGATGCGGGCCGCCTGGCTGCGCATCCAGCCGCGGGTGAAGGTGAACTCGTCGACCTGGGCCGGTTCGATGATCGGCAGCAGGTAGTCGAGGACGGCGTCGGGGTCCAGCTCTATGGACTCCTTGATGAACCCCTCCGTGCAGAGCAGTTCGTAGACGGCCTCCGCCTCGCCGTCGAGGGTCATGCGCAGGGACTCGCCGATGGTGACCGGCAGGCCGCCCGGAAGGCGGTCGACCGTACCGAAGTCCAGGACGCCCAGGCGCCAGTCGTCCTCGCCGTCCGGGCCGCCGGGCAGGAGACGGAAGTTGCCCGGGTGCGGATCGGCGTGCAGCAGGCCGGTGCGGGCCGGGCCGGAGAACAGGAAGCGGGCCAGGAGCTGGCCGGCCCGGTCGCGCTGCTCCTGTGTGCCCGCCGAGATGATCTCCGACAGCGGGATGCCGTCGATCCACTCGGTGACCAGGATCTGCTCGCACTGGTGGACCACGTTCGGCACCACCACGTCCGGGTCGTCGCTGAACTCTTCGGCGTGAACCCGCTGGGCCTGGGCCTCCAGGCCGTAGTCCAGTTCCTCCGACACCCGGTCCTTGAGCTCGGCGATCAGCGGCTTGACGTCCATGCCGGGGATCAGCGGCCCCAGCAGGCGGGCGAAGCGGCTCAGCTGGTTCAGGTCGGACAGCAGGGCTTCGCCGGCGCCCGGGTACTGCACCTTGACCGCCACCTCGCGGCCGTCGTGCCACACCCCCCGGTGCACCTGGCCGATCGAGGCCGCCGCGGCGGGCTTGTCCTCGAACTCGAGGAACAGCTCCTGCCAGTCCTCGCCGAGCCGCTCGCCGAGCACCGCGTGGACGGTGCGGGTCGGCATCGGAGGCGCGGCTTCCTGGAGCTTCGTCAGCGCAGCCCGGTAGGGGCCGGCGACCTCCTCGGGCAGCGCCGACTCGAAGACGGACAGGGCCTGGCCGAACTTCATCGCGCCGCCCTTGAGCTCGCCGAGCACCTTGAACAGCTGCTCCGCCGTGCGCTGCTGCAGCTCGCGGCCGACGATCTCCGCGGACTCGCCGACGATCCGCTTGCCGAGTCCCCAGGTGGCCCGCCCGGCGATGCCGAGCGGGAGCGCGGCGAGCTTGGCGGTCCGGGTGACCGCCTTCCGGGGAAGATCAGACATGCGCCCTCCAAGTCCCAGCCAGCCGCTGCGCGTCTGCCTTACGACACAACCGCTCCATCGGCCGTTGCACAGCCATTGTCTCGTGTGACTCCCCGTCCTCGGAGGTGTGTTCCCCCATACCTTTCTCTACGGCTCCGCACGGGCACGCGTGGTGTGCCCACACCGGCCGCGCGTGCCAGTGGAGACCGGGAACCGAGACCTCCCAGCGCGCGCCGGCGCTGGACAGTACCTGGCCGTCCAGGAAGGCGAGCGCATGAGCGGCCGCCAGCCCGGCCACCGTGGTGGCCAGCGTCAGGTCACACGGTCGCACGTGACGCTGCCTTCCGGAACGCCACTGGGCGACCAGGCGCGGCCAGGTAGGGTCCCGGTCGGTGCGGTTCTCGTGCAGACAGCCCGCGCAGGCCGTCTCCCCGGGCAGGACGAGAGGGCCGACCATACCGGTTCCCTCCACGACGCCGGCGTACAGATGGGGTGTGCCGGAGGCCATGAGGGCCTCGGCGGCGGACGGGGCGGGCGCGTGCACGGCGACGTCGTCCCGCGGGGCGAGGATCACCAGCGCGAAACCCGGGTCACCGTCCTCGGGCGGTGCGCCGGGCCCGCGGCGCGGTGGCCGGTCCGGGGCCGCGCGGCGCACGGCACGGCGGGCCGCCTCGTCCCTGCGGTCGCCGACCGCCTCCGCGGGCAGTCCGCCCGGCGCGACGTCCCACGGTTCGACACAGCCGCCGTCACGCACATCGACCTCGCCCACCCCGGCACCCGACAGCAGCGAGGCCAGCACCGCGCCCACCCGGCCCGCGCCCCGCACCTGCACGCGCAGGGAGCGGCGGGCGGCCAGGACCCTCATCGCGTCGCCCGGCTCGGACGTGACGAGGGACAGGGAGGCCAGATCCGGGCGCAGCCGGTCCAGGACGTCCTTCTTCTTCCGCAGGGCATCGGCGGCCGGGCCACCGCCCCGCGCGTCGTCGAGCAACCCCGCCCGCGCCAGCCCTCGCACCAGCCCGTCGACATGACCGTCCGGCAGGTTCATGCGGCGCCCCTCCTCGCGCAGCAGCTCCAGCCCCCGCGTGCCGTTGAGCAACTCGAGGAAGCTGCCCGTCGCGGTGTCCATCGGCCCGAGTGTCATCGCGTGTGCCGGAGTCATCCCGAACTGCACGGTGTTGAGGTCGCGCCAGCCGCGCCTGAGCGCGGGTTTCACCATCGGATGCATGACAGGCCCCCGTTTGCCTCGATCGTCCCCGTTCGACGGCCGAGCCCGGTCACGGCCGAGCCGGCGAGAGCCAGCATGCCCGGATCCGAGGCTGGCTGCAGAAAGTTGTCCACAGGCGGGGGAATTCGTCGTACAAATCCGGCGCGCGGTGGGGCGCCCCGGCACCGAACCGTCCCGGAGCCGGGACTTCCCCGGGTACAGCGGGTAACGTCGGGGCGTGCCCGCCGACCCACTGCACCGCGCCGGAAAGCCACAGCGCAGCACGACGAGCCAGCCGCCGAGCGGCTCGGGGGCGAGCGCGATCGAGGTCCGCCGGAGCGCCCGTCGACGCAGAACGGTCTCCGCGTACCGAGAGGGCGATCGCACCGTCGTGCTCATCCCCGCCCGGATGTCCGAGGCGGAGGAGCAGCGCTGGGTGAGCGTCATGCTCGACAAACTGGCCGCCCAGGAGAGCAAGCGGGCACTCGGTGACGCCGAACTGGCCGAGCGCGCCGAGCGGTTGTCGGCGCAGTACTTCGACGGCCGTGCCCGGCCCACCTCGGTCCGCTGGGTCACCAACCAGAACACGCGCTGGGGCTCGTGCACCCCGTCCGAGGGCAGCATCCGCCTGTCGCACCGTCTGCAGGGCATGCCCGAGTACGTCATCGACTACGTCCTCGTCCACGAGTTGGCGCACCTGCTGGTGCCCGGACACGGGCCCCGTTTCTGGCGGCTGCTGGAGGCGTATCCGCGGACCGAGCGGGCCCGGGGCTACCTGGAGGGCGTGGTCGCCGCCGAGCGGTTGCCGCACGTGCCCGGCGCTCGGGGTGAGTGACCGCTTTCCGCGATCAAGCAGCAGATACGGCTGAGCGCTGGTTCTGTACCGGCTCTGTACCGACCGCGTCCGGTGTCCGAATTTGCCGTTAGCCTGGCGCGACGCACTCACGTTCTGGATGGGGGACGGTCGTTACGCATGGCCAGGGAATTCCAACGCGGCCACAAGGCCAGGATCAGTGACCTCACCGCGGGCACGGATCTGTACGTAGGCGTGCAGATCTCCGGCCCGGGACTGACCTTCGACATCAGCTGTTTCGGTCTCGACGCCGACGAACGGCTCTCGGACGACCGGTACTTCGTGTTCTACAACCAGCCGAAGTCTCCCGAGGAGGCCATTCAGCTGCTGGGTGCCCAGGCGGGCGACACGGAGTCCTTCCGGGTGACGCTGGACAGGATCCCGCCGCAGATCCAGAAGCTTTCCTTCACGGCGACGATCGACGGGGCCGGGCAGATGTCGCAGATCGACCCCGGATACATCCGTATCGTCGCGGGCGGTGAGGAGGTGGCCCGGTACCCCTTCAACGGCTCGGAGTTCTCCACCGAACGGGCCGTGATGCTGGGCGACTTCTACCTTAAGGACGTGTGGCGGTTCGCCGCGGTCGGGCAGGGCTTCGACGGCGGACTCGACGCGCTGCTGAAGAACTTCGGCGGTGAGGTGGCGGAGGAGGAGACTCCCGCTCCCGCCGCCCCGCAGCAGCCGCAGTCCGGCGCCGCCCCGGGCTTCGCCCCGCCCGCGCAGGCCTCCGCCCCGCCCGCGTTCGGCGTCCCCGGCACCCCGGAGCCCGCCCCCGCCCCCGCCCCTGCTTCCGCCCCCACCCCCGCCCCTGCCCCCGCCCCGGCTCCTGCTCCCGCGCCGCAGCCCGCCGCGCAGGGCTTCGCGCCCCCGCCGGGCGCGACTCCGCCTCCGCCAGGTGCCACCCCGCCCCCGGCGCCCGCGCCCGGGGTGCACGCCGCGCCGACCATCGTCGCGCCCATGAACACCCCGCCCGCCGGCACCGTGCCACCCCCCGCCCCGGCGCCCGCGCCCTACGGGCAGCCGCAGCCTCCGTACGGCCAGGCAGCCGGCCAGACGGCCCCGCCACCTCCCGGCTATCCCCAGCCACAGGCACCGACCCCGCCCCCTGGCTACCCCCAGCCGCAGGCACCGACCCCGCCGCCCGGCTACGGACAGCAGCCGCCCCCGCCCCCGGGCTACGGTCAGCAGCCGCCGTTCGGGCAGATCCCGGGTCAGCAGGCCCCCTACGGAGCCCCGCAGGGCGCACCTCAGGGAGGTTCCCAGGGCCCTGGTGTCGCCGCCGCGCTCCAGCAGTTCAAGGAGACGCCCACCGGACAGCGCTGGACGCAGCAGAACAAGAAGCTGGTCCGCGTCGACCTCGGCATCGGCGGACAGCCGGTCCTCGCCCGGCAGGGCAGCATGGTGCTCTACCAGGGCAAGGTCGACTTCAGCTACAAGGGCGCCGGCTTCGCCGGCCGGATCGTGGGCAACGCGACCGGCCAGGAGCTGCAGCTGATGCGCTGCACGGGCCAGGGACAGGTGTTCCTCGCCGAGAACTCCACGATGCTGCACCCCATCGAGCTGCAGGGCGACGCCGTGTGCGTCTCCGCCGAGAACGTCCTCGCCTTCGACGAGACCCTCCAGTACGAGGTCCGCCGCATCGAGGGGCACGGCATCCCCGGCGGCGCGCTGTTCACGATGCAGTTCCAGGGCACCGGCACGCTCGTCGTGAAGACGCACGGCACGCCCGTGGTGCTGCCCGTCACGCCCACCACGTTCGCCGACTGCAACGCCGTCGTCGCCTGGTCGGCCGCTGCCCAGGTGGTCGTCTCCAGCCAGGTGCGGATGCGCCGCAACGCCTACCCCGGCGACACCGGAGAGAGCGTCAACCTCCAGTTCCGGGGAGCCCCCGGCAACTTCATCGTCGTCCAGCCGTACGAGGTCTGAGGGAGCCCGTCATGACCCAGCAGCTCGCGGGCTACGCCCCCGCACCCGTCACCGCCCGCATGGAGAACCACGGCAACCACATGCTGAAGGTCGCCATGCAGACCGGAAACGACCTCCTCGCGCGCATGGGGTCGATGGTCGCCTACGAGGGGTTCGTCCAGTACGAGCCCAACCCGCCGGCCGTGCGCCAGGTCGCGAAGGACTGGATGACCGGCGAGGGCGCGCCCCTGATGAAGTGCTCCGGCGACGGTCTGCTCTACCTCGCCGACTACGGCGCGAACGTCGTCGTCATCAATCTCAACGGCGACGGCATCTCCGTCAATGCCACCAACCTGCTCGCCTTCGACGCCCACCTCACGTGGGGTGTCGAGCGGGTCAAGGGCCTGGCGAAGTTCGCCGGGCAGGGCCTGTGGAACACCAAGATCTCCGGGCAGGGCTGGGTCGCGCTGACCTCCCGGGGCAAGCCCATCGTCGTCGACTGCGGCGGCGGCGAGGACGAGACGTACGTCGACCCGGACGCGCTCGTCGCCTGGTCCCCGAACCTCAAGGTGAAGGGCAAGCGCAGCTTCCGGGCGCAGTCGCTGATCGGCCGCGGCAGCGGCGAGGCCTACCAGATGGCCTTCTCCGGTCAGGGCATCGTCGTCGTCCAGCCCAGCGAGGACAGCACCGACCGTCTCCGGGTCCGGGGCTGAGGGGGAGCCAGAAACGCCATGCAGAGCCCGATTTTCGCCTACAACGAGCAGCAGACCCAGGAACGCTGGAGCCTGCAGAACAAGCAGATGCTGCGCGTCGCCCTGGAGGGCCACGACGACATCCTCGCCCGCAAGGGCACGATGGTCGCCTATCAGGGGCTCGTCGAGTTCGACGCCGAGTACCAGAGCCACGACCAGGCACGCGCGCGTGCGCGCACCGGCGAGGGCCTGGACCTGATGCGCTGCCACGGGCAGGGCACGGTCTATCTCGCCAACCTCAAGCAGCACATCCACCTGGTGGACGTGGAGCAGGACGGCCTCACCGTCGACAGCAGCTACGTCCTGGCGATGGACTCCTCCCTGCACCACGAGGTCATCGCCGTCGACAGCCTGTACGGCATCTCCGGCTCCGGAAAGTACCAGCTCAACATCACCGGCCGGGGCAAGGTCGCCCTCATGACCTCCGGCATGCCGCTGATGCTCCAGGTGACACCCGACAAGTACGTCAACTGCGACGCCGACGCGATCGTCGCCTGGTCCACGAGCCTGCGCGTGCAGATGCAGGCCCAGACGCACTCCTCAGGGGTGTGGCGACGGCGCGGCAGCACCGGCGAGGGCTGGGAGCTCAGCTTCATGGGCACCGGCTTCGCGCTCGTCCAGCCCAGCGAACTGCTGCCGCCGCAGAACGCCCAGCTCGGCTCGGGCCTCGCGGCGCAGTACGGCATGGGCCAGCAGGGGGCCCGGGGGCAGAACCAGGGCAACGCCTGGAGCTGACCAGCCGAGGGCTGCACAGAGGTAAGGGGCAGCCGCCATGGCGGCCGCCCCTTACCCATGTCTCAGACTCCGAGCCTCGCCCGGGTCGCCTCCAGCAGCCGTACGACCGACTCGTCCGCGACGTCCGCCACCTCGCCGTACGCGAACCATCGCACGTCGAGGGACTCGTCACTGATCGCGTGCGCGGCGTCGGGCGGCGCCAGGACCGCGTACTGGACGTCGTAGTGCCAGTGGCACGGCGGCGGGATCGGGTGCCGGTCCAGGCGCACCGGGCCGCCCGGCAGCAGCGACAGCCCGGCGACGCCCGACTCCTCCGTCGCCTCCCGCAGGGCGGTGGCCGCAAGGGAGGCGTCGCCCGGCTCGCAGTGGCCGCCCATCTGCAGCCACATGCGCAGCTTCCTGTGCAGGGTCAGCAGCACCCGGCCGCCCTCGGGGTCGATCACCAGGGCGCTCGCCGTGACGTGGCCCGCGTCACACGACTTCCACATGCCGTCCGGGTGCTCGGCCAGGTGATCCAAGTAGGCCTGGCGCAGCTCGGGCTGGTCCTCGTAGCTCTTCAGCACGAGGACCGCGTCGTCGTACAGGCTCACTCGGTGTTGTCGCCCTTGCTGTCGCCCTGGTCCTTCTCGCTGTCGCCCTGGTCCTTCTTCTTCCGCAGGTCGGGCTTGTCCGCCGCTTCGCCGAGCATCTTGTCGAGCTCGGAGAAGTCGATCTGCTCGCGGTGCACGAAGCCGTCCGGGTCGTCCAGGTCGGTGGCCGTCGGCAGCATGTCCGGGTGGGCCCACAGGGCGTCCCGGCCGTCGACACCACGCGCGTCCGTCACGGACGCCCACAGACGGGAGGCGTCACGCAGGCGGCGCGGGCGCAGCTCCAGGCCGATCAGCGTGGCGAACGTCTGCTCCGCCGGGCCGCCCGAGGCGCGTCGGCGACGCAGCGTCTCGCGCAGTGCGTCGGCGGACGACAGGCGGGGCTTCGCGGCCGCGTGCACCACCGCGTCCACCCAGCCCTCGACGAGCGCCAGAGCCGTCTCCAGACGGGCCAGGGCGGCCTTCTGCTCGGGCGTGTCCTCGGGCTGGAACATGCCCTGCTGGAGGGCCTCCTGCAGCTGCTCCGGGTTCTGCGGGTCGAACTGGCCGACCACGTCCTCCAGCTTGGCCGTGTCGACCTTGATCCCGCGCGCGTAGCCGTCGACCGCGCCGAACAGGTGCGAGCGCAGCCACGGCACGTGTGCGAACAGGCGCTGGTGGGCGGCCTCGCGCAGGGCGAGATACAGCCGCACCTCCTCCTGCGGCACGCTCAGGTCCTTGCCGAACGAATCGACGTTCAGCGGCAGCAGCGCGGCCTTGCCGGCCGGGCCGAGCGGCAGGCCGATGTCGGACGAGCCGACCACCTCGCCGGCGAGCACGCCCACGGCCTGCCCGATCTGCGTGCCGAACATGGCGCCGCCCATCGAGCGCATCATGCCGATCAGCGGGCCGGCCATGGCCTGCATCTCCTCCGGCAGGACGTCGCCCATGGCCGTGCCGACGCGCTCGGCGACCGGGTCGACGAGCTCCTGCCACGCGGGCAGGGTCGCCTCGACCCACTCCGCGCGGCTCCAGGCCACCGCGGAGGCGGCACCGGACGGCAGGGACGTGGCATCGTCGAGCCACAGGTCGGCCAGGCGGACGGCGTCCTCGACGGCCTTGCGCTCGGCGGGGCCGACGCTCGCGTCCTTCGAGCCGTCCGGGGCGCCCTGGGAGACCGTCTGGCGGGCGATCTGCTTGGCCATGTCCCAGTTCACCGGGCCGCCCTCGTAGGAGAGCATCTGGCCCAGCTGCTGGAACGCGGCGCCCAGGTCAGTGGGGTTCAGTGAACCGAACATGGCAGCGAACGGATTGTCCGCACCGGGGCCACCGGGGCCGCCACCAAAGCCTCCGGCTCCGGGCAGGCCGCCGAAACCGAACGGGTTGGCCGGTCCCTGACCACCACCGCTCTGCTGGTCCTTCTTCTTGCCCTCGTCGCCGTCGTCCGGCTCCTCCGGCGGAAGGCCGAATCCGAATGGGGTGTCACTCACGGGATTCCTCGGCTGGTAGGGCCGCCGGTTCTTTCCGGCGGACTGGCTGCCCGACAACACCACCCAGCGTAGACACCTGGGGCGGTTCGGGCCTCGGTGCTTCGCCGACAGACGGCCTGCGGCAGGATGGATGCCACCTGGTACGTACGCGTCACTCGCGCCCGTACTGAAGACAACCGCTGGAGACGCCCGGTGAGTTCCCCAGATCCGCAGGTTCGCGCAGCGCGAAACCAGTCAACCAGTCCCGCGAGTCCTACCGTGCGCGGGCCCGTCGTAGCGGTCACCGGTGCCGCGTCCGGAGTCGGCGCGCTGCTCACCGAGCGGCTCGCCGCGTCCGAGGAGATCAAGCAGGTCATCGCCATCGACGAGCGGCGTGGCGAGTGCGCGGCGGCGCAGTGGCACATCCTGGACGTCCGGGACCCGGCCATCGCGGACAAGCTGCGCGGGGCCGATGCGGTGGTCCATCTGGCGCTCGATCTCGACCTGGAGACCGACGCCGCCGCCCGAACGGCCTACAACGTACGAGGGACACAGACCGTCCTGACAGCGGCCGCCGCGGCCGGGGTGCACCGGGTCGTGCTGTGCACCTCGGCGATGGTCTACGGCGCGCTGCCGGACAACGAGCTGCCGCTGTCCGAGGACGCGGAGCTGCGGGCCACGGCGGAGGCCACGGGCGTCGGGGACCTGCTGGAGATCGAGCGGCTCGCGCGCAGGGCGCCGCGGGCGCATCCCGGCCTCAATGTCACCGTCGTACGGCCCGCTGTGCTGGTCGGGGGCACGGACACCGCGCTGACCAGGTACTTCGAGTCGCCTCGGCTGCTGGTCGTGGCCGGGTCGCGGCCCGCGTGGCAGTTCTGCCATGTCGAGGACCTGTGCAGTGCCCTGGAGTACGCGGTGCTGGAGAAGGTCGACGGGGAACTGGCGGTCGGCTGCGACGGGTGGCTGGAGCAGGAGGAGGTCGAGGAGCTCAGCGGCATCCGGCGGATGGAGCTGCCCTCGGCGGTCGCGCTGGGCGCGGCGGCCCGGCTGCACCGGATCGGGCTGACGCCGTCTCCCGCCGGGGATCTGGCGTACACGATGTACCCCTGGGTGGTGAGCGGGAGCCGGCTGCACGATGCCGGGTGGCGGCCGCAGTACACGAACGAGGAGGTGCTCGCGGAGCTGCTGGAGGAGGTCTCCGGGAGGCACACGGTGGCCGGGCGGCGGCTCGGGCGCAAGGACGCGACGGCGGCCGGGGCCGCGGGGGCGACGGTGGCGCTGCTCGGCGCGGCGGCGGTGGTGCGGCGGGCGCGGAAGGCTCGGCGGCGGATCTGAGTGGCTCCCGGCCCAGGTCCACCCGCCCTACGACGCGGGCGGCCGAGAAGCGGAAGATCCTGTAGGAGACTCCAAACCTCCACGCGCGTGTGCCGGGTGATGACGCTATTCCGTGCTGTCGGTGGGGTGGGGCAGGATGGAGCCATGGCACCCACGAACGACCACCCCGGTGAGCAGGCCGCGAAGGATCCCATCAAGCTGATCGGCATCCGGGAGACGCCGCTGTCCGTGGACGAGGTCTTCCGGGCCGTGGGGGACGACGCCGCCGGCGGGACCGCGCTGTTCGTCGGGACTGTGCGCGACCACGACGGGGGTGCCGATGTGGACGAGCTGGGGTATTCGTGCCACCCCAGTGCCGAGGCCGAGATGCGGCGGATCGCCGAGAAGGTCGTCGCGGAGTATCCGGTACGGGCGCTGGCCGCCGTGCACCGCGTGGGGGATCTCAGGATCGGGGACCTCGCCGTCGTCGTCGGCGTGTCGTGTCCGCACCGCGGGGAGGCCTTCGAGGCCTGCCGGAAGCTGATCGACGACCTCAAGCACGAGGTGCCCATCTGGAAACACCAGAAGTTCTCCGACGGCACCGAGGAGTGGGTCGGGGCCTGTTAGAGCCCGCAAGACCGGGCACCAGCCAGGAGCCGCCTTCCGGTTGCGTAACCGCACCCCTGGCGTGAGCGTTGTCACTGCGGATGGTTAATCTGCTGATCAGTCAGTTGCGGACGCTCAATGGGGTTGGGAGGTCAGCATGGCGGCGCTCGCCTGGTTGCTGATTCCGCTAGTGGCTGCGATCGGCGCGGGGCTGTGGGGGAGTTGGGCCAACCGGAACCGCGGGGTGCGGAGCGACGGCCCCGAGCTCATCGGTTACGCCCGCTTCCGCGAGGCCATGGAGAGGTCCCGGCCGGGTAGCTGACCACCGGGGAAACAGCAGGTCAGAGACGTAGAAGACGATGGGGCCGCCCCGGACGGGCGGCCCTGACGGTGCGCTGACAGAAGCGTCCCGTACTGTCGATGCATGCCACGCCGCACTGCGACGATGCTCGCCTCCACCCTGATGCTGATCGCGCTCCTGTGCGCGGGAGTGTTCATCCCCGTGCCGTACGCGGAGATGTCCCCGGGGCCGACGGTGAACACCCTCGGGGACCACGACGGCGAGCCGGTGCTGCAGATCTCAGGGCGGAAGACCTATGCGACCAGCGGGCATCTGAACATGACCACCGTGCGGGTCACCAGCGCCGACTACAGGATGAACCTCGTCGAGGCGGTGTACGGATGGCTCGCGCACGACAACAAGGTCGTGCCGCACGACACCCTCTATCCGGACGGCAAGACCGAGGAGGAGTCCACCCAGGAGAACGCCGAGGAGTTCAGCCAGTCCCAGGAGAGCGCCAAGGTCGCGGCGCTGAAGGAGCTCGGCATCCCGGTACGGTCCTGGGTGATCGTCTCGACGGTCGTCAAGGGTTCCCCGGCGGAGGGCAAGCTGCACGCCGGTGACGTGATCAAGGCCGTCGACGGCAAGGCGGTGAAGGAGCCCGCCGACGTCGCCGAACTGGTCACCGAGCACAAGCCCGGCCAGAACGTCGTCTTCACGGTCGTGCCCGCCAAGGAGCAGGCCGCCGCCGAGAAGGAGAAGCGGACGGCGACCAGGACCGAGGACGTCACCATCACCACGGCGGCCTCCGACGACAGCGGTGAGAAGCGGGCCATCGTCGGGATCTCCGCCGGGCTCGACCACACCTTCCCGTTCACCATCGACATCAAGCTCGCCGATGTCGGCGGGCCGAGCGCCGGCCTGATGTTCGCGCTCGGCATCTACGACAAGCTCACCCCGGGCAGCCTCACCGGCGGCAAGTTCGTCGCCGGCACCGGCACGATCGACGACGGCGGCAAGGTCGGCCCCATCGGCGGCATCGAGATGAAGACCGTCGGCGCGCGCAGCAGGGGCGCCCAGTACTTCCTGACGCCCGCCGACAACTGCGCGGCCGCCGCGAGCGACACCCCCCAGGGCCTCACCCTCGTCAAGGTCGACACCATCGAGGACGCGCTGAAGTCCCTCAAGGACATCCGCAGCGGCGACACCGCCGACCTGCCGAAGTGCACGGCCGGGTAGCCCCGAGGGCTACTCCTCGAAGGTCGCCGCCAGCGCCTGGGCCAGCCCCGGCACCAGGTCGGAGCCGGTGAGGACCTCCGTGGGGGAGTCCTTCTCGCGCAGGCGCAGGGCCGACTCGCGGGCGCCGTCGCGCAGCACCGCGACCGTCATGCGGACCTCCTGGCGGTCCGGGTGCTCCGCCACCCACTTCGTCAGCGCGGCCTCGTCCAGATCCTGCGGAACCTGGGCCTCCGCGGACGGCGGGAGCATCAGCCGCTCCACCGTGAGCGCGCAGCCGGCCACCGCGTCGGGCCAGGCGATCGTGGCCAGGAACTCATCCAGCGGCTTGCCCGTTGGAATTTCGTCCTGCTCGATCGGGGTGAGACCGGAGATCTCGGACTCGCCAAGACCGAGCCGGTCCGCGAGCGAGGGCTGCTCAGCCTGAAGCCGTGCGGTGTCGACGAGAGCGAAGAGGCGTGCGGGCTGGTCCCAGCCGAGGCCGGAGACGTACTCGTCGATCTCGAGCACGGCCCGGGTGAGCGGGCTCGCCGCCATGGGAGTGTTGGACATGGTCACAATCCTGCCTCGTTCCCGCCCGGAATCGGGAACCGAGTAAACGGTGAGTAAGTTGCATAGGTGGGGGCCCACGATCACCGGGGGCCACGGAGGGTCCGCGAAGACGCGGGCCTGACGAATCGACAGCGAACTTCGAGGTGCGCACCTTGGCTTTCCAGATGCCGGACCGCGGCGGAGGCCCGACAGGGCCGCGGATGAGAGTGGGCCGCCCGTCCCGGCGTGTCCGGACCCTGCTCATGACGCTGGGCGTCCTGGCCGTCCTCGGCATGGCGTTCACCATGTTCGCGGGCTTCTGGACGGACTGGCTCTGGTACCGGTCGGTGAAGTACTCGTCGGTCTTCACCACCACCCTGTGGACGAAGATCGGGCTCTTCTTCGTCTTCGGTCTGCTGATGGCCCTGGCCGTCGGCTTCAACATCTGGCTGGCTCACCGGCTGCGGCCGCCGCTGAGCGCCATGTCGATGGAGCAGCAGAACCTGGACCGCTACCGGATGGGCATCGCGCCCTACAAGAAGTGGCTGCTGCTCGGGATCACCTCCTTGGTGGGGCTGATCGCCGGCGCCTCCGCGTCCGGTCAGTGGCGGACCTGGCTGATGTGGGTCAACGGCGTGCCCTTCGGGCAGAAGGACCCGCAGTTCAAGCTCGACGTCTCCTTCTACGCCTTCGACCTGCCCTGGTACCGGTTCCTGCTCGGCTTCGGCTTCGCCGCCGTGATCCTGTCCGTGATCGCCGCCGCGCTCACGCACTACCTGTACGGCGGGCTGCGCATCACCAGCCCGGGCGCGCGCGCCACGGCCGCGGCCACCGGGCACCTGTCGGTGCTCATAGGGATCTTCGTCGCCCTGAAGGCGGTCGCGTACTGGCTCGACCGGTACGGACTGGCGGTCAAGTCCAGCGACTTCAAGGCGACCGACAACTGGACGGGCCTGAGGTACGTCGACGCCAATGCCTACCTGCCGGCCAAGACGATCCTGTTCTGCATCGCCGTCATCTGCGCGCTGCTGTTCTTCGCCACCCTGTGGCGGCGCACCTGGCAGCTGCCCGTGATCGGCTTCGGCCTGATGGTGCTCTCCGCGATCCTCATCGGCGGCCTGTACCCGGCGATCGTGCAGAAGTTCCAGGTCCAGCCGAACGAGCAGGCCAAGGAGGCGCCGTACGTCGAGAAGAACCTCAAGGCGACGCGTGATGCGTACGGCATCGACGGGGCCAAGGTCACCGAGTACTCGGGCACCAGCCCGACCAAGGACAAGTCCACGCTGCGCGACGACGTC
Organism: Streptomyces deserti; assembly: GCF_054782695.1. Taxonomy (NCBI): domain Bacteria; kingdom Bacillati; phylum Actinomycetota; class Actinomycetes; order Kitasatosporales; family Streptomycetaceae; genus Streptomyces; species Streptomyces deserti. The sequence continues at coordinate 112,795 of NZ_BAAGRZ010000005.1, forward strand.
GACGCCACGGCGAGCATCCGGATCATGGACCCGAACATCGTCTCGCCGACGTTCCAGCAGCTCCAGCAGATCAGGAACTACTACGCGTTCCCGAACAACCTGGACGTGGACCGCTACGCCAAGGACGGCAAGGAGCAGGACACGGTCATCGGCCTGCGCGAGCTGAACCTGGCGGGCATCCCGAAGAAGAACTGGATCAACAACCACTTCCGCTACACCCACGGCTACGGCGTCGTCGCCGCCGAGGGCACCAGCGCCGACTCCCAGGGCCGCCCGGTCTTCACCGAGTCCGACCTGCCGTCCGAGGGTGACCTCCCGAGGTACGAGCAGCGGGTCTACTACGGCGAGAAGACCACCACGTACTCGATCGTCGGCGGTCCCCAGAAGGAGATCGACTACTCCGACGACAACGGCGAGAAGACCACCAGCTACAAGGGCGACAGCGGGGTCAACCTCTCCAGCCCGGTCAACCGGGCCGCGTACGCGGTGGCGCTCGGCGAGCCGCAGATCCTGTACTCCGGCGCGATCGGCGAGGGGTCCCGGATCCTGTACAACCGCACGCCCAAGGAGCGCGTCGAGGCGGTCGCCCCGTGGCTGACCATCGACGGCGACGCCTACCCGGCGGTCGTGGACGGCCGTATCCAGTGGATCGTCGACGCGTACACGACGACGAACGGATACCCGTACTCCTCCCGTACGACCCTCGGCGACACCACGGCCGACTCGCTGACCGCCACCAACAACAACCGCGCGGTGGTGGCGCAGCAGAACCAGGTCAACTACATCCGCAACTCGGTGAAGGCGACCGTCGACGCGTACACCGGTGAGGTCAAGCTCTTCCAGTGGGACACCCAGGACCCGGTCCTGAAGACCTGGATGAAGGCCTTCCCGGGCACGGTGGAGCCCAAGAGCGACATCTCCGACTCGCTCATGGCGCATCTGCGGTACCCGCAGGACCTGTTCAAGGTCCAGCGGGAGCTGCTCACCCGCTACCACGTGAAGGACGCCACGACGTTCCTCAGCGGCAGCGAGGTGTGGCAGGTGCCGGACGACCCGACCAACCGGGCGGGCAACGCGGTGCCGCCGTACTACCTGAGCATGAAGATGCCCGACCAGAAGGCACAGGCGTTCTCGCTGACGACGACCTTCACACCCAACGGCCGGGACAACCTCAGCGCCTTCATGTCGGTCGACGCCGAGGCCGGCACACCCGACTACGGCACGATCAGAATCCTGAAACTGCCGACCAACACCACGGTCAACGGACCCAAGCAGGTCCAGAGCCAGTTCAACTCCCAAGAGGAGATCGCCGAGTCCATCAGGCTGTTGAGAGGCGGTGACTCGGAGGTCGAGTACGGCAACCTGCTGACGGTGCCGCTCGACGGAGGACTGCTGTACGTGGAGCCGGTCTACGTACGCGGTGGTGGACTCAAGTACCCGCTGCTGCGGAAGGTGTTGGTGACCTACGGAGGCGAAACCGCCTTCGAGAACACGCTCGAGGAGGCCCTCAACAAGGTATTCGGAGCCAAGGGCGCGACACCGCCGCCCGAGCCACCGGGCGAGGACGAGGGCACGACGCCACCACCGACGTCCGACAACCCGACGGTGGAGGAGGCGTTGAACGACGCCCAGAAGGCCTTCGAGGCCGGCCAGGAAGCCCTGAAGAACAACGACTGGGAGGCGTACGGCCGGGCGCAGAAGGACCTCGAGGACGCGCTGCGGCGAGCCGAGGAGGCCCAGACCCAGGCCGACCGGACGCAGGGCTCCGGAGGCGGTAGTCCCAGTCCCAGTCCGAGCAGTTAGGGCACAGGCTGATCAAGCGGCCCTCCCCGCGCCGTGATACGGTTGCAAACACAACGGCGCGGGGTGGAGCAGCTCGGTAGCTCGCTGGGCTCATAACCCAGAGGTCGCAGGTTCAAATCCTGTCCCCGCTACTGAAGACGAAGGCCCGGATTCCACAAGGAATCCGGGCCTTCGTGATGTGTGAACGCATGTGCTGAGGCGCTCGACGGCCACGCCGCCGGGGGGAGTTGGGAAATTTGTGTTTGACTTGTCTCTCTGTGGGCATGTCGACAAAACGCTGAAGTGACCTCACTGGCTGCGGTATACCAGGTGTACCCAGGTTGCAGGTGGTGCGACGATGGACGTTATGGGGGACAAGGCAAATCTGTTCGAGACAGGGTGTTTTGTGCAGCCTTCCAGCCGGGAGGACACTCCGGACGAAGCCGGGGAAATCGCCGACGAGGCGGCCGAGGAGCTGCGCCAGCGGCTCGCCGCCGAAGCCGGTGACGTCGAGGCGATGAGCGTCCTCGGCGCCATGCTGTTGCGCCGTGGCGATCTCGACGGAGCCGAACCCCACCTGCGTGCCGCCACCGCCGCGGGCGACCGCGCCGCCGCCAACAACCTCGGGGTCCTTCTGTACCAGCGCGGATACGCCGACGAGGCCGCCGGGTGGTGGCGGATCGCCGCCGTCGCCGGGTCCGCCGCGGCCGCGCACGCGCTCGGCCGGCACCACCGCGAGCGCGGCGACGAGCCCGCCGCCGAGTACTGGCTGCGCCAGTCCGCCGAACAGGGCCACGCCCTCGGCGCGTACGCCCTCGCCGACCTGCTGGAACACCGCGGGGACGCCGGGGCCGAGCAGTGGATGCGGGCCGCGGCCGAACGCGGGCACCGGGAGGCGGCGTACCGGCTGGCGCGAACGCTGGACCGCAGAGCCGCGCGGGAAGCCGACGGTGACAACGGTGTCGCTCTGCTGGAAGAGGCCGAGCAGTGGTACCGGCAGGCCGCCGCGCGCGGTCACCGCCGGGCCGCCCTGCACCTCGGGGCGATCCTGGAGAAGCGCGGCGAGCTCAAGGAGGCGGGCCGCTGGTACCTGACGTCCGCCAAGGACGGGGAGGCGCGGGCCGCCTGCGCGCTCGGGTTCCTGCTGCGGGACGCGGGCGACAGCGAGAACGCCGCCGTGTGGTGGCTGCGAGCCGCGCAGGACGGCGACGGCAACGCGGCCAACGCGCTGGGCGCGCTGCACGCCGAGCGCGGTGAGACGCAGACCGCCGAGCGGTGGTACCGGGCCGCGATGGACGCGGGCGACGTGAACGGCGCGTACAACCTGGGCCTGCTCTGCGCCGAGCAGGGGCGGACCGCGCAGGCCGAGCAGTGGTACCGCCGGGCCGCCTACGCCGGGCACCGGGAGGCGGCGAACGCGCTCGCGATCCTGCTGCTGCAGGGCGGGGACCAGACGGGCGCGGAACCCTGGTTCTCCAAGGCCGCGGAGGCCGGCAGCGTGGACGCCGCCTTCAACCTGGGGATCCTGTACGCCGGGCGGGGCGAGGAGAAGGCCGCCCTGCGGTGGTACGAGCGTGCCGCGGCCGCCGGGCACACGGAGGCGGCGCTGCAGGTCGGCATCGCGCGGCTGCGGGACGGGGACGAGCAGGAGGCGGAGCGGTACCTGCGCTGCGCGGCGGGGGGCGGCAGCGCGGAGGCCGCGTACCGGCTGGCGACGCTGCTGGACGCACGGCGGCCGCCCGAGCCCACGCACGAGCTGGGGGAGCCCGTGCACCAGCGCAGCGAGTGCGAGGAGTGGTACGAGCGGGCGGCCTCCCAGGGGCATCGGCGGGCTCAGGTGCGGGTGGGGATGCTCGCCGCGGCCCGGGGTGATGTGGTCGAGGCGGCCCGGTGGTACCGGGAGGCGGCCGAGGCCGGCTCCCGCAACGGTGCGTTCAATCTGGGGCTGCTGCTGGCCCGGGAGGGGAGCGAGCCGGAGGCGGTCGTGTGGTGGACGCGGGCGGCCCAGGCGGGGCACGGGCGGGCGGCGCTGCGGCTGGCCCTCGTCTACGCGCGTCGGGGAGAGCTGGCCGAGGGGCAGCGGTGGGCGGACCGGGCGGTGGAACTGGGACCGGGGGCGGTGGCGGAGCGGGCGGCGCGGTTGCGGGACGCGCTGCGGCAGGAGCTGTCGGCGTGACGCTGCGCTGTGCCGGGCCGGTTCTCGGGCCGGCCGCGGCTACGGCGGAGCGAGGGGCGGGTGTGCAGCCCGGCGCTGCGGGGTGCCTCCGCCAAGCCGGTCGAGCTCAGTAGGCTCACTTCGGCAGCGGCCGCACCCGCAACACCGGAGCGTCACCGAGTCCAGGAGACCTCAGCGACCGCCGCCGACCGTGCAGAGCGATGGCGTCAAGCGCCTGCAGAATGGGACGTGGGCCTGCGCAACAGCCACTGCCCGAATTTCCGACGCGAGGGCCGCACCACCACGCGGCCGTAGATCTTCTGACCGACCAGCTCTACACGCAGAGTGACCGGCGTATCAGGATTCGCCGGAGTCTGACGGTACGTGATTCTGCTGTGTACCAGCTGCAGACCATCGGTATCGACCACGATGCCCGGCCTCGTGACCAGCTTCAGGGTCTTCCCCGTCATGCTCACGTCGATCCGCAGGGTGCCGTGCGTGATCACTGCGTCAGTGAAGTCAAGCGTCACCTCGCAGTACGTCACCGCGAGCTCCATCCTCCGCGGTACCACCCAGCGCCCCACGCGCTCGACCGGGCCGCTGTGGGCCTGTTCGATCCGAACTACGTCCTTGACCTCTGCCGCAGTCGCGCCGGCCGTGGCCGATACGGGCGGCAAGTCAGCGGTGAGCGTGGCCAGTTCGCTCAGAGTCCGCGCCGACAGGGCAGCTTCCAGGCGCTCGTCCAACTCGTCCGCGGTCAGCAGGCCGTCCCCCGCCGCGATACGCAGCACATCCACCACCCGGTCCCGGTCGGCATGAGAGGCTCGCAGCTCGGGCGACGAGCCGGGGCCGGAGTGCTTCCCGGTGGGCGAAATCTCTCCCGACATGCTTCCGTCCTGGTCCTGTCGCACGTCTCCGCGCGACGCAGGCAGCGGCGCGAGTAGAAGACTAACGCTATATCGCGACATGGATCCCGGCTGGGCCCTCTCGCGGAGAGGCGATGGTCAGCGGCGATTCACGGCATGCGGCATCCAGCATGCCGGGGCCCGGTCGTGACAACAACCGTATGCCAGGGGCCAGTTCACAGCGTTCCCCGGGGCCGCTTCAGTGCGTCAGGGGGCGCATGGCCTGCACCCGTCGACCAGCGATTTGCTTCTGTGCGCGCCCTTGACGTAACGTTGCATTCACCGACGCGGGGTGGAGCAGCTCGGTAGCTCGCTGGGCTCATAACCCAGAGGTCGCAGGTTCAAATCCTGTCCCCGCTACTGAAGATCGAGGGCCGGAATCCGAAAGGGTTCCGGCCCTCGGTGTGTTCGCGGTAGGCCGTCTGCGGCCCCGGCACGGCAGAAAGCCCCGGCACGCATCCGTGCCGGGGCTTTTCAGTGGTCGAGTGGCTTACGCCTTCGCGCAGTTCGGGCAGATGCCGCGGTACGTCACCTCGACGTCCGAGACCGTGAAGCCGAAGCGCTCCGAGGCCGGGAGGTCGGCCAGCGGGTTGCCCTCCGGGTGGACGTCGCGGATCGCGCCGCACTGGCCGCAGACCAGGTGGTGGTGCGGACGGTGGGCGTTCGGGTCGTACCGCTTGGCGCGCTTGTCCGTGGTGACCTCGAGCACCTCACCGAGCGAGACCAGCTCGCCCAGCGTGTTGTAGACGGTCGCCCGGGAGATCTCGGGCAGCTTGGCGACGGCCCGGGCGTGGACCTCGTCGGCCGTCAGATGGACGTGTTCGCCGTCGAGGACCTCGGCCACGACGCGCCGCTGCGCGGTCATCCGCCATCCGCGTCCGCGCAGCCGTTCCAGAAGGTCACTCATACAGGCCAGCTTAACAGCAAGGGACCAGATCCCGAACAGGTGTGACTTTGGAGCTCAACTTGACTTAGACGATGTCTAACGTAGGATCGAATTTGGCTTTGGCTGAGGTACAGGGCAGAGCGACAGGACAGACAGAAGTGACGCAGGAGGCATACGTGACGCAGGGGCCGCTTACGACGGAGGCCGGTGCTCCGGTAGCCGACAACCAGAACAGCGAGACCGCGGGCGTCGGCGGCCCGGTGCTCGTCCAGGACCAGCTCCTTCTGGAGAAGCTGGCGCACTTCAACCGGGAGCGCATTCCGGAGCGTGTGGTGCACGCCCGCGGCGCCGGTGCCTACGGGACCTTCACGGTCACCGCCGACGTCACCAAGTACACGCGCGCCAAGTTCCTCTCCGAGGTCGGCAAGCAGACCGAGGTCTTCCTGCGCTTCTCGACCGTGGCCGGCAACCTGGGCGCGGCGGACGCCGTCCGCGACCCGCGCGGTTTCGCGGTGAAGTTCTACACCGAGGAGGGCAACTACGACCTCGTCGGCAACAACACCCCGGTGTTCTTCATCAAGGACGCCATCAAGTTCCCGGACTTCATCCACACCCAGAAGCGCGACCCGTACACGGGCAGCCAGGAGGCGGACAACGTCTGGGACTTCTGGAGCCTTTCCCCCGAGTCCACGCACCAGGTGACCTGGCTGTTCGGCGACCGTGGCATCCCCGCCTCGTACCGCCACATGGACGGCTTCGGTTCGCACACCTTCCAGTGGAACAACGAGGCCGGCGAGGTCTTCTGGGTCAAGTACCACTTCAAGACCGACCAGGGGATCAAGAACCTCACCGCCGAGGAGGCCGAGATCCTCGCGGGCAAGGACCCCGACTCCCACCAGCGGGACCTGCGTGAGGCCATCGAGCGCGGTGAGTACCCGACCTGGACCGTGGGCGTGCAGATCATGCCGGCGGCCGAGGCGGCGACGTACCGCTTCAACCCGTTCGACCTGACCAAGGTGTGGCCGCACGCGGACTACCCGGTCATCGAGATCGGCAAGCTGGAGCTCAACCGCAACCCGCGGAACATCTTCGCCGAGGTCGAGCAGTCGATCTTCAGCCCCGCGCACTTCGTGCCGGGCATCGGCCCGTCCCCCGACAAGATGCTCCAGGGCCGCCTCTTCGCGTACGGCGACGCCCACCGCTACCGCGTCGGCATCAACGCCGACCACCTGCCGGTGAACCGCCCGCACGCCACCGAGGCGCGCACCAACTCCCGTGACGGCCACCTGTACGACGGCCGCCACGGCGGTGCGAAGAACTACGAGCCGAACAGCTTCGGGGGCCCGGCGCAGACCGGTCGTCCGCTGTGGCAGCCGTTCGACTCCTTCACGGGCGGCACCGGCAACCACCCGGCCCCGGTGCACGCCGAGGACAACGACTTCGTGCAGGCGGGCAACCTCTACCGGCTGATGTCGGAGGACGAGAAGGAGCGCCTGGTCGACAACCTGGCCGGCTCCCTCTCGCAGGTCTCGCGCGAGGACATCGTCGAGCGCGCGATCGGCAACTTCCGTCAGGCCGACGGTGACTTCGGCAAGCGGCTGGAGGCCGCGGTCCAGGCCCTGCGCGGCTGATCACCAGCACTGGACCGCTTGTCGTGGACAGTGGGCCGGGTCCCTTCGGGGACCCGGCCCACTGGCATGCTCAGGCCGGCACCTGCTGCCGTGCGGGTGCCCAGCAGCGGATGATGTCGCGGACCGAGACGATGCCGACGGGCTCGCCGTGGTCGAGGACGATCAGGTGACGGAAGCCGCCGTGCGCCATGGCGCCGGCCGCCTCCTCCAGGGTCCAGGCCGGCGCGGCGAACACGACGTCCGTGGTGGTGTGGGCGTGGGCACGCTCCGCGTCCGGGCTCTGGCCCAGGCCGACGGAGTTGAGGATGTCGCGTTCGGTGAGGATGCCGATGCCGTCGGCGTCGGGATCGAGGACCACGGCCGCACCGACGTGCCGTGCGGACATCAGTGCGGCTGCCTGGCGGAGGGTGTGGTCGGGGCCGATGGTGAGGACCACCGTGCTCATGGCGTCTCGGACAAGCATGGAATGGAGCCACCTCCTGGAGTGTCCCCGCCGTTTGTTCATCGTTTCACAAATTCACAAGTGGGGGGACTCTCAGGGTGGCAGGTCAAGCGGAGGTCAACAAGAGGGCGCTCAGCAGCGCTCGTTGAGGTATCCGAGCAACTCGTCGTGCAGCAGGCCGTTCGACGCGGCCGCGTTGCCGCTGTGCGGGCCGGGGCGGCCGTCGAGGCCGGTGAAGGTGCCGCCGGCCTCGGTGACGATGATCGCGTTGGCCGCCATGTCCCACAGGGACAGCTCGGGCTCGGCGCACATGTCGACGGAGCCCTCGGCGACCATCATGTACGGCCAGAAGTCGCCGTACGCGCGCGTGCGCCACACCTCGCGGGTCAGGTCCAGGAAGCCGTTCAGGCGGCCCTGCTCCTCCCAGCCGCTGAGCGAGGAGTACGCGAAGGAGGCGTCGGTGAGTTTCGAGACACGGGAGACCTGCAGGCGGGAGGCCTTGGTGAGGCTGCGGCCGGAGAAGGCGCCGTGGCCCTTCGCGGCCCACCAGCGGCGGCCGAGGGCGGGGGCGGAGACGACGCCGACGACGGGCTGGTAGCCGCCCTCCGCTGCTTCCATGAGGGCGATGAGGGTGGCCCAGACGGGGACGCCGCGTACGTAGTTCTTGGTGCCGTCGATCGGGTCGATCACCCAGCGGCGGGGGCCGGTGCCCTCCACGCCGTACTCCTCGCCGAGGATCGCGTCCCGGGGGCGGGCGCGCTGGAGGTGGCCGCGGATGAGTTCCTCCGCCGCCTTGTCCGCTTCGCTCACCGGCGTCATGTCCGGTTTGGTCTCGACCTTGAGGTCGAGGGCCTTGAACCGGTCCATCGTCGCGGCGTCGGCGGCGTCCGCGAGGACGTGGGCGAGACGCAGGTCATCGAGGTAGTCGGGCATGTGATGAACGGTATCCGCCGGGGGTGGGGCGGGGCTACAGGGGGCTGGCGGGACGGGTGTGCGGGGGTGCCGGGCGGGGGCGGGGTGTCCGGGGCGGCGCGTTCGGGGCTGCTCGCGGCTGAGCCGGAGGCACCCGCCTGAACCGGACGCAGGGCGCCCCCGCATGCTCTCGCGAACCCTTGACAGTGCCTCTGGGCGCGTCAAATCTGGGCGCAGAGCCGCTTGCCCCAAGGGGAGGCGATGATGCCTGCAGCGCGGGAATCCCTACTGGACGCCGCTTACACGGCGCTGGCGCGCCGGCCGTGGTCGGCCGTGCGGATGGTGGACGTGGCCGCGGCGGCCGGAGTGTCCCGGCAGACGCTGTACAACGAGTTCGGCAGCAAGGACGGGCTCGCCCGGGCGCTCGTCCGCAGGGAGGCGGACGGGTATCTCGCCGGCGTCGACCGCGCCCTCGCCGAGCACGGCGATCCCCATGAGCGGCTGACCGCGACCGCCGAGTGGATGATGTCGGCGGCTCGCGAGAACGCCCTCGTACGCGCCATGCTCACCGGCTGCTGGAGCGAACGTCTGCCCGCACCGACCCTGTCGGCCGTACCGTCCTCCTCCGCCGTACCGGCCCAGCGCCGCGCCGACGGCCCGCTGCCCTCGCCGGACGACTTCGTCGCGCTGGTCCGCGACCGTGCCGTGGCCGTGCTGTCCGGTCCCGGCACGCCCAGGTCGGACACCGCCGACCTGGCCCGCTGCTGCGAACTGGTCGTCCGTCTCGCCCTGTCCTGCGTGGCAGCCCCACCGGGCGAGGGCGGGGTCGCCGACCTGGTGCGCAGCGCACTGCACCGGCAGGCCGTCTGACGACGTCAGTGGGCCGAGCCCGACAACTGCAGACCGATCACGCCGATGATCACGAGGCTGATCGACACGATCTTCAACGTCGACACCAGGTCACCGAGGAACACCATGCCGTAGATCGCCGTGCCCGCCGCCCCGATGCCGGTCCACACCGCGTAGGCGGGCCCCACGTCGAGCTTCTTCAGGGCAAGGGTCAGCAGACCGAAGCTGCCGATGGCGAAGACGCAGAACGCGATCGTCGGCCACAGGCGCGTGAAGCCGTGTGACAGCTTCAGGCATACGGCGAAGCCGGTCTCGAGCAACCCGGCCACGATGACCAGCAGCCAAGCCATGTGTCGTCCTCCCGTAGTGCCACGCCATGTGACCGCTTCGTCGTACTTTGCTCGCGCTTGGCTCCGGCTCGGTGCGATTATGCACTTACCGTCCGCACGCCATGACAAACAACGCGGAGGTCAGTCGCCTTCCTTCCGCTCACGCGTGGCCAGCAACCTGCGCAGCGAGTACAGCCGCGCCGGATCCGCGTGCCCCTCGGCCGCCCACGCGTCCAGCGCGCAGTCCGGCTCGTCGTGACTGCACGCGCGCGGGCAGCCCTCCGTACCCGGCACCAGGTCGGGGAAGGCGTTGATCACGCGGGACGGATCGACGTGGGCGAGGCCGAAGGACCGGATGCCCGGGGTGTCGATGACCCAGCCCGCCGCGCCCGCCAGCGGGAGCGCGAGGGCGGAGGTGGTCGTGTGACGGCCGCGGCCCGTCACCGCGTTCACATGGCCCGTCACACGACGCCTGTCCTGCGCGACCAGTGCGTTGACCAGCGTCGTCTTGCCCACGCCCGAATGCCCGACGAACGCCGTGATCTTGCCGTCCAGCTGCTCGCGCACCCGGTCCGCCGCGTCGCCGTTCTCCAGTTCCTCGCGGCTGGTGACGACGTACGGGATGTCCAGGTCGCCGTACAGCTCCAGGATCTTGTCGGGCGGGGCGAGGTCCGACTTGGTCAGCACCAGCAGCGGGTCCAGGCCGCCGTCGTACGCCGCGACCAGACAGCGGTCGATCAGGCGCGGGCGCGGCTCCGGGTCGGCCAGGGCCGTGACGATGGCCAACTGGTCGGCGTTGGCGACGACCACCCGCTCGTACGGGTCGTCGTCGTCCGCGGTCCGGCGCAGCACCGACGTCCGCTCCTCGATGCGGACGATCCTCGCCAGCGTGTCCTTCTGGCCCGACAGGTCACCGACGAGCGCCACCCGGTCGCCCACCACGGCCGCCTTGCGGCCCAGTTCGCGGGCCTTCATCGCCAGCACCACGCGGTCCTCGACGAGGCAGGTCAGACGGCCGCGGTCCACGGTGAGGACCATGCCGTCGGCCGCGTCCTCGTGCTTGGGGCGGATGTTCGTACGGGGCCGGGTGTTCCGGCGGCCCGGGCGGGTGCGGATGTCGTCCTCGTCGGTGTGCTTGCCGTAGCGGCGCATGACGTGTTCCTCGCGCCCTATGCCCCGAGCATCCCGGCCCACAGCTCCGGGAAGTCCGGCAGGGTCTTCGCGGTCGTCGCCACGTTCTCGATCTGCACTCCGTCGACCGCGAGGCCGATGATCGCGCCGGCCGTGGCCATGCGGTGGTCCTCGTAGGTGTGGAAGATCCCGCCGTGCAGGCGGCGCGGGCGGATGTGCAGGCCGTCGGCGGTCTCGGTGACGTCGCCGCCGAGCTCGTTGATCTCCTTCGTCAGGGCGGCCAGGCGGTCCGTCTCGTGCAGGCGCAGGTGGGCCACGCCGCGCAGGGTCGACGGCGAGTCGGCCAGGGCGGCGACCGCCGCGATGCCCGGCGTCAGCTCGCCGACCTCGCCGAGGTCCACGTCGATGCCGTGGATGGACCCGGAGCCGGTGAAGACCAGCCCGTAGTCGGTGAGTTCGCAGGAGCCGCCCATCTCGGTGAAGATCTCGCGCAGCCGGTCGCCGGGCTGGGTGGTGCGGGCCGGCCAGTCCGGGATGACGACCTTGCCGCCGGTCACCAGCGCCGCCGCCAGGAACGGCTGGGCGTTGGACAGGTCCGGCTCGATGACCAGGTCCCGGCCGAGCAGGGCGCCCGGGGTGACCCGCCAGACGTTGGGCTCACCGCCGGACTCGGGGGTGTCCACCTGGGCGCCGACCGCGCGCAGCATGTCGACGGTCATGCGGATGTGCGGCATCGAGGGCAGCGTCGCGCCGGTGTGCCGGACCTCCACGCCCTGGTTGAAGCGCGGGCCGGACAGCAGCAGGGCGCTGACGAACTGGGAGGACGAGGACGCGTCGATCGAGACCGTGCCGCCGTCCAGGGCGCCACCGCCGTGCACCGTCATCGGCAGCGCGCCGCGGCCGTCGTCGTCGATGCGGGCGCCGAGCCGGCGCAGCGCGTCGATGACGCCGTTCAGGGGACGCTCGTAGGACCGGGGGTCGCCGTCGAAGCGGATGGGGCCGTCGGCGAGCGTGGCGACCGGCGGCAGGAAGCGCATCACCGTGCCGGCGTTGCCGACGTCGACCGTGGCCGGGCCCCGCAGGCCCGTGGGCAGGACGCGCCAGGCCTCGCCGGTGCCGTCCGGGCCGCCCGCGACGGAGGAGCTCGAAGACACTGTCTCCTCGATCTCGACGCCCATCGCCCGCAGGGCACCGGCCATCAGCAGCGTGTCGCGCGAGCGCAGCGGGCGGCGCAGCCAGCCGGGCTCGGAGGCGAGGGCGGCGAGCACCAGGGCACGGTTGGTGACCGACTTGGACCCGGGCACGTGGACCGTCGCGTCGACGGCTCCGCTCGCGTGCGGGGCGGGCCAGAGGGCGGTGTGTGCGGGGTTCGAGGCCATGGCCCCACTTTATAAGGAGGGGGGTGGGGAGGCCGTTGTTCGGGGGTGGCCCCGTTGTGGCTGGTCGCGCCCACGCGGCGGAGCCGCACATCGACACAACCCCGCGCCCTGTGACGGCGCCGCTTCGGGGCGAGTCACATCTCCAGCAGCCACCTGCCCCCGCCGATCAACGAGCACAACGACACCGCGTGGAACAGGAACAGCCACAACCCCGCCGGCACATGCGTCAGCCGTGACAACTGGTCCGCGTCCGAGTCGCCCGCCCCACCCCGGGCCCGCTTCGCCTGCAGTTCGAACGCCGGGCGTACGCCCCCCAGCAGCAGAAACCACACCACCGCGTACGCGAACGCCGCCTGCACCTGCGGTCCGGTCAGCCAGGACACCAGCACGAACGTGCCGCCGGTGACGAACACGGTCAGTGCGCCGTACGCGTTGCGGATCATCACCAGCATCGCCACCAGCAGGAACGTGGCCAGCCACAGCAGCAGGGTGATGCGGCCCGAGCCCAGCAGGGCGGCGCCGCCCAGGCCCAGCAGCGGGGGAGCGGTGTAGCCGGCGGCCGCGGTGAGGATCATGCCGAGGCCGTGCGGCTTGCCGCGGCTGACGGTCAGGCCGCTGGTGTCGGAGTGGAGGCGTATGCCGGTGAGGGTGCGGCCGGTGAGCAGCGCGATCAGGCCGTGGCCGCCCTCGTGGGCGATGGTGATCGCGTTGCGGGAGAGCCGCCACAGGCCGTGCGGGACGACCACGGCGAGTGCGGCGGCCAGGGTCGCGATCACCACCCACAGGTCGGGGTCGGGCTGGGTGCCGGAGACCTCGTCCCAGAGGGAGGCGAGGGAGGCGGTTGCGGTGCTGTCCATGTGTGGCGATGGCTCCCTGTGGTCACGTGGAATCTGGCAGTGTGGCACGTATGTGCGGACGGTATGCAGCGAGTCGTAGGCCAGAGGATCTCGCAGGAATCTTTGAGATCGACAAGTGGGAGCCGGAGGAGACCCTGGAGCCCGACTACAACGTGGCGCCCACCAAAGAGGTCTACGCCGTCCTCGACCGCCCTCTGAAAGACGTGGACGACCCGCGACCGGTTCGGCAGCTGCGGAAGCTGAAGTGGGGGCTGGTCCCCTCCTGGTCGAAGACTCCCGAGGGCGCCGCCCGGATGATCAACGCGCGCGCGGAGACCGTCCACGAGAAGCCGTCGTACCGCCGCGCCTTCGCCACCCGGCGCTGCATCCTGCCCGCCGACGGCTACTACGAGTGGGTCACCGGCAAGCAGGAGCGGGACCTGGAGGTCGAGGGGAAGAAGAAGCGGCCGCGCAAGCAGCCGTACTTCGTGCTGCCCGCCGACGGGTCCGTCTTCGCGATGGCCGGGCTGTACGAGTTCTGGCGGGACAAGACGCTGCCCGACGACCACCCGCAGGCCTGGTGGGTCACGTGCTCCGTCATCACCACCGAGGCGGAGAGGACCCCGCTGGCCGTGGCCCCCGCCGAGGGGCCGCGCGCGCTGGCCGACATCCACCCCCGGATGCCGCTGATGCTCACCCCCGACCGCTGGGACGCCTGGCTCGACCCGTCCCGCACGGACCCCGACGACCTGCGCGAGCTGCTCGCCCCGCCGCCGCCCGGGCTGATGCGGGCGTACCCCGTGCCGACGGCGGTCAGCGACGTCCGCAACAACGGGCCGGAGCTGCTGAAGGAGCTGGCCGCCCCGGAAGAGAGCACACTCTTCTGATGTGAGCGATGTGACCGATGTGACCAGCGAGACGACCCAGACGACCCAGAAGACCCAGACGATCGAGACGGACGCCGGCGCCGCCCGCATCACCTGGCACCGGGCGAAGAAGAAGGCACGGCTCGTCCTGGCCGCGGGCCACGGCGCCGGCGGCGGCATCCAGGCACGCGACCTTCAGGCCCTGGCCGCCGTCCTGCCCGCCCACGGCGTGACCGTCGCCCTCGTGGAGCAGCCCTGGCGGGTGGCGGGGAAGAAGGTCGCGCCCGCGCCGAAGACACTCGACACCGGCTGGCGCGGAGTGTGGCCCGCGCTCGCCGAGCCGGGGCTGCCGGTGATCTCGGGCGGGCGCAGCGCCGGGGCCCGGGTGGCCTGCCGTACCGCCGCCGAACTCGGCGCGCACGCCGTCCTCGCCCTCAGCTTCCCGCTGCACCCGCCGGGCAAGCCGGAGAAGTCCCGCGCCGAGGAGCTGCTCGGGGCCGGGGTGCCCACTCTCGTCGTCCAGGGCGGGAACGACCCGTTCGGCGGGCCCGATGAGTTCCCCGAGGGGCCCTACGACCTGGTCGAGGTGCCGTACGGCGACCACGGCTTCGCCGTGCCCAAACGCGCCGAGATCACGCAGGACGAGGCCCTAGCGGTGATCACGGACGCGGTCGTGAAGTGGACCGGGTCACTGGGGTAAAGCTTCGGGAATGTCGGGGCACCGACCGCTGTTGTGGCGGACGTATGTGCTGGCAGCCGGCCGCGACCGCGTCGGCCACCAGCGACGACGCCGTAGGAGAGGAAGTCCGCCGCATGGGTTCGATCTACTGCCCGAGCCGCAGCAGCCGCGCCGACCTGGACTGGACGGTGCTGCATGCGGCGAAGACCGCCCCTATTCGGGCGGCGGGCGGGCCGGATCGTCGTCTATCCTCCGATTCGGGTGGGACCGGTTTCGGCCCCGCAAAAAATCTTGAGGAGGTGGGTCCGGTTCCCGGTACCGACGCAGGGACCGAACACGGCCAGGCGGAGCAGCCCGAGGGCCGGGGCGGCGTGGGCGCGGAGACGACCGCCGAGCGCAGCGCGCGCTTCGAGCGGGACGCGCTCGAGTTCCTCGACCAGATGTACTCGGCCGCGCTGCGCATGACGCGCAACCCGGCCGACGCCGAGGACCTGGTGCAGGAGACGTATGCCAAGGCGTACGCGTCCTTCCACCAGTTCCGCGAAGGCACCAACCTCAAGGCGTGGCTGTACCGGATCCTCACCAACACCTTCATCAACTCGTACCGCAAGAAGCAGCGTGAACCGCAGCGCAGCGCGGCCGAGGAGATCGAGGACTGGCAGCTCGCCCGCGCCGAGTCGCACATGTCGACGGGTCTGCGCTCCGCCGAGTCGCAGGCGCTCGACCACCTGCCCGACTCGGACGTGAAGGAAGCGCTCCAGGCGATCCCCGAGGAGTTCCGCATCGCCGTGTACCTCGCGGACGTTGAGGGCTTTGCCTACAAGGAGATCGCCGACATCATGGGGACACCCATCGGTACGGTGATGTCCCGGCTGCACCGGGGCCGCCGTCAACTGCGCGGCATGCTCGAGGACTACGCCCGCGAGCGTGGGCTGGTCCCGGCCGGCGCCGGAGAGTCGAACGAAGCGAAAGGCTCGGGGTCATGAGCTGCGGAGAGCCGCACGAGACGGATTGCAGCGAAATCCTCGATCATCTCTACGAGTTCCTCGACCGTGAGATGCCGGATGCGGACTGCGTGAAGTTCGAGCACCACTTCGAGGAATGCTCGCCGTGCCTGGAGAAGTACGGGCTCGAACAGGCCGTGAAGAAGCTGGTCAAGCGGTGCTGCGGGCATGACGACGTGCCGCGCGACCTGCGCGACAAGGTCATGGGGCGGATCGAGCTGATCCGCTCCGGCCAGGCCGTGCCCGACCAGGACGTCACGGCCGCGCCCGCGCCCGGTGCGACGCCTGCCGCACCCCAGGAGTCCTGAGACTCCGGCCTCTCCCCTCCTACCCGGCCCCCGGCCGGGTAGTCGTCACTCGAACGTGCTAATCCGCGGGTTATCGGCCCACGCAGCCCCCCGCCGCCGCCCTAGGCTCCGGAGCCTGACAGGCAGGTCGTATCCGGCAGGCACGGTCGGGGAGGGGCTCATGGAGGCGGTACCGTCACGCGCCCGTACGTACATCGTCTGCGTCGTCGTCGCCGCCGTGCTCTGCCTGCTGCCGCTGCCGGCGGTCCGCACGCCCTGGTCGGCGGCCGCGCTGCTCGCCGTGCTGTACGCCGGCTGCGAGCGCCTCGCCCGGTCCCGGTTCGTCGGGATCTCCTCCCCGGCGGGCACCTTCTACCCGGTCCTGCTCGCCGGGGCCTTCCTGCTGCCGGCGCCCGCCGCCGCGCTCGTCGCCCTGCCGGGAGCGCTGCTGTCGCACGTCGAGCAGCGGCCCGTCCTGCTGCGCCGTATCTGGCGCGCCGCCCAGCTGGCCCTCGGTGTGTGGGCCGCGTCCCGGGTGCACGGGGCGCTCGGCGGGCGGGGCGCGGTCGCGGCGGGCGACGTGCCGTACGCGCTCGGGCCGGCCGGGGCCGCGGTGCTGGCGTTCTGCCTGGTGCTCACGCTGCTGGACGGCGGGATCCTCGCGCTGGCCGAGCGGGTGCCGGTGCGGCGGGCCTGGCGGGGTCTGATCGCCCGGTCGCTCGCCCCGATCGCCGTGCACGGGCTCGCCGGGCTGATGATGGCCGTCCTGTGGCGCAGCCCGTACGGGCCCGTCGCCGCGCTGCTCGTGCTGCTGCCGATGTGCGTGTCCTGGTGGGCGTTCGCGCAGTACCACCGGGAGCGGGCCGCCCATCAGGCGACGATCCGGGCGCTCGTGCAGGCCGTCGACATCAAGGACGGGTACACGCGCGGGCACAGTGAGCGGGTCGGGCAGGCCTCGATGATGATCGCCCGTGAGCTCGGCATGGACGACGAACGGGTCGAGGTCATCCGGTTCGCCGGAATCCTGCACGACGTGGGCAAGTTGGGGGTGCCCACCCGGCTGCTCACGAAGGACGGGCCGCTGACTCCCCAGGAGCGGCGGGTGATCGAGCTGCATCCCGAGTACGGGCACGAGATGGTGCGGGGCATCTCCTTCCTCGGGGAGGCCCGGGCGGCGGTGCTGCACCACCACGAGCGACTGGACGGCAGCGGGTATCCGTACGGGCTGGTGGGGCGCCAGATCCCGGAGTCGGCCCGGGTGGTGGCCGTGGCCGACGCGTTCGACGCGATGACCTCCACCCGGTGTTACCGCAGGGGGCGGCCTGTCGCGGCCGCCTTGGAGGAGCTTCAGCGCTGTGCGGGGAGCCAGTTCGATCCGCGGATGGTCGCGGCGCTGGTGCGGGCCCTGGGGCGGGGCGGCGGCTGGCGTCCGGCCGTGACCGCCGACGACGTCCACGCCCCTCGCGTTCTGCCGCCCGGTCCGCCCGTTTCCAGCCCGCCGGGGGCGCGCCGATGAGTTCTCCCCGCCGGCCCGCCCGGGGCGCGCCGATGAGTTCTCCCCGCCCCCGCTTCCTCCTCACCCTCGTGCACGCCTGCGCCGCCCTCCTCGCCGCCGTCTGCCTCGTCCTGACCCTCTGGACGGGCCTGCGGGAACGTCAGGTCGCCCTCGCCTTCGGCGCACTCGTCGCCGTCGGAGAGCTGACCCGGCGCACCGGTGCCGGCGTCCGGGAGGCCGCGCCGCTCGCCGCCGCCGGGGCCCTGTCGTACGCCCTGCTGGGGGAGAACGCCGGGCGGTCGACCCAGCACGGGGCCACCCAGGTCCTCGTCGTCGTCCTGGCCGCGTCGCTCCTGGGGTCCGTGCCGCACATCGCGCGCGGGCAGGGGCCCACCCTCGACCACCTGGCGCGCCGCGTGCTCACCGTCGGGTTCGTCGCCGTGTGCTTCCAGCCGCTGTACAACCTCGGGACGTTCGACGACTGGATCGGCCCCGCCTACGCGCTGCTGCTGCTCGCGCTGCTGTCCCTGACCGCGCTGTGCGACGCCGTGCTCGCCGCCGCGCTGGCCCACGCCCGCACCGGGTGGCCCTTCGCGCCGGTGCTGCGGGACGAGTTGCGGGCGGTGCCCGGCATCGGGACGGCCGTCATCGCGACCGGGGCGGTGATGTCGCTCGCGGTCGCCGTGGTGGGGCTGTGGGCACTGCCCGTCTTCTCCGCGCCCCTGCTGCTCGCCCAGCTGTCCTTCCGGCGGTACGCCGCCGTCCGCGCCACCTACCGGCAGACCATCGCCTCCCTCGCGCGGGCCACCGAGATCGCCGGGTACACCCCGTCCGGGCACGCCCGGCGCGTCGCCGCGCTCAGCCAGGCGGTCGGGCGGGACCTGGGGCTGACCGAGCCCGAGCTGACCGTGCTGGAGTACGCCGCCCTCATGCACGACATCGGGCAGCTGAGCCTCGTCGACCCGGTGCCCGCCGGGGCCACCGCCGGCCTGCCCGCCGCCGAGCAGCGCCGGATCGCCCTGCTCGGCGGGGCCGTCGTACGCCAGACCGGAGTCGACCCGCGGGTGGCCATGGTCGTCGAACGCCAGGCCGACCCGTACCCGGAGCAACCGCTCGCCGCACGCATCGTGCGGGCGGTCAACGCGTACGACGAGAAGGCCCGGGACCGCGGTCCCGGCGGGCCCCTGACGGCGCTGGAGGAGCTGCGGCTGGCCACCGGCGGGGAGTACGCGCCCGAGGTGGTCGAGTCCCTCGTCCGGGTGCTCGCCCGGGGGTCTGACCCCGCCCGACGCTGGGTAACCCATGGGTAATGAGCGCCCTTCCGGCCGTACGTGGTTGGATGCGAAGGAGAGGGTGTCCGGGGGCGGAAAGGCACAGCCAGCCCACCACACGGAACTGGCAGGCGGGAATCGTGAGGATCTTCGGCAAGGGACGACATCGGCCCTCCGCCTCCTGGCGGCAGGCCACAGACCGCGCGTTCACGCTGATCGGCGACGGGCGGTACGAGGACGCGGGCGCGCTGCTGACGCGGGCCGCCGATCTGGAGCCCTGGCTGTCGGAGTCCTGGTTCAACCTGGCCCTGCTGCACAAGTTCCGCCACGACTGGGAGCAGGCGCGCGCGGCGGGCCTGCGGGCCGTGGCCCTGCTCGACCGCGACACCGGGGCGCCCGACTGGTGGAACGTCGGCATCGCCGCGACCGCCCTGCAGGACTGGCCGCTGGCCCGCCGGGCCTGGCAGGCCTACGGACTGCGGATGCCGGGCGGTGCCACCGACTCCGGCGAGCCCGTCGGCATGGACCTCGGCAGCGCGGCCGTACGGCTGTCCCCGGAGGGGGAGGCGGAAGTCGTGTGGGGGCGACGCCTCGACCCCGCCCGGATCGAGGTGCTGTCGATCCCGCTGCCCTCCTCGGGGCGGCGCTGGGGCGAGGTCGTGCTGCACGACGGCGTCCCGCACGGCGAGCGCACCACGGCCGCCGGGCACACCTACCCCGTCTTCGACGAGATCGAGCTGTGGGCGCCCTCGCCCGTGCCCACCTGGGTCGTGCTGCTGGAGGCCGAGACGGAGGCCGACCGGGACGCCCTGGAGCAGCTGGCCGCCGACGCCGGGTTCGCCGCGGAGGACTGGTCGTCGTCGGTGCGGTTGCTGTGCCGGATGTGTTCCGAGTCGCGGATGCCGTCGGACGAGGGGGACGGGGAGCATCTCGACCCGCATGATCACAGCGAGCCGGGGCATCCCGGGCCGCTGGGGCACCGGACCGACGGGCAGCTGTGGATGCCGGAGCGGGAGTGCGGGGTGGCTGCGCCGGCTTCGCTGGTGAGGGGGTTGCTGGACGGGTGGGTCGCGGACAGTCCGGATTCTCGTGACTGGCGGGATCTGGAAGAGGTCTGCTAGTCGCCGTTGCCCAGTGCGGGCTGGTTGTGGCTGGTCGCGCCCCGCGGCACAGCCGCATACGGACACAGTCCCGCGCCCCTACAGGAGCGCGTTCCCCCGTACCCTGTATCAGCATCAATCCCAGTTTTGCGAGGAAGGCGTACGTCGGTCATGGCGCAGCAGGACACCGATCAGCAGCACGCGGGCGTGCTCCCCGTCGACGACGAGGGGTACGTCATCGACACGGAGGACTGCGAGGAGCGCGAGTCGGCCTGGCGGGAGAAGGGCACCTCGCGGCCGATCACGGTGGTCGGGAACCCGGTGCTGCACAAGGAGTGCAAGGACGTCACCGACTTCGGCGAGGAGCTCCAGCAGCTGGTCGCCGACATGTTCGCCAGCCAGCGCACCGCCGAGGGCGTGGGCCTGGCCGCCAACCAGATCGGTGTCGACCTGAAGGTCTTCGTCTACGACTGCCCGGACGACGAGGGCGTCCGGCACGTCGGCGTGGTCTGCAACCCCAGGCTCGTCGACCTGCCCGCCGACAAGCGCCGCCTGGACGACAGCAACGAGGGCTGCCTGTCGGTGCCCACCGCGTACGCGCCGCTCGCCCGGCCCGACTACGCCGAGGTCACCGGGCAGGACGAGAAGGGCAACCCGATCAAGGTGCGCGGCACCGGCTACTTCGCACGGTGTTTGCAGCACGAGACCGACCACCTGTACGGCTACCTCTACATCGACCGGCTCTCCAAGCGCGAACGCAAGGACGCGCTGCGGCAGATGGCCGAGAACGAGCCCCGGTACCCCGTGGTCGCCAACGACTGAGATCTCACAGCCCCCTCACGCACGGCGTCTGGTCAGGATTCCCCTCCTGACCAGGCGCCGTTCGTCTGTCCGTCGCACGTTCGATCCCCTCCGCTCCTCCAGTGATCCACATCCAGTCACGCAAGGGGAGGTTCTTGGCACCCAGGGTTGCGGATGGAGCAAATCCGTTCCCAGGACGGTCAGTTGTAGTGCTGAATGGGATGAGCGGGGCTACGCAACGGCGCACGCCCGGCACGGCGGAAGGGGCGTGGGCCAACTGGCGGCTGAGAGGGGTTTGTTCGTGCATGCTTTGTCACACGGCACCACATCGTCACCGACCACGATCGCAGTTCCACCGTCGCTCGCACTGCCGGTGATCGAGGCGGCGTTTCCGCGGCAACTCCACCCGTATTGGCCAAGGCTCCAGGAGAAGACCCGTGCATGGCTCCTGGAAAAGCGGCTCATGCCGGCGGACAAGGTGGAGGAACATGCCGACGGCCTGTGCTACACCGACCTGATGGCGGGCTACTACGTGGGCGCGCCGGACGACGTCCTGCAGGCGATAGGGGACTACAGCGCGTGGTTCTTCGTCTGGGACGACCGGCACGACCGCGACATCGTCCACGGCCGGCCGGCCGCCTGGCGGCGGCTGCGGGACCGGCTGCACACGGCACTCGACTCCCCCCGGGACCACCTGCACCACGAGGACCCCGTGGTCGCCGGGCTCGCCGACAGCGTGCTGCGGCTGTACTCGTTCCTGCCGCAGACGTGGAACGCCCGGTTCGCCCGGCACTTCCACAGGGTGATCGAGGCGTACGACCGGGAGTTCCGAAACCGCACCGAGGGCATCATCCCGACCGTCGGGGAATACCTCGAACTGCGCCGGCTCACGTTCGCGCACTGGATCTGGACCGATCTGCTGGAGCCGAGCGCGGGCTGCGAACTCCCGGACGCCGTACGGAAACACCCGGCGTACCGGCGGGCGGCGCTGCTGAGCCAGGAATTCGCCGCCTGGTACAACGACCTCTGCTCGCTGCCGAAGGAAATTGCGGGCGACGAGGTGCACAATCTCGGCATCAGTCTCATCACCCATGAGGGACTGACGCTGGAAGAGGCGATCGGCGAAGTCCGGCGGCGCGTCGAGGAATGCATCACGGAATTCCTCGACGTCGAAGAGGACGCCCTGCGGTTCGCCGACGACCTCGCCGACGGCACCGTGCGGGGAAAGGAACTGAGCGCCGCCGTACGCGCCTGTGTCGGCAATATGCGGAACTGGTTCAGCTCCGTCTACTGGTTCCACCACGAGTCCGGCCGGTACATGGTCGACAGCTGGGACGACCGGTCCACGCCCCCGTACGTCACCAACGAAGCGGCAGGTGAGAAATGACCGTCGAGTCAGTCGAACCCGAAGCCCCTCTGACAGCTCAGCTGCGTGAGCCGCCCCTGGCGGGTGGTGCGGTCCCCGTCCTCGGCCACGGCTGGAAGCTGGTCCGCGACCCGCTGGCCTTCATGTCCCGGCTGCGGGACCACGGCGACGTCGTACGCCTCGAACTGGGACCGAAGACCGTGTACGCGGTCACCACGCCGGCTCTCACCGGCGCCCTGGCCCTCAGCCCCGACTACAAGATCGACGGGCTGCTGTGGGAGTCCCTGGAGGGCCTCCTCGGCAAGGAGGGCGTGGCCACCGCGAACGGCCCGCGCCACCGCCGCCAGCGGCGCACCATCCAGCCCGCCTTCCGGCTCGCCGCCATCCCCGCCTACGGCCCGATCATGGAGGAGGAGGCCCACGCGCTGACCGAGCGCTGGCAGCCGGGGCACACCATCGACTGCACCTCGGAGTCCTTCCGTGTCGCCGTGCGCATCGCGGCCCGCTGCCTGCTGCGCGGCGAGTACATGGACGAGCGGGCGGAGCGGCTGTGCAACGCGCTCGCCGTCGTCTTCCAGGGCATGTACCGGCGGATGGTGGTGCCGCTCGGGCCGCTCTACAAGCTGCCGCTTCCGGCCAACCGCGCATTCAACCGTGCGCTGGCCGATTTACATCTCCTCGTCGACGAGATCGTCGCCGAGCGGCGCGCATCCGGTCAAAAGCCGGACGATTTGCTGACGGCATTGCTGGAGGCCAAGGACGAGAATGGCGACCCCATAGGTGAACAGGAGATCCACGACCAGGTCGTCGCGATCCTCACCCCCGGCAGCGAAACCGTCGCCTCCACGATCATGTGGCTGCTGCAGGTGCTCGCCGAGCACCCGGAACACGCGGACAAGGTGCGTGACGAAGTCCAGGCCGTTACCGGTGGGCGTCCGGTGGCATTCGAGGACGTCCGCAAGCTCACGCACACCAACAATGTCGTCGTCGAGGCCATGCGTTTGCGCCCCGCCGTATGGATTCTGACGCGGCGGGCGGTGACCGACACGGAACTCGGCGGGTATCGGATTCCGGCCGGGGCCGACATCGTCTACAGCCCGTACGCGATCCAGCGCGATCCGAAGTCGTACGGGAACCACCTCCAGTTCGACCCCGACCGGTGGCTTCCGGAGCGCGTCAAGGAGGTGCCGAAATACGCCATGAACCCGTTCAGCGTGGGCAACCGGAAGTGCCCGAGCGACCACTTCTCGATGGCGCAGCTGACGCTGATCACGGCGGCGGTGGCCACCAAGTACCGCTTCGAGCAGGTGCCCGGCTCCAACGACGGCACCCGGGTCGGCATCACGCTGCGTCCGCACAGGCTGTTGCTGACGCCGGTGCCCAGGTGACGCTCAGGCGGCCTCCGGGCCCCTGAACGTCCGCCGGTAGGCGTTCGGGGTGGTGCCCACCGCCCGTACGAAGTGGTGGCGCAGCGCGGCCGCTGTGCCGAACCCCGTTCGGCCCGCGATCGCGTCCACCGTCTCGTCCGTCGCTTCCAGCAGGTGCTGGGCCAGCAGCACGCGCTGTCGCAGGATCCAGCGGTAGGGCGTGGTGCCGGTCTCCTGGTGGAAGCGGCGGGCGAAGGTGCGCGGCGACATGTGGGCGCGGGCGGCGAGCTGCTCGACGGTGACCTCCTCGTCGAGATGCCGCTCCATCCACACGAGCACCTCGCTGATCGTGTCGCCCTCGGAGGCCGGCAGCGGCCGCTCGATGTACTGGGCCTGGCCGCCGTCCCGGTGCGGCGGCACGATCATCCGCCGGGCGATCTTGTTGGCGATCTCCGGCCCCTGCTCCTTGCGCACGATGTGCAGACAGGCATCGATCCCGGCCGCCGTGCCGGCCGAGGTGATCACCGGCTCCTCGTCGACGTAGAGTACGTCCGGCTCGACGATCGCCCGCGGATGACGCCGGGCGAGCTCCTCCGCCTGCCGCCAGTGCACGCTGCAGCGCCGCCCGTCCAGCAGCCCTGCCGCGCCCAGGGCGAAGACCCCGGAGCAGACGCTCAGGACCCGCGCGCCCCGGTCGACGGCCCGGACCAGGGCGGCGAGCAGCTCGGGCGGATACTCCCGCCCGATGTAGTTGTCCCCGGCCGGCACCGCGATCAGGTCGGCCTCTTCCAGCCGGTCGAGGCCGTAGGCGGTGGACACCATCAACCCCTTGATGTGGGTACTGAGCGTGGGCCCTTCCGCCGAGACGACCGCGAAGTCGTAGACCGGCAGGCCCTCGTCACTGCGGTCGATGCCGAACACTTCGCAGACGACGCCCAGTTCAAAGGGATGCACGCCGTCCAGCAGGACAGCGGCCACGTTTTTCAGCATGCCCCCCAGTGTGCCCCATCGGTGGCAGTAATTCGAGGGTCTACGGCAGTCCTGCCACTGTCAGTAAGGAGTAAACGGCGTGACAGTGGTGTCCATGGATACGACATACGCGGAGGCACTGATGGCCATGATCACCGTCCTCGGCATGCTGGTCCTCCTGGTCCTGCCCTCGGTGGTCGGCATCGTGCGCGACCGGCGCATCGACCGCCAGATCAGGCAGGCCCAGGAGAACCGCGGGCCCGAGGATCGTCAGAAGTCCTCGTCCAGGTCGACGGTGCCCTCCACCGCCACCTGGTACGCGGACGGACGCCGCTCGAAGAAGTTGGTCAGCTCCTGAACCCCCTGCAGCTCCATGAAGGAGAAGGGGTTCTCGGAGCCGTACACCGGCGCGAAGCCGAGGCGCGTGAGGCGCTGGTCGGCGACGCACTCCAGGTACTGCCGCATCGAGTCGGTGTTCATGCCCGGGAGGCCGTCCCCGCACAGGTCGCGCGCGAACTGCAGCTCGGCCTCGACGGCCTCCCGCAGCATGTCGGTGACCTGCTGCTGGAGGTCGTCGTCGATGAGCTCCGGCTCCTCCTTGCGGACGGTGTCGACGACGTCGAACGCGAAGGACATGTGCATCGTCTCGTCGCGGAACACCCAGTTGGTGCCGGTCGCCAGGCCGTGCAGCAGGCCCCGGCTGCGGAACCAGTACACGTAGGCGAAGGCGCCGTAGAAGAACAGGCCCTCGATGCACGCGGCGAAGCAGATCAGGTTGAGCAGGAACCGGCGGCGGTCGGCCTTGGTCTGAAGCCGGTCGATCTCCTCCACCGAGTCCATCCACCTGAAGCAGAACTCGGCCTTCTCGCGGATGGAGGGGATGTTCTCGACGGCCGCGAAGGCCGCCGCCCGGTCGTCCGGGTCGGGCAGGTAGGTGTCCAGGAGCGTCAGATAGAACTGGACGTGGACGGCCTCCTCGAACAGCTGCCTGCTCAGGTACAGGCGCGCCTCGGGGGAGTTGATGTGCTTGTACAGGGTCAGCACGAGGTTGTTCGCCACGATCGAGTCGCCCGTCGCGAAGAACGCCACCAGACGGCCGATCAGGTGCTGCTCACCCGGGGTCAGCTTCGCCAGGTCGGCGACGTCCGAGTGGAGGTCGACCTCCTCCACGGTCCAGGTGTTCTTGATGGCGTCCCGGTAGCGCTCGTAGAAGTCGGGGTAGCGCATGGGGCGCAGAGTCAGCTCGAAGCCGGGGTCGAGGAGGTTCTGGGTTCGGGCGGTCATCACTGGCAGGCCTCGCAGGACTCGGGGTTCTCCAGGGAGCAGGCGACGGCTTCGTCGGGAGCCGGCTGCTGAACGGGGACGGTGGCTTGCGCCTGGGCCGCGCGGGCGATCCTCGTCGCCGGGCGCGAGCGCAGGTAGTACGTCGTCTTCAGCCCGGACTTCCAGGCGTAGGCGTACATCGAGGAGAGCTTGCCGATGGTCGGCGTCTCCATGAACAGGTTCAGGGACTGGGACTGGTCCAGGAACGGCGTACGGGCGGCGGCCATGTCGATCAGGCCGCGCTGCGGGATCTCCCACGCCGTGCGGTAGAGCCGTCGTACGTCCTCCGGGATCCAGGTGAAGTCCTGCACCGAGCCGTTCGCCTCGCGCAGCGCCTCGCGGGTGCGGGCGTCCCAGACGCCGAGGTCCTTCAGGTCCTGCACCAGGTAGGAGTTGACCTGGAGGAACTCGCCGGACAGCGTCTCGCGCTTGAACAGGTTGGACACCTGCGGCTCGATGCACTCGTACACGCCCGCGATGGAGGCGATGGTGGCGGTCGGCGCGATCGCGAGGAGCAGGGAGTTGCGCATGCCGACGGCCGCGATGCGTTCGCGCAGGGCCGCCCAGCGCTCCGGCCAGGCCGGCTCGACGTCGTAGTGGTCGGGGTGCAGGATGCCCCGGGCCGTACGGGTCTTCTCCCAGGCCGGCAGCGGGCCGTTGCGCTCGGCCAGGTCGGCGGAGGCCTCGTACGCGGCGAGCATGATGCGCTCGGCGATGCGCGTGGACAGCTGCTTGGCCTCGGGGGAGTCGAAGGGCAGACGCAGCTTGAAGAAGACGTCCTGCAGGCCCATCACGCCCAGGCCCACCGGGCGCCACTTGGCGTTGGAGCGGCCCGCCTGCTCGGTCGGGTAGAAGTTGATGTCGACGACGCGGTCGAGGAAGGTGACGGCCGTGCGGACGGTCTCGTCGAGCCGCTCCCAGTCGATGTCCTGAGAGGCCGGGTCGACAAAGGCGGCGAGGTTGACCGACCCCAGGTTGCAGACCGCCGTCTCCCCGTCGCTGGTGACCTCCAGGATCTCCGTGCAGAGGTTGGAGGAGTGGACGACGTGGCCGGGTTCGGCGGTCTGGTTGGCGGAGCGGTTGGCGGCGTCCTTGAAGGTCATCCAGCCGTTGCCGGTCTGCGCGAGGGTGCGCATCATGCGGCCGTACAGCTCGCGGGCCGGGAGGGTCTTCTTGGCGAGCCCTGCCGCTTCGGCCTTGCGATATGCCGCGTCGAACTCCTCGCCCCACAGGTCGACCAGCTCGGGCACGTCCGACGGCGAGAACAGCGACCACTGCTCGTCGGCGTTGACCCGGCGCATGAACTCGTCCGGCACCCAGTGCGCGAGGTTCAGGTTGTGGGTCCGCCGGGCGTCCTCACCGGTGTTGTCGCGCAGCTCCAGGAACTCCTCGATGTCGGAGTGCCAGGTCTCCAGGTAGACCGCGGCCGCGCCCTTGCGCCGGCCGCCCTGGTTCACGGCGGCGACCGAGGCGTCGAGGGTCTTCAGGAACGGGACGATGCCGTTGGAGTGCCCGTTGGTGCCGCGGATGAGCGAACCGCGGGAGCGGATGCGGGAGTAGGCGATGCCGATGCCGCCGGCGTGCTTCGAGAGGCGGGCGACCTGGTGGTAACGGTCGTAGATGGAGTCCAGCTCGTCCTTGGGGGAGTCGAGGAGGTAGCAGGACGACATCTGGGGGTGCCGGGTGCCGGAGTTGAACAGGGTGGGGGAGGAGGGGAGGTAGTCGAGGCGGCTCATCAGCCGGTAGAGCGCGGCGACTTCGTCGACGGACCGGTGGGTGTCGTCCTCCGCCAGGCCGGCGGCGACGCGCAGCAGGAAGTGCTGGGGCGTCTCGACGGCCTTGCGGGTGATCGGGTGCCGGAGCAGGTAACGGCTGTGCAGGGTGCGCAGGCCGAAGTAGCCGAAGCGGTCGTCGGCCCGGGTGTCGATCAGCGCGTCCAGGCGCTCGGCGTGCAGGCGCACGAACTCGGCGGTCCGGTCGGCGATGAGTCCCTCGCGGTGCCCGACGGCGACGGACTCGGTGAAGGACGTGACGCCCTGCGAGGCGGCCTCGGCGCGGATGGAGATCGTCAGCAGCCGGGCGGCCAGCTTCGAGTAGGCGGGGTCCTCGGAGATCAGGCCGGCCGCCGCCTCCGTGGCCAGCTCGCGCAACTCCGTCTCGTCCGCCTGCGCCGACCGGCCGCGCAGCGCGGCGGCGGCGACCCGGCCGGGGTCGGCGTCGGGGAGGTCGGCGGTCAGCTCGGTCAGGGTCCGCAGCAGCGCGGCACCGGGACCGTCGTGGTCCGCTGCGGCGGCTGCTGAAGCCGGTTCGGCTGGCGCGATGGTCACGTGGGGCTCTCCCTCGCTCGGGCACGGGGGCCTCGCCGAGGGCAGGGGGCGGCACACGAGCGCACGCGGCGTCGCGTCCACCGGCCCATTCCACGAGGCCCGGACGTCAGGGGCACCCGGACCGGGCGGCCGGGCGCGCTGTCGGCAGGTCCTCGGACTGAACAAGCGTGCAGATACACGCAAGTACACCGTTGCGGGACAGTTCCGGATTCGCACCGGATTCCCCTGCGGCGACAGCGAGCATGAGCATACATCTTGTGCCGGGTTCCGGTGGCACCCCCAGATGTTGTGTCGTGCTGGTTTCAGAGGGGCAACTCGTAGGTGAGGAGCGTGATGTCGTCCAGGTGCGGGATCGGGTTCCAGTCGCGCTCGGGGGTGCGGGTGAAGCCCAGGCGTGCGTAGATGCGGTGGGCGGAGCGCATGGTGCGCTGGGTCGACAGCACGATGCGGACACAGCCGGGCGTGGCGCGGGCCCGGTCGATGCAGGCGCGGACCAGGGCCTCGCCGGTGCCCCGGCCGCGGGCGGCGCGGGCGACGGCGAGCATGCGGATCTCGGCCTCACCGGGCCGGGCTATGTCGGCCATGGGGCCGCCGCTAGGTACGAAGGTCACGCCGCCCAGCAACTGCCCGCTACCGACAGCGACCAGCACGTCCGCGGCGGCCGCCCGCTTGGCCACGTCCTTGAGTTCGCCGAGGTACTCGTCGCTCTCGCCGAAGTCGAGGAGGCCGTCCTGGAGGTAGGCCTGGGCGGTGATCTCGCCGAGGGTGTCGTACTCGTCAGGGGTCGCCTGCCTGATCACGATGTCCATGAGGCCGAGTGTGCCGGACGGGTACGACAACGGGCCGCCGGATCTCTCCGGCGGCCCGTCGACGCAGGACCCCCAGGCCCTGTCGTCAAACTCCCGCCTGCTCCGCGGCGTTTGACGACGGGGCCTAGTGCGCCGATCCGGCCGTGGCCGGCGGCAGCTCCACCTGCACGCCCGGGTCGCCCGCGTCGGCCGTGTAGTCCTCCGGCTTCGTCTCGTCGACGCCCTCCGGAGCCTTCAGCGCCTTCAGGACGAAGGTCAGGACCACGGTCACGACGACGTTCAGCACGAACGCCGTGAGGCCGATGTACCCGATCTCGCCGATGCCCGGGATCTCCTTCGCCGAGCCGCCGAAGTGCTTCTGCGTCGGCGAGGCGACCCCGTACGCGGCGACCGTGCCGTAGATCATGCCGACCGCCCAGCCGGCGAGCAGTGCCCAGCGGTGGAACCAGCGGGTGAACAGGCCGCCGACCAGGGCCGGGAAGGTCTGCAGGATCCAGATGCCGCCGAGCAGCTGGAAGTTGATGGCGACCGTCTTGTCCATCGTCAGGACGAAGGCCAGCGCGCCCACCTTCACCAGCAGCGACACCAGCTTGGAGACCTTGGTCTCCTGCTCCGGCGTCGCGTCCGGCTTGATGAAGTCCTTGTAGATGTTGCGGGTGAACAGGTTCGCCGCCGCGATCGACATGATCGCCGCGGGCACCAGCGCGCCGATGCCGATCGCCGCGAAGGCCACGCCCGCGAACCAGTCCGGGAACATCGTCTCGAACAGCTGCGGGATCGCCAGCTGCGCGTTGGTGACCTTGACCCCGGCCGCGATCGCCATGAAGCCGAGCAGCGCCAGCAGGCCCAGCATCAGCGAGTACAGCGGCAGGATCGTGGTGTTGCGGCGGATCACGTCACGGCTGCGCGAGGACAGGGTCGCCGTGATCGAGTGCGGGTACATGAACAGCGCGAGCGCCGAGCCCAACGCCAGCGTGGCGTACGTCCACTGGCCCGCCTCCGCCGGGACCAGCGCACCGCGTGGCGCGCCCGTCGCCGGGTTGGTTTGGCCGAACGCCTCGCCCGCCGCCTTGAAGATGTCGTCGAAGCCGCCCAGCTTGATCGGGATGTAGATGATCGCCACCGCGATGACGATGTAGATGAGGGTGTCCTTGACGAAGGCGATGAGCGCCGGGGCCCGCAGACCCGACGAGTACGTGTACGCCGCGAGCACACCGAAGGCGATCAGCAGCGGCAGGTCCTTGATGAACCAGTGGGTGTTCTCGCCGCCGCCGATGCCCATCACGTCCAGCACGGCCTGGATGCCGACGAGTTGGAGCGCGATGTACGGCATGGTCGCGAGGATGCCGGTGAGCGCCACCGCCAGCGACAGGCCCTTCGAGCCGAACCGGCCGCGCACGAAGTCGGACGTCGTCACGTAGCCGTGCTTGTGGGAGACCGACCACAGGCGGGGAAGGAAGGTGAAGATCAGCGGGTACACCAGGATCGTGTACGGCACCGCGAAGAAGCCGGCCGCGCCCGCCGCGTAGATCGCCGCCGGTACGGCGACGAAGGTGTACGCCGTGTAGAGGTCGCCGCCGAGCAGGAACCAGGTGATCCAGGTGCCGAACGACCGCCCGCCCAGGCCCCATTCGTCGAGGCTGTGCTCGTTCTCGGCCTTGCGCCAGCGGGCGGCCAGGAAGCCCATGACGGTGACGAGCAGGAAGAAGAAGATGAAGACGGCGAGTGCCACGCCGTTCACGCCGTCCTTCACTTGGCCGCACCCCCCTTGGCGGACGAGCGGGCGCGCTGGTCACGCTGCCAGAGCTTGTACGCGATGCCGGTCAGCACCGTGGAGATCAGCACCCAGGCCATCTGGTACCAGTAGAAGAACGGGATGCCGATGAAGACCGGGTCGGTCTTGGCGTAGGAACCGACCCACAGCATGGCCACGAAAGGCGCTATGAGGCAGAAGGCGATGACGACGCGCACAGGCGTCACCACCGGCCCGCTGCTGACTTCTGGGGCTTGCGACATCGGGTGGCTCCGTCCCCTCACTGATCACCTGTGCAATGCGCAGGAAATCTAGGTCAGGACATGGCGAAAACGGAACCCCTCGTCCGTATATCGGTCGTCAGCAGCAGCGGAAGCCCTGCCGCGGGTCGGCCTCCTGCCGCTCGGTGCGCATCCGCTCGAACGCGCGCCGTGACGGCACCTGGGCGTCCGGGTGCTCGCGGCGCAGATGCGCGACATAGCGGTCGTACGCCGACTCGTCGGTCAGCTCGCGCAGGTACCAGCGCACGCTACGGAACACCCGCCTGAGTGCCGACGGCATCGCGCGCCTCCTCCTTCTCCTCCTTCGTCGGGATCAGCCCGGCCGGAGCGACGATCTTCGACTCGACGTACGGTGCCTCGCTCAGTGACGACAGCGCCGGGCGGCGGATGTGCCGGACGCACACGCGGGCCGCGTCGACGATCACCACGACGATCAGGAGGGCCAGGATCGCCGAAAGGACGCCGTCCACCGTGGAGTTGGTGACCACGGTGTGCATGTCGTCCATGGTCTTGGCGGGCGGCAGGACCTCGCCGCGGTCGATGGCGTCCTGGAACACCTCGCGCTGCTTGAAGAAGCCGACCTTGGGGTCGCTGGAGAAGACCTTCTGCCAGCTCGCCGTCAGCGTCACCGTCGCGTCCCAGGCGAGCGGGACCCCGGTGATCCAGGCCCACTTGAGGCGTCCCGACTTCACCAGCAGCGTGGTGCACACCGCGAGGGCGACGGCCGCCAGCAGCTGGTTGGAGATGCCGAAGATGGGGAACAGCTGGTTGATGCCGCCGAGGGGTTCGTGGACGCCGACCCACAGGAAGTATCCCCACAGCCCGCACACGATCGCGCTGGTGATGACGAGGCCCGGCTTCCAACTCACGTTCCTGAAGGGCCGGTAGGCGTTGCCCAGCATGTCCTGGAGCATGAACCGGCCCACGCGCGTGCCGGCGTCCAGCGCGGTCAGGATGAACAGCGCCTCGAACATGATGGCGAAGTGGTACCAGAAGGCCTTCAGGCTCCCGCCCGTGACCTGCGAGAAGATCTCGGAGACACCGACGGCGAGGGTGGGCGCGCCGCCGGTACGCGACAGCAGGGTCGACTCCTCGACGCTCTTCGCCGCCTGGGCGAGGTCCTCGGGGGAGATCTGGTACCCCCAACCGCTCACCACCTGCGAGGCGTTCTCCACCGTCGTGCCGATGACCCCGGCCGGCGCGTTCATCGCGAAGTACAGACCCGGGTCGATGATGCTCGCCGCGACCAGCGCCATCACGGCGACCGACGACTCCATCAGCATGGAGCCGTAGCCGATCATCCGGACCTGCGTCTCCTTCTGGATCATCTTCGGCGTGGTGCCGGACGAGATGAGCGAGTGGAAGCCGGACAGCGCGCCGCAGGCGATGGTGATGAAGACGAAGGGGAAGAGCGAACCCGCGAAGACCGGCCCGTCGCCGCGTGAGGCGAAGTCCGTCACCGCGTCCATCTTCAGCGTCGGCAGGGCGATGACCACGCCGAGCGCGAGCAGGACGATCGTGCCGATCTTCATGAAGGTGGACAGGTAGTCGCGGGGCGCCAGCAGCATCCACACCGGCAGGATCGAGGCGATGAAGCCGTACGCCACCAGCCAGATGACCAGCGTGGAGGGCGCGAGCGTGAAGGTGTCGGCCCACGACGACTCGGCGACCCACCGCCCGGCGACCAGCGCGAACAGCAGCAGCGCCACGCCGATCAGCGACACCTCGACGACCCGGCCCGGCCGCAGCACCCGCAGGTAGAAGCCCATCAGCAGGGCGATCGGGACGGTCATGCCGATGGAGAAGGTGCCCCAGGGCGAGGCCGCGAGGGCGTTGACGATGACCAGGGCCAGCACCCCGAGCAGGATGATCATGATGGCGAACGCGGCGATGAGGGCCGCCGCGCCGCCGAACGGGCCGATCTCCTCCCGCGCCATCTGGCCCAGCGACCGCCCGTCCCTGCGCGTGGAGAAGAACAACACCACCATGTCCTGGACCGCGCCCGCGAAGATGACGCCCGCGATGATCCAGATGGTGCCGGGCAGATAGCCCATCTGGGCGGCCAGCACCGGCCCGACCAGCGGTCCCGCGCCCGCGATCGCCGCGAAGTGGTGACCGAGCAGGACGCGCCGGTCGGTGGGGTGGAAGTCGATGCCGTTGTCGAGCCGTTCGGCCGGGGTGGCCCGGGTCTTGTCGACCTTGAGGACCTTGTACGCGATGAACTTCGCGTAGAAGCGGTAGGCGATCGCGTAACTGCCCAGGGCGGCCGCCACCATCCAGGCGGCGGACACCTCCTCGCCCCGGGACAGCGCGAGCACCGCCCAGCCCACCGTGCCGACCAGCGCGACAAGACTCCAGACGACGATGGTTCGGACGTTCGCGGTACGCACCGGGCGGTCCTCCCGTCCCTACCGTCAACACGGCGACGGGATGGACCGTAGAGCAGGAACAGGCGTTCCGCTACACCGCGTGCGCCCCTGGTTACTCCTGAGGGCGCTTGAGCCGGGCCACGAACTTGTAGCGGTCCCCCCGGTAGACGGACCGCACCCACTCCACCGGCTGCCCCTCCCGGTCGATCGAGTGCCGGGAGAGCATCAGCATCGGCAGGCCCACGTCGGTGCCGAGCAGGCCGGCCTCGCGCGGGGTGGCCAGGGACGTCTCGATGGTCTCCTCGGCCTCCGCGAGATGGACGTCGTACACCTCGGCGAGCGCGGTGTACAGGGACGTGTACTTCACGAGCGAACGCCGCAGGGCCGGGAAGCGCTTCGCGCTCAGGTGGGTCGTCTCGATGGCCATCGGCTCACCGTTGGCCATGCGCAGCCGCTCGATGCGCAGGACGCGTCCGCCGGGCGCGATGTCGAGGAGCTCGGCGAGGCGGTCGTCGGCGGTGATGTAGCCGATGTCCAGCAACTGCGAGGTGGGTTCGAGGCCCTGGGCGCGCATGTCCTCGGTGTACGAGGTGAGTTGCAGCGCCTGGGAGACCTTCGGCTTGGCGACGAAGGTGCCCTTGCCCTGGATGCGCTCCAGACGGCCCTCGACGACCAGTTCCTGAAGGGCCTGGCGCACGGTCGTGCGGGAGGTGTCGAACTCCGCGGCCAGCGTGCGTTCGGGCGGGACCGGTGTGCCCGGCGCCTGCGTCTCCGTCATGTCGAGGAGGTGCTTCTTCAGGCGGTAGTACTTGGGCACGCGTGCGGTACGGACAGTCGCCCCGTTCTCGTTCTCCGCACTGCTGACATCGGTGCTCATGCTCCGCCTTCCCAGGCTCCCTATGCGGCTCACATCGTGGCACGGCAGCGTACCGGGATGTTCTCTGTACGCTCCGTGACCCCTTCTGTATACCGGCGCCTTCTCTTCTGG
Organism: Streptomyces deserti; assembly: GCF_054782695.1. Classification (NCBI taxonomy): domain Bacteria; kingdom Bacillati; phylum Actinomycetota; class Actinomycetes; order Kitasatosporales; family Streptomycetaceae; genus Streptomyces; species Streptomyces deserti. The sequence continues at coordinate 147,087 of NZ_BAAGRZ010000005.1, forward strand.
TCTAGTCCATATCTTGAGTGGTCCAGTGGCAGTGTGCCTCGCTCGCCCGGTGTTTTCGATGGCTTCTTACTTAAAGGTTCCTGCATATGTAGGTCCCATAACGGCTGGTCAGAGGCTATTCGAGCACCCTTGACACCCTCCCTGGTCTGGTCCAAGCTCCCCGTACTGGTCTACACCATTGGTCCAGGTCCCGGCCCATGGGCAGGGGGGTGGCATCCCTGAGGAGGGTGGCGTGAAGCGCAAGCTGATATCCGCGATCGGTGTCGCGGGCATGATGTTCTCCATCGCGGCGTGCGGGGGCGACGACGGGAGCGGCGACGGCAAGGCCGGGGCGGACGGCTACGCCGGCCAGACCCTCACGGTGTGGGTGATGGACGGCTCCTCCCCGGACCAGTGGCAGAAGGACGTGGCCGCCGCCTTCGAGAAGAAGACCAAGGCGAAGGTGAAGTTCGAGGTCCAGCAGTGGAACGGCATCCAGCAGAAGCTGACCACCGCCCTGTCGGAGGAGAACCCGCCGGACGTCTTCGAGATCGGCAACACCCAGACCCCGGCCTACGCCAAGACCGGGGGCCTGGCCGACCTCGCCGACCTGAAGGCCGAGATCGGCGCCGACTGGACCGAGTCGCTCAACGAGTCCTCGATCTACGAGGGCAAGCAGTACGCGGCGCCCTGGTACTTCGCCAACCGCGTCGTCCTCTACAACAAGAAGATCTGGGCCGAGGCCGGCATCAAGGACACCCCGAAGACCCGGGACGAGTTCTACGCCGACCTCAAGACCATCGGTGAGAAGACCGACGCCGAGCCGATCTACCTCCCCGGCCAGAACTGGTACCACTTCGTCGGCCTGGTGATCGGCGAGGGCGCAGAGCTCGTCAGGAAGGACGGCGACACGTACGTCTCCAACCTCGACGACCCGAAGGTCGCCGCCGCCATGGAGACGTACAAGAAGTTCCAGGCGCTGTCCAAGGCCCCGAAGGACAAGGACGAGGCCACCCCGCAGCAGGGCGAGGTCTTCGCCGAGGGCGACGTCGGCGCCTTCATCGGCATGGGCTGGGAGGCCGGCATCGCCACCAAGGCCAACCCGAAGCTGGAGAAGGACATCGGCTACTTCACCATCCCCGGGGCCACGGCCGACAAGCCCGAGGGCGTCTTCCTCGGCGGCTCCAACCTCGCCGTCGCCGCGGGCAGCGAGAAGCAGGAGCTCGCCAAGGAGTTCCTGAAGATCGCCCTGTCCGACCAGCACGAGGGCCGGCTGGCCAAGCTCAACGGCGTGATCCCGAACAAGGAGTCGCTGCAGAGCAACCTGAAGGGCAACCCCGCCGCCGAGGCCGCCGCACCGGCCGCCGCGGGTGGCGGCACCACGCCGCTGATCCCGGAGTGGGCCGCGGTGGAGAACGCGCCCAACCCGATCAAGACGTACATGACCGCCGTCCTGAACGGCAAGTCCCCGGCCGCGGCCGCGAAGCAGGTCGAGGACGAGTTCAACAAGCGCCTGGCGCAGCAGAGCTGAGGACGCCGGGCCGGGGCGGGATCGCCTTGCCGTGGTCCCGCCCCGGCGACCGTACGCAGGTCGAGAAGAGAGAGCGCGAGCATGACCGTGCAGACCGAACGGACTCCCTCCGGCCCGGCGGAAGGTCCTTCGGACGTCCGCAAGCCGGACGGTTCAGGACCCGGCCGGACCACCCCGCGAGCCGCGTCGCGCGCCGGCGCGCTCGCCCCGTACCTCCTGCTGCTGCCCGCCTGCGTGGCCACCGTGCTGCTGCTCGGCTGGCCGCTGCTGAAGGACGTGCTGCTGTCGTTCCAGAACCTCAACATGGCACAGCTGATCCAGCACGTCACGGAGTGGAACGGCATCGACAACTACAAGGAGGTCCTCACCGGCGAGGACTTCTGGCGCGTCACCGTCCGCTCGATCCTGTTCACGGCGGTCAACGTCGTCCTGATCATGATCCTGGGCGCCCTGGTCGGCCTGCTGCTGGCCCGCCTCGGCAAGCGGATGCGGGTCACCCTGATGATCGGGCTCGTGCTGGCGTGGGCGATGCCCGTGGTCGCCGCGACCACCGTCTACCAGTGGCTGTTCGCGCAGCGCTTCGGCGTCGTCAACTGGGTGCTCGACAAGCTCGGCTGGCACTCCATGGCCGACTACAGCTGGACCAGCGGCCAGATGTCGACGTTCTTCGTCGTCACCGTGCTCATCGTGTGGATGTCCATTCCGTTCGTCGCGATCAACCTGTACGCGGCGACGACCACGATCCCGGGCGAGCTGTACGAGGCCGCCGCCCTGGACGGCGCGGGCGCCTGGCGCAGCTTCACGACCGTCACCCTGCCGTTCCTCAGGCCGTTCCTCTACGCGACCACGTTCCTGGAGATCATCTGGGTCTTCAAGGCGTTCGTGCAGGTCTTCACCATCAACGGCGGCGGCCCCGACCGGCTCACCGAGACGCTGCCCGTCTACGCCTACATCGAGGGCGTCGGCAACCAGCACTACGGCATGGGCGCGGCGATCGCCGTCCTGACCATCCTGATCCTGCTCGGCCTGACCGCCTACTACCTCAGGATCGTGCTCAAGCAAGAGGAGGACGAGCTGTGAAGCGCTCACTCTTCGGCCGCCTGTGGCCCAACGTCACGGCCGTCGTCCTGTTCGTCGGCTTCGTCTTCCCCGTGTACTGGATGTTCGCCACGGCCTTCAAACCGACCGGCGACATCGTCTCCGAGGACCCGGTCTGGTTCCCGACCGACATCACCTTCGAGCACTTCGGGACCGCGACCGACGTCGACCACTTCTGGACGTTCGTCACCAACTCGCTGACCGTGACCGTCCTCGCGGTCGTCTTCTCGCTGATCATCGCGCTGGCCGGCGCCTTCGCCCTGGCGCGGATGCGCTTCAAGGGGCGGCGGGGCTTCGTCGTGGGCTTCATGCTCGCCCAGATGGCGCCCTGGGAAGTCATGATCATCGCGATGTACATGATCGTGCGGGACGCGTCGATGCTGAACAGCCTCGTGCCGCTGACGGTCTTCTACATGATGATGATCCTGCCCTTCACCATCCTGACGCTGCGCGGCTTCGTCGCCGCCGTGCCCCGGGAACTGGAGGAGGCCGCGATGGTCGACGGCTGCACCCGCGTGACGGCGTTCCGCCGGGTCATCCTGCCGCTGCTCGCGCCGGGCCTGATGTCCACCTCGATGTTCGGATTCATCACCGCCTGGAACGAGTTCGCCCTCGTCCTGGTGCTGAACAAGGACGAGGAGGCACAGACCCTGCCGCTGTGGCTGACCCGCTTCCAGACCGTGTTCGGCAACGACTGGGGTGCGACCATGGCCGCGTCCTCCCTTTTCGCGATCCCCGTCCTGATCCTCTTCGTCTTCCTCCAGCGCAGGGCCGTCGGCGGCCTGACCGCCGGCGCCGTGAAGGGATAACGCCACCCGATGACGACATTCGCCAGCGGCACAGACACCCTCACGCGCGACGCGCTGACGGTTCTCCAGCCCGGCTTCACCGGCACCACCGCCCCCGACTGGCTGCTGCGCCGGCTCGGCGAGGGCCTGGCGTCGGTGGGCCTGTTCGGCCGCAACATCGCCTCGCCCGGCCAACTGGCCGCCCTGACCGCCCAGTTGCGGGCCGAGCGCGACGACGTCCTGGTCGCCGTCGACGAGGAGGGCGGTGACGTCACCCGCCTGGAGGTGCGCACCGGCTCCTCCTTCCCCGGCAACCACGCGCTGGGCGCGGTGGACGACGTGGAGCTGACGCGGGAGGTGGCCGCCGAACTGGGCCGCCGGCTCGCGGTCTGCGGAGTCAACTTCAACTGGGCCCCGTCGGCCGACGTGAACTCCAACCACGGCAACCCGGTCATCGGGGTCCGCTCCTTCGGCGCCGACCCCCACCTGGTCGCCCGGCACACCGCCGCCTACGTCACCGGCCTGCAATCGGCGGGCGTCGCGGCCTGCACCAAGCACTTCCCCGGGCACGGCGACACCGCCGTCGACTCCCACCTCGCCCTGCCCCGCATCGACGCGGAGACCGCGGTGCTCACCGACCGTGAGCTGGCCCCGTTCCGCGCGGCCATCGAGGCCGGCACCCGGGCCGTGATGAGCGCGCACATCCTCGTCCCCGCCCTGGACCCGGACCGCCCGGCGACCCTCTCCCGGCGCATCCTCACGGACCTGCTGCGCGACGAACTCGGCTACGACGGCCTGATCGTCACCGACGGCATGGAGATGCGGGCCGTCGCCGACACCTACGGCATCGAACGCGGCAGCGTCCTGGCCGTCGCGGCCGGCGCCGACGCGATCTGCGTGGGCGGCGGCCTCGCCGACGACGAGACCGTACGGCGCCTGCGGGACGCCCTGGTCACAGCGGTGCGCTCGGGCGAACTGCCCGAGGAGCGCCTGGCGGACGCGGCGGAACGCGTCCGCAGGCTCGCCCGCTGGGCCACCGCGAACACCGCTCCACGGGCTGTCTCCGACGGCGAGATCGGCCTGCGGGCCGCCCGCAGCGCCCTGACGGTGACCGGCGCGGACGGCTTCACCCCGCTCACCGAACCGCCCTACGTCGCCGCCTTCACCCCGGTCGCGAACATCGCGGTGGGCGACGAGACCCCGTGGGGCGTGGCCGCGGAGCTCTGCCACCTCCTCCCCGGCACGCAGACGGGCAGCTTCGCCGGGCAGAACGGGGCGCAGGCCGGGCGCGCGGCGCTGGAAGCGGCCGGCCCGCGCCGCATCGTGGCCGTCGTCCGCGACGTGCACCGGCATCCCTGGATGGCATCCGCCCTCGACACCCTGCTGGCCGCCCGCCCCGACACGATCGTGGTGGAGATGGGCGTCCCCCAGGCCCCGCCCTGCGGCGCCCTGCACATCGCCACCCACGGCGCGGCCCGCGTCTGCGGCCGTGCGGCGGCGGAGGTCATCGCGGGGGCCTAGGACCGCCGATGCCTCGTCAGAAAGCCGCCCATGCAGGAAGCCGGTTGCAGACCTGCTCGTGAATGTAGTACTTCTTATACATGAGCGAGCAGGTGCACAACAGATTGGCGATGGTGCGCGCCGAGCGGAAGGTGTCGCGCCAAAGCCTGGCCGAGGCAGTGGGAGTCCACTACCAGACCATCGGCTACATCGAGCGGGGGCAGTACAACCCGAGCCTCGACCTGGCATTGAAGATCGCGAAGTTCTTCGGTCTGCCGGTCGAGGCGCTGTTCTCCCTCGAACCGTTCCGGCCGCTCACGGACGAGGTCTACGGGAGGAAACAGCCATGACGACGACGCGGATGACCCACTACGACCGGACCATGCTGCGGGTGATGAACGACCCCCGAGGGCGTGCGCTGCACGCCACGGCCGCGCGTCGCCGCCTGGCCGTGTCCGCGCATGTCGCCCTCACCGTGGCCATCGGGGGACTGATCACCCATTTCTGGTACGAGGAGGCGGAGCCGACCTGGGCCGCCGTCGCCGTGGTGCTGCTCCTGCTGCCCTGGGTGATCGCCACCGGGGTGATCAACAGCGCCATCCGCGGCCTGCTGGAACTGCGCCGGCACGTCCTGGACGAGCGGCAGTCGGCCGAACGCAGCCGGGTCGTGGCCCGGGCCCACCGGGTGATGGCCGTGCTGCTGGGAGTGGCCGTGGTCGGCCTGCTCGCGGGGGGTGTGACCGAGCGTGACGCCGTGCAGGCCTACGCGGCGCCCGTGCTCATCGCCGTCCTGGTCGTGCACTTGCTGATGCCGCTGTGGGTGGCCGGCCTGACGGCCCGGGACGAGCCGACGGAGGACGAGGCAGCCGCGGTCTAGGACGGCTGCGACGAGGACCCCGTGGAAGCCCTGCGGGGGCAGCCCTAAATTCCCTGCCACTCCGGCTTGTTGGCGTAGGTGTGCCGGAAGTAGTCGGCGAGCTTCAGCTTGCTCGCGGCGGCCTCGTCGACGACCACGGTGGCGTGCGGGTGCAACTGGAGCGCGGAAGCCGGGCAGATCGCCGCGACCGGTCCCTCGACGGTCGCGGCGACCGCGTCCGCCTTGCCCTCGCCGGTGGCGAGCAGCACCAGGTGCCGGGCCTCCAGGATCGTGCCGATGCCCTGGGTGATCACGTGGTGCGGCACCTGGTCGATGTCGCCGTCGAAGAAGCGGGCGTTGTCGATCCGGGTCTGCTGGGTCAGCGTCTTGATCCGGGTGCGCGAGGCGAGCGAGGAGCAGGGCTCGTTGAACCCGATGTGCCCGTCGGTCCCGATCCCGAGCAGCTGCAGGTCCACCCCGCCGGCGTCCGTGAGGGCCTGGTCGTACGCCTCGCACGCCCCCTGGACGTCCTCCGCCGTGCCGTCGGGCCCCATGAACTGGTCCATCCCTATCCCGAGCGGCTCCAGCACCTCGCGGCGCAGCACCGAACGGTACGACTCCGGGTGGTCGGCGGGCAGCCCCACGTACTCGTCGAGCTGGGCGATCCGGGCCCGTGCGGTGTCCACGGCACCGGAGCGCACCTTGGCCGCCAGCGCCTCGTACACGGGCAGCGGCGTCGAGCCGGTGGCCACGCCGAGCAGGGCGTCGGGCTTGCGCCGGAGCAGCTGAGCCATGGCCTCGGCGATGAGCTCGCCGCCCGCCTTGGCGTCCGGAACGATGACAACTTCCACGCTGGGCCTGCCGATCTGAGAAGAGGGGCTCTGATTGGACCCGGAAGGGCATGTGTGGTTTAGACCAATCTAGCAGAGAGGCCTCCGAAGGGGCCTCCCGAGCCGCACTGCCGATCCCGGGCTGCCGTGCCCGTGCCCGTGCCCTTCCAAGCTGCCGTGCCCATTCCGGCCTGCCATACCATTCCGGCCCGCCCCGCCAACCCGCGGTGCCTACGTCAGCGAACCCCCCGTCGCGTCCACCCAGCTCCCCGTCACCCACCGACCCGCGTCCGAGGCGAGGAACGCCACCACGTCCGCCACGTCGGCGGTCTCGCCCACCCGGCCCAGCGCCGATATCGCGGCGGCCCGCGCCCAGCCGTCCTCGGTCCCGTACAGCAGGTCGGCCGTGTTGTCGGTGTCGATGATCCCCGGCGCCACCGAGTTCACCGTGATGCCCCGGGGGCCCAGCACCTTCGACAGGTCCCGGGAGAAGACGTCCAGCGCACCCTTCGTCATCGCGTACGCCATGAGGTGCGGGAACACCGCCGTGCGGGCCAGCCCCGACGAGACGTTGATGACCCGGCCTCCGTCCTGCAGCCGGTCCAGGCCGTGCTTGACGAGGAAGAACGGCGCCTTCACGTTCACCGCGAAGACCCGGTCGTAATGCCGCTCGTCGATCTCCTCGATCGGGTGCGCGGTCCCGATCCCGGCGTTGTTCACCAGGATGTCCAGCCCGTCCGCGTGCCGGTCGAACTCCTCCCACAGCGCCTCGGCGTCTCCGGGTGTCCCGAGCTCCACGCCGATCGCGAACGCGGAGCCGCCGGCCGCCGCGATCGCGGCGACCGTCTCCTTCGCCGCCGTCTCGTTCCTTCCGTAGTGCACCGCGACCCGCGCTCCGTCGCGCGCCAGCCGCTCGGCGATCCCTCGCCCGATCCCCCTGCTCGCCCCGGTGACCAGTGCCGTCCTGCCCGTGAGCACGCCCATGTCGGCGCCCCCTCCATATTTCTCTAGCGGTCGCTACAGAAAGACCGTACCCCAGCCCGCCGACATTTATCTAGTGCCCGCTATAAAATGCACTCCATGGTGAGCAGCGAGCAGAGCGAGGAGACCGGGAAGGTCGCGCAGGCCAGGGCGAAGGGCAGGCCCCGGGGCCGCCCCCGCTCCTTCGATCGCGCGACCGCGCTGGAGAAGGCGCTCATGGCCTTCTGGGAGCACGGCTACGAGGCCACGTCGGTCGCGGACCTCACGCGCGTCATGGACATCGGCGCCCCGAGCCTCTACGCCGCCTTCGGCGACAAGCGGTCCCTCTTCGAGGAGGTCGTGCGCGAGTACGGCACGCGGTACGGCTCCTTCACCGGCCGTGCCCTCGCCGAGGAACCCACCGCCCGGGCGGCCGTCGAACGCATGCTGCGCGAGGCCGCCACCGCCTACACGGAACCCGGCCACCCGCACGGCTGCCTCGTCGTCCACGCCGCCGCCAACTGCTCGACCCCCGAGGTCGAGCAGTCCCTGCGGGAGCGGCGCAACGCCAACATCGCCGCGATCGAGAGCCGGATACGTGCCGACATCGCCGCCGGCGTGCTCCCCGCGGACGCCGACGCCGCCGCGCTCGCCCGGCACGCCGGCGCGATGATCCAGGGCATGTCACAACAGGCGCGGGACGGGGCGAGCCGGGAGGAACTGGAGGCACTCGCGGAAATTGCCATGGCCATCTGGCCCCGCACAGGAACCCACACGGGTTAGGCTGCGTTGTGGTTTCCAGGGCCTCCGAGCAGTCGGAGAAATAACAACAACGAACAGCCTCCGACGCATGGACACCCCGCAGTGGTCTAGTCCACAATGCGAACGAGAGCCACTCAGAACCACTGAGAGGCACGCACAGGCCTCCGTCTTCCCCGCACAGGAAGGCGGACCGAGGATCCGGAGCTCTCTGCCCTGACTGCCCCGGCTCCTCATCCTTCGGCCGACCGGGACCGCACACCCCACGGCCGATATTGCTCCGGGCTGCGGTGCCGGGAGGGTTGAGGGTCCCTCCCAGGCGCCGCGGCCCGCGGGTGTCTCCGGGGCCGTCCACTCCCGTACATTTCAGGGCCGTACAAACCCCCAGGTACGCTCGCTGACGTGCCCTCCATGAACGAACTCGTACGCCAGCACACCGCCCTCGACGACACCGACCTCGAGTGGCTCCACCTGCTGGTCTCGGAGTGGCAGCTGCTCTCCGACCTCTCCTTCGCCGACCTGGTCCTGTGGGTCCCCACCCGCGACGGCACCCGGTACGTCTCGGTCGCCCAGATGCGCCCCAACACCGGCCCGACCTCCTACCAGGACGACATGGTCGGCCACCTCGTCCCGCGCGGCCGCCGCCCCCTGCTGGACGCCGCCCTGGACGAGGGCCGGATCGTGCGCGAGGGCGACCCGGAGTGGCGCGAGGAGGTCCCGGTCCGGGTCGAGTCGATCCCCGTACGGCGTGAGGGGCGCGTCCTCGGCGTCATCGCGCGCAACACCAACCTGCTCACCGTGCGCACCCCGAGCCGCCTGGAGCTCACCTACCTGCAGAGCGCCTCGGACCTCGCGCAGATGATCGCGGCCGGTTCCTTCCCGTTCGCGAACCAGCAGAAGGACATGGACGCCGCGCCGCGCGTCGGCGACGGCCTGATCCGCCTCGACGCGGACGGCATCGTCCAGTACGCCTCCCCGAACGCGCTGTCCGCCTATCACCGCATGGGCCTCGCCTCCGACCTGGTCGGCCAGCACCTGGGCCAGACCACCGCCGAACTCGCCCCGTCCCGCAGGCCGGTGGACGAGGCGCTCGCCAAGGTCGCCAGCGGCTGGGCGCCGCGCGAGTTCGAGATCGAGGCCCACGACGGCGTCATCCAGTTCCGGGCGATCCCGCTCAAGCCCAAGGGCACCCGCATCGGTTCGCTGGTCCTGCTCCGGGACGTCACCGAACTCCGGCGCCGTGAACGCGAGTTGATCACCAAGGACGCGACCATCCGGGAGATCCACCACCGCGTCAAGAACAACCTCCAGACGGTGGCCGCCCTGCTCCGCCTCCAGGCCCGGCGCATCGAGTCCGACCGCGGCCGCGAGGCCCTCGAAGAGGCCGTGCGGCGGGTCGGGTCGATTGCGATCGTGCACGAGACGCTCTCCCAGAACCTGGACGAGCGCGTGGAGTTCGACGAGATCGCCGACCGCGTCCTCGCCATGGTCGCCGAGATCTCCCCGGGCAAGGTCACCGGCCGGCGCAGCGGCCGCTTCGGCATACTCGACGCCGAGGTCGCCACCCCGCTGTCCATGGTGCTCACCGAGATCCTGCAGAACGCCCTGGAGCACGGCTTCCGCGAGGGCGACACCGGCACGGTCGAGGTGTCGGCGGTGCGCGGCGGCACGACCAAGGAGGCCCGCCTGCTGGTCACCGTCCAGGACGACGGCGTCGGACTGCCGGAGGGCTTCGACCCGCAGACCGCGGGCAACCTCGGCCTGCAGATCGTACGGACCCTCGTCGAGGGCGAGTTGGGCGGCACCTTCGACATGGTCCCGGCGCCGGAGCGGGGGACCCGGGTGATCCTGGACATCCCGGTGCGGGCGCAGAAGTAGGAGACGGCCTGCTGCGGGCGGGCCGTGCAAAGCATTGAGCCCCGGGCCACCAAGTGGCCCGGGGCTTAAAGCTCGTTGCTGCTGTTAAGCGCATCGGGGGAACTGCGCGCTGCGGCTCGGGGGCGGGAGATGCGTACTCGCTGTACGCGCCGCCAAGCTCAGGCTGTCAGCAGGGGTGGGTTGTCAGGCGGAGGCCTGACGGGCCCGGTTGCGGGCGGCGCGACGCTTCATGGCGCGGCGCTCGTCCTCGCTGAGACCACCCCAGACGCCGGAGTCCTGGCCGGACTCGAGCGCCCACTGCAGACACTGCTCGATCACCGGGCAGCGACGGCAGACGGCCTTGGCTTCCTCGATCTGCAGCAGCGCAGGACCGGTGTTGCCGATGGGGAAGAAGAGCTCGGGGTCTTCCTCGCGGCAAACGGCGTTGTGACGCCAGTCCATGGCTGCTACCTCTCCTTGGTATTACGTGCAGGGCTTGCTTGTGAATGTGAACGCTTTCACGAATCCCTCAACAAGTGAAGGGCCGACCACCGGGTAACCCGGCGTGGTCCTGTGATTTGAAGAGGGGTTCCGGTGATCTGTGGAGGCCGGTGTTGCGGGCCGTCCCGATCGCCACGTAGAGACTCGCAAACCTCAGCGGCGGATACAACCCCTTCCGGAAAGTTTTTTTTGATTCTTCGGTGTCGACTAGGTCACAGCCGTACTTCCATGGGGTGGATCCTGGCCTAAACGTTCGAGTGAAAGGACTTTGGCCCCTTCTGCTCACACAATCACACGCAGTGCACGGCGTACGCCTGTGAACGTCACGCTCGTACGCAGCCCCAGGTGGTCACCGTCCATCTGGAGGGGTAGCGGCACCTTCGAATGCAAGGTGAACTGGTCCATGTCGTGCAGCGAGACCGCGTGCTTGCCATGGGGTCCGCGCTCGGGGGACGAAGTGAGCAACTGGGTGCCATACCGGGCAACCGCGGCCGTGGACAGGCGGCTGAGGCCGAAGAGATCGAGGCCGGTATCGAACGAGGCCTTAGGTGACGCGTAGATCGGGCGATTGCCCAGAAACGTCCACGGAGAGGTGTTCGAGACTATGGAGAGCACCAGATCGGTGGCCGGTTCCTCGCCCGGCTGCTCCAGCGTGATCGTGCCGTGCCGGCGGTTCGGTTCGCCGAGGAGCTGGCGTACCACCTGGCGTATGTAAAGAGCGTGTGTGGACTTCTTGCCGCGCTCGCGGTGCTGCTCGACGCGGCCGACCACGCCGGCGTCGAAGCCGAGGCCCGCGTTGAAGGTGAACCAGCGGGCGGGGACCGCCTCGTCCTCGGAGCCCGGTGTTCCGGCGGCGAGGCCCAGGCCGACGGTGCGTTCGCCGCCCTCGCGCAGGGCGTCCAGCAGGGCGCCGGTGGCCTCCACGGCGTCGTTGGGCAGGCCCAGGGCGCGGGCGAAGACGTTGGTGGAGCCGCCGGGGACCACGGCGAGACGGGGCAGGCGTTCCGGGTCGGGGCCGGCGTGCAGCAGACCGTTGACCACCTCGTTGACCGTGCCGTCGCCGCCGAGGGCCACCACCAGGTCGATGTCCGCGCTGTCCGCCGCGTGCCGGCCAAGGTCGCGGGCGTGGCCGCGGTACTCGGTGGTGACCGCCTCGAGCTTCATCTCGCTCGCCAGCGCGTGGATCAAAACGTCGCGCGTGCGCGCACTTGTGGTGGTTGCCGCCGGATTGACCACGAGAAGTGCACGCATGGGTTGCAGAGTACCTACTGGGCGGTACCGGGCACAGGGCGAGGTAGGGATCCGGTAAGAGATCACGGGGTGAACCTCGACACGGGGAGCGTACGGGGGGAGGGCTACCCTGCAGGAGTGAGCAGTGAGCAGACCCCCGCCACCCCGGACACCACCGGCCCCCGCCCGCGGCGCCTGACGTACGCGGCGGCACTCGCCGCCCTGGAGGGGCTCGCGCTGGTGGCCGGCGGGGTGTGGATGCTCGTCCTCGGTGTCACGGGTCATCCGGACGACCGGCAGCAGGCCGTGACCGGGGGCATCACACTGATCGTGCTGGCGCTGCTGCCGCTGCTCGCCGCGCGCGGGCTGCTGGCCCGCCGCAGCTGGAGCCGCGGCCCGGCCGTCATCACGCAGCTCATGGCGCTGCCGGTGGCCTACAACCTGCTGCGGGCCGACAGCATCTCGATCCCGGCGGGGATCGGGCTCGCCGTCGTGGCCGTCACGGCGCTCGTCCTGCTCATCAACGGCGAGACGACCCGGGCCCTCGGGATCCGAGGACCCGGCAACGCGCAGAAGTAGCCTCTGGGGGTTACCGGAGGGGTCACTCCTCGACCAGCAGCTTCTCCCGCAGCTGGGCCAGCGTCCGGGCCAGCAGCCGCGAGACGTGCATCTGCGAGATGCCGACCTCCTGCGCGATCTGCGACTGGGTCATGTTGCCGAAGAACCGCAGCAGCAGGATCCGCTTCTCGCGCGGCGGCAGGTCCTCCAGCAGGGGCTTGAGCGACTCCCGGTACTCCACGCCCTCCAGCGCCTCGTCCTCGGCGCCGAGGGTGTCCGCGACCGCCGGGGACTCGTCGTCGGTGTCGGGGACGTCCAGGGACAGCGTGGAGTACGCGTTGGCGGACTCCAGGCCCTCCAGGACCTCCTCCTCCGAGATGGCGAGCTTCTCGGCGAGTTCGTGGACCGTGGGGGAGCGGCCGTGCAGCTGCGAGAGCTCCGCCGTGGCCGTCGTCAGCGACAGGCGCAGCTCCTGCAGGCGCCTGGGCACCCGTACCGCCCAGCCCTTGTCGCGGAAGTGCCGCTTGATCTCGCCGACGACCGTCGGGGTCGCGTACGTCGAGAACTCCACGCCGCGGTCCGGGTCGAAGCGGTCGACGGACTTGATCAGCCCGATGGTGGCGACCTGGGTGAGGTCGTCCAGCGGCTCGCCGCGGTTGCGGAAGCGGCGCGCGAGGTGCTCGACGAGCGGCAGGTGCATACGGACCAGCTGGTTGCGCAGCTCCGCGTACTCCGGGCTGCCCTGCTCCAGCTGGCGCAGCTTGAGGAACATGGCGCGTGCCTCGCTGCGGTCCTGAGGGCCGTGCGACGTGTTCTGCGCACTGTGCGCCCTCAGCGCCTCGTCCTCGGAGTGTCGCTCGTGCTCGCTCATCGTCCCGCCCGTCGCCCTTCCCCGAGCCCTCGCCTCCTCCGCCACCCTCGGCTGCGCGTGAGTGGGGGGACCCCCCTGGACGGGGGAGACCTCGGTACGCCCTCCCGGAGGCGCGTTGCGCACGGCGTCCGTCCGATTCCGCTGCCCGCCGCCCGGGACGGCCTGTGTGGGGTCGTCCTCCGGATGCGGCCGGGCCTGCTCGGGGATGCCGTCGATGCCGTCCGCCATGTGCCGGGATCCGCCCGGGCCGCTTGCGCTCGCGCTCGCGCCCGTGCCGTCTGCCGGCAGCTCCCGTGTGCCGCGCTCTTCGTCCCGCACCGGCCCGTCCCCGTTCCTCACGCCGGCCCGGGTCCCGCGCCGCGCTGCTTGTAGAGGCTGATCGAAACGGTTTTGTCCTCGTCCACGGCGGAGGAGACCTTGCCCGCCAGGGCGGACAGGACGGTCCAGGCGAAGGTGTCCCGCGAGGGGGCGTGACCATCCGTGGTCGGCGCCGAGACGGTGACCTCGAGTGAGTCGTCGACGAGCCGGAAGACGCAGCTGAGCACCGAGCCGGGCACGGCCTGCTGGAGCAGGATCGCGCAGGCCTCGTCCACCGCGATGCGCAGGTCCTCGATCTCGTCGAGGGTGAAGTCCAAACGGGCCGCGAGGCCGGCCGTGGCCGTACGCAGCACCGACAGGTAGGCACCCGCGGCCGGCAGCCGGACTTCGACGAAGTCCTGGGTCGCGGGCTCGCCTGCGATCTGGGACACCCTCACCTCCATGGTGGTACAAGCGTTTCAGGGCCGGGGGTCGCCCCCGGGGTAACGCGATACGTGGTTCAGCGGTGACGCTATCGCGCTCTCAGCGTTCCTGTCCCCGGGACCCCGACCCCTTGTCGTCACTCACAGTAAAACTCCGGACACGCTCCGTGTCTAGGGGGTCTGCGAGACCAAATGGGAAGAGGGGGCGCCGGGTTGACGTACCCAGACGTCAGGCCGTCGAACCGTCCGGATCCAGGGTCGCACCGCCGTCCGGATCCAGGGTCGCACCGCCGTCCGGATCCAGGGTCGCACGGTTCGTCCGGAACCAGGGTCGCACGGCGTCACACGAGGACGTGGTCGACGAAGCACCAGCGCCAGGTCTCACCGGGCTCGAAGGTCCGCATCACCGGGTGACCGGATTCCTTGTGGTGCTCCGTGGCGTGCCGTCCCGGCGAGGAGTCGCAGCAGCCGACGCGACCGCAGCTGAGGCAGAGCCGCAGCTGCACCGGGTCCGTGCCGTCCCGCAGACACTCCGGACAGCTCTCGCTGAGCGGCTCGGGTTCCGGATGCGGCAGCGCCTCGGCGTGCGTGCACTGTTTCATGATTGCCAGGTTACGACGGGCGTGCGGATGGCCGCGCGGAAAAAGAGGGGCGGGCGAGGGCGATGGATGTGATGCCGCTGCTGTTGCTGGCAGCGGGCAGTGCCGCGATCGCCGCGGCGGCGCGACGCACCCCGGTGCCGGCGCCGCTGCTGCTGGTCGCGGCGGGCCTGGTGATCAGCTACGTCCCCGGGGTGCCCGACTACACCCTCGACCCGCACATCGTCCTGCCGCTCCTGCTGCCTCCGCTGCTGTACACGGCGGCCACCGACAGCTCCTACCTCGACCTGCGCGCGCAACTTCGGCCCGTCGCACTGCTGTCGGTGGGGTACGTGCTGTTCGCGACCTTCGCCGTCGGCTGGGCGCTGTACGTGATCGTGCCGGACCTGCCGCTGACCGCGGCGCTGGTGTTCGGCGCGGTGGTGGCGCCGCCGGACGCGGTCGCGGCGACGGCCGTGGCGCGCCGGCTCGGGCTGCCGTCGCGGGTCACGACGATCCTGCAGGGCGAGTCCCTGTTCAACGACGCCACCGCGATCACCGCCTACAAGGTGGCCCTGGCGGCCGCGGTCGGCGAGGGCGCCACCTGGGCCGGGGGAGTCGCCGAGTTCCTGATCGCGGCGATCGGCGGGGTCGGGGTCGGGCTGGTGCTCATGGTGCCGCTCCACTGGCTGCGCACGCACGTCAAGGAAGCCCTGCTGCAGAACACGCTTTCGCTGCTGATCCCGTTCGCCGCGTACGCCGTCGCCGAGCAGGTGCACGCCTCCGGCGTCCTCGCGGTCGTGGTCGTCGCCCTGTACCTCGGACACCGCGCGTGGGAGGTCGACTTCGCCACCCGCCTCCAGGAGGGGGCCGTGTGGAAGATGGTCGCCTTTGTCCTGGAATCAGCCGTGTTCGCGCTGATCGGACTGCAACTGCCGATCGTCCTCAGGGGTCTCGGGGAGTACGAGGGCGCCGACGCCGCCTGGTACGCGCTGGCCGTGTTCCTGGTGGTCGTCGCGGCCCGGTTCGTGTGGGTGTACCCGGCGACCTTCCTGCCGCGGATGGTCTCGGCCAGGATCAGGGCACGCGAGGCGAACCCGACCTGGAAGGGACCGTTCGTCATCGGCTGGGCCGGGATGCGCGGCGTGGTCTCCCTGGCCATCGCCTTCTCGATCCCGCTCACCCTGCACGACGGCGACGAGCCGTTTCCCCAGCGCAACCTGCTCCTCTTCCTGACCTTCACGACGGTCATCGGCACGCTGGTCGTGCAGGGCCTCACCCTGCCCCCGCTGATCCGCCTGCTGAAGTTCCCCGCGCACGACACCCAGACCGAGACGCTCGCGGAGGCCAACGCCCAGGCCCAGGCCTCCCGGGCCGCCGAGCAGCGCCTGGACGAGCTCCTCTCCGACGAGCGCAACGCCCTCCCCTCCCCGCTCGCCGACCGCCTGCGCACCGTCGTGGAACGCCGCCGCAACGCCGTCTGGGAACGCCTCGGCCAGGCCAACCCAGTCACCGGGGAAACCGTCGACGACACCTACCGGCGGCTGTCGCGCGAGGTGATCAGCGCGGAACGCGAGGTGTTCGTCAAGCTCCGGGACGCCCGCTACATCGACGACGAGATGCTGCGCACCCTGCTGCGCAGGCTGGACCTGGAGGAGGCGGCGGCGTACCGGGAGGCCGGGTGAGGCGTTCGGGCCCGAGGCGATCGACTCCGAGACGGTCGAGTCCGAGGCGATCGGGTGCGAGGCGATCGGGTGCGAGACGTTCGGGTCCGTGGGGGCGCCCGACGGGGGATCATTGACCTGTTACGCAAGAGACTTGGTAGCTCGGGGGGTCCGGTGGCCGACGCCGCACAACGGTTCTTCATCAGTTACGCGGGCCCGGACCGCCCCTGGGCGGAGTGGGTGGCCTGGCATCTCGAACAGGCGGGTCACCGTGCCCTGCTCGACGTGTGGGACTGGCGCGCGGGCGACGACTTCGTGGCGCGCATGGACCAGGGGCTGGCCGAGGCGGACGCGGTCGTCGCGCTGCTGTCCACGTCGTACTTCGAACCCGGGCGGTGGACGGCCGAGGAGCGGACCGCCACCCTCGCCCGCCGGGACCACATCATCCCGCTCGCGCTGGAACCCCTCGCCAACACCGACCTGCCACCCCTGCTCGCCGCCAAGGTGCGCACGGACCTCCACGGGCTGGCCGAGCCGGCCGCGCTGGCGGCCCTGCGGAAGGCGGTGAACGGCGGGGTACGCCCGGACGCCCCGCCACCGTTCCCGGGGGACGCGCCCACGGCGCCGCCGGTGCCCGGCGACGAGGGGCCCCGGCTGCCCGGAACGACCGAGCGGCCCGAGATGTGGAACGTACGACGGCGGAACGCCGACTTCTCGGGCCGCGAGGCGGTGATCGTCTCCCTCCGGGAGAACCTGCTCGCCGGCCGGCACAGTGTGGTGTACGCGCTGCACGGCATGGGCGGCATCGGCAAGACCCAGATCGCGCTGGAGTACGCCCACCGCTTCGCGGGCCAGTACGACCTGGTGTGGTGGATCGACGCGGAGCAGACGGACCAGCTCCCGGTCCACTACACCGAGCTGGCCGACCGCCTCGGCCTCGCGAGCGCCGAGGCGAGCGCCGAGCACAACGCCCGTACGCTGCTGCAGCACCTGCGCACCCGGTCCCGGTGGCTGATCATCCTCGACAACGCGGAGGAGCCGGAGCAGCTGGAGCGCTGGCTGCCGGAGGGCCCCGGCCACGTGCTGATCACCTCCCGCAATCCCAACTGGCGGGGCACCGCCCGCACGATGGGCCTCGACGTGTTCACCCG
Organism: Streptomyces deserti; assembly: GCF_054782695.1. Taxonomy (NCBI): domain Bacteria; kingdom Bacillati; phylum Actinomycetota; class Actinomycetes; order Kitasatosporales; family Streptomycetaceae; genus Streptomyces; species Streptomyces deserti. The sequence goes on from NZ_BAAGRZ010000005.1 coordinate 164,538, forward strand.
GGCCGACTCCCTCGCCTACCTCGGCGAGCACGGCATCGCCCTGGAGCAGGCGGAGGTGCTGGCGAAGGACCTGGGGGATCTTCCGCTGGCCCTCGCGCAGGCGGCCGGGGTCATCGGCAACGGCATGACGGTCGAGCGGTACCGGCGGCTGCTGAGCGACAGCACGGCACGGATCCTGCAGGAAGGGGAGGCGCCGGGCTATCCGGCCCCGCTGGCGGCCAGCGTCACCATCGCCACGGAGCGCCTGGGCGACGACCACCCCGAAGCGGTGGCGCTGCTGCGGCTGGCGGCGTTCCTGGGGCCGGAACCGATCCCCACGGCCTGGCTGGAGGATGCGCGTCCGCGCCTGGGGACGCTGCCCGGCGATCCCGACGACCTGATGTGGGCCCAGGCCGCGCTGAAGCAGCTGAGCCGCTTCGGGCTGGCCCGGATCGACCATGAGGCGTTCCAGGTGCATCGGCTGACTCAGGCGGTGTTGCGGGACCATACGGAGCCGGGGCGGGTGCGGGCGATCCATGACGACGTGGCGGCTGTGCTGGCCGGGGTGACGCCGGGGGAACCGCAGAATCCGGCCAACTGGCCTGTCTGGGCAAGCCTTGCGTCCCACCTGACGGCGCCGCATCTCGACCTCGCCGGTCTTCCTGAGCTGCGGAGGACGCTGGTGGGTGCGGTGCACTTTCTCATTCGCAGCGGCCGGCCCAGGAACGCCGTGGAGCTTGCCTCCGTTTTGCGCGAGGAGTGGACCGGTCAGCTGGGGCCCGACCATCCCGATGTCCTGACGTGCATGCAGTATCTCGGCCATGCGACATCCGACTGTGGTGATGTTCTGGGTGCCTGGCCCATCATCGAGGACGCTCTTGCGCGCCGCCGCCGCATTCTCGGGGACGACCACCCCGACACGCTTCACTCCGCGAACGATCTCGGGGCGATTCTCGGTCGGCTCGGCCAATTCGCGGAATCGTTGCGTATTCAGGAGGACATTCTGGCGCGCCGCTGCCGCAAGCTCGGGGAGGATCACCCGGACACCCTGCTTTCCGCTCACAACCTGGCCGCTGGACTGATGGCGGTGGGGGAACTCACCAGGGCCCGCACCGTAGGTGAGGACGCCCTCGCACGCTGCCGCGGTGTGCTCGGGGATGACCACCCCACCACCTTGAGAACATCCATCACCGTGGCGAATGTCCTGGCGAGGCTCGGTGAGGCTGCGGCGGCGCGCAGACTGGCCGAGGGAACTCTGGAGCGCAGTCGTCGTGTACTCGGCGACGAGCATCCCGACACGTTGGATGCTGCACACGGTTTGGCCGCCGTGCTGTACGAAATGGGTGCGCACGAGGAGGCGCGTCGACTGGACGAGAACACGCTGGAGCGTCTGCGCCGACTGTTCGGCGACGATCATCCCGACGCGCTCACGTCCGCCCACAACCTTGCCACCAATCTGCATGCGTTGGGCCGCTTCAGCGAGTCACGCGCCTTGCATGAGGACACGCTCGAGCGTCGGCGCCGCATTCTCGGCGACGATCATCCCGACACGCTCATGTCCGCCCACAACCTCGCCGCGGATCTGCGTGTGTTGGGCCGCTTCAGCGAGTCGCGCCCCCTGCTCGAGGACACGCTGGAGCGTCGGCGCCGCATTCTCGGCGACGATCATCAAGGCACGCTCAGGTCTGCCCACGGCCTCGCCGTCACCTTGGGCGGACTCCGTGCCCATGCGCAGGCCGCCCAACTTCTGGAAGACACCCTGAGCCGCCAGCGCCGCGTCCTGGGCGACGACCACCCCGACACGCTGCTCACGACCCGCTCACTCGCCGCCGCGTACACAGCCATGGGCAAGAAGTTCAAGGCCCAGAAGCTCCTTGCCAAGAACAAGCCCAAGCGCAAGTTCGGCCGCAAGACCCGCTGATCACCCGGTAAAGGGCGCTCCGGTGATCACGGCAGCCACCGTCGCCCCCTTCGCGAACGCCCCTTCCTCCACCAGGGCCACAAGCCCGAACAACATCTTGGCCACATAGAGACGTTCGACCCCCAGCCCATGCCGAGCCTCGAAGTCCTCGGCGAAGGAATGGAGTTCGGGCGTCGTACGGCCGTACCCGCCGAAGTGGAACCGTTCGTCGAGGGCCCACGCACCGCGCGGTCCGCCGAAGGCGGCCTCTTGGAGCCGGCGTATCTCGGCCTCCAGGAAGCCCCCTTTGAGTACCGGTACACCCAAGACCCGCTGCCCCGGCCCCAGTCCGGCTGCCAGCCCCGCCAACGTCCCACCCGTTCCGCAGGGGACAGCGACGACATCCGCGCGCCCGCGCAACTCCTCACCAAGCGCACGGCATCCCCGTACAGCCGGCGCATTGCTGCCGCCCTCGGGCACGACGTACGCGTCCTCCGCGCCCGCCGCCCGCAGTACCACCGCCCGGGTCTGCGGCTCCGCCTTCCTGCGGTACGTCGCCCGGTCGACGAAGTGCAGCCGCATGCCGTCGGCGACGCAGCGGGCCAGGGAGGGGTTCAGGGGGCGGTCCGCCAGCTCCTCACCACGCACCACGCCGATCGTGGGCAGGCCGAGGAGGCGGCCGGCGGCGGCCGTGGCGCGCAAATGGTCGGAGTACGCGCCGCCGAAGGTGACGACCGGGCGCCCGGCGGCCGCCGAGAGGTTGGGCGCCAGCTTGCGCCACTTGTTGCCGATCAGCTCCGGGTGGATCAGGTCGTCCCGCTTCAGCAGCAGGCGGACCCCGCGCCGCTCGAAGCGGTCGTCCCGCACCTCCTGCAGCGGGGAGGGCAGGCGGGGGCGGAGGGCGTCCAGGCTGGTCACGGCCCCATTGTCGAACAACCGGTCACTTCAGCCGGTCACGCGACCGGCCAGGCCGACCGGTCACCTCAGCCGGTCGCGGATCCGCTCCCGCATCGCCGCCATCGTGAACCCGCGCGGGTCGACCTTTCCCGGCTGCCACTCCAGGTGCCCGATCACCGACCGCTCCGTCCAGCCGTGGTGGCGGCAGACCGCGGCGGCCGCTCTCTCGATCGCCTCCAGCTGGACCGCGGGCCAAGGGTCCAGGCCGTCGCCCAGGTTCTCGCACTCTAAGCCGTAGAAGTGCCGGTTGCCGTCGGTGTTCTTCTCGTTGTCGGACGGCAGCCGCTTCTCCGCGATCACCGCGCGCAGCACGTCGTCGTCACCGAGCCCGGCGTGGTTGGCGCGGCCGTAGCCGACGAGGTGGACTCTGCCGTCCTTGGTGATGACCCCGTGGCACAGCGGCCCGGGCAGGTCCGCGTAGCCCTTGCGGCAGATCTCCACGGTCCGGGCGCTGCCCTTGGTCACGGTGTGGTGGATCATCACGCCGTGGACCGGGCCCCACGGTCCCTTGTGGTTGCGGTTGTGATTACGCCAGTCGCCGACCTCGACGACGGTGAGGTCCTCCGCCCTCAGCGCCTTCAGGAATGCGTTCGCGGACATGGGTGAGGCCATGACCGCCTCCTTCGTACTGCGCGGCCGCCCGTCGCAGCCGCCTCGTACCGCTGCTTGTACCGAATCGGAGCCCCTTGAACTACTCGTTCGGGCCGTGTGCGATGCGATCCGGACAAGGTCCGCACGAGGCCCGTACGCGCGGACGCGGCCGGACGGGATGCCCATGTGTGCCCAACCCGTCGAAGATCCATTCCCGCCCTTTCGGGTAATAGCACGAGCACGCCGCGTGAGAAAGGCTTGTGCGTGCACATCGATGCCCGACGCAGATGGCGCGGGGCATGACTGGGAGGGCAATTCTCTATGTCGGTAGGCGAAGAGGTCCGCACGGAGGAGGCCAGGCCGCAGCAGAGCCTCGGCACGGAGGCCGCGCGGAACCTGGCCACCACGACCAAGTCCGTGCCGCAGATGCAGGAGATCAGCTCGCGCTGGCTGCTGCGCATGCTGCCCTGGGTGGACATCCAGGGCGGTACGTACCGGGTGAACCGACGGCTGACGTACGCCGTGGGCGACGGACGGATGACGTTCGTGAAGACCGGCGACCGCGTCGAGATCATCCCCGGCGAGCTGGGGGAGCTGCCGGCGCTGCGGTCGTACGAGGACGAGGAGGTGCTCTCGGAACTGGCCCGGCGCTGCGAGCAGCGCTGGTTCGCCCCGGGGGAGCTGATCGCCTCGTTCGGCAGCCAGAACGACGAGGTGTATCTGCTGGCGCACGGCAGGGTGGAGAAGATCGGCACGGGACCCTACGGGGACGACGAGTCCCTCGGAGTCCTCGCCGACGGCGCCTACTTCGGCGACCGGGCGCTCCTCGACGAGGACGCCATCTGGGAGTACACGGCCCGCGCGCTCACCGCCTGCACGGTGCTCGTGCTGTCCCGCGACCACGTCGAGCAGGTCGCGGAGCGCTCCGACTCCCTGCGCGAGCAGCTCGAACAGCGCCGCTCGGCCCCCGAGCAGCCCACCAACAAGTACGGCGAGAAGGAGATCGACCTCGCGGCGGGCCACTCCGGCGAGCCGGACATCCCGCACACCTTCGTCGACTACGAGGCGAGGCCCCGTGAGTACGAACTGAGCGTGGCCCAGACCGTGTTGCGCATCCACACGCGCGTGGCCGACCTCTACAACCAGCCCATGAACCAGACCGAGCAGCAGATCCGGCTGACGGTCGAGGCGCTGAAGGAGCGCCAGGAGCACGAGCTCATCAACAACCGCGACTTCGGTCTGCTGCACAACTGCGAGTACGACCAGCGGATCCAGCCGCACGACGGCGTGCCCGGCCCCGACGACATGGACGAGCTGCTCAGCAGGCGCCGCGGCACCAAGCTGTTCCTCGCCCACCCGCGCGCGATCGCCGCCTTCGGCCGCGAGCTCAACAAGCGCGGACTCGTGCCCGAGACCATCGACATCGGCGGCAACCGCATCCCCACCTGGCGCGGTGTGCCGATCTTCCCGTGCAACAAGATCCCGGTGACGGACGCCCGAACGTCCTCGATCATCGCGATGCGTACCGGCGAGGAGGACCAGGGCGTCATCGGTCTGCGGGCCGCCGGGATCCCGGACGAGATCGAGCCGAGCCTGTCGGTGCGCTTCATGGGCATCAACGAACAGGCCATCATCAAGTACCTGGTCACGACCTACTACTCGGCCGCGGTCCTGGTACCGGACGCGCTCGGTGTCCTGGAGAACGTCGAGATCGGCCGCTGGCGGTGACGCTCCCGGCGGGTGCGCCGCATCCCCGCCCGCCGGGGCGGGTACACCCTGGGGGTACGCACCCGGCGGCGGCACGAGCGCCACGGTCCGCTCCTTCTCCGAGGTGGTCCCATGGGTGAGTCCCTGACGGAGTTCACTACGCAGCCCCGGCAGCCCGGCGCCGAGATCCGCCGGCCGGCCGGGGCGCTGGAAAGGCGGAGGCCCATCGGGAGGCAGCGGGACAGCCGGCCGGGGCCGACCGACGGGCACGAGGCGGAGCTGCTCCTGGCGCGGGCCCGGGCGGCGGTCGACCCGGTGCTGCGGGACGCGCTGGGGTCGCTGCCCGGGCCGATGCGCCGGGTCGCGCTGTACCACTTCGGCTGGGAGCACGCGGACGGCACCCCGGCGGAGGGCGGCAGTTCGGGCAAGGCGATCCGCCCGGCGCTCGTCCTCGCCGCGTCCGCCGCCCTCGGCGGACCCGAGGCCCGGGAGGCGGCCGTACGGGCGGCCGCCGCGGTGGAACTCGTCCACAACTTCACGTTGCTGCACGACGACGTGATGGACCGGGACACCACCCGGCGCCACCGGCCCACGGCGTGGACCGTGTTCGGCGACGCCGACGCGATCCTCGCGGGGGACGCCCTCCAGGCGCTGGCCCTGCGGCTCCTCGCCGAGGACCCGCACCCGGCCGCCCGGGCCGCCGCCGCCCGGCTCGCCGACTGTGTCGTCGAACTGTGCGCCGGGCAGCACGCGGACACCGCCATGGAACGGTGCCGCCCCGGTGAGGTCACCCTCGACCAGACGCTCGCCATGGCCGAGGCCAAGACGGGTGCGCTGCTGGGCTGCGCCTGCGCGACCGGCGCGCTGTACGCGGGCGCCGAGGAGGCGGACGTGACGGCGCTGGACGCGTTCGGCCGGGAGGCCGGGCTCGCCTTCCAGCTCATCGACGACGTCATCGGCATATGGGGTGACCCGCGCCGCACCGGCAAGCCGGCCGGCGCGGACCTGGCCGCCCGCAAGAAGTCCCTGCCGGTGGTCGCCGCGCTCGTCTCCGGCACCCCGGCCGCGGCGGAACTCGCCGCGCTGTACGAAGCCTCTGGTGAGAAGGAGGACCTGGAGTACATGGCCCTGACCGTGGAGCGGGCGGGCGGCCGGGACTGGGCCCAGGGCCAGGCGGCCGACCGGATGGCCCGGGCGATGCAGCAATTGGCCCGCGCGGTGCCCGACCCGGAGGCGGCGGGCGGCCTGCTGGCCCTGGCCGAGTTCGTGACCCGGCGCAGCACCTGAGCACCGGCCAGACTCCGGAGCCCCCGGGGTCTGGCCGATCCCGGAGCCCCCGGGGCCGTGCGGCTCCTGACCCCGCGCGGCCACCGGGGCTCCGGCCCGGCGGGTCCCGCACTGCCCCACGGTGTGCGGGGCCCGCCCTGTTTCTCCCCCCTCGGTACCCGCCTCCCGTTTTCCGCCTTCCGTTTCCCTCCTCCGTATCGGCGGTATCCCGCCGAGCCTCTTGGCGCAGCCGCCGGATAGGCTTCAACGGCCTTACGATCAAAGCCGGTTGAGACGGACGAAGGGGCGGGGACATGGGTGTGGCGATCCGGACGGCGGGTGAGGACGACCGGGAGCTGGTCGTCCGGCTGCTGGACGCGGCCTTCCACAACGACCCGGTCAGCTGCTGGGTCTTCCCCGGCGAGGAGCACCGCCGTACGACCCATCCGAAACTCATGGGCGCCTTCACCGACATCGTGCTCGCCGACGGCCGCGTCGACGTCACCGAGGACGGTTCGGCCTGCGCACTGTGGCTGTCCGTGCCGGCGGAGGACCACGACGAGGACGAGGCCGACGACGGTCCCGCCCGGGTGCGCGAGACCGTCGACCCCGGCAACGAGCGCGTGGAGCTGATCGGCAGCCTGACGGCCGGCGTCCACCCCGCCGGACGCGCCCACGAGTACCTGTGGATGATCGCCGTGGCCCCGCAGCGCCAGGGTGAGGGCCTCGGCACCGCGCTCATCGAGTCGGTCCTCGACCGCTGCGACCGCGAGGGGCTGCCCGCCTACCTGGAGGCGAGCAACGCCCGCAGCCGCAAGCTGTACGAGCGGCTCGGCTTCGAACTCGCCGGCACCCCTCTCGAACTGCCGGACGGCCCGCGGATGTGGCCGATGTGGCGCGAACCCCGGGGCCGCACGGCCTCCTAGGCCCTGTCGTCGAACTCCCGCCTGCTCCGCGACGCCATGCACGCACTCTCGCCGCACCGGGCCCCGGCCCAAGTACATCCAGTACGTGGGCCAAGTCCCGGCACGCCGAGAGCACGCACCTGACGCCGCGGAGCCCGCCCTCCGGGCGGACGACGGGAGTTTGACGACAGGGCCCAGCGGGCAGCCGCTGTCAGGCCTCCGGCACCACCACCGCCACGATCCGCTCCACCAGCCCGTCCGGCACGCTCACCCCGGGCAGGACGCCGTCCAGTACGCCCGGCAGCGTCAGGTGCTCCAGCAGCAGCCCGAGCATCGCGAGATAGAGCACGGCGACGGTCTCGTCACCGCCGGGCAGCCCGGCCGCCCGGTGGAACTCCATGCCCTCCTCCAGGTCGGCACGCACCGACTTGGTGAAGGAAGTCCGCAGATCGGGGCGCCGGTTGGCCTCCAGGCGCATCTCCAGCAGGGCCAGATAGCCCGTACGGTCGCGGGTCGCGCGGGTCATCAGGTCGTGCATGAAGGCGGCGACCAGGGAGCGGTCCTTCGGCCGTGTCATCAGCCCGGCGATCACCTCGGGGTCGGGCGCGAGCCGCTCGTGCAGCCGGGCGTCGATCTGGCGCAGCAGATCGTCGCGCCCGGTGAAGTAGTTGGAGGCCGTGCCCACGGGCACCCCGGCCTCCGCGTCCACCGCGCGGAACGTCAGCCCGCGCGCCCCCTCGCGGGCGAGCACCTCGACCCCGGCGTCGACGAGCGCGGCCCGGCGCTCAGGGTTGCCGGCCATACGGAATCCCCTCTCCCACTTTCCCCGGTCTCCGGAAATCCCCTTGCGACCACTACAAGTGAAGTACTACAACTGGAGTTGTTGCGCGGACGGCCGACAGCCTACGAAAAGAGACCGGCTTGCGAAAGCTCACCTACTTCATCGCCTGCTCCATCGACGGCTTCATCGGGGACCCGGGCGGCGACGCGTCGGCCATGTACCCGTTCGCCGACGAGGAGTACTCCGCGTTCTTCAGGGAGGAGTACCCGGAGGCCGTACCGACCCTTGGCCGCCGGGCCTTCGGGTTCGACGACCTGCCGAACAAGCGTTTCGACACGATCATCCAGGGCCGCGCCAGCTACGAGCTCGCGCTGAAGGAGGGCATCACCAGCCCCTACGCCCATCTGCGCGAGTACGTCGCCTCACGCACCCTGAAGGAGTCGCCCGACCCGAACGTCGAGATCGTCTCCGACGACCTGGTCGGCAAGGTTCGCGAGCTGAAGGCGGAGGACAGCGCGTACGACATCTATCTGTGCGGCGGTTCGCAGCTCGCCGGCGAGCTGCTGGGCGAGATCGACGAGCTCGTCATCAAGACGTACCCGATCGTCTACGGCACGGGCATGCCGATGTTCGGCTCCGGCTTCGCGGTCACGGAGTTCACCCTGGAGCGGGTGCGCGGCTTCGGCAACGGCGCCGTCGTCCGTACGTACAGCAGGAAGCGCTGAGCCGCCGCCGGGCCTACCCTGAGGGCATGGGCAGCGATGAGCACGTCTGTCCCGTCTGCGGACAGCCAGTGGAGACGGTCGTCCGGCGCCACAAGACGCTGGGCGCGTGGGTCCCGGTGTGGGTGCCCGGCCCGTGCCGCAACCCCGAGTGCGAGGCATACGACGACCAGGACGCCAAGGCCGTCAAGGCAGACAAGGCCGCCAAGGCGGCTGAGGAAGCCGGGGCCGCCCGGGCCGACCGGACCGGCACGGCCGACGAGGAGTCCGGAAAGTCCGCCGCGAAGAATTCCTGAACGCCGTGTCGAGAATCCCGGACCGGCTGCGGATCGGACGTCCCGGCGTCTGAGCCGTCCGATCCGCCGACGCACCGCACGACCGACGTCGAGGACGCCGTAGCAGGAGGCGCTGCTCGCGGCGGCGGGGCAGTGGCCCTCGGCCGGGGTGCCCACCATCCGCGCGCCTGGCTGATCAGGGTCTCTTCGCAGCGGCTGACCTGCGCCCTGCGCGCGGCGGAGGCAGGGCGAGCGCGGGGGAGCGGGCGGCGGACTCAGCCCGCGCGACACGTTCACGGCCCCGCCCCCGGGGCCGACCGGGCGCCCCCGAGGACGACACACTCCCGCTGCTCCTCCTGTGCTGCCGCCCGGATGCCGTGGGCGCGTGGGCGGCCGTGGTGGTCGCCGGGGGCGATCTCTCCCTCTGGTTGCAGGACGCGGCCGAGCCGCCGAGGTCCGGAAGGGAACCGGCGGAGTGGGACCGGACGCCCGAGCCCCTGGACCCCGACGAGGACGCCACGCCCTGCCCGAGCGCCGATGCCACCGAGGACGACACCGTCGTCCTGTGCGTATACGCGACGATCCGGTAGCCGCCGGCCGCGCCCTCACACCCGCGGCAGCCCGCCCGTCTCCGGGTCCCGGCCCGTCAGGCAGTATGTGCCGCCCGCCGGGTCGCGCATCACCGTCCAGCTGTCGAAGCCGCCCACGAACGCGGCGCCGAGCTCCTCGTGCCGCGCCCGGGTCGCCGAGATGTCCGCGCAGGCGAGGTCGAGGTGCGCGGAGAGGGGGCGTTCCTCGGCGAGGCGTTGCAGGAGCACCCGGACGGGCAGACCGGGCGGCGGCTTGACGACATGGAACTCCGGGAGCGCGCCGGGCAGCGACTCCCAGCCGGCCAGCACCTCGCTCCAGAAGACGACTTCGGTGTCGTAGGCGGACGGCGGGATGTCGAGGCACACCTGGTCCAGCCGGCTGCCGCCCGTCACCGGCGGCCGCACCGACTCCCCGTGCCACGGCACCGCGCAGAACAACTGGCCCGCGGGTGAGCGCAACACGGACAACCCGTCTTGCTCGGCGACGAGCCCCGCGCCGTGTCGCAGGGCCGAGGCGACGAACTCCGGTACATCGTCCACGGCGAGATCGAGGTGGGCGCCGCCGTCGCCCGAGACGGCTCCCTGGACCTTCACGCAGGCGTCGGCCCCGCTCTCCGGCAGGAGGGTCACGAACTCGTCCCGCCCGCCCCGCAGTTCCGACAGCCGGGTGTCCGTGACGGCCGTCCAGAACGCGCAGGCCGCGCCGAAGAGATCATGTGGCCGGTCCATGAACGCGTACGTCCAGCGAATACTCATGGACAGCATTCCTACCAGCCGCCTGCGTGAACCTGGACCGGCCTTTGCCACCGGTTCGCCGCCCATTGACCTCGCCCTGTTTGCATTCATCAATGGACCACATCACGTTCCTCGTGGCGGTCGTCATCGTCACAGCCCTGGCCTTCGACTTCACCAACGGATTCCACGACACGGCGAACGCCATGGCGACCTCCATCGCCACCGGGGCGCTCGTTCCCCGGACGGCGGTCCTGGTGAGTGCCGTCCTCAACGTCGTCGGCGCGTTCCTGTCCACCGAGGTCGCCAAGACGATCTCCGGCGGCATCGTCGACGACTCCCTCGTCACACCGGGGATGATCTTCGCGGGGCTGGTCGGGGCGATCCTGTGGAACCTGCTGACCTGGCTGCTCGGGCTGCCGTCGAGCTCCTCGCACGCCCTGTTCGGCGGGCTGATCGGAGCCGTGTGGGTCGGGGCGGGCAGCCACGGCGTCCACTTCGCCAAGGTCGTCGAGAAGGTGCTGGTCCCGGCCGTGGCCTCGCCGATCGTGGCCGGGGCCGCCGCGCTGGTGGCCACCTACCTCGCCTACCGGCTCACCGAGCGGGCCCGGCAGGAGTCGGTGACCAAGGGCTTCCGGCTCGGGCAGATCGCCTCGGCCTCCCTGGTCTCCCTGGCCCACGGCACGAACGACGCGCAGAAGACCATGGGCGTCATCACCCTGACCCTGATCTCGGCGGGCGCGCTCGGCGCGGGCGCCGAGCCGCCGGTGTGGGTGATCGCGTCCGCGGGGATCGCCATCGGCCTCGGCACCTACCTCGGCGGCTGGCGGATCATCCGCACCATGGGCAAGGGCCTCACCGAGATCCAGTCCCCGCAGGGCTTCGCCGCGGAGACGGCCTCCACGACCGTCATCCTCACCTCCGCCCACCTCGGCTTCGCCCTGTCCACCACCCAGGTCGCCTCGGGGAGCATCCTCGGCGCGGGGCTCGGCCGGCGCCTGGCGGAGGTCCGCTGGGGCGTCGCGGGCCGCATGGTGATCGCCTGGCTGGTCACCCTGCCCGCCGCCGCGCTGGTCGGCGGCCTCGCCGCGAGCGTGATCCAGCACGGCGGCGATCTCGGTACGGCGGTCGTCGCGCTGGTCGGCGCGGCCCTCGCCGCCGGCATCGTGGCTGTCTCGCGCCGCAACCCGGTGGGCGCGCACAACGTCAACGACACCCACGAGGTCACCCTCCGCACCGAGCCGCCGGCCAAGGTCGGCACGGCCGCCTGAGCGAAAGAGAGCCGGACATGCAGCTGGACTGGACCGCACTCGGCCAGGTCACCGCGGTGAGCCTCGGCGCCACCGTCGCCGTGGTCGTCGTCTTCGCGCTCGGGATCCTCGGCCTCGCCCGGTTCGAGGGCGCCCGGGAGCAGGACGGCGGAACGCCGGCCGTGGGCCTCGCGCAGGCCGGGCTGTGCTTCCTCGCGTGCGCGGCCGTGGTGGCCTACGGGATCTGGCTGATCGTGCCGCAGTTCCACTGAACGCCGGGCAGGCGACCGCCGGGCCCCTCCATGCGGACTGGCCCAGGCCTTACAGATCTTCGTCGTCGACGGGTTCGGGTTCGCGGATCCAGGCCAGGTCCAAGACGTAGCGTTCGGTGACTGGGCAGTTGTTCCACGCCCGGGTGAGGTGGTCCTCGAAGGTGTCGTCGGTGGGGTGATCGAGCGTGGTCGCGTAATAGTCGGCCGTCGCCTGCCGGTTCTCCCACCAGGCGTGGCCTTCGTAGACACCGGGGCGGGGCAGGGTCATTTCCCCCGCGGGGCCGTATTCCAGTTGGTTGACGACGAGCATGCCGGTGTCCGACTCGATGCTGACGGGGACATGGCCCTCGGCATCGGTGGGTGGGACCGGTGGGATGTCCCAGACGCGAATGCTGACCTCAACGTCGATGTCGGGCTGCAGACTGCGGAGATACAGGTGATAGCCGTTGCCGGCCACCACCTGACTGCCGGCAGCGGCCATGGCGTCGTCGCCGAGAAAGGCGTCGGCGTCGTAGACCTCCACGACTCGGCGGGCCGGTGTGGCCCTGCACCTGTATTCGGCCAGGAGCGCCATGATGCCGCTGCTCTTCTGCTGGTTGGGGCGAAGAAGACCGCACCCGGACCGCGATGGACGCCGAGTTCGGCGGCCTGCGGACCGGGTGCGGACCGGGAGACACCGCAACCAAGGAAGTTGCAGGTCAACGGGGATGATTCGAGATCAAGCCTTCTTGGTCTCCCAGAAGATCTTGTCGATCTGGGCGATGTAGTCCAGCGCCTTCTGGCCGGTGGCCGGGTCGGTCGACGCCTTGGCGGCGGACAGCGCCTTCAGGGTGTCGTTGACCAGCTGGTGCAGCTCCGGGTACTTCTCGAAGTGCGGCGGCTTGAAGTAGTCGCTCCACAGCACGGACACGTGGTGCTTGGCGAGCTCCGCGCGCTGCTCCTTGATGGTGGTGGCACGCGCCTGGAAGTGCGGGTCGTCGTTGCCGGCCATCTTCTCCTGGATGGCCTTCACCGACTCCGCCTCGATGCGGGCCTGGGCCGGGTCGTACACACCGCAGGGCAGGTCGCAGTGCGCGCTGACCTTGACCCTGGGGGCGAACAGGCGGGACAGCATAAAGCAATCCTTCCTCGTGATCGTCTTCTCAGGGGGGACATTACTCCCTGGGCGACCGCTTTTCGCGAGTGCCCCCATGGGCTTAGGACAAAAGTCCGGGGTCAGACTGGGACTGGTGGAGGATCGGACCGGGAGGTGCCGGGTGAGGCCGGAGCTGTCGCAGGAGCCGGAGCGGGGGAGGGCCGCCGCGCCCTTCGGGGTGGCCGAGGTGACCGGGCCGTCCATGGTGCCCACGCTGTACCACGGGGACCGGCTGCTGGTGCACTACGGGGCCCGGATCAGGCCCGGTGACGTCATCGTCCTGCGGCATCCCTTCCAGCAGGACCTGCTCGTGGTCAAACGGGTCGCCGAGCGGCGCGAGGGCGGCTGGTGGGTGCTCGGCGACAACGCGTACGCCGGCGGCGACAGCACCGACTACGGGATCGTCCCCGACGACCTGGTACTGGGCCGGGTCCGCTTCCGCTACCGGCCGCGCAAACCCGGCCGGCGCTCGCCGCTGGCCCTGCTGGGCTGGGCGCTGTCGGCGGCCAGGCCCGTCTTCTCGGACAGGTCGGGCCGGGCCGCCTCCAGGCGCTTGCGGGCCCGGTAGGCCGCCACGTTGGCGCGGGTCGCGCAGCGGTCCGAGCAGTAGCGCCGGGAGCGGTTCGTGGACGTGTCCAGGTAGGCGTTGCGGCAGGGGGCCGCCTCGCACAGGCCCAGGCGGTCCACGCCGTACTCGGTGAGGTGGAAGGCCAGGCCCATCGCCGCGATGGCCGCGTAGCCGGCGGTCGCGTTGGACGGGTGGTCCGCCAGGTGCATGTGCCACAGCGGGCGGCCGTCGTCGTCCCGGAAGTCGTGGCCGGAGATCTGCGGGCTCACCGGGAACTCCAGCAGGAGTGAGTTCAGCAGGTCCACGGCGAGTGTCTCGTCGCCCGAGTCCGCCGCCTCGAAGACAGCGCGCAGCCGGGCCCGGACCGAGCGGAACCGTGTCACGTCGGCCTCGGTGGCGCGGCGAGCCGCCGACTGGTTGCCCCCGAAGAGGTCGCGGACGGCCTCGATCGAGGTCAGGGTGTCCTTGCCCCGCGCCGGTTCCTCGGTGTTGACGAGACGTACGGCGTAATCCGAGTAATAGGCCAGTTCCACTTGTAGTCCTTACGGAGGGGCTCTATGGTCGTGCCTGCGGTCAGGTAACAGCTGATCGCGCTTCCAGGGTATTACGTATGGGTGCGAGGGAGGGGCTCGATGACGGACGCGGACACCACCGCTGCCGCCGACTGGCACGCCTGGCAGGAGAGCTGGGACCGGCAGCAGGAGTGGTACCTGCCCGACCGCGAGGAACGGTTCCGGATCATGCTCGACATGGTGGAGGCCCTGGTGGGCACCGCCCCGCGCGTGCTCGACCTCGCGTGCGGCACGGGCAGTATCACGGCCCGGCTGCTCAAGCGGTTCCCCGAGGCCACCAGCACCGGTGTCGACCTGGACCCCGCGCTGCTCGCCATCGCCGAGGGCACCTTCGCGGGCGACGAGCGGGTCACGCTGGTCACCGCCGACCTCAAGGACCCCGACTGGCCTGCGAAGCTGCCGTACGACGCGTACGACGCCGTCCTGACCGCCACCGCCCTGCACTGGCTGCACCGTGCACCCCTCGCGGCTCTCTACGGCCGGATCGCGGAGCTGGTCCGCGACGGCGGTGTCTTCATGAACGCGGACCACATGATCGACGAGACGACGCCCCGGATCAACGCGGCCGAGCGCGCCCAGCGGCACGCCCGCATGGAACAGGCCAGGCGGGACGGCGCTCTCGACTGGACCGAGTGGTGGCAGCTCGCCGCCAAGGACCCGGTGCTGGCGGAGCCGACCGCCCGCCGTTTCGAGATCTACGGCGAGCACGCGGAGGGCGACATGCCCTCGGTGGCGTGGCACGCGCGCGTGCTGCGCGAGCAGGGGTTCGGCGAGGTCCGGCCGGTGTGGTGCTCGCCCTCCGACACGTTGCTGCTGGCGCTGAAATGACCCGAGGCGGTGCAGCGCGAAGGGGCGGTACGGAGACTCCGTACCGCCCCTTCGCGTGCGTACCGTCACGGCACCTTGTCACAGCACTCTGTCACAGCACCTTGGACAGGAACGACTTCGTCCGCTCGTGCTGCGGGTTGGTCAGCACCTCGCGCGGGTGGCCGGATTCCACCACCACGCCGCCGTCCATGAAGACCAGGCTGTCGCCGACCTCCCGGGCGAAGCCCATCTCGTGGGTGACCACGATCATCGTCATGCCGGACTCGGCCAGGTCGCGCATGACGTCGAGGACGTCACCGACCAGCTCCGGGTCGAGCGCCGAGGTCGGCTCGTCGAACAGCATCAGCTTCGGGTCCATCGCCAGGGCCCGGGCGATCGCCACGCGCTGCTGCTGGCCGCCGGACAGCTGCGAGGGGTAGTTCCCGGCCTTGTCGGCCAGGCCCACGCGCTCCAGGAGCTGCAGGGCCCGCTCCCTGGCCTGGCCCCTGCTCACGCCCTTGACCTGCACCGGCGCCTCGATGACGTTCTCCAGGGCCGTCATGTGCGGGAACAGGTTGAAGCGCTGGAAGACCATGCCGATGTCCCGGCGCTTGAGCGCGACCTCGCTGTCCTTGAGCTCGTACAGCTTGTCGCCCTTCTGGCGGTAGCCCACCAGCTCGCCGTCGACGTACAGGCGGCCGGCGTTGATCTTCTCCAGGTGGTTGATGCACCGCAGGAAGGTCGACTTGCCGGAGCCGGAGGGGCCGATGAGGCAGAACACCTCGCCGGACTTCACCTCCAGGTCGATGCCCTTGAGGACCTCGACGGGACCGAAGGACTTGTGGACGCCCTCCGCCTTGACCATGGGGACGGTCGTGTCCCTCACGGGGCCGTCCGTCTTGGTGCTCTTGTCGGTCATGCCATGCCTCCCTTCGGGCGGCCGAGGGACAACATGTTGGCCTTCACCTTCTGCCACGGCGTGGGCGGCAGCTGGC
Source organism: Streptomyces deserti (assembly GCF_054782695.1). Taxonomy (NCBI): domain Bacteria; kingdom Bacillati; phylum Actinomycetota; class Actinomycetes; order Kitasatosporales; family Streptomycetaceae; genus Streptomyces; species Streptomyces deserti. The sequence goes on from NZ_BAAGRZ010000005.1 coordinate 180,542, forward strand.
GGCTGGAGCCGCGGGCGTAGTACCTCTCAAGGTAGTACTGGCCGACGCTGAACACCGAGGTCAGCAGCAGGTACCAGGCCGCGGCCAGGAACAGCATCTCGGCCGGGGCACCGGAGGTCTGGCCGATGTCCTGGGCGACGCGGAACAGCTCGGAGAACTGGACGACCGAGACCAGCGAGGTCGTCTTCAGCATGTTGATGACCTCGTTGCCCGTCGGCGGCACGATCACGCGCATCGCCTGCGGGATGACGATCCGGCGCAGCGTCTTGGCGTGGCTCATGCCCAGCGCGTGCGCCGCCTCCGTCTGGCCCTCGTCCACCGAGAGCAGACCGGCGCGGCAGATCTCCGCCATGTACGCGGCCTCGTTGAGGCCGAGGCCCAGCAGCGCCGTCAGGAACGGGGTCATGAAGTCCGACCACTCGTCCCGGTAGACGGGGCCGAGGTTGATGTACTCGAAGACCAGGCCCAGGTTGAACCAGACCACCAGCTGCACCAGGACCGGCGTGCCGCGGAAGAACCAGATGTAGAACCACGAGATCGCCGAGGTCACCGGGTTCTTCGACAGGCGCATCACCGCCAGCATGATGCCGCCGACGATGCCGATCACCATGGACAGGACGGTGATCAGCAGCGTCTTGCCGACGCCGCTGAGGACACGGTCGTCGAAGAAGTAGTCCGGGATCGCGTCCCAGTTGATCTTGCCCTGGGAGAACGCGTAGATGATGCCGCCCAGCAGGGCGAGCGCGACGACGGCGGAGACGTACCGCCCGTAGTGCCGGACCGGGATGGCCTTGATGGCCTCCGGCCCGGCCGGGGGCGTGTCGGCCGGGCCCGTCGTCTTGTCGATGTCAACAGTCACGGGTGTTGCCTTTCAGTGCCGCTGCGTCGCGGTCACTTGCCGCCGTTGATGGTGGCTTCCTTCACGGCGCCGTCCGTGACGCCCCACTTCTCAAGGATCTTGTCGTACTCGCCGTTGTCGATGATCGCGTCCAGCGCGGCCTTCAGAGCGTCCCGCAGCTGCGTCTGGTCCTTGGCGACCGCGATGCCGTACGGGGCCGCCTCGACCTGCTCGCCGACGAGCTGGAAGTCCTTGCCGCCGCCGGAGGTCTTCACCGCGTACGCGGCGACCGGGAAGTCGGAGGAGCCGGCGTCGGCGCCGCCCGCGCGCAGGCGGGTCTGGGCCTGCTGGTCGTTGTCGAAGGCCTCGATGGCGATCTTCTTGCCGGCCGGGCACTTCTTCGACTCGGCCTTGGCGAGGTCCTCGGAGACCGTGCCGCGCTGCAGCACGATCTTCTTGCCGCACAGGTCGGACCAGGTCTTGATGCCCTGGTCGTCGCCCTTCTTGGTGTAGATCGAGACACCGGCCGTGAAGTAGTCCACGAAGTCGACGCCCTCACCGACCTTCTTGCCGGTGTCGGAGTCGATGCCCTCCTGGCGGTCCTTGGTGTCGGTCATCGCGGACATGGCGATGTCGTACCGCTTGGAACGCAGGCCCGTGATCAGGGTGTCGAAGGTGCCGTTCTCGAACTGGAACTGCACGCCGAGCTGCTTGCCCATGGCGGCCGCGATGTCCGGGTCGATGCCGACCACCTTGCCGGAGCTGTCCTTGAACTCGACCGGGGCGTACGCGATGTCGGAACCGACCTTGATGACGCCCTTGTCACGGATCGACTGCGGCAGCTTGTCGGCGAGCGGGGCCGCGGTGGTCTTCGCGGTCTCGCTGCCCGAGCCGGTGTCCTTGGTCTGGTCACCGCATCCGGTGAGCATCAGCGCGCCTGCGACCGCGATCGCACCGACCGCTGCTAGCCGGGAGTGCGCGGCGGTCGTACGACGGGTGGAGCTTGCGGTCATGGTGGGTTCCTCCGGCGGATGGGTGGAGTTGCCGATGGGGCTGGCGGCTGCCGAGGGGTTCGGCGGCTGCCGGTGGGTGTGGCGGCGGCCGAAAGGATTCGGCCGCTGCCGGGGGCCGGCACCTGCCGATGGGCTCGACAGATGCCGTGGGTCGACGAGAACACACGTCTTCGAGTGTCGCGACCTCGTGTGATTACGGCATCTTGCCATTCGGACGGCGCCATTCAGGGGGCCAGCCATGTCAAAATCGGATAACGGGCGACCCCCGAACCACACCACTCCGGTACATCACGGCCGCACCTTCTGCGGGAATCCCCCCTTCCGGCCGGAAGATCTTCGGTGTATCTCGCGATTCGGATACTCCGGTGCGGCCTTCGTCGGCGCTTGGGGGGTTGTCCCGGTTTTGGCTGGTGCTTGTCCTGAAATCGGGGGATGAGTCGGGCCGCGGGTATGTGACCTTCGCGTTATGGACTCGTCCTCGGCGCGGTCCGTCCGGTAAGAAGGTTCTTTACACCCCTCATCCGGGGCTCAGGGCGCGTGTGCGGCGCGCCCGTCGCGTATGTGCCCGTACGTATCCCGTACACAGCACCACTCAGGGCCGTACGCGGTGCCCGCCCACCCCTCAACCAGGAGTGGCCACCCTCAACCAATGAAGACTTAAGGGGTAAAACGAAGTGGCAGCGGAGATTGTCAATCCTCGCGGCAGCGGAACGACGGACCGTGCGGGTCGGTCGGACCAGGCGGACCATACGGGTCAGGAGGGCGGTGCGGAGCCCCTCGACTCGTTCGATCCCGCTTTCGCGCTGCATCGCGGCGGCAAGATGGCCGTGCAGGCCACGGTGCCGGTCCGTGACAAGGACGACCTGTCCCTGGCGTACACGCCCGGCGTCGCGAAGGTGTGCAGCGCGATCGCCGAGCAGCCGGACCTCGTGCACGACTACACGTGGAAGTCGTCGGTGGTCGCCGTCGTGACGGACGGTACGGCCGTGCTCGGGCTCGGGGACATCGGGCCCGCGGCCTCCCTTCCGGTGATGGAGGGGAAGGCGATTCTGTTCAAGCAGTTCGGGGGCGTGGACGCGGTGCCGATCGCGCTCGACTGCACGGACGTGGACGACATCGTCGAAACGGTGGTGCGGCTCGCGCCGTCCTTCGGCGGGGTGAACCTGGAGGACATCTCCGCGCCCCGGTGCTTCGAGATCGAGCGGAAGCTGCAGGAGCGGTTGGACATCCCGGTCTTCCACGACGACCAGCACGGTACGGCGGTCGTGACGCTGGCGGCCCTGCGGAACGCTGCGCGGCTGAGCGGGCGGGGGCTGGGGGATCTTCGGGCGGTGATCTCCGGGGCGGGTGCCGCGGGTGTCGCCATCGCGAAGATGCTGGTCGAGGCCGGGATCGGGGATGTCGCGGTGGCTGACCGCAAGGGTGTCGTGTCGGCGGACCGGGACGACCTGACGCCGGTCAAGCGGGAGCTGGCCGGGTTCACGAACAAGGCGGGGATCTCCGGGTCGCTGGAGGCGGCGCTGGCCGGGGCCGACGTGTTCATCGGGGTTTCCGGCGGTACGGTCCCGGAGGCCGCGGTGGCGTCCATGGCGGACGGGGCGTTCGTGTTCGCCATGGCCAACCCGAACCCTGAGGTGCACCCCGATGTGGCGCACAAGTACGCGGCCGTCGTGGCGACCGGGCGGTCGGACTTCCCGAACCAGATCAACAACGTGCTGGCGTTCCCGGGGATCTTCGCGGGGGCGCTGCAGGTGCGGGCGTCTCGGATCACCGAGGGGATGAAGCTCGCGGCGGCGGAGGCGCTGGCGTCCGTGGTCGGGGACGATCTTGCGGCGGACTACGTCATTCCGTCGCCCTTCGACGAGCGGGTCGCCCCGGCGGTGACGGCGGCGGTGGCCGCGGCCGCGCGGGCGGAGGGTGTGGCTCGTCGGTGAGGTGAGCCGAGGTGACGTGAGGTGAATGGCCCCGTCCGTTTGGGCGGGGCCATTTTTTGCGTGGGTGGTCGGCTGTTCGGGTGATGGGTGGGGGCGGGTGCCTCCGGCGGTGGGGTGCCTGCGGGTGCCTCCGGCGGTGGGTGGGGTGCCTGCGGCGGCCTGTGCGGGTGGAGTGGTGGCTGGTGTAGCGCCTGCTCGTGCGTTGTGGGGCGGGGCCGCGCCGGGGGGTGTCCGTCCTCGGTCTGGCGAGCTGGTCCGTTGCCGGGGGTGTCGGGCGTTTCCGCCAGCCGCTGCGGGCGGACACCCCCCGCCCCGTCCCCTTCCCGCCGTGGGCGACTGCGGGTGCGCCCATCTGCTGCGCGCGGCCGCGTAGCCGCGTAGCCGGGTGGGCGCAGCCCGTACTTGACAAGAGGGCGTGTCTCACAGGGGCGTACGGTTTCGTCGGGCGGTGGTGGACCCTATTGTCAAGGTCATGTTCGCTGTATACGCCGCCCGAATCGACCGCGACCAGCCCCTCTCCGGTCTGGAGTTGGGTGAGCGCCCGGCTCCCGAGGCCCGGCCCGGCTGGAGCACCGTCAAGGTCAAGGCCGCCTCCCTCAACCACCACGACCTGTGGTCCCTGCGCGGCGTCGGCCTCGCAGAGGACAAGCTGCCGATGATCCTCGGCTGTGACGCCGCCGGCGTCGACGAGGACGGCAACGAGGTCGTCCTGCACTCCGTGATCGGACAGAGCGGGCACGGGGTCGGGCCGAACGAGCCCCGTTCCATCCTCACCGAGCGGTACCAGGGCACCTTCGCCGAACAGGTCGCCGTACCGACGTGGAACGTCCTGCCGAAGCCCAAGGAGCTGTCCTTCGAGGAGGCCGCCTGCCTGCCGACCGCCTGGCTGACGGCGTATCGGATGCTGTTCACGAACGCCGGGGTGCGGCCCGGGGACTCCGTGCTCGTGCAGGGGGCAGGGGGTGGCGTCGCCACGGCCGCGATCGTGTTGGGCAAGGCCGCGGGGCTGCGGGTCTTCGCCACCAGCCGGGACGAGGCCAAGCGGAAGCGGGCCGTGGAGCTGGGTGCCGTGGAGGCGCTGGAGTCGGGGGCGCGGCTGCCGCAGCGCGTCGATGCCGTCATCGAGACCGTCGGGGCTGCCACGTGGTCGCATTCCGTGAAGTCGCTGCGGCCCGGCGGCACGCTGGTCATCTCGGGTGCCACCAGCGGTGACCGGCCCTCGCACGCCGAGCTGACCCGGATCTTCTTCCTGGAGCTCAAGGTCGTCGGGTCGACGATGGGGACCAAGGACGAGCTGGAGGATCTGCTGGCGTTCTGCGCCGCCACCGGGGTGCGGCCCGTCATCGACGAGGTGCTGCCGATGGACCGGGCCCGTGAGGGCTTCGAACGGCTCGCGTCGGGCGATCAGTTCGGGAAGATCGTGCTCACCAATCCCTGAGGCCTTCGTGTCGGGTCACGGCCGGTCCGGATTACGGGCCGGCCGTTGGTGTGTCAACTGTGGTTGACATGAGGGGGGTGTCAACGTAGGTTGACTTCATGACCGAAGCAACGGATCTCGCCGAGCGTGCGGGTGATCGCGATCCCCGGGTCGGGCTGCGGGCCGTCGCCGCGCTGCGGCGGCTGCTGGAGCAGCTGGAGGCCGTACAGGTGCGCAGTGCGCGCAATCAAGGCTGGTCGTGGCAGGAGATCGCCACCGAACTCGGTGTGAGCAGGCAGGCCGTGCACAAGAAGTACGGGAGGCATTGATGTTCGAGCGGTTCACCAAGGACGCCCGAGACGTGGTCAAGGGGGCGTCCGAGCATGCCGAAGGGGCAGGGGCGCAGAGTGTCGAGGCCGAGCATCTGCTGCTGGCGGTGCTGGACCGGCAGGGCAGCCGGGGTTCCTTCGCGTTGGCGGCCCTCGGGCTCGGTGAGCGTACGGAGTCGGTGCGGAGGGCCCTGGAGGAGGCGCGGCGGCGTGCCGGGCTGTCCCGGGCGGAGGCCGATGCGCTGGCCGGGCTGGGGATCGACGTGTCGGAGATCGTCGCCCGGGTGGAGGAGGTGCACGGGGTGGGCGCCATGTCCGGTGACCGGAAGGACAAGGGCTGGTGGTCGGGGCGCCGGACGACCTTCAGCCGGGCCGCCAAGGAGGTCCTCGAGAAGTCCCTGCGTGTCGCCCTCGCCCGGCGGGATCGGCACATCGGTGACGAGCACATCCTGATGGCCCTGACCGTCCGGCCGGGCGTGCCCGCGGAGGTTCTCGCCGATCACGGGGTGACGCACGAGTCCCTGACGCGCGTGCTGTACGGGGACGGCGAGGCCAAGGCGGGCTGAGCGGGGGAGGGCGCGGCACGAAGGGCCGCTTCCCCTGGAGGAGCCGCTGGACCGGAGCCCCGGCAGAGGAAGCGGGTGCGCTCAGGCCTTCGGTGCGCGCAGCAGTGCCCCTATGTGGGCCGCCGCCGCTGACAGGTGGCGGCGGGCGTCGCGGAGTTGTTCGGCCGTGACGCCGTGGTCCCGGGCGGCGTCGCGGATGTCGTCGCGGAAGCGGTCGAGCAGGCGGTCCAGGTCGCGGGCCGGATCGCCGGTCGAGTCCGTGGCGGCCTCGTGGGCCCAGGCCGGTGCGTAGTCGGCCGGGAAGTCCTCCGGGGTGCCGGTGTAGTCGGGCTCCCGTGCCGGCCGGTCGGTGCCGTTGCGGCCGTAGCCGAAGTCCCTCCCGAAGTCCTTCCCGAATTCCTTGCCGAAGTCCTTTCCGGCATCCCTTCCGAACTCGCTGACCTCCTTGACCAGTTCGCTCAGGCCCTCGCGCAGACCCGTCGGCCAGTCGCCCCGTGCGAAGTGGGTCTGCACCTGCTCCTGGACCCGTCGGGCGATGCGCTGGACCTCCTCCTGCGCCTGGACCCGGGCCCGCTCCTGTGCCTCCTTCGCCTGGCGCCGGGCGCGCTGGGCCTCCTCGCGGGCGCGCCGGCTCTCGTCCTTGGCGCGCCGGGCCTGTTCCTTCCACTCCTGCTTGACGCGCCGCATCTCCTCCTTGGCGGCGCGCCAGGCCTCCTGGTCGCCGTAGTCCCCGAAGTCTCCGAAGAGGCCCGCCTCTTCACCGCGCGCCCTGGTCTTCGTGCCCCGGCGGGCCTCGCTGGCCGCCGCCCGCATCTCCCGGCGCAGGTCGCCCGCCGCACCGCTCACATCGGCCCGGATCTCGGCGGCGAGCTCGGCGACCGACTCCCGGATCTCCAGCTCGAGGTCGGCCAGCTCACCGCTGCGGTCGGCCAGTTCGGCGCGGCCCGCGTCCGTGATCGAGTAGACCTTGCGGCCGCCCTCGGTGGTGTGCGTGACCAGGCCCTCGGCCTCCAGCTTGGCCAGGCGCGGATAGACCGTGCCCGCCGACGGGGCGTACAGGCCCTGGAAGCGCTCCTCGAGCAGGCGGATCACCTCGTAGCCGTGGCGCGGGGCCTCGTCCAGCAGCTTCAGGAGGTACAGGCGCAGGCGGCCGTGTGCGAAGACGGGGGGCATGTCAGAGCACCTTCTTGTCGGTCGTGCCATCGGCCGGGGCGCTGGTGGCTCCCTCGCCCGGGCCGGAAACGGAATTGTCTCCCGAACCGCCCTGCGGGCCGTCCGCCGGGTCACCCGGTGAGCTTCCGGCGGTGGGCTCCGCGTCCCAGGGCTCGTCCTCCCTGGGCGGCCGGCGCAGCAGGGCGATGGAGCCGGAGACCGTGGTGGCCCGCAGCTTGCCGTTGCCCGCGCCGAGCCGGCCGGTGATCCGCTTGGCGCCCCACTGACCGTCGACCCGCAGGTCCTCGAAGGCGTTGGAGACCGACCCGCTCGCGGTGTTCGCCTCCACCTCCGCGTCCGCCGGATGCGGCAGCCGGACGGCGATCTCGCCCGAGACGCTGGTCAGGCTGACCTCGGTGGGGTGGCCGGCCGGGTCGAGGTCCACGATCATCGAGCCGCTCACGGAGTCGGCCCGCACCGAGGAGCCGGCACCGTCCACCACGGTCAGGTCCCCGGAGACGGAGTTGAAGCGCAGATCGCCGCTGAGGGCCTGTGCCTCCACGCTGCCCGACACGGTGTCCGCGCGCACGGGCCCGCCGAGCCCCACCAGGGTCGTGTCCCCGGAGACGCCCTTGACTTCGGCGCGACCGTCGATTCTGGAAACCATGGCCGCGGCACTGACCACGCCCACCTCCACATGCGTGCGTACCGGAACGGCCAGGGAGACCACGGCCCTGCGCCGCCAGCCCTTGCGGTCGAGCCACTTCAGGAAGCCCTTCCAGGGCAGGTCCTCGTACGCCACCGTCAGGGTGCCGTCCTGCTGGGTGACCACCAGGGGTGGCCCCTCGAGCTCGGAGACCTCCAGGCGCGCGGAACCCTCGTCCGTCCCCACGACGTTCACAGTTCCGTTGACGATGCGCACGTGGAGCTCGCTCACCGGCTCGTCGAAAGTGAGCTTCTTCGGCTCGGCGACGGACCACTCGGACATGGACAGACCTCCTCGACACGCCATATCGCGTCTTGCGAGATCACGATATATCGCACCGAGGGAAAGTCAAGACACTCGTTCTAGTGATCACGCATCACTCGAAAACGGACAAATTGCCCTAGCGTGTGAACATGTCGACGGATGAGTTCTCGGCCGGTCGCCGGACCGCCGGTCCCGCCCCCGGTGCCCTGCTGCTGTGCCGCGCGGATCCCGCGTCCGTCGCCTCCGTCGCCCCTCTGCTGCGCGAACGCATGCTCCTCACCGGGGCCGGTGAGGAGTGGAGCGTCCTCGTCCCCGAGGGCGGGCCCTGGCTGCACGGCGGCGAACCGGTCGACCGCGTGGTCACCGGCTGGGCCACGGCACTGGCCGTCGCCGCCCCCTGGCCCGTCCTGGCCCTGTGGTGGGACGCCGACCGCGCCGGCTACACCCTCGCCGCCGGCTTCCGCCGCCCGGTCGGCTACGTCTGGCTCAGAAACGGCACCCCGGCCGGGGAGGAAGAGGCCATGCGCACCTTCGCCGCGCGCCTCGGCCTCGATCCGGTCCTGGACATGCAGGCCCTCGACCATCTGACGAGCCCGGACCCGGCGGCCGACGCCCGCGCCCGGATGCGCGGCCTGCTGGCGGTCCTCACGCGGGTGGGCGTCCTGCTGCCCGACGGACTCGCCCCCGGCGAACCCGCCGACCGCCTCCGCGAGGCGGCCCGGCACCATCCCGGCGCACGCCCGGTCGAGCCGCCCGGTGGTCGTGACACGGCCGACGGCAGCCACCTCGGCCCCTTGCTGCCCTGGGCGGCCGGTCCCGCGGCCCGTGCCCTCGCCCTGGCCCAGGTGGCCACCGGTCTTCCCCTCCTCGCCTGGGGCGTACGCCGCCGCAGCGGCGGCTGGATCGCGGCGGGGACGTTGCTCCTGGCCCACGGCACGCTGGGACTGGCCTGCGACCTCCGGCGGCCCCGCGACTGAGCGCGACTGAGTCGGCAGGCAGACATGACAGTCGGCAGGCAGACATGACAGTCGATTGGCAGACATGACAGTCGATTTGGCAGACATGACAAAGGGGCGCCCGAAGGCGCCCCGCCGTTCGTCCCTGCCCGCTTAAGCGTCGTCCTCGTCGTCCAGCCGCGCCAGCCAGGTGGCCAGCCGCTCCACCGGCACCTCGAAGTCGGGGTTCAGATCGACGAACGTCCGCAGCTGCTCGGCGAGCCACTCGAAGGTGATCTCCTCCTCGCCGCGCCGCTTCTCCAGTTCCTCGATGCCACGGTCCGTGAAGTACATGCGGTCAAGGATAAGTGCGCCGATGCGGCCGGGCCGCACCCCCAAGCGGGGATGCGGCCCGGTGACGCGCGACCGTGCGAGGACTACGCCTCGAACACCTCCCGCACCAGCTGCTCCTGCTCGGCCTGGTGCCGCTTCGCGGAACCCACTGCCGGGGACGAGCTGTGCGGGCGCGAGATGCGGCGCAGGCGCTCGCCGGGCGGGATGTCCGCGCCGACCGCGAGGTCGAGGTGGTCGATCAGGTTGAGCGCGATGAACGGCCAGGCACCCTGGTTCGCCGGCTCCTCCTGGGCCCACAGGTACTTCTCGGCGTTCGCGTACTTCTTGATCTCCGCCTGGAGCTCGGCACCCGGCAGCGGGTAGAGCCGCTCGAGGCGGATGATCGCCGTGTCCGTGACGCCGCGCTTCTTCCGCTCGGCGTCGAGGTCGTAGTAGACCTTGCCGGAGCAGAAGACGACCTTGCGGACTGCGGCCGGGTCGACCGAGCTGTCGCCGATGACCGGGCGGAACTGGCCCGTGGTGAACTCCTCCGCCTTCGAGGCCGCGGCCTTCAGGCGCAGCATCGACTTCGGGGTGAAGACGACCAGCGGCTTGTGGTGCGGGTTGTGCACCTGCCACCGCAGGAGGTGGAAGTAGTTCGACGGAAGCGTCGGCATGGCCACCGTCATGTTGTTCTGGGCGCAGAGCTGCAGGAAGCGCTCCGGGCGGGCGGACGAGTGGTCCGGGCCCTGGCCCTCGTAGCCGTGGGGGAGGAGCAGGGTGACGCCGGAGGTCTGGCCCCACTTCTGCTCCGCCGACGAGATGAACTCGTCCACGACCGTCTGGGCGCCGTTGACGAAGTCGCCGAACTGGGCCTCCCACAGCACGAGCGCGTCGGGGCGGGCCAGCGAGTAGCCGTACTCGAAGCCCATCGCCGCGTACTCGGACAGCAGGGAGTTGTAGACGTTCAGCCGCGCCTGGTCCTCGGAGAGGTACTGCAGCGGCGTGTACTCCTCGCCCGTGTTGCGGTCGATGATGACCGCGTGGCGCTGCCCGAAGGTGCCGCGCTGGGAGTCCTGGCCCGCCAGGCGGACCGGGACGCCCTCCAGGAGCAGCGAGCCGAAGGCGAGGGTCTCGCCCATGCCCCAGTCGATCGTGCCGTCCTCGACCATCGCCGCCCGGCGCTGCAGCTGCGGCAGCAGACGCGGGTGGACGGTGATGTGGTCGGGGATGTTGACCTGGGACTCGGCGATCCGCTTGACGACCTCCGTGGTCACCGCGGTGTTCACGGCGACCGGGAACTCGGCCTGCGGATCGGAGGTCTCCACGATCGTGGGCTGCGAGGTGGCCTCGCGGACCTCGGTGAAGACCTTCTCCAGCTGGCCCTGGTAGTCCTGCAGCGCCTGCTCGGCCTCTTCCAGGGTGATGTCGCCGCGACCGATCAGGGACTCGGTGTACAGCTTGCGCACCGAGCGCTTCTTGTCGATCAGGTCGTACATCAGCGGCTGGGTGAAGGCCGGGTTGTCCGACTCGTTGTGACCGCGGCGGCGGTAGCAGATGAGGTCGATCACCACGTCCTTGTTGAAGGCCTGGCGGAACTCGAAGGCCAGGCGCGCCACGCGGACGCAGGCCTCCGGGTCGTCGCCGTTGACGTGGAAGATCGGGGCCTCGATCATGCGGGCCACGTCCGTCGCGTACATGGAGGAACGCGAGGACTCCGGGGCGGCGGTGAAGCCGACCTGGTTGTTGATGACGATGTGGACCGTGCCGCCGGTGCGGTAGCCGCGCAGCTGCGACATGTTCAGGGTCTCGGCCACCACGCCCTGGCCGGCGAAGGCCGCGTCGCCGTGGATCGCGATCGGCAGGACCGTGAAGTCCGTGCCGCCCTTGTTGATGATGTCCTGCTTGGCGCGGGCGACGCCCTCCAGGACCGGGTCGACGGCCTCCAGGTGGGAGGGGTTCGCGACCAGGCTGACCTTGATCTGCTCGCCGTCCAGGCCGGTAAAGGTGCCCTCGGCGCCCAGGTGGTACTTCACGTCGCCGGAGCCGTGCATCGACTTCGGGTCGAGGTTGCCCTCGAACTCGCGGAAGATCTGCGCGTACGACTTGCCGACGATGTTGGCCAGGACGTTCAGGCGGCCGCGGTGGGCCATGCCGACGACGACCTCGTCCAGGCGGGACTCGGCGGCCGAGTCCAGCACGGCGTCGAGCAGCGGGATGACGGACTCGCCGCCCTCCAGGGAGAAGCGCTTCTGGCCGACGTACTTCGTCTGCAGGAAGGTCTCGAAGGCCTCCGCGGCGTTCAGGCGGCGCAGGATGCGCAGCTGCTCCTCGCGCTCCGGCTTGGAGTGCGGGCGCTCGACGCGGTCCTGGATCCACTTGCGCTGCTTGGGGTCCTGGATGTGCATGAACTCGATGCCGGTGGTGCGGCAGTACGAGTCGCGCAGCACGCCGAGGATGTCGCGCAGCTTCATCATCGACTTGCCGGCGAAGCCGCCGACGGCGAACTCGCGCTCCAGGTCCCACAGGGTGAGGCCGTGCTCGACGATGTCGAGGTCCGGGTGCTTGCGCTGGCGGTACTCCAGCGGGTCGGTGTCGGCCATGACGTGGCCGCGGACCCGGTAGGAGTGGATCAGCTCGAAGACGCGGGCGGCCTTGGTGACGTCGTCGTCGTGGGAGGCGTCGATGTCCTTGAGCCAGCGGACCGGCTCGTAGGGGATGCGCAGCGCCTCGAAGATGTCGTCGTAGAAGCCGTTCTCGCCGAGCAGCAGGTTGGCGACCTGGCGGAGGAACTCGCCGGAGGCGGCGCCCTGGATCACCCGGTGGTCGTAGGTCGACGTGAGCGTCATGACCTTGGAGATGCCGAGCTTGTTCAGGGTGTCCTGGCTGGTGCCCTGGAACTCCGCCGGGTAGTCCATGGAGCCGACGCCCATGATCACCGACTGGCCGGGCATCAGGCGCGGCACGGAGTGGACCGTGCCGAGGCCGCCGGGGTTGGTCAGGGAGACCGTGACGCCGGTGAAGTCGTCCATCGTCAGCTTGCCGTCGCGGGCGCGGCGGACGATGTCCTCGTAAGCCTGCCAGAACTCGAAGAAGTTCAGCGTCTCGGCCTTCTTGATCGCCGCAACGACCAGCTGGCGGTCGCCGTTCGGCTTCACCAGGTCGATCGCCAGGCCGAGGTTCACGTGGTCCGGCTTGACGAGGGTGGGCTTGCCGTCCACCTTCGCGTAGTGCCAGTTCATCGACGGCATCGCCTTGATGGCCTGGACCATCGCGTAGCCGATGATGTGCGTGAAGGAGATCTTCCCGCCGCGGGCCCGCTTGAGGTGGTTGTTGATGACGATGCGGTTGTCGAACAGCAGCTTCACCGGGACCGCGCGCACGGACGTGGCCGTGGGCAGCTCCAGGGAGGCGTCCATGTTCTTCGCGACCGCGGCGGCGGGGCCGCGCAACGTCACCTGCTCGGGGCCCGTGGGGGCCTCGGCGGGCTCGGCCTTCGGCTTCGCGGCGGCGGGCTTCGCGGCCGGAGCCGGCGCGGCGGCCTTGGCGGGGGCCGGGGCCTGCGCGGCGGGCTTCGCCGGAGCGGGAGCCTGCGCGGCGGCCGCGGGCTTCGCGGCGGCGGGGGCGGGGGCCGGAGCCGCCTGCTGAGCCGGGGCGGCCGGAGCCGCCTGCTGAGCCGTGGTGGTCCCCGCGGCCCCCGCGGCCGCGGTACCCGCCGGAGCCGAGGCGGCAGCCGCGCCCGGCTTGTAGTCGGCGAAGAAGTCCCACCAGGCGCGGTCTACCGAATTGGGGTCCTGGAGGTACTGCTGATAGATCTCGTCGACGAGCCACTCGTTGGGACCGAACGCGGCCGCGGGGTTCTTACCCGCTTGGTCGGTGTCGGTCGAGATGCTCGAGTTACTGGGGGACTGTGGCGACACGGCGGCAACCGCCCTCTTCCGCTTCACAAGGTGATGGACAGCGGAAATAAAGGCTACGCCTCCCAGACCCGGAAGGTCAGGCCGGGCCCGTTCATCGTCGCGTAAGTCACATCTCAGAGCGTGTTTCGGGCCTGGAATTGGCGGGAAACAAGCGTGGTTCCGCTTCAGAAGGGAAGGGCCGACCGGGACCCGGCGCCTGGAACACGCGGGCCTTGCCTGATCACACGTGTCCGTCAGCGCGGACACGTACGGATCTTGGGGCTCCGCTTCGAACTTTACGTCAACTTGGCACAGAAGGCAGTCCCGGAAGGGTGACAAGAATCCGGCAACCCCGCTCGGATTCGGCCACTCCGATCCGGCCGCCGTGCAGATCCACCGCCCAGCGGGCGATGGCCAGACCGAGGCCGGTGCCGCCGTCGCTGCCCGGCCCCTGCTGCCGGGTGGCGGTGCCGCGGTTGAACCGCTCGAAGACCTTGTGCCACTCGGACTTGGGGATGCCGGGGCCCTCGTCCAGGACCTCCAGCTCCAGCGACTCCGGCTGCGCCCCGCGCCGCGCCTTGACCGTCACCCGGCCGTGCGGCGGGCTGTGCTTGACCGCGTTGTCGATGAGGTTGGCGACGACCTGGTGGATGCGCTCCGGGTCGGCGTGCGCGGTGAGTTCCGGCGGGGAGACGTCGAGATGCAGATGCACGTCCGTACGGGTGTGGCTGCCCGAGCCCGTGGCGATGCCGGCCCGCACGGAGGCGACCATGTTGGCCTCCTTCAGCACGCCGGACAGGTACGGCCACACCTCGAACCGCCGCTTCTTCAGCGGCACGACGCCGTTGTCGAGGCGGGACAGGTCCAGCAGCGTCTCCACGAGCCGGCCCAGCCGCTCGGTCTGCTTCAGGGCCGTTCGCATCGTCTCGGGATCGGCCTCCGTGACGCCGTCGACGATGTTCTCCAGCACCGCGCGCAGGCCCGCGATGGGGGTGCGCAGCTCGTGCGAGACGTTGGCGACCAGCTCCTTGCGCTGGCGGTCCTGGGCCTCCAGCTCGTCGGCCATGACGTTGATCGTCTCGGCCAGGTCCCCCAGCTCGTCACGGCGGTTCTCGCGCACCCGGCGGGTGTAGTCGCCCTGCGAGATCGAGCGGGCCACGGCGTTCATCTCGTCCAGCGGCGCGGTGAGCGAGTGGGCCGTGAACTGGGTGATGAGCAGCGTGGCGATCATCGAGAAGACCGTGATGAAGCGCAGCTCGGTCTCCGTGCGCACCGCGATCATCATCAACCCGGTGGTGATCAGCACCGAGGTGACGACCAGCGCGCCCAGTTTGGTCTTGATCGAGAACGGGCGTACGCCGCCCCAGGGTTCCGGCTCCCCGGGGCCTCTCCGTGCGGCCGGCCCGGAACTCATGGCGTCGGCGTCTCCAGCGCGTAGCCGACCCCGTGCACGGTGCGGATCCGCTCGGCGCCGATCTTCCGGCGCAGCGCCTTGATGTGGCTGTCGACGGTCCGGGTGCCGGAGGCGTCCGCCCAGTCCCACACCTCGGCCAGCAGCTGCTCGCGCGAGAGCACCGCGCGTGGGGTGTTCGCCAGGCACACCAGCAGGTCGAACTCCGTCGGCGTCAGGTGGACGTCCTCGCTGCGCACCCGCACCCGGCGCTGCGCGTGGTCGATCTCCAGTTCGCCCAGGCGCAGGATGCCGCTGCGCGGCGTCGCGGCGGCGAGGGCCGCCCGCTCCACCCGGCGCAGCAGCACGTGCACGCGTGCGGCCAGCTCCCGCATGGAGAACGGTTTGGTCATGTAGTCGTCGGCGCCGACGCCGAGTCCGACGAGCATGTCGGTCTCGTCGTCCCGCGCGGTGAGCATCAGCACCGGCACCGGCCGCTGGGCCTGCACGCGCCGGCAGACCTCCAGGCCGTCGAAGCCGGGCAGCATGATGTCGAGAATCAGCAGGTCGGGCTGCCAGGCCTCCGCCGTGTCGACGGCGGCCGGACCGTCGCCCGCCGTTTGCACCAGGAATCCCTCGGCGCGCAGCCGGGTCGCGATGGCGTCCACGATCGTCGCGTCGTCCTCGACCACCAGGACCCGGCGCTGTGCGCCCGGGGTAGCCGCCGCCGTACCGTTGTGGGAGGTGTGTGTCTGCTCCATCGCCCGCCCCTGAGGTGCTATTTCCGGAACCAGTGGGGTGATTCCTCGGTCTGCGCATGGTTGCGATTGACGCTTGAATGATCCGCGTCAGGGCAGCAGCGTACGGGGAGTCAGCTCACCTTTGCTATCCAGGGCTGATGCCGAGATGCACGACGTCCGGAACGCCCCGGGCAACGGGGATCTCTTCGGTACGCACCTGTTGGAACCCGGCATTCCACAAGGTTTCTTCGAATTCCGGAGACGGCTGGGCCGACCACACCGCCAGCACCCCCCGCGGCCTCAACACCCTTGCGCAGCCTGCGAGTCCAGCCGTGGAGTAGAGGCTTGCGTTGTCCTCGGTGACGGTCCAGCCGGGCCCGTTGTCGATGTCGAGACACAGGGCGTCGTACGTGGCGGATGTCTCATTGACGTACGCCACGAGATCCGCTTCCAGGATTTCCGTGCGCGGATCGGCGAGGGCGCGGGCGGAGAGCGCCGACAGCGGTCCGTCCAGATGCCAGTCGATGACGGCCCGCTCGCGTTCGACGACCGTGATCCGCCCCCAGCGGGGATTCGCGGCGGCGTGTGCGAGCGAGAAGCCGACGCCGAGTCCGCCGATGAGCAGGTCCGGCCTGTCGCGCTGGTCCAGGGCGTCGAGCGCCGCGTCGACGAGCTGGCGCTCCGAACGGCCGTCGGAGGTGTCCATCAGGAAGCAGCCGTTGACGATGATCTGCACCAGGCCGCCATGCCGCCGCAGCACGACCTCGCCGTGCGGGCCCTCGCGACGGTCCAGGACTTCGGGGATGTCGTACGAGGTGGGCATGAAATCATCCTGGCAGATCCTCCAAAAAACCCTCACGGGATTTTCGGCGGTTGGTCACTTCGCTGCGAGTGCCGCCGGAGCCGGATGCGCAACGTCCGCGCCGACGAGGTGAGTTCAGGGAGTTCGTGGTCCGTCTGTGACCGCCCGGCGGGATGGAGCGGTTGCCGAGCTTGAGAGGTTGCTGAGAATCGCCGTGCGCGTGGCGCCGGTCACAGACAGCGCCGTGCGGGGCGCGAAGGGTGGGGCGGGACGGAAGGAGCGCCCCACCGTGGAACGGACCGTGCCGGCCGAGGAGCCGGCCACGCCCGCGCCTTCGGGTGCGGCTCTTCCCGACGCTGCCGGGCTGCTGGACGGGGTGCCGCGCCAGAGGGCGCCGCTGACGGCGGCGGGCCGGCCGGACGCGGGGCGGACCTCGGGGCCGACGCCGGCGGCCGGCCCGCTGGGTGCTGGGCCGGAGCCTGTGGCCGTGGGGCCGTCGGGTGCCGGGCCGGTGCTTCCGGGCGCGGGGCCGGAGCCCGTGGACGCGCCGACCACGGTCTCCCGGCCCCCCGTCACCCGCCGCCTCCCTCGCCCGCCGCGCCTCCGGCGGCTCCTGCCCACCCCCACGGGCACGCCGTTCACCTTCGCCTACGCCGCCGTCCTCGCGGTCACCTCGCTGGTCGCCGCGCAGGCCGACCCGGCGCTCGTGCACGCCCTGCACCAGGGCTCCAGCACCGACGTGGCGCACCTGGTGCGGACGCCCCTGCTGGTGCTGCCGGCCAGCGCGCTGTGGATCGCGGGCGGGATCGTCTCGCCGTACGCGGTCGGGTTCCTGCTCGTCCTGACCGCGCTGGAGCGGCGGATCGGCGGTCTGCGCACGGCCGGGGTCTTTCTGCTCGGGCATGTCCTGGCCACCCTCGCGACCGAGGTCCCGGTGGGACTGGCGGTCCTGGCCGGTCAGCTCCCCGAAAGCTCCCTGCACCGCATGGACTACGGCATCAGCTTCGGCGTCGCCGCCGGCACCGGTGCGCTGGCCGGGCTGCTCACGCCATGGCTGCGCTGGCCGCTGCTCGTCCTGTTCGGCGGCATGCTGGTCGAGGACCTGCTCGCCTTCACGGACCCGATGACGGACTGGGGCCATCTGATCGCGCTGGCGATCGGCGTGGCCACCTGGCCGGTGATCCGGCGTTGGCACCGTACGGAGCGGCGCCGCCGGCCGGCGTCTCCCGGCCCGTACGGCCCTTGAGCACAAGGGCGTTCAGCCGGTGTCGGCCTCGGCCCCGGCGGGCCCCACGAACGTCGCGCTGGCGAGCGGCGCCACCACCGCCCACCCCAGCGTCTCGTACAGGGCCCGCCCCGCCGGGGTCCCCACGAGCAGCCCGGTCTCCGCGCCCTGTGCGGCGGCCGCCCGCTGCAGCGTGCGCATGACGACGCTGCCGAGCCCGCGGCGGCGGTGTGCCGAGGAGGTCTCGATCAGGTCGGCGACCGCTGTCGCTCCGGTCGGGGCGATGCGGCCGCTCGCGGCCCAGGAACCGTCGGCTGCGGTGACCATCGCGTGGACCACGCCGCCGCGGGACCAGGTGCGCAGCCAGTAGCCGTCGGGAAGGGAGGGCTCCTCGCCGGCCGCCGTCAGCGGGACGGCCATCAGGTAGCCCGGCTCCGGATCGACCCACCACTGCTCGCCGAGCCACGCGCCGACCACCGAGAGATCGCGGAAAGCCTTCAGCCACACTCCGGTACCGGTCACCGCCTCCGCGACCTTCCGCACGGCCCCCTCGTCGACCTCCTCGCCGACCGCGCCGAAAACGTGCCGGGTGGTGACGGTATGTGAGGGATCGCCCGCCTCGCCCGCCTCGCCCGCCTCGCCCGCCCGATCGCTCACAGCGAACGAACCCCGGGGAACAATCAAAGGCTCACGAGCATTGAGTCGGCATAACTCAACTTGACTGCCGAAGGGGAGATCATGGCTACTGAGTCCTCGGCGTACACGCCGCTCACCCTGCCCGTGCTGCCGCTCGACGACGAGGTCGTGCTGCCCGGGATGGTGGTCCCGCTGGACCTGAGCGACTCCGAGGTGCGCGCCGCGGTGGAGGCCGCGCAGGCCGCCGCCAAGCAGGAACCCGGAAAGCCCAGGGTGCTCCTGGTGCCACGCATCGACGGGACGTACGCGAACACCGGTGTCCTCGGCACGGTCGAGCAGGTCGGCAGGCTGGCCGACGGCGACCCGGGCGCCCTGATCCGCGGCCGGGGGCGGGTGAGGATCGGCGCCGGGACCACCGGGCCGGGTGCGGCGCTGTGGGTCGAGGGCACGACGGTCGACGAGCGCGTGCCGGACCCGCTGCCGGGGCACGTGACCGAGCTGGTCAAGGAGTACAAGGCCCTGGCCACCGCCTGGCTGCGCAAGCGCGGCGCCTGGCAGGTCGTCGACCGCGTCCAGGCCATCGACGACGTCTCCGCGCTCGCCGACAACTCCGGCTACTCGCCGTTCCTGACCACCGATCAGAAGGTCCAGCTGCTGGAGACCGCCGACCCGGTCGCCCGCCTCAAGCTCGCCACCCAGCAACTGCGCGACCACCTCGCCGAGCAGGACGTCGCCGAGTCCATCGCCAAGGACGTCCAGGAGGGCGTCGACAAGCAGCAGCGCGAGTTCCTGCTGCGGCGTCAGCTGGAGGCCGTGCGCAAGGAGCTGCGCGAACTCAACGGCGAGAAGGAGGGCGAGGAGTCCGACGACTACCGCGCCCGCGTGGAGGCCGCCGACCTGCCCGAGAAGGTCCGCGAGGCCGCACTCAAGGAGGTCGACAAGCTGGAGCGGGCCTCCGACCAGTCGCCCGAGGGCTCGTGGATCCGCACGTGGCTCGACACGGTTCTGGAGATGCCGTGGAACGAGCGGACCGAGGACCAGTACGACATCCAGAGCGCCAAGGCCGTCCTCGACGCCGAGCACTCCGGTCTGGAGGACGTCAAGGAGCGCATCACCGAGTACCTGGCGGTGCGCAAGCGGCGTGCCGAGCGGGGGCTCGGCGTGGTCGGCGGGCGGCGCGGCGGTGCCGTGCTCGCGCTCGTCGGTCCGCCCGGTGTCGGCAAGACCTCGCTCGGCGAGTCCGTCGCCCACGCGATGGGGCGCAAGTTCGTGCGGGTCGCGCTCGGCGGCGTCCGGGACGAGGCCGAGATCCGCGGCCACCGGCGGACGTACGTCGGCGCGCTGCCCGGCCGGATCGTCCGCGCCATCAAGGAGGCCGGGTCGATGAACCCGGTCGTGCTGCTCGACGAGATCGACAAGGTGGGCTCGGACTTCCGGGGCGACCCGGCCGCGGCCCTGCTCGAAGTCCTGGACCCGGCGCAGAACCACACCTTCCGGGACCACTACCTGGAGGTCGAGCTGGACCTGTCGGACGTGGTCTTCCTGGCCACCGCCAACGTCCTGGAGGCCATCCCGGAGGCGCTGGCCGACCGTATGGAGATCGTCCGCCTGGACGGCTACACCGAGGACGAGAAGATCGTCATCGCCCGCGACCACCTGCTCCCGCGCCAGCTGGAGCGGGCCGGGCTCGACAAGGACGAGGTGACCATCGACGAGGGCGCGCTGCGCAGGCTCGCCGGTGAGTACACCCGCGAGGCGGGCGTGCGCAACCTGGAGCGGTCCATCGCACGGCTGCTGCGCAAGGTCGCGGCCCAGCACGAACTGGGCGAGCGGGAACTGCCGTGCACCGTCCGGGACGAGGACCTGCGCGATCTGATCGGCCGGCCGCACCACGTGCCCGAGTCCGCCCAGGACCCGGCCGAGCGGCGGACGTCCGTGCCGGGCGTGGCGACCGGCCTCGCGGTCACGGGAGCGGGCGGTGACGTGCTGTACGTCGAGGCGTCCCTGGCCGACTCCGAGACGGGCGCGGCGGGCCTGACCCTGACGGGCCAGCTGGGCGACGTCATGAAGGAGTCCGCGCAGATCGCGCTCAGCTTCCTGCGCTCGCACGGCGCCGAGCTCGAACTGCCCGTGGGCGACCTGAAGGACCGGGGCGTGCACATCCACTTCCCGGCGGGCGCGGTCCCCAAGGACGGCCCGAGCGCGGGCATCACGATGACCACGGCCCTCGCCTCGCTGCTCTCCGGCCGTCTGGTCCGTACGGACGTGGCGATGACCGGCGAGGTCTCGCTGACCGGCCGGGTCCTCCCGATCGGCGGCGTGAAGCAGAAGCTGCTCGCCGCTCACCGGGCGGGCGTCACCACCGTGATCATCCCCAAGCGCAACGAACCCGACCTGGACGACGTCCCGGCCGAGGTGCTGGACAAGCTCGACGTCCACACCGTCACCGACGTCCGCCAGGTCCTGGAGCTGGCGCTCGCGCCGGCCACGAACGGCGCGACGCCTCAGGTTCCGGTGGCGGCGTGACGGACGCCACCGGATGAAGGGAAGGCCCGGGTCCCGTGAGGGAGGCCCGGGCCTTCACCGTGTCTGCCGGGCCTTCACCGTGTCCCACGTGCCCGGGACGGGGGCCGCGGGGCTGCCGTTGGTCTACGCCTGCGAAATACTGGCCCAGCTGCGGCGACGGCGGCGACGGGCGGAGTTTCGGACCGGAAGAACTCGAGGCAGGGGCTGACGTGCACGAAGGCGGAAACGGCGACGAACGCGGAGTCGGATCCACTGCCCGCTCCGGCGGGTCCGCGAGCGGTGTGGACCAGCCCGGCTTCCTGGCCCTGGAGCGCGAGCTGACGGTGCTCCTGCGGCGCGCCCGGGCCAACCAGGGCGAGATGGCCCGCGAGGTCCACCCGGACCTGGAGTCGTCCGCGTACGGGCTCCTCGTACGGCTGGACGAGTACGGCCCGCAGCGGGCCACCGAGCTCGCCGCCTACATCGGCGTCGGCAAGGCCACGATGTCCCGCCAGCTGCGCGCCCTGGAGGAGCTCGGCCTGGTCGCTCGCGAGCCGGACCCCGCCGACGGCCGCGCCTGGCTGGTCGCCCTCACCCAGGAGGGCCGGGACCGGGTCCGCAGGGTCCGCGAGGCCCGCCGCGCCCGCTACGCCCGCCGCCTCGCCGACTGGGACCCCCGCGAGGTCACCGAGCTCGCCCGGCTGCTGCACCAGCTCAACCGGGGGATGGAGAAGTAAGCCCGAAGACGCCGGAAGACGCCGAAGACGCCTGGGGCCGCCCGGGGCCGGCTCCAGGCTCACGCCCCGGGCCTACGGTTCGACGTACACCACCGTCGCGTCGTCGTGCCGCTTGCTCCGCCCCAGGAACGCCCGGTCCGCGTCCGCCCGCTCCAGCGCCCGCACCCGCTCCACCAGGGCCCGCGGCCCCTCCTTGCGCAGCAGGGTGAAGCAGTCGCCCCAGTCGCCCTCGCGGAAGGTCTCCACCCAGCGCGTGGCGCCGTCCGTCAGTGCGGCCAGCGCGCGGACGTCCCCGCGCGGCATCGTCCCGGTCACCGCCCGGCGGGCCACCGACGGGTCCGCGGCGGCCGTGAAGAAGCCGCCCTCCTTGTTGCGGACCGTGGCGTCCACCAGCGCGTCCGTGGCCAGCGCGGAGCGGGGGAGGCGGGACAGCCGGTCGTCCAGGACCGGCGTGAGCGTGCCGTCGGGGGACTCGATCAGCAGGGCCGAGTCCGACAGGACCAGGTACTCCACCGTGTCCGGGGACCAGCGGGCCAGCACCACGGTTGCCTGGGGTGTCCGTGGGTGAGAAAGGTCACAGGTTGTGGCGTGTGCCTCGGCGGTACGCGCGAGGGCGCGGGACAGGGCGTCGACCAGGGGGACATCCAGGAGTGAAACGGTCAGTTCGGCCAGGGCCCCGCCGAGGCGCGCGGTGAACCAGGGAACCGAATGCAGACAGCCCGCCCCGTCCTTCGGCGGCGTCACGCCGTCCAGCACGACGAGCGAACCGCCCTGTCCCGAAGCGGGCACGCCGACACTGGCGAAGTCCTCGTTGGGGCGGTCCGGATCGCCCGGGTCCGAAACAAGCTCAGTGCGCATCCGGCCAGTCTGCACGAGCCCTTCACAAGGTCCGCAAAAGGGCGGCATCGGTTGCCGAATCGGCGCAGCCGCGCAGGTCAGGCGCCTGGTTTGGGGTGGAATGGCTGGCTCCGGGAATGCGTGACGGCGAATATTGCCACCGCCTGCCGCAGACGTCCAACCGGCGTGCCGCACAAGGTCGCTGCACCGGCCAGAGGAACTTGCTCCTCAACTCCCCTCCGATGTTCACTCCTTCGGGTGGCGGGTCAGGTGATGCGCGTTCACTGGCCACCGGCACTGGGAGGGTCGGTAACAGTACCTGGAGTACGCGCCAGTTGACGGAGCGTCACCCGGGCCCATGGGTACACGAGTCAGGAATGCGAGCACCGGTGCAGAAGACGCGGCCTCGTCGCACAGGCAAGCAGACGGCCCCCGCGGAGGGCGCCGAGCCCACGCCCCTCACCGGAAAGGGCCGCCCCACCCATGTGCGCAACCGGCTCATCGTCGCCGTGGCCGTGGTGGCCGCCGCGATCGCCGGGGCCGGCACCCCGTCCGTCCTCGCCGCCTCCGGGCAACTCAGCGACACCCAGGACCTGGTGACGCTCGCCGAGCAGACCCAGGACGCCCTCGGCCTCGCCCACTCCCTCGCCGACGAACGGGACGAGGTCACCTCCTACATCGCGGCCGGCCGCCCCAAGTCCAAGGCGCCCTCGGAGCAGCACAGCGCCCGCGTCGACCGGCAGGTCGAGGAGCTGCGCGCGGACACCGACACCCCCGCCTCGCTCCGCTCGGACCTCGACGACATCGCGACCGTGCGCAGGGCGGCCCTCACCGGCAAGAGCAGCGCCCTCGAGGCCCACCAGGCGTACTCCGCCGCCATCACCGAACTGCACCGCCTCGCCGAGCGACTGGCGGAGCAGCTGCCGCCGCGCGCGGGATCCGGCGCGTACTCGCTGGCCGAGCTGGACTCCGCCGTCCAGCAGGCCGCCGCCGCCCGCGGTCTGCTGCTCGCGGCCCTCAGCGTGCCGCGCAGCACCCAGACCGTCATCGACCCGGTCACCGGCCTGCCGACCACGACGTCCACCTTCTCGGACGCCGACGCCGAGCAGCGTGACGCCCTGACCGCCGCCGCGCAGCAGGCCCGGCTGCGCTCCGACGCGGCCCTCGCCGACTTCCGCGACACCGCGCCCAAGTCGGCCCGTACGTCGTACGACTCCACGGTCACCGGCCCCGAGGTCAACTCCGCCGAGAAGTACCTGGCCTCTCTCACCGACCAGCCGACCCTCTCCGACCGCGAACTCGGCACCGGCACCAAGAACCTGGACGCCGCCCTCTCCGCCCGCGTCGACCTGATGCGCGGCGTGGAGTCCGCCCTCTACGACAAGCGCACCAAGGACCTCGAGGCGCTGCGCGACGACGATGTCACCGCCCTGGAGATCCGCGTCGCGCTCCTCGGCGCCCTCATGCTGCTCGCCGTCGGCGTCGCCACGGCCATGGCCCGCACCCTCACCCGCCCGCTGTCCGTGCTGCGCCGCGGCTCGGCCCGCCTCGCCGACTCGGAGAACCCGGCCGCCGAGGAACCCGTCACCTTCACCGGCCGCAACGACGAGTTCGCCCAGGTCGTCCGCTCCGTCAACGCCCTGCACGCGCACGCCGCCGCCCTCGCCGACCGGGTCACCACTCTGGAAGCCGACCGCAAGCACCTCGTCGGCCAGCGCCAGAAGATGGCCGACGCCCGTGAGGAGCTGCGCGCCGAACTCGCCGCGGCGACCGAACAGATGGAGCGGCTGCGCACCGCCATCGGCGGCACCTTCGTCAACCTGGCGCTGCGCACCCTCGGCCTGGTGGAGCGGCAGCTCACCCTCATCGAGAGCATGGAGGAGCGCGAGCAGGACCCGGACCGTCTCGCCACCCTCTTCAAGCTCGACCACTTCGCCACGGTCATGCGCCGGCACAGCGAGAACCTCCTCGTCCTCGCCGGCACCGAGCACGTCCAGCACGCGGCGGGCCCCGTGCCGCTCGTCGACGTCGTACGGGCCGCCGTCAGCGAGATCGAACGCTACGAGCGGGTCCGTATCGCCGCGCTGCCGCCGCACGCGCACATCGCCGGTTTCGCCGCCGACGACCTGAGCCACCTGCTCGCCGAACTCATGGAGAACGCCACCTCGTTCTCCCCGCCCGAGATGCCCGTCGAGGTCTCCGGCTGGCTGCTGGAGAACGGCGAGGTCATGCTCTCCGTCCAGGACGAGGGCATCGGCATGACCGAGGACCGGCTGGAGCGCCTCAACGCCCGCCTCGCCGACTTCGACCCCGAGTCCCCCTACGACCAGGAGGGCGAGGACGGTCTCGGCCTCGGCCTGTACGTGGTGGCCCGCCTGGCCCACCGGCACGGCGTGCGCGTACAGCTGCGCGAGCAGAAGCAGGGCGGTGTCGCGGCCGTCGTCGTCCTGCCGAAGACACTGCTCGCCGCCGCCCCGCCCGCCGCGGTCCCGGCCTCCGGCCCCGGCCCCGTCCCGGGCACGGCCCACCCGTTCTCCCTGCCGGGCGCCGACGCCGAGGCCAACTCCAACGTCCTGCACGGCCGTTCGGAGCACGGGGACCCGCTGGTGGCGCTGGCGGAGAAGGCGGTACGCCGCTCGGAGGCCGTCGAGGAGGCGGAGGCACCAGAGGCGCCAGAGGCGCCGGCGGCGCCGGCGGCACCGGAGGCCCCTGCCGAGAGCACGATGGAGCTCCTGATCCCGGCACAGCGGGAGGAGCTGGACCCGCAGACTCGGAACGAGGCGGCAGCCGCCGACGGCGAGGACACCCCACAGGGGCCACCCGTACCCGACGACGAGGCCCGCACGGGTGGTGCCGGTGGGAACGGCCCCGCCGAAGGCGAGGCCGAGGCGGAACACGAGCGCGCCCCGGACGAGGAGGAACGCGTCACGGACAAGGGCCTCCCCAAGCGCACTCCCAAGATCACCGCCCCCGCCGAGGCCCCGCGCCAGCGCACCGCCTCCGTCGACGCCGACGCCCTCCGCCGCCGTCTGGGCGGCTTCCGCCAGGGCGCCCAGGCGGGCTACCGCGACGTGGAGGCGGAGATCGCCGAGAAGACCGGCCAGACCAGGTCACCGTACGCAGGAACCGCTGAAACCGCCGGACCCGTTGGACCCGCAGAATCCGAAGAAACCACGGGGGGCACTGTCGAGGAGGCAAGCAGTTGACCGCGCCCAGTACCTTCGGACTGAGCAGTGAAGCCCGCAATCTGCACTGGCTGCTGACCAACCTCGTCGAGGAGGTGCCCGGCATCCTCTCGGTCGCGGTGGTCTCCTCCGACGGTCTGCTTCTGCTCTCCTCCGACGCACGACGCATCGAAGAGGCCCGGCAGACCGGCGGAGCCAGGCGCACCGGCCCCCGGGGCTCCTCCGCCGACCTGGCCACCATCGTCTCCGGCATCGGCAGCCTGACCGTCGGAGCCGCCAAGCTGATGGACTTCGGTGCCGTCAAGCACACGATGGTCGCGATGGACGAAGGCAGCCTGTTCGTGATGTCGATCAGCGACGGCTCACTGCTCGGCGTGCACGGCTCCGCCGACTGCGACATGAGCGTGGTGGCGTACCACATGGCGCTGTTCGTCGGCCGCGCCGGCCACGTCCTGACCCCGGAACTCCGCAGCGAGCTCCGAAAATCCCTCGAGGAGTCCCAGACGACCGGGAGCACCCGATGAGCAGTACGCCGAACAAACATCAGCTCCCGGTCCGCGGCGGCGACCGCAAACCCGCCCGGGTCCGCCCCTACTCGCTCACCGGCGGCCGTACCCGCTTCGGCCACGTCCTCCTCGTGGAGACGTTCGTGGCGGCGCTGGAAGCCCCCCAGGAGCGCAAGGAGCTGACGAACGGTTCGCTGAGGTCGACGGTCATGCCGGAGATGCGGGCCATCGTCGAACTGTGCCGCCGCATGCGTACGGTGGCCGAGATCGCCGCGCTGCTGAAGATGCCGCTCGGCGTGGTCCGCGTGCTGCTCAGCGACCTCGCGGACCAGGGAAAGATCCGTGTGTACGGAACGGGAACCGGCCATGGCACGGGCCGGCCGGACCGCGCGCTGCTGGAAAGGGTGCTGAGTGGACTCCGTCGTCTCTGACGCCGCTCACGGTGTCTCTGGTGTAACCCCGTTCGTCGAGCCCGACGAACCCTTGCAGCCCTGGCAGACGGACCGGAACCGCGCCCCCATCGCCACGAAGATCGTGGTGGCGGGCGGCTTCGGCGTCGGCAAGACCACACTGGTCGGCGCCGTCTCGGAGATCACGCCCCTGGAGACCGAGGCGCTGATGACCGAGGCGAGCGAGGAGACCGACGACCTCACCGCCACGCCCGGCAAGCTCACCACCACCGTGGCCATGGACTTCGGCCGCATCACGCTCGACGACGACCTGGTGCTGTACCTGTTCGGCACGCCGGGCCAGCAGCGGTTCTGGTTCATGTGGGACGACCTGGTGCGCGGCGCGATCGGCGCGGTCGTCCTGGCCGACACCCGCCGTCTGAAGGACTGCTTCCCGGCGCTCGACTACTTCGAGAGCTGCGGGCTGCCGTACGTCGTCGCCGTCAACCACTTCGACGGCAGCGAGCTGTTCGAACCGGAGGATGTGCGCGAAGCCCTCACCATTCCGTCACACATACCTGTCATGATCATGGACGCGCGGCGCCGGATCTCGGTCATCGAGACCCTGCTGGCCCTCGTGGCCCACGCACTCGAGGAAACCCCCGAGTAGGCCAAGTCGTAGTCCCCCTAGGAGCAGTCCCGTATGCGGAAGATACTCGTCGTCGGAGCCGGCCAGTCCGGTCTCCAGCTCGCCCTCGGCCTCCAGTCGCACGGGTACGAGGTCACCCTGATGTCCAACCGGACGGCGGACGAGATCCGCACCGGCCGGGTCATGTCGACGCAGTGCATGTTCCACACCGCGCTGCAGCACGAGCGCGATCTCCAGCTGAACTTCTGGGAGTCCCAGGCCCCGAAGATCGAAGGACTCGGCGTCTCGGTCGCCGCCCCCGGCTCCTGGGCCGAGGGCCCCGCGGCCCGCGCGATCGACTGGGTGGGCAAACTCGACGGGTACGCCCAGTCGGTCGACCAGCGCGTGAAGATGGCCGGCTGGATGGAGACGTTCGCGCAGCGCGGCGGCCAGCTGGTCATCCACGGCGCCGCGGTCGGCGACCTCGACTACTTCTCCCGTACGTACGACCTCGTGCTCGTCTCGGCGGGCAAGGGCGAGCTGGTCCAGATGTTCGCCCGCGACCCGGAGAGGTCCCCCTACAGCGAGCCGCAGCGCGCGCTGGCGGTGGCGTACGTGCACGGCCTCGGCCCGCGCCCCGAGCACCCGGACATGGACGCGGTCCGCTGCAACCTCGTCCCCGGCGTCGGCGAGCTGTTCGTCATGCCGTGCCTGACCACCTCCGGCCGCGCCGACATCCTGTTCTGGGAGGGCATACCCGGCGGCCCGCTCGACGTCTTCAACGGCGTCAAGGACCCGGCCGAGCACCTCTCCCTGACCCTGGAACTCATGGAGCGGTACGTCCCCTGGGAGTACGCGCGGGCCACCAAGGTCGAACTGACCGACGCGGGCGGCACGCTCTCCGGCCGCTACGCCCCGACCGTCCGCAACCCGATCGGCCGTCTGCCCGGCGGCGGCCTGGTCCTCGGTGTCGCCGACGTGGTCGTCGCCAACGACCCGATCACCGGCCAGGGCTCCAACTCGGCGTCCAAGTGCGCCGCCGCCTACCTCGCCTCCATCCTCGAGCGCGGCGACAAGCCGTTCGACGAGGAGTGGATGCGGGCGACCTTCGACCGCTACTGGGCCACCGCCCAGCACGTCACCAAGTGGACGAACGCGATGCTGGCCCCGCCGCCGGAGCACGTCCTGAACCTGGTCGGCGCGGGCGGCGAGATCCAGGCGGTGGCCGACCGCTTCGCCAACGGCTTCAACGACCCGGCCGACTTCGAGAACTTCTTCTACGAGCCGGAGAAGACGCAGGCCTACCTGGCCGAGGTGTCCGGCGCGGGCGCCGCGTAACCCTCGTCCGATCCCTCCGTGGCACCCTCGGGGAGCTCCGGCGGCGCGTACCGCCGCACGGGCTCCCCGCCGGGGTCGGGGCGTACGGCGCCCAGCACCGGGTTGGCCGCGATCGGGGACACCTTCACCTTGGCGCCGGGCCGGGGCGCCTGCACCACCATCCCGTCGCCCAGGTACAGCGCCACATGCGTGGCCTCAGGGAAGTAGACCACCAGGTCACCGGGCCTGAGCTCGCTCAGCGGGATCCGCTCCAGCTCCTTCCACTGCTCCTGGCTGGTCCGGGGGATGGGCGTCCCGGCATGCCCCCACGCCTCGGAGGTGAGCCCCGAGCAGTCGTACGAGTCCGGGCCCTGCGCGCCCCACTCGTAGGGCTTCCCGAGCTGCGCCACGGCGTAGCGCACGGCGAGGTCGCCCTGTCTGGACGGCTTGCGCTGCGTGCCCTCGCCGCTGAGCGCACCCGACGCCATGAACGCGCGCTGCGCCTTGGCGATCCCGTTCTTCTCGAACTCGGCGAGGGCGGCGAGTTGGGTGGGGCCGAGGGAGGCGAGCAGCTCCTCGACGTCGTCGAGCCGCCGCCGTACGGTGTCCCGCTCCTTCTTCCGCCGTTCCACGAGGGCGAGTTGGCCGTCGAGGGCCTTGCGGGCCCTGCGGGCCAGCTCGTCGGTCCTGCGCTCGGTGGCCTCCAGCCGCCCGACCGTCTTGGCGCGCTGCCGCGCCACCTGCCCGATCACATGCCCCTGGTCCAGCGCGCGCTGCGGATCGCGCGCGAGCAGCAGCCGTACGTACGGGGAGATGTCGGTGCCGGCCTGGTACTGCTGCCGGGCCAGCCGTCCCGCCGCGCCCCGGCTGTCGTGCAGGGAGAGCCGGGCGCGGGCGAGCGCGCGCTCCAGCCGTGCGACCTCGGCGCGCCGTTTCCTCAGCTTCTCCTCGGTGGTGCGGTAGGTCTCGGTGGCCTTCTCGGCCTTGCGGTACAGCCGCTGAAGGTCTGTCAGGAGCTCCGCGACGGGGCGTTCGGAGCGTTCCGGAGGCTCGGGGGGTTCGGGTGCGGCGGTGGCCGGCGCGGATACGACGACCGTCGCGGTCGCCAGCGCCGCCGTACAGACCAGACGCACAAGCCTCCCTGACACGTCATCACCTCCGGTGCGGGGGGACGGCTCCTCAGCCGCTCCTGGGGGAGCTGTTTCGCACCGTGAGCATGAGACCGGTGTGCCGGGTCCGCGCGCCGGGTGTGCGCGGTTCGGCGCAACGGGGTCACCCGTCGGCGTCGTCCGGCTTGCCGCCCGGCGTGGCGTCTGGCCCGGGGTGGGGTTTGGACCATGGCCACTTCAGGCGGCCGCCGGTCTCCCCCTCGGGGTCGTACGCGTACTTCCACCTCCGCGTCAGACCGGCCCCGCCCTGCGCACGGGGCACCCGCCGGTAGACGAGCACGGTGGGGGGTCCGCCCTGAGGGTCCGGGACCGGGATGCGGTAGGTCTTGGGCGGATGCCCGGTGATCCCCAGCAGTACGGGCAGGACGCGCCCGTCCATGGGGCCGCCCTCGAAGGGGGTGTCTTCGCTCTTCACGGCACCAGTGTCAGCCATCCGCCGCGAGGGCCTGGACCAGCGCGTCGGTCTGCGGGTCGCGCCGCGCGGTCACCGACAGCACGGCCACGAACTGGTCGACGAGCCAGTCCCGCAGCTCCTCGGCGGGCGGCTGCTTGTCCTCGTCGAGCCAGATGAGCGAGGCCGCCTCGACCGCGGTGATCCACATCCGGATGGTCATCCGCAGGCGCGGGCCGGGCTCGGTGACCTGGAGATGGCTGAGGATGTGGTCGGCGGCGGCCCGGCGTACGCCGTCCACGATGGCCGTCGTACGCGAGGTCTCCACGACGCTGCCGCCCTGGAGCAGGGCGCTGAAGCCGGTGTCGTGCTGGTCGACGAAGGCGAGGTAGCGGTCCAGGGCCCGGGACAGGCGGGGCAGCGGCGGGCCCTGCTGCGGCTCGTCGAAGCAGTGCTGGAGTTCCTCGGCGGCGGAGCGGAGGGCGGCCTCGTACAGCTGCTGCTTGCCGCCCGGGAAGTACCGGTACACCAGCGGCCGCGACACCCCGGCCGCCTCGGCCACGTCGTCCAGGGACACGTCCTCGGGCGCGCGGTGCGCGAAGAGCGACAGCGCGGCGGCGAGCAGCTGACTACGACGCTCCTCGACACTGAGGCGCCGGTAGGCGGGGGTGGGGGCGGCGGGTGTCATGCCCGGCAGCGTAATCCCTCCGGCGGTGGGGCCGGGCGCCTGCGGCGGCCTGCGCGGGGCTGGGCGGGGACTGCTGTCGCGGTGCCGGGTGCGGGCGTTCGTCCGCTCAGCTGCGGGCCGTCGCGCGCACCCACCGCCCCGGCCGACCGGTTACGCCAACAGCCCGGACGACCTCCACAACCGCCGCCCCACCCCCCGCAACACCCCGATGTCATCCAGAAAGTCGGTCAACCGCTTCGCCCCGTTCTGCATGACCTCCCGCCGATGCCCACTCGCCCGCACCTGCGCGACAGCCTCCCGCTTGTCCAGCCCCACGTTCGTGTACACCTCGGGATTCACGAACGCCACCGAGAACACCCGAGCGAACTCCCCGGAGGTGATCCGCGTGAACTCCTGGGACCACTTCGGCGCCGTCACCATCTGCCGCCGCAGCTCCTCACGGGCGTACCGCACATGCCGCGCCTCCTCCACCACATGGATCCGCGTGACCCCCCGGATCAGCGGCTGCACCCGCTCGTCCGGAAACGTCAGCCGCTGCATCCAGTCGAGCACCTCCTCCCCGAGCAGCGTCGCCGTGAAGGACCCGGGCGTGGTGGAGATGGTCTTGAACAGCCGGCCCAGGTGCTGGTGCGCCCGGCTGACCGGGTACCAGGGCGTCCCGCCCTGCGCGATCAGCCGCGCGAACATCTTCGAGTGCCGGCACTCGTCCTCGATCTCGGTGAGTGCGTACCGCACATGCGCGCTCGTCGCGGCCTTGTCGTAGATGTGCCGTACGAGCAGCTGCATCAGGATGATCTCGAACCAGATCCCGAGTGAGGCGAGCGCCGCGGCCTCGTGCTGGGACAGCAGGATCCGCTGCTCCTCGCTCATCCGCTTCCACAGCGGGGTGTCGTACAGCGACACCAGTTCCGGCGGCCAGAACCACTTGCCCTCCTCGAAGGGCGCGTCCCAGTCCAGCTCCTTGTCCGGGTCGAAGGAGTGCTTGGCGGAAGAGTCGAGCAGCCGCTGGGCCACCTGCTCCCGGTCCTTGAGCAGGCCCAGCGCGTCGCGCAGGCCGTCGAGTGCGTCGGCGTCCGTCAGGGTCGTCATCGCTGTTCCCACCTCGTTGTGCTCACGTCATCCGGTCTTATGAGACTCCCTGTCAGTAAGCCCGTCAATCCCTTGCGCACGACTTGTTGACTCGGTGTCTACCGGGTGTGAGCCTGCGGAACGTGCCGACCTTCAGCGACCGCCGCCGCTAGACCGAACAGCCCAGCCCCTCCGGCACCTCCCCGAGCACCGGCTCCGACGCCCCCGGCGCGAACGACTTCCGCAGCGTGAACGCGTACGGCGTCGGACCGTGCGTGCGCAGGTGCAGCAGGCGTGACTCCGCCTCCGCGACCGTCGGGCGGTGGCCGGCCGGTACCCACCAAAGGGTCGTCACCGCCTCCCGGAGCTTCTCGAACCACTCCCTGCGGCGGGCCATCATCTCGCGGTGCCGGCCCTGGTACATGTACGTGGTCAGGGCGTCGATGTCCCGCCACACCGTCATGTTGACGATCAGCCAGGAGTCGCCGAAGACGGGCACGTCCGTGGCGTTGCCGGACTCGCTCTTCAGGCGCCAGACGAATCCGTCGGCGGCGTCCGCGTCCGCGTTCACCGGGTCGAGGTTGTCGACGAAGTCCTTCAACTGCGGGGAGTCAAGCGGGGCCTTGAGGCGGGCGATGTTCACCTGGGCGAGTTCGTAGGCTGCTTCGGTCATGATCGAACGGTAGGTCGGGGCCCGGGCCGCCCGGTAGTCCTCGTCTCACCAAGTGGGCAGCTGGTCCGAGGAGTTGAGGAAACTCAGGAGGTGAGGAAACTCAGGAGGTGAGGAAGCTCAGGAGGTGAGGAAGCTCAGGAGTTCAGGACCGCCTCCATCACCGCCCGCGCGATCGGCGCCGCGTCCCCGCCCCCGCTGATCTCCCCGCGGTTCGCCTCCGCGTCCTCCACGACCACCGCCACCGCCACCTTCGTCTGAAGGTCTCCGCGGCCCTGCGCCCAGGACACGAACCAGGCGTACGGCGTACCGGAGTTGCCGAGGCCGTGCTGGGCCGTGCCGGTCTTGCCGCCGACGACCGCGCCGCGGATCGCGGCGTGGGTGCCGGTGCCCCGCTCCACGACGTCCCGCATCAGAGCCCGCAGGCGCGCGGCGGTCGACGGGTACATCGCCTGCCGTACCGGGTGCGAGCCGGCCGTCGTCAGGGTGCCGCCGCCCGCCCGGGTCGTGCGCTCCACCAGGTACGGCTGCCGCACCTGCCCGCCGTTGGCGACGGCCGCCGCGACCATCGCCATCTGCAACGGCGTGGCCCGCGTGTTGTACTGCCCGATCGACGACAGCGCGAGCTGCGCCCGGTCGACGGAGGTGTCGAAGGTGGACCGGGCCACCGGGAACGGGATGCGCAGGCCGGCGTCGTTGAAGCCGAAGGCGTGTGCCGTGGCCGTCATGCCGGCCACGCCCACCTGCACACCGAGCTTGGCGAACACCGTGTTGCAGGAGAAGGTGAACGCGTCGCGCACGGAGGCGTCCTGGCAGCCCCGGGACTCGTTCGTCAGCGAGGTCGTCGTTCCCGGCAGGGTGTACCGGTCGGGCGAGTCGGTCTGCGCGTCCAGGTCCCTGACCACGCCCGCGTCCAGCGCCGCCGCCGCGGTGACCACCTTGAACGTCGAACCCGGTGGATACGTCTGCCGCACCGCCCGGTTGAGCATCGGCCGGTCCGGGTCGGTGTTCAGTCGCGCCCAGGACCGGGCCACGGCCGGCCCGTTCCCGGACAGCACCTGCGGGTCGTAGGAGGGAGCCGACACCAGGGCGAGGATCCGCCCGGTCGACGGCTCCAGCGCCGCCACCGCGCCCTTGCGCCCGCGCAGCCCCTCGTACGCCGCCCGCTGTGCCGCCGCGTTCAGCGTCGTCACGACGTTCCCGCCGGGGCTCCGGGACCGCGTGAAGTCGTTCCAGAGGGGGAGCGGCGCCAGCATCGGGTCCGTGCCGGACAGGACACCGTCCTCGGCGCGTTCCAGGAGGGTCGTGCCGTACAGCTGCGAGGAGAAGCCGGTGACCGGCGCGTACACCGGGCCGTCGGTGTACGTCCGTTCCCAGCGGAGTTGCTCGCCGGTGTCCTGCGAGCCGGTGACCGGGCGGCCGCCGACCAGGATGTCGCCGCGCGGCTGCGCGTAGCGCGCGATCTCCGGGCGGCGGTTGGCCGCGTTGGTCTCGTAGGCGGGAGCCTGGAGGACCTGGACGCGGGTGGCGTTCAGCAGCAGCGCGATCAGCAGCAGGGCGCAGAAGGCGGCGGCGTGGCGGATGTACCGCGTCATGCGGCGCTCCGGCCGTCGTACTGCCGCCGGGCCGAGTCGCTCACCCGGGCCAGCAGCGCCACGATCGCCCAGTTGGTGACCACGGACGAGCCGCCCTGCGCCAGGAACGGCATCGCCATGCCGGTCAGCGGGATCAGGCCGGTCACCCCGCCCGCGATCACGAACACCTGGAGCGCCACGATCGAGGCGAGCCCGACCGCGAGCAGCCGGCCGAAGGGGTCGCGCAGCGCCAGGCCCGCCCGGTAGCCGCGCTCCACCAGAAGGGCGTACAGGAGGAAGATCGCGGACAGCCCGGCCAGGCCCAGTTCCTCGCCGGCCGTCGCCAGGATGAAGTCCGACTTGACGGCGAAGCCGATGAGGACCGAGTGCCCGAGGCCGAGACCAGTGCCGAGCATGCCGCCCTCCGCGAAGGCGAACAGCGACTGCGCGAGCTGGCCCGGCCCCTCGCCCGCCTCGATCGACGCGAACGGGTGCAACCAGGTCTGGATCCTGCCGTGCACATGCGGCTCCAGCCGGCCCACCGCGACCGCGCCCAGCGCGGCCAGCAGCAGGCCGACCGCGATCCAGCCGGTGCGGCCGGTGGCGACGTACAGCAGGACGACGAACAGGCCGAAGAAGAGCAGCGAGGTGCCGAGGTCGTGTTCCAGGACCAGCACGCCCACGCTCACCAGCCAGACGGCGACGATGGGGCCGAGGACGCGGCCGGTGGGGAACTGGAACTTCCAGATGCGGCGGCCGGTGTAGGCGAGGGCGTTGCGGCTCGCCGCCAGGTACGCGGCGAAGAACACCGCCAGGAGCACCTTCGCGAACTCGCCGGGCTGGATGGAGAATCCGGCGATCCGGATCCAGATACGGGCGCCGTTCACGGCCGGGAAGAGGATCGGCAGCGTGAGCAGCACCAGGGCGGCGGCGACACAGACGTAGGAGTAGCGCTGGAGCACCCGGTAGTCGCGCAGCAGCAGGACGACCACGATGAACAGCGCCATGCCCAGCGTCGACCACACCAGTTGGGTCGGCGCCGCCCGGTCGCCCGGCGTCTGCAGGTCGAGCCGGTAGATCAGCACCAGGCCGAGGCCGTTGAGCAGCACGCCGATCGGCAGGAGGAGCGGGTCGGCGTAGGGGGCCCGCAGCCGCACCGCGAGATGCGCGAGCAGCGCGAGTACGCCGAGCCCGGCGCCGTAACCGGCCGCACCGGGCGGGACGGTACCGGCGCGGGCGAGGCCGACGGCGCAGTAGCCGTACACGGACAGCAGCACGGCGAGGACGATGAGGGCGAGTTCGATGCCACGGCGCCGGGGGAGGCGCACGGCGGGCGCGGGCGGGTCCGCCGTCGCCACGGTGATTCCGGCCTTGCTCATGTCCGGAACCTACCCAAATAGGAGGCCTTGCGTGCTGCGGTCGCCTGAGTGCCGGCAGCGGCGTGGCGCGGTCAGGGCCTTCTGAAACTCCGCTGACACTGCGCCGTCTCAGACCCCCGGCCCGTCCTGAGGCAGTGTCAGAGTCGCCACGGCCCCGCCCTCCGGCGCGTTCGCGAATTCCAGGCGGGCGCCCAGCACCTCCGACTGGCCCAGCGCGATGGTCAGCCCGAGCCCGTGCCCCTTCGTGCCGCCCTCCGTGCGGAACCGTTGCGGCCCGTGCGCGAGGAGGTACTCCGGATAGCCGTCCCCGTGGTCCCGCACGGTGACCACCGGCCCGTCGACCGTCAGCACGACCGGCGGCCGCCCGTGCCGGTGCGCGTTCGCCACCAGATTCCCGAGCACCCGCTCCAGCCGCCGCCGGTCGGTCTCCACGGACACCTCCCGTACGACCCGCACCTCGGTGTCGGTCCCCGACGCCCGCACCACCCGCTCGGCCAGCGGCCCCAGCCGCTCGGTGTCCAGCTCCAGCCGCTCCCGCCCGGTGTCGAGGCGGGAGATCTCCAGCAGGTCCTCCGTCAGCGTGCGCAGCGCGGCCACCCGGTCCCGCACCAGCTCGGTCGGCCGGCCCGGCGGCAGCAGCTCCGCCGCCGCGTGCAGCCCGGTCAGCGGGGTGCGCAGCTCGTGCGCCACGTCGGCCGTGAACCGCTGCTCGGCCCGCAGCTTGCCCTGCAGCGACGCCGCCATGGAGTCCAGCGCGGCGGCGACCGCGGCCACCTCGTCCTGCGGAGGCGTCCGGTCCTTCGTACGGGGATCGTCGACGCGCGCGTCCAGATCGCCCGCGGTGATCCGCCGGGCCACCCGGGCCGTGGCGTGCAGCCGCCGCGTCACCCGGGTCACCGCGAACGCGCCCACCAGCAGCGTCGCCCCGATCGCCAGCCCCGACGACCACAGGATCGCCCGGTCCAGTCCGCTGATCGTGCGCGCCTGCTGCGAGTAGTCGACCTCCACGGCCAGCGCCCGCCCGCCGTCCGCGGGCCCCGCCGCCCACATGGTGGGCCGGCCGCGGTGCTCGGCGACCATCGTGCCGCGGTCCCCGGTCACCGCCAGCGTCCGCAGCGAGGCGGGCAGCCCCGGCGGATCGATGCCGGCGCCCGGCCCGAGCGAGTCCCCGGCCTCGTACGCCTCGGCCGCGTCCGTCAGCCGCTGCAGCGCCAGCTCGCGGGCCTGGCCGACGGTCTGGTGCGTGACCTGCACGTGCACGAGGACGCCGAGCAGGGCGGCCAGGGCGCAGCACATCACGGTGATGAAGACCGCGGCCTTCACGGCGAGCGTTCCGGCCCACTGGGGGAGCGCGGGTCTCATCGGGGGCTCGCCGAGGGGGACGGGTGCTTGGCCGAGGGGGACAGGCGCTGGGCCGAGGGAGACGGGTGCTGGGCCGAGGGGGACGGGTGCGGGGAGGCGGGCCGGTCGCGGGTGCGCAGCATCTCGTCGTGCGTGAGGAGCATCGCGCGCTGCTCCGGGTCCCAGGTCCAGGTCAGGCGGTACTCGTACCCGGCGACCTCGGACGGCGAGCGGATGATCACCGACCGCCCGGCCAGCTCGACCCCGCTCAGGGCGTCCTCCCAGGCCATCACCTTCACCAGCCGGTGCTTGTCGGCGGTGTAGACGCGCACCGCGGTGGTCTTGCCGGGCAGCAGCCGGAAGCCGAGCGTCAGTTCGTCGCGCCCGTCGCCGGTCAGGTCGCGGTAGTACGGCGTGAGCACCGGGCACCCGCCCTTCCCGGCGCCCCGGCCGCAGTCGGCCATCCGGCGGGCCGTCTCGCGGTACGGCGCCTTGTCCCCCTCGTAGTCGCCCGGAGTCCCGGCGATCTCGGCGCGGACGATCGCGACCGGGTCCACCCTGCGGACGTCGTCCCCGGGCACGCCGACGCCCTTCACGACCTCGGTGTCCACCTCGCCGATGACGAACGCCGGGCTCGACGCCGGCGTCAGCTCCGGCCACAGCCGGGCCGGCCCGACCGCCGTCGGCGTCGCCCCCGCGCCCCGCAGCCCGCCCGCGTCACCGCAGCCCGCGACGGCCGCCAGCAGCAGGGCGACGACGGCGGTACGACGGGCGGCACGCGTACGGCGGCTGCGACGGCTGCTGCGGCTGGGGGGCACTGCGCTCCTGCGGTCCGGGATCATCGACGGCCGCGTACACCCTATTCGCGGGGAAGTCCTATTTGCGCCCCGGGTGGGCCGTGCAGAGGAACGCGGAGGAACGTCTGTGCGAGGGCGGCCGCGCCCCTCGGACGGGTCACTCGGCCAGCTCCTCCAGCAGCCGGGCCGTGGTCAGGCCCGCCCGCAGGTACGCGACGAACAGCTCGTTGTGCAGCGCCCACGGCGAGCGGCGGGACCGGATCAGTCGGATCGCCGCCTCCGCGGAGCTGCCCTGCCGCATCAGCGCGTGCGCGACGACGAGACCCGAGCGGTTGTACCCGTGGTAACAGCGAACGAGGACCGTGCGGCCCTCGTCCAGCGCCTCGCACGCGGCCTCGGCGAGCCGTATCACCCCCGCGAGCTGGGTCCCGTCGAGCGGCCCGTCCGGAATGGGCCACACATGGTGCTCCACCCCCGGATCGGGCCCGTACCCCGGCAGTCGCAACAGCGTCTGCACCAGATCGAACTCGTCCCGTACGACGGCGAACTCCAGATGCCCCGAGCCGTCCCGGAACTCGTGCCCGCCCATCCACAGACCGGGCACGATCTCGTTCCAGGGCCGGTCCGGAGCCGGTACGTCGGGTTGCTTCCCGCGGGTCCGCAACGGCGCCTCCCCACCATTTCCTCCCGGGCCTGCCCAACTCCTCACAAAGGTAATCGGCTTCTTGCCCGTGGAGCACCCCGCCTGTTCCCATGGTCATGGGGTGATGGAGCATGAGCGGACTGCGCGTCATACCGACCTGGCGGCACGGCCAGGAACGGCTCTACGTCTGTCTCCCGGACGGCAGGAACGTCGCCTGGTACGACCGGGACGCGGCCCGGGTCAACCTGCTCAGCGAGAACCGAGAGGAGGACGTGCTCCAGGCCCTCGGGCCCTTCATCACGGGCCAGGTGACGGTGGGCCCGCCCCCGGTGCCGACCCCCGCCGAGCTCGCGCGGCTGGCGCTGCACCCGGACGACGACCTGGCCCCCAACCGCCCCGGCGAGGCCCTGCTGATCGCCCTCGACCGCGACCCCGGGCCGACCCGCCGCCTGCGCCGCGACCCGCGCCGCCGGGCCCTGGAGGCGGAACAGACCGTGGGGGACGCCCTGGACCACCTGGACGGGGCCGGCTGGCACGCCCTGCACTCCATCCCGCTGCCCGGCGGCGACCGCATCCACCACCTGGTGATCGGCCCCGGCGGACTCTTCGCCGTGCACGCGCTGTACGCCCGTAAGCAACGGGTGACCGTCGCCGACCCCCTGGTCGCCCTGGGCCGCCGCGACCCCCGCCCCCTCCTGCGCCGCGTCCGCGCCGACGCCGACCGCGCCTCCTACGCCCTGACGGCCGAGGTGCGCCCGGTGCTGGCGCTGGTGGGCCCGTCCGACGTCTCGGTCACGGCCCCGCCCCGCGAGGTCCGCGTCCTGCCGGACACGGAGCTGGGGGGCCTCGCCCGTCTGGGCGGTGTACTCAAACCGGCGGACGTGGAGGCGCTGCACGCGATGGCACGGGACCGGAACACGTGGACGCGGGTGTGAGCCCGGGCGAGGGCTCTCAGGGCAGCGGCGCCTGAAGGCGTGAGGGTTCAGGGCAGTCGACCGGCACGGTCCGGATCGAGCAGCGGGGCGAGCAGATCGCCGTAGTCCTGCACGCGCGGCGGCAGGTCCTGCGCACGGAACGCCAGCTGACCAGGGGCCCCGCACTCCTCGACCTCCTCCCAGGTCACCGGCGCCGACACCATGGGCTCGGGTCGGGCCCGCAGGGTGTAGGGCGTGGCCGTGGTCTTCCGGGCGGCGTTCTGACTCCAGTCGACGAAGACCTTCCCGGGCCGCAGGCTCCGGGTCATCCGGTGCAGGACGAGCTTCGGCATGGCCTTCTCGGCCTCGACGGCCAGCCCCTTGGCGTACTCGGACACCTGCTCGGAGGACGCTCCGCGGACGGCCGCGAGCAGATGCAGCCCCTTCGACCCGGACGTCTTGGCGTACGCCTCGATCCCGTCCTCGGCCAGCCGTTCCCGCAGCCACAGCGCGACCTCACAGCAGTGCACGATGGTCGCGGGCGGCCCGGGATCGAGATCGAACACGATCCGGTCGGCCTCCTCCGGTGTGTCGACGAGCCACTGGTGGGTGTGGAACTCGGTGACGAGGTTGGCCGCCCACATCAGCGACGGCAGATCCTGCACCACCACCATCCGTGAGGGCCCCTCCACCCTCGGCACCTCGGCGGTGGTGACCCACTCGGGCGTACCGGGCGGCACGTTCTTCGTGAAGAACACCTGCCCGTCGGGCCCGTCCGGATACCGCAGGAAGGAAACGGCCCGGTCGCGCAGATGCGGCAGCAGCACCTCGGCGACGGTCGCGTAGTAGTGCAGCACCTCGGCCTTGGTGAATCCGGTGGCGGGATACAGCACCTTCTCCAGATTGCTGAGCGCGACCCGTCGCCCCTCCACCTCTGTGATGGGAGCCATACGATGAGAATCCCATGCAAACCCTCACAAAGACCCCCGACAGTGATCGCCAGACGCCCGGAAAGGTGCTGCACGTGAGATCCATCTGGAACGGCGCCATCTCGTTCGGCCTGGTCAGCATCCCGATCAAGCTGGTGAACGCCACCGAGAGCCATTCGATCTCCTTCCGCCAGATCCATACGGAGGACGGCGGCCGCATCCGCTACCGCAAGTTCTGCGAACTGGAGGACCGCGAGGTCAGCAACGCGGAGATCGGCAAGGGTTACGAGGACGCGGACGGCACGGTCATCCCGATCACCGACGAGGACCTGTCCCACCTGCCGATCCCCACCGCCAAGACGATCGAGATCGTGGCCTTCGTCCCGGCGGACCGGATCGACCCGCTCCAGATGGACGCGGCGTACTACCTGGCGGCGAGCGGCGCCCCGGCGGCCAAGCCGTACACGCTGCTGCGGGAGGCCCTGAAACGCAGCAACAAGGTGGCGATCGCGAAGTACGCCCTGCGTGGGCGCGAGCGCCTGGGCATGCTGCGGGTCGTGGGCGACGCCATCGCGATGCACGGCCTGCTGTGGCCGGACGAGGTCCGGTCCCCCGAGGGCGTCGCCCCCGACACGAACGTCACGGTCCGCGACAAGGAACTGGACCTGGCGGACGCGCTGATGGACACCCTCGGCGAGGTCGACATGGACGACCTCCACGACGAGTACCGCGAGGCCCTGGAGGAGGTCATCGCCGCGAAGGCCGCCGGCGAGGCCCCGCCGGAGATGCCCGAGCCCGCCCGGGGCGGCAAGGTCCTGGACCTGATGGCGGCCCTGGAGAAGAGCGTACGGGCGGCACGGGAGTCCCGGGGCGAGGAGGCGGTGAAGCCCGGCGAGGAGGCCGAGGTCAAGCCGCTTCCGCAGCGCAGGACGACCCGGGCGGCCCCGAAGGAGACCGCCGGCAAGAAGTCGACGGCGAAGAAGACGGCGGCGAAGAAGACAGCGGCGTCGGCGTCGGCTTCGACGAAGAAGTCGACGGCGAAGTCGGGGGAGGGGACGAAGAAGGCGGCGGCCAAGAGCACGACGAAGTCGGCCGCGAAGAAGTCGGCCGCGAAGAAGCCGACGGCGAAGAAGACGGCGTCGCGCAAGCGCACGGCGTGACCGGCAGGGGAGGCCGCGGGCGACGGGCGACGGGCGACGAGGGGACGGGGGGACGGGGAAGGAGGAACGGGCAGGAAAACCATGTGAGGGATGCGCCGCTCGCACGGTACGTTCCTGCTGTTCGAAGGGGGGACGCAGTGGCGAAGCTCAACCAGATCATCGCTGTCGAAAAAGGCGTCAAGAGCAAGTCGTTCCAGGACATCACCGCCGCTCACCACAAGGTGCAGAAGCCGGCGCTCCTGGCCGGAATCTCGCGTACGTACCAGCCGAAGGACGAGGAGGGCGAGCAGCTGCCGCCCGAGTCCACGCGCGTGCAGATCAAGGCCGAGGACATCCTGCGCGAGATGTCGGCGTCGCTGACCCGGCTGTTCGACGTGACCGCGACCAAGGACTGGGCGAACTGCACGGCCCGTGCGGACGTCACGGTCGACGGCCGGACGATCCTCACGGACGTCCCGGTCAGCTATCTCCTCTTCCTGGAGAAGCAGCTCACCGACCTGCACGCCTTCGTCAAGAAGCTCCCCAGGCTCGACGCCGCCGAGTCCTGGACCCTCGACCCGTCCACGGACTGGTGGAAGACGGACCCGGTCCGCACGATCCGTACGAAGAAGGTCCCGCGCAACCACGTCAAGGCCGAGGCGACCGACAAGCACCCGGCGCAGGTCGAGGTGTACTACGAGGACGTGCCCATCGGGTACTGGACGACCGTCAAGTTCTCCGGAGCACTCCCGGCCCGCCGGGTGAACGAACTCGTCGAGCGCGTCGAGAAGCTCCAGCAGGCGGTGAAGTTCGCCCGCGAGGAGGCCAACAGCGTCGAGGTCACCGACCAGCGCGTCGGCGACGCCGTGTTCGGCTACCTGTTCGACTGACGCCGGGCACGGGTAGCATCCCCGATCGCCCCCGCGTGCGAGCGCGGGGGTGCGCACCAGGCGCGGGCCGGATTGAGGACCGGCTCGCGCGATGAGCGCAAGCTGAAACTGAAGTTCAGCCTGAAGAAGCGGCACAGACAGCCGCGATCAATCTCAGACTCTCGCTCCAGCTTCAGCATCGCCGCCGATCGCCGGACCGACCGAGGACGGACGAACGCCGTCGGATGCGAGTTCGACTCTCGCCTGCACCTCTTGACGTGGTGCGGTAGTTCAAAGGAAGAACACGACGGCCTGACAACTGATCCGCCCTCTTAAACGCCACCGGCGTGCGCAACTGGGTGGCATCCCCAGGGGCCCGGGAGCTGGATACGACTCCCGGGCCCCGCCACGTTCGGCGCCGGGCGCCGGGCGCCGGGCGACGGGCGGCCGGCGAACGGGCGCCTGGGCGGTCGCATCCCCGCTGGCAACAAGAAGACCCCACCCTCAGCGTCTCCGCTGATGACGGGGTCTTTGGGCACCTAATCCAAGGTGCCCCCGGCAGGATTCGAACCTGCGCACACGGCTCCGGAGGCCGTTGCTCTATCCCCTGAGCTACGGGGGCGTGTCGGTCGCGTTGCTCGCGGCGACGGGTAGAACACTACCAGCTCCCCCGGGGTGGTCAGGAACGGGTTTTCCGGCAGGTCGGCTCGGTGCGGTCGCGTCACGCCGAGGGGTCCGGGTCCCCCGCACGGGGTGGAAGTGGGCAAAACCCGGACGCGGTGGCCGGTCCGGACCTACTCTCGAGTTGTGCCAGGCGCGTCGGGCCGGGTTCTTGTTGTGGACGACAACAAGGTCATCCGGCAGTTGATCAGGGTCAACCTCGAGCTGGAGGGCCTCGAGGTCGTGACCGCGGCCGATGGTGCCGAGTGTCTGGAAGTCGTTCATCAGGTGCGGCCCGATGCCGTGACCCTCGATGTCGCGATGCCCCGGCTCGACGGGCTGCGGACCGCCGCGCGGCTGCGGGCCGATCCGCGGACCCGTGATCTTCCTGTCGCCATCGTCAGTGCCTGTACGCAGTACGAGGTCGAGACCGGCCTCGAGGTCGGAGTCGACGCGTTCCTCCCCAAGCCCTTCGAGCCCGCGGAGCTCGTGCGCCTCGTACGGCAGTTGATCGATCGCAGGCGAGGGCCGGAGAGCCAGGCGAGTGGTGCGGGGGAGGCCTCCGCCTTCGGAGACGTTCTCGGTGTCGGGGAGGCCGAGCGGGCCGGGCGGGCCGGCGGTTGAGCAACCGGCCGGGCGTCCGCCCGTCCATATCCCGGACCGTGGCGCAAACCGGCTCGCCTGCCCACCCCCCTCCTCCTCTACGCTTGTCCCGTGACCCCCGTCGAGCTCTCACGCACCGTGCTGCACGCGGTACGTCGCGCTGTCGACGACGGGGAACTCAGCGTGACGGTTCCGGCGCGGGCCGTGGTCGCCCCGCCCGGGCCGGGCGGTTGCGGTGACTACGCCACCAACATCGCCCTCCAGCTCTCCCGGCCCGCCGGGCAGCCGCCCCTTCGCGTCGCCGAGATCCTCCGGCCGCGCCTGATCGGCCTCGGCGGCATCGCCGATGTCGTCGTCACCGGGCCCGGGTTCCTCAACATCAGGCTCCAGGACGCCGCGCCGGTCGCCCTCGTACGGCAGATCCAGCGGCAGGGCGCACGGTACGGACACGCCGACGGTCCGACCGGGCAGGTCGTGCGGCTCCACTGTCCTCACGAGGTCCGCGCCGCCGTCGTCATGGACGTCGTCGCCCGGCTGCTCCGCTCCCAGGGCGCCCTGGTCCGCACCGGCTGCGAAGCCCGTCCCGAGCCGGAGTGGAGTGACGTACTGGGGGTCCGCGTCGATGCCTTCGGGCGGGCCGGTGCCCCTGCCCCTGCCTCGCTCGACGTCGACGTCCGGCCCGTGCCCGCCCCCGCCGACCCGGTTCCCCTCGGCCGTGACGCCGCCCGCTGGGCGCTGCTCCAGCCCGCCCCGCACGACCGGCCCCGGATCAGCGACGAGCACCTGGTCCAGCGCGAGAGC
Source organism: Streptomyces deserti (assembly GCF_054782695.1). Taxonomy (NCBI): domain Bacteria; kingdom Bacillati; phylum Actinomycetota; class Actinomycetes; order Kitasatosporales; family Streptomycetaceae; genus Streptomyces; species Streptomyces deserti. The sequence continues at coordinate 224,460 of NZ_BAAGRZ010000005.1, forward strand.
AACCCCCTCTTCCGCGTCCGGTACGCCCACGCCCGTACCCGGGCCCTCCTGCGCAACGCCGCCGACCTCGGCTTCGCTCCCGAGCCCGGAGACGTACGGCAGGACGCCGCCGTACCCTTGCTCGCGGCCCTCGCCGACCACCCCCGCATCCTGGCCCGGGCGGCAGCACACCGCACCCCCGACCGCCTCGCCCGGCACCTCGTCGCCGTCGCCGACGCCACGTTCGCCCTGCTCCCCGCCGTCCTGCCCCTCGGTGAGGAGAAACCCTCGGCCGCCCACCGCGCCCGGCTCGCCCTCGCCGAAGCCGCCGGGACGGTGCTGGCCGGCGGCCTGTCCCTGCTCGGCATCGACGCACCCGACCACCTCTGAAGAGACACAGAGAGCCACCCAGACATGAGCCGTTCCGCACACCCCGCCGGGCCCCGTCACGCCGACGTCCTCCCCGAGGGGCACTACACCGCCCCGCCCGCCGACCTCAACGCCCTCGATCCCAAGGTGTGGGCCCAGACCGTCGGCCGCGACGAGCACGGTGTCCTCACCGTGGGCGGTATCGACGTCAAGCAGCTCGCCGAGGAGTTCGGCACCCCGGCCTACATCCTCGACGAGGCCGACTTCCGGGCACGCGCGCGTGCGTGGCGTACCGCCTTCGGGACCGACGCCGACGTCTACTACGCGGGCAAGGCGTTCCTGTCCCGCGCCGTCGTGCGGTGGCTGCACGAGGAAGGGCTCAATCTGGACGTGTGCTCCGGCGGCGAGCTCGCCACCGCCCTGTCCGCCGGGATGCCCGCCGACCGCATCGCCTTCCACGGCAACAACAAGTCCGTCAGCGAGATCACCCGGGCCGTCGAGGCCGGCGTGGGGCACATCGTCCTCGACTCCTTCCAGGAGATCGTCCGCGTCGCCCACATCGCGCGGGACCTCGGGAAGCGGCAGAAGGTCCTCATCCGTGTCACCGTGGGCGTCGAGGCCCACACGCACGAGTTCATCGCCACCGCCCACGAGGACCAGAAGTTCGGCATCCCGCTCGCCGGCGGGCAGGCCGCCGAGGCCGTACGGCGTGCCCTGCAGCTCGACGGGCTGGAGCTCGCCGGCATTCACAGCCACATCGGGTCGCAGATCTTCGACATGTCCGGGTTCGAGGTCGCCGCGCATCGCGTCGTCGGGCTGCTGAAGGACATCCGTGACGAGCACGGGGTCGAGCTTCCCGAGATCGACCTCGGTGGCGGGCTCGGCATCGCGTACACGAGCGACGACGATCCCCGTGAGCCCCACGAGATCGCCAAGGCGCTCAGCGAGATCGTCGGCCGGGAGTGCGAGGCCGCGCGCCTGCGGACCCCGCGCATCTCCGTCGAGCCGGGGCGGGCCATCGTCGGGCCCACCGCCTTCACGCTGTACGAGGTCGGCACCATCAAGCCCCTCGACGGGCTGCGTACGTACGTCTCCGTCGACGGCGGCATGTCGGACAACATCCGTACCGCGCTGTACGACGCCGAGTACAGCGTCGCCCTCGTCTCGCGCCGCTCCGACGCCGCGCCGATGCTCTGCCGCGTGGTCGGCAAGCACTGCGAGAGCGGGGACATCGTCGTACGCGATGCCTTCCTGCCCGGTGATCTGGCACCCGGTGACCTGATCGCCGTACCGGCCACCGGCGCCTACTGCCGGTCCATGGCCAGCAACTACAACCACGTGCTCCGCCCGCCCGTCGTCGCCGTCCGGGACGGCGAGGCGCGCGTGATCGTCCGCCGCGAGACGGAGGAGGACCTCCTGCGTCTGGACGTCGGCTGACCCGGGCCGCGGAGGGCGGAAGATCTCCTGTCGACCGCCCCTGTACAAATGAAATAAATGTCTCACGATCCGGACGAAGGGCAGAAACTCCGGTCCGGTGAGTGAGACTGGTCCAACCGTGACGGTATTCAGGAAACGAGGTCGGATGATGCGTACGCGTCCGCTGAAGGTGGCGCTGCTGGGCTGTGGAGTGGTCGGCTCAGAGGTGGCGCGCATCATGACGACGCACGCCGACGACCTCGCCGCCCGCATCGGCGCCCCGGTGGAGCTCGCCGGGGTGGCCGTCCGGCGGCCCGACAGGGTGCGGGAGGGCCTTCCCGCCGAGCTCGTCACCACCGACGCCACCGCCCTCGTCAAACGCGGCGACATCGACGTCGTGGTCGAGGTCATCGGGGGCATCGAGCCCGCCCGGACCCTCATCACCACCGCCTTCGAGCACGGGGCCTCCGTCGTCTCGGCGAACAAGGCCCTCCTCGCGCAGGACGGGGCCGCCCTGCACGCCGTCGCCGAGGAGCACGGCCGGGACCTGTACTACGAGGCAGCCGTCGCCGGTGCCATCCCGCTGATCCGGCCGCTGCGCGAGTCCCTCGCCGGCGACAAGGTCAACCGGGTGCTGGGGATCGTCAACGGGACGACCAACTTCATCCTCGACAAGATGGACTCGACCGGCGCCGGGTACCAGGAGGCCCTCGACGAGGCCACCGCCCTGGGATACGCGGAAGCCGACCCGACCGCCGACGTCGAGGGCTTCGACGCCGCCGCCAAGGCCGCCATCCTCGCCGGAATCGCCTTCCACACGCGCGTGCGCCTCGACGACGTCTACCGCGAGGGCATGACCGAGGTCACCGCCTCCGACTTCGCCTCCGCGAAGGAGATGGGCTGCACCATCAAGCTGCTCGCCATCTGCGAGCGGGCCGAGGACGGTGCCTCCGTCACCGCGCGCGTGCACCCCGCCATGATCCCGCTGAGCCACCCGCTCGCCTCCGTGCGCGGCGCCTACAACGCCGTCTTCGTCGAGTCGGACGCCTCCGGGCAGCTCATGTTCTACGGCCCCGGCGCGGGTGGCTCGCCCACCGCGTCCGCCGTGCTCGGCGACCTCGTCGCCGTCTGCCGCAACCGGCTCAACGGCGCGACCGGACCCGGCGAGTCCGCGTACGCCGCCCTGCCCGTCTCGCCGATGGGTGACGTCGTCACGCGCTACCACATCAGCCTCGACGTGGCCGACAAACCGGGTGTTCTCGCCCAGGTGGCGACCGTGTTCGCCGAGCACGGAGTCTCGATCGATACGGTTCGCCAGCAGGGGAAGGACGGCGAGGCCTCCCTCGTCGTCGTCACCCACCGTGCGTCCGACGCGGCCCTCGGCGGGACCGTCGAGGCGCTGCGCAAGCTCGACACCGTCCGCGGTGTCGCCAGCATCATGCGGGTTGAAGGAGAGTAACCAGCAATGACCCACCAGTGGCGCGGAATCATCGAGGAGTACCGGGACCGGCTGCCGGTCTCCGACACCACGCCGGTCGTGACGCTCCGCGAGGGCGGCACGCCGCTCGTGCCCGCGCAGGTGCTCTCCGAGCGCACGGGCTGCGAGGTCCACCTCAAGGTCGAGGGTGCCAACCCGACCGGGTCCTTCAAGGACCGCGGCATGACCATGGCCATCAGCAGGGCCAAGGAGGAGGGCGCGAAGGCCGTCATCTGCGCCTCCACCGGCAACACGTCCGCGAGTGCGGCCGCGTACGCCGTGCGCGCCGGGATGGTCTGCGCCGTGCTCGTGCCGCAGGGCAAGATCGCGCTCGGCAAGATGGGCCAGGCCCTGGTGCACGGCGCGAAGATCCTCCAGGTCGACGGCAACTTCGACGACTGCCTCACCCTCGCGCGCGGTCTGAGCGAGAACTACCCCGTGGCGCTGGTGAATTCGGTCAACCCGGTGCGTATCGAGGGTCAGAAGACGGCCGCGTTCGAGATCGTGGACATGCTCGGCGACGCGCCCGACATCCACGTCCTGCCGGTGGGCAACGCCGGGAACATCACGGCCTATTGGAAGGGGTACAAGGAGTACTCCCTCGACGGGGTCTCCACCAGGACGCCCCGCATGTGGGGTTTCCAGGCCTCCGGAAGTGCCCCGATCGTGCGCGGCGAGGTCGTCAAGGACCCGTCGACCATCGCCACCGCCATCCGCATCGGCAACCCTGCCTCCTGGCAGTACGCGCTGGCGGCACGGGACGAGTCCGGCGGCCTCATCGACGAGGTGACGGACCGTGAGATCCTGCGTGCCTACCGGCTGTTGGCCTCCCAGGAGGGCGTCTTCGTCGAGCCCGCGTCCGCCGCGTCCGTCGCCGGTCTGCTGAAGGCCGCCGAGCAGGGCAAGGTCGACCCGGGCCAGCGGATCGTGTGCACGGTCACCGGCAACGGTCTGAAGGACCCGGACTGGGCCGTCGCCGGCGCCCCGCAGCCGGTCACCGTGCCCGTCGACGCGGCCGCGGCGGCCGAGCGCCTCGGACTGGCGTAAGCACCTCGGACTGGCGCGAAAACGGCGCTGAACTGGCGTAAACAGCCCTGGGTCGGCGCAAGCCGCGCCGATCCGGGCAGCGCCGGTGTAACGCGCGCCACGGTCCGGCGTAAGACGGCGCTTACCTGGGGAAGTTCCCTACAGCGGGTGCATAGGGGGCTTACGACACGCATCGTGCGCCTCCTGTGCGCCCTATGTCGCCACAGAACCTTCCTTCGATAGGCTGTACTGAACCCGCCCGCCGCATATGCCTCCGCATATGGCCCGGTGCCGCGCCGTCTCCGCGGCCCGTAAGCGGCCGGCCCTCCGGTCGGCAGCGGCCCCCAGGGTCCTCGTACGTCATCGAATGTCATTCGACAGTCACGCAGCTCAAGGAGAGTCATCGAGCGATGGCCGGTCCAGCGTTCCGCGCCGCCGCCGTCCGGGTGCGCGTCCCCGCCACCAGCGCCAACCTCGGCCCGGGCTTCGACGCCCTCGGCCTCGCGCTGGGCTTGTACGACGACGTGGTCGTCCGGGTGGCCGACTCCGGGCTGCACATCGACATCGCGGGTGAGGGCAGTGAGACGCTCCCGCGCGACGAGCGCCACCTTCTGGTGCGTTCCCTGCGTACCGCCTTCGATGTCCTGGGCGGACAGCCGCGCGGCCTGGAAATCGTCTGCGCCAACCGCATTCCGCACGGCCGGGGCCTCGGCTCCTCCTCGGCCGCCATCTGCGCCGGGATCGTCGCCGCCCGCGCCGTGACCATAGGTGCCGAGGCCAAGCTCGACGACACCGCGCTCCTGGAACTCGCCACCGAGATCGAGGGCCACCCCGACAACGTCGCGGCGTGCCTGCTGGGCGGCTTCACGCTCTCCTGGATGGAGGGCGGCGCCGCGCGGGCGATCAGGATGGAGCCCGCCGATTCCATCGTTCCGGTGGTTTTCGTGCCCGGGAAGCCGGTCCTGACGGAGACCGCGCGCGGCCTGCTCCCGCGCAGCGTGCCGCACGTCGACGCCGCCGCCAACGCGGGCCGGGCCGCCCTGCTCGTCGAGGCCCTGACCAGGCGTCCCGAGCTGCTGCTGCCCGCCACGGAGGACCGCCTCCACCAGGAGTACCGCGCCCCCGCCATGCCCGAGAGCGCGGCGCTGGTGGAACGGCTGCGGGGCGACGGCATCCCCGCGGTGATCTCCGGCGCAGGACCCACGGTCATGGCGCTGGCGGACGCGGGCACCGCCGACAAGGTCGAAGCACTGGCGGGCGAGGACTGGGCCGCGAACCGGCTGAGTCTCGATCTGCAGGGCGCGAGCGTGCTTCCGCTCGCGACCTGACACTCGGTTGCCGGATTTGGAGAGGGGGAATGTTTGTTGGATCCGGTAGTGTTAATCTCAAGTCTGCACCCGACCCCACCATGGCGAGGTGCCTCGTGTCCCCGTCCGGGACAGACATTCTTCCGGGAGCCCCCCAAGCCGCACTGTGTTCCGTACGTCGTACGTGGAGCGTACGCCGTACACGGACACTGAGCGGGCCGACGGGCACGCTCCGGAACCGGTGCGACCACGCCGCGTGACACAGACACTGGGTGCCACGGCTCAAGGAAGCGCCATCACCAGATATTTCCTCCGCCGCTTAGGCGGACCACCGCCCCGGCACGGTCCACACCAACGGGACCACTGCCGGACAGCACAACCGGTCGCCGAGCCAGACAGGCCGACGTCCGCTCCAGGGAAGGACCCTTCGTGAGCGACACCACCGATCTGATGGGCGCACGTGTCGAGGAGACCGCTGCCGCGCCCGCCACGGACGCCTCCGCGCCTGCCACCGGTGCCGGCTCCCGGCGGCGCCGCGGTACCGGCCTCGAGGGCATGGTGCTGGCCGAGCTGCAGCAGGTCGCATCCGGCCTCGGTATCAGGGGCACCGCGCGTATGCGCAAGAGCCAGCTGATCGAGGTCATCAAGGAGGCGCAGGCTGGGGGTGCCCCCTCTGGGGGAGGAGGTGCCGCCCCGGCCGCCAAGGCCGAGGCTCCCGCGGAGACCAAGCCCAAGCGCCGCGCCACCTCCCGGACCCGTACGGGTGACACCGCCGAGAAGGCCGAGAAGAAGGCGGACAAGGGCGCCGAGGCTCCTGCCGAGAAGGCCGTCGCCCAGCAGCAGATCGAGATCCCGGGCCAGCCGTCCCCCAAGGTCTCGACTTCGCTCGACCAGGGAGGCGCCCCCACCGACGACGCCCCCGTCGAGCGCCGCCGTCGCCGCGCCACCGCCGAGGCCGGAGCCCCGGCAGCCACCGCCCCCGAGACGGTCGCCGCCGAGGCGAAGAGCGAGCCGAAGGCCGAGACGCCGGCGCAGCCGCAGCAGCAGTCCCAGAACGAGGCCAAGGGCGAGGCCGCCGGTGACGGCGGCGAGGGCCGCCGCCGCGACCGCCGCGAGCGCGGCCGGGACCGCGACCGGGACCGTGACCGCGACCGGGGGGACCGGGACCGTGACCGCCGTAAGGGCGACGACCAGCAGGGCGGCCAGCGCGGTCAGCAGCAGAACCAGCAGCAGGGCGGCGGCCGCCAGGACCGCAACACCGGTCCGCAGGACGACGACGACTTCGAGGGCGGCCGTCGCGGCCGTCGCGGCCGCTACCGCGACCGCCGTGGCCGACGTGGCCGCGACGAGGTCCAGGAGCCGCAGATCACCGAGGACGACGTCCTGATCCCGGTCGCGGGCATCCTCGACATCCTCGACAACTACGCCTTCATCCGTACGTCCGGCTACCTGCCGGGTCCGAACGACGTGTACGTCTCCCTCGCCCAGGTCCGCAAGAACGGCCTGCGCAAGGGCGACCACATCACCGGCGCCGTGCGCCAGCCGAAGGAAGGCGAGCGCCGCGAGAAGTTCAACGCGCTGGTCCGCCTCGACTCCGTCAACGGCATGGCGCCCGAACACGGCCGCGGCCGCCCGGAGTTCAACAAGCTCACCCCGCTGTACCCGCAGGACCGGCTCCGCCTGGAGACCGACCCGGGCGTGCTGACCACGCGGATCATCGACCTCGTGTCGCCGATCGGCAAGGGCCAGCGTGGTCTGATCGTGGCCCCGCCGAAGACCGGCAAGACCATGATCATGCAGGCGATCGCCAACGCGATCACCCACAACAACCCCGAGTGCCACCTGATGGTCGTCCTCGTCGACGAGCGTCCGGAAGAGGTCACCGACATGCAGCGGTCGGTCAAGGGCGAGGTCATCTCCTCGACCTTCGACCGCCCGGCCGAGGACCACACCACGGTCGCCGAGCTGGCGATCGAGCGGGCGAAGCGGCTGGTCGAGCTCGGGCACGACGTCGTGGTGCTGCTCGACTCCATCACGCGTCTGGGCCGTGCGTACAACCTGGCCGCGCCCGCCTCCGGCCGCATCCTGTCCGGTGGTGTCGACTCGACCGCCCTGTACCCTCCGAAGCGCTTCTTCGGTGCCGCGCGGAACATCGAGGACGGTGGCTCGCTCACCATCCTGGCGACGGCTCTCGTCGACACCGGGTCCCGCATGGACGAGGTGATCTTCGAGGAGTTCAAGGGCACCGGCAACATGGAGCTCAAGCTCGACCGGAAGCTGGCCGACAAGCGCATCTTCCCGGCCGTTGACGTCGACGCCTCCGGCACGCGTAAGGAAGAGATCCTGCTCGGGGCCGAGGAGCTCAACGTCGTCTGGAAGCTGCGGAGGGTGTTGCACGCGCTGGACCAGCAGCAGGCGATCGAGCTCCTGCTCGACAAGATGAAGCAGACCAAGTCGAACGTCGAGTTCCTGATGCAGATCCAGAAGACGACGCCGACGCCCGGTAACGGCGACTAGTCGCTTCGCGACAGCGCCGGGGGACTGCGAGGTCGTACGGCGGCTGCGGGGCGTTCGTGGCCTGTCGCGCCCGCGCGGCGAGCCGCACATCGACACAGCCCCGCGCCTCTGAAGGGCAGTTTCCCGTCACGTGAGTGACGGGAAACTGCCCTTCGGCGCTGAGAGGGAGGGGTGCGTCAGACGCCCCTCCTGTCTCATGCGCCTCTCTGGGGGGACTTCCTTGCCCACGTCCATGTCCGGTGCCGGTCGTCACAGACGCCGGATACGCCTCGCCCTGCCCGTCGGAGCCGTCGGTGTCGCCGCTGCTCTGGCCGCCGCGCTGCTGACCTCCTCCGCGGACGCGGCCACGCCGCTGCCGCGGCCCACGGTCAAGCCCGCCACCAGCGCGCCCTCGCTCGCCGAGCTGGAGAAGCGCGTCGCGGGCGCCCTCGCCGGTGACGACACCGCGGGGAAGACGAGCAAGTCGTCGATGAGCTCCAGCTCCACCTCCGGCTCCAGCTCCAGCGACGGCACCGTCGACGCCAAGATCATCGGCGGTACGACCACCACCATCACCTCGGCCCCCTGGATGGCCCAGCTCTGGTACTACGACGACCGGGGCACCACCAGCGAGACCGACGACATCGGGTTCTTCTGCGGCGGAGCCGTCGTCGCGCCGACCAAGATCCTCACCGCCGCGCACTGCGTGAAGGGCTACGACTGGCGCAACAACGGTGCCATCGTCACCGGCACCGCCCAGCTGCCCACCACCGACGACGCGGGCAACACCGACCTGCACGGCGGCACGGCCTCGGGCGTCTGGCGGCAGTGGAACCACCCGTCGTACAACGCGACGACCATCGACAACGACATCGCCGTCCTGACCCTGCCGAACCCCGTCAGGGCCACGCCGATCCGGATGACGACGTCCGGGGACACCGCCTCGTACGCGGCCGGCACCAGCGCCAAGGTCTACGGCTGGGGCCGCACCAGCTCCACCAGCGACGACGTCTCCGAGACGCTGAAGACGGCCACGCTGCCCATCCAGTCCGACAGCACCTGCGCGGGCTACTACGGCGCCGACTACATCAAGAACCACATGGTCTGCGCGGGCAACCCGGCCACCGGCAGCGACAGCGGCACCACCACCGCCTGCAACGGCGACTCCGGCGGCCCGCTCGTCGTGAACAACCGGATCGTCGGTGTCGTGTCCTGGGGCGTGGAGGACTGCGTCGCGAAGGGCGCCTACAGCGTCTTCGCCAAGACCAGCGCGTACGTCGGCGCCGCCTACCCGCGGATCGACGACACCAACATCAGCGGTGACCACAAGGCCGACCTGTGGGTGCGCAGCGCCTCGACGAAGACCGGCTACGCGAAGAACTCCACGGGCACCTCCTTCGGGGCCCGCGAGTCCTGGGGCAACTGGGACGGCGTGAACCTCGTCCTGCAGACCGATCTCGACCGGGACGGCTACGAGGACCTGCTCTACCGGGTCAGCGCCACCGGCGACGTCTACTGGGCGCACTACGTGCCCGCCGGCGGCACCTGGGCCAACACGCAGATCGCCGACAACTGGAAGACCCGCACCCGGATCGTCACCCCCGGTGACGTCACCGGCGACTACCTGCCCGACCTGCTGTCGGTCGACTCCGCCGGTTACCTGTGGATCTACCCGGGCAAGGGCAACGGCACCTTCGCCCCCCGCGTGAAGGTCGGCTCCGGCTGGAACCAGTACAACTCCCTGCGCGGCCACGGCGACTTCACCGGCGACGGGAAGACCGACCTGATCGCCCGCGGCAAGAGCAACGGCTACGTGTACCTGTACAAGGGCACCGGCAAGGCGGGCTCCGCGGCCTTCTCCGGCCGGATCAAGGTCCGCACCTGGAGCAGCACGACGTACAACACCTTCGACGCGGTCGGCGACATCACCGGCGACGGCAAGGCCGACTTCCTGGCCCGCACCCCCGGCGGCACGCTCTACCTGTACAAGGGCACGGGCAAGGCCACCAGCGAGATCTTCGCCACACGGATCTCGCTCGGCACCGGATTCCAGCAGTACGACATCTGGGGCTGAAACCCCAGGTGAGCGCCCTGCTCCCCGCTCGAACCAACACGCTCTGTGCCCACCGTCCCCCGCGGTGGGCACAGAGCGTTGTGCAACTCTGTGGCCGGTTTCCCCGTCTGACCGGAGGGGTGACGATGGGTGCAGTACGGGTCTCGAACCGACCAGGCCTGGCACCGACCGCAGGGGGTAACCGACCGGAGATGAGCTGAGGAGCACATGTCTGCCGAGAGCACACCGGGACCCGGCATACCGGGGGAGCCCGGCACCAGCGGCCCGCGCCAGCGCGCCAAGGGCCGCCGCCGCAAGCCCCGCAAGCGTCACAAGGGCCTGCTGATCATGGCCTGGACCGCCGCGGGCATCGTCGTCCTGGGCGGCAGCGGGGCCGGGTACCTGTACTTCAAGCTCAACGGCAACCTCAAGAGCGTGAACATCGACCAGGCCCTCGGCACCGACCGGCCCGAGAAGGTCGACAACGGCTCGGAGAACATCCTCGTCCTCGGTTCCGACACCCGCTCCGGCAGCAACAAGAAGCTCGGCGGCGGCAGCGACGACGGCAGCGCCCGCTCCGACACGGCGATGATCGTGCACGTCTACGAGGGCCACAAGAAGGCCAGCGTGGTCTCCATCCCGCGCGACACGATCATCGACCGCCCCGAGTGCACCGACACCAAGGGCGAGGACCACCCCGCCGCGGACGGCGTGATGTTCAACTCCGCCTACTCCACCGGTGGCGCCGCCTGCGCCGTGAAGACCGTCGAGTCGATCACCGATCTGCGCATGGACCACTACCTGGAGGTCGACTTCAGCGGCTTCCAGAAGCTCATCGACGAGCTCGGCGGCGTCGAGGTCACCACCACGAAGAACATCGACGACCCCGACAGCCACCTCAAGCTTCCGGCCGGCACGCACCGCCTCGACGGCGAGCAGGCCCTCGGCCTGGTCCGCACCCGGCACGGCGTCGGCGACGGCTCCGACCTCGGCCGCATCCAGCTCCAGCAGGCCTTCATCAAGGCCCTGGTCAACCAGGTCAAGGCCGTCGGCATCTTCACCAGCCCGAAGAAGCTCTACGACCTCGCCGACACCGCCACCAAGACCGTGACGACCGACTCCGACCTGGGCTCGGTGAACGCCCTGATGTCCTTCGCCAACGGCCTCAAGGGCATCACCCCGAAGAACATGCACATGGTCACGATGCCGGTCCAGTACGACCCCGCCGACCCCAACCGCGTCATCGTCCAGAAGTCCAAGGCCGAGATGGTCTGGAAGGCCCTGAGAAACGACCGGCCGATCCCGAAGGCCGCCACCGAAGGCACGGCCACAGGTGAGGCCAAGGGTGTGGTGAGCGCCCCATAAGGGGCGCGGGGAACCGCGCGACCAGCCACACACGACCCGCACCCGCCCATGCCGATCACCCGGCACCCCACTGGGCGAGCCCATCCCCCACTCCCCGGGAACAAACCACGGCAACCCCCGGTTTTGGGAGAGGGCCCCAGTCCTGGCAGACTGGTACGTCGGCTCCGGTTCACGCACCCGCACCCCGCGGCTGCGACCCGGCGCCCTCCCGAAACCTAGGAGACACCTTGAAGCGCGACATCCACCCCGCGTACGTCGAGACGCAGGTCAGCTGCACCTGCGGCGCGTCGTTCACCACCCGCAGCACCATCGAGTCCGGCACCATCCGGGCCGAGGTCTGCTCCGAGTGCCACCCGTTCTACACGGGCAAGCAGAAGATCCTCGACACCGGTGGCCGTGTGGCCCGCTTCGAGGCCCGCTTCGGCAAGGCTGCCGCCGGCTCCAAGAAGTAGCGAGCCCCAAGTCGCCGGTCCACGGTCGCGCCCCTTCACCGGGCGTGCCGGGACCGGCGTTTTTGGTCGCCCGCCTTCCCCTTCACCGCAGTACACAGGAGCCCAAGATGTTCGAGGCCGTCGAGGAACTCGTCGCCGAGCACGCCGACCTGGAGAAGAAGCTCGCCGACCCGTCGGTCCACGCCGACCAGGCAGGCGCGCGCAAGATGAACAAGCGCTACGCCGAGCTCACCCCGATCGTCGCCACGTACCGCTCCTGGAAGCAGCTGGGTGACGACGTCGAGACCGCGCGCGAACTGGGCGCCGACGACCCCGACTTCGCGGCCGAGGTCAAGGAGCTGGAGAAGCAGCGCGAGGAGCTCACCGAGAAGCTGCGGCTGCTGCTCGTCCCACGCGACCCCAGCGACGACAAGGACGTGATCCTGGAGATCAAGGCGGGTGCGGGCGGCGACGAGTCGGCGCTGTTCGCCGGCGACCTGCTGCGCATGTACCTGCGCTACGCCGAGCGCGTCGGCTGGAAGACCGAGATCATCGACGCCACCGAGTCCGAGCTGGGCGGCTACAAGGACGTCCAGGTCGCCATCAAGACCCGCGGGCAGATCGAGCCCGGGCAGGGCGTGTGGGCCCGGCTGAAGTACGAGGGCGGTGTGCACCGCGTGCAGCGCGTGCCGGCCACCGAGTCCCAGGGCCGTATCCACACCTCCGCGGCCGGTGTCCTCGTGACCCCCGAGGCCGAGGAGGTCGACGTCGAGATCAACCCCAACGACCTCCGCATCGACGTCTACCGCTCCTCCGGCCCCGGCGGGCAGTCGGTCAACACCACCGACTCCGCGGTGCGCATCACGCACCTTCCCACCGGAGTCGTCGCCTCCTGCCAGAACGAGAAGAGCCAGCTGCAGAACAAGGAGCAGGCACTGCGTATCCTGCGCTCCAGGCTGCTCGCCATGGCGCAGGAGGAGGCGGAGAGGAACGCCGCCGACGCCCGCCGCAGCCAGGTCCGCACCGTCGACCGCTCCGAGAAGATCCGCACCTACAACTTCCCGGAGAACCGCATCTCGGACCACCGCGTCGGCTTCAAGGCGTACAACCTGGACCAGGTCCTGGACGGCGACCTCGACGCGGTGATCCAGGCCTGCGTCGACGCGGACTCGGCCGCCAAGCTCGCAGCCGCGTAAGGCGCGCAGGGCGCGCAGTACGCAGTACTCGCGTAGTACGTATAGAGAGCACTGAGTACCGGAGGACAGCGTGCAGCAAGATTCCGGGGGGCGACCCCCGAGCCCCCGCAGCGTGCTGCTCGCGGAGGTGGCGCAGGCCACCCAGCGGCTGGCCGACGCCGGCGTGCCCTCCCCACGCACCGACGCGGAGGAGCTCGCCGCGTTCGTGCACGGCGTCAAGCGGGGCGAGCTGCACACCGTGCAGGACTCCGACTTCGACGCCCGCTACTGGGAGGTCATCGCCCGCCGCGAGGCCCGCGAACCGCTCCAGCACATCACCGGGCGCGCCTACTTCCGGTACCTGGAACTCCAGGTCGGGCCCGGGGTGTTCGTCCCGCGGCCCGAGACCGAGTCCGTGGTCGGCTGGGCCATAGACGCCGTACGGGCCATGGACGTCGTCGAGCCGTGCATCGTCGACCTGTGCACCGGTTCGGGCGCCATCGCGCTCGCCATGGCCCAGGAGGTGCCGCGCTCCCGGGTCCACGCGGTGGAGCTGTCCGAGGACGCCCTCGTGTGGACCCGCAAGAACATGGCGGGGTCCCGGGTCGAACTGCGCCAGGGCGACGCCCTGACGGCCTTCCCGGACCTCGACGGCCAGGTCGACCTGGTCATCTCCAACCCGCCGTACATCCCGCTCACCGAGTGGGAGTACGTCGCCCCCGAGGCGCGCGACCACGACCCCGAGATGGCGCTGTTCTCCGGCGAGGACGGCCTCGACCTGATCCGCGGCATCGAGCGCACCGCGCACCGGCTGCTGCGCCCCGGCGGCGTCGTCGTCATCGAGCACGCCGACACCCAGGGCGGCCAGGTGCCGTGGATCTTCGCCGAGGACCGGGGCTGGACCGACGCCGCCGACCACCCCGACCTCAACAACCGCCCGAGGTTCGCCACGGCCCGCAAGGCACTGCCGTGAGCACCCCGCAGTCTTCATCCCAGCAGCACGTGTACGAGGAGGCCAGCTAAAGATGGCACGGCGATACGACACCAATGACGCAACCGACCGCGCGACCGGTCTGCGTGAGGCCGCGTCCGCCGTCCGCCGTGGCGAGCTCGTGGTGCTGCCGACGGACACGGTGTACGGCATCGGCGCCGACGCGTTCTCCCCGGAGGCCGTCGCCGACCTGCTGGAGGCCAAGGGCCGGGGCCGCAACATGCCCACCCCTGTCCTCATCGGCTCCCCGAACACCCTGCACGGGCTCGTCACGGACTTCTCCGAGCTGGCCTGGGAGCTCGTGGACGCGTTCTGGCCGGGCGCTTTGACGCTCGTCGCCAAGCACCAGCCGTCCCTGCAGTGGGACCTGGGCGACACCCGGGGCACGGTCGCCGTGCGCATGCCGCTGCACCCCGTCGCCATCGAGCTGCTGACGGAGGTCGGCCCCATGGCCGTCTCCTCCGCCAACCTCACCGGCCACCCGGCGCCGGAGACCTGCGACGCCGCGCAGGAGATGCTCGGCGACTCTGTCTCCGTCTACCTCGACGGCGGCCCGACGCCCGGCAACGTGCCGTCCTCGATCGTCGACGTCACCGGCCCGGTGCCCGTCCTGCTGCGCGAGGGCGCGCTCTCCCCGGACGAGCTGCGCAAGGTCGTACCCGACCTCGAGGTGGCGAATTGACAGCCCCTGACTCCCCCACGCTCTCGACTGCGTTCGAGCAGGGGGCACCCCCATGCGTGGCATAGGCAACGGGGAAAGCGCGGCGGAGATCACGACGACGTTCGTGGGGCTTCCGCGTGACAGCTTCCGCATCCTCCACGTCAGCACCGGCAACGTGTGCCGCTCGCCGATCACCGAGCGGCTGACCCGCCATTTCGTGCAGGAGCGGCTCGGGATCCTGGGCGGCGGTCTGATCGTGGAGAGCGCGGGCACCTGGGGGCACGAGGGCGCGCCCATGGAGGCCCACGCGGAGACCGTGCTGGCCGACTTCGGCGCGGACGCCTCCGGCTTCGTGGGCCGGGAGTTGCTGGACGAGCACGTGATCCGTGCGGACCTCGTGCTGACGGCTACGCGGGATCACCGGGCGCAGGTGATCTCGATGGGCCACTCGGCGGGGCTGCGGACCTTCACGCTCAAGGAGTTCACCCGCCTGGTGAAGGCCATCGACCCTGCCACCCTGCCGCCGCTGGAGGAGGGCGTGGTCGCGCGTGCGCGTGCGCTGGTGCGGGCTGCTGCCGCTCTACGCGGGTGGCTTCTGGCGCCCACGGCGGAGGCGGACGAGGTGTACGACCCGTATGGGGCGCCGTTGACGTTCTTCCGGTCGATCGGGGACGAGATACACCAGGCGCTGGATCCGGTGGTCACCGCGTTGACCGGGGTGCCGGCGCGTACGGGGTGACGGCTGGAGCTTCGCGCAGCGGTGCTCGGCGCTGTCGGCCGTGCCCACGCGTACCGCCCCAGCCGGACGACTGCGCACTGCGGGTGATGCAACAACTCGGGCGGCCGTGACCTCTCGGGCCTACATTGGACGTACGTCACCGTCGACGAGGCCCGGAGTCCACCATGACGGTCAGTCCTGCCCTTGAGACCGATGTCCTGCGGCGCCAGGACCCCGAGCTCGCCGACATCCTCCTCGGGGAGCGGCAGCGGCAGTCGACGACGCTGCAGCTGATCGCCGCCGAGAACTTCTGCTCGCCGGCCGTGCTGGCCGCGCTCGGCTCGCCCCTGGCCAACAAGTACGCCGAGGGATACCCGGGAGCGCGGCACCACGGCGGCTGCGAGTTCGCCGACGTCGCCGAGCGCATCGCCGTGGACCGGGCGAAGGCGCTGTTCGGCGCCGAGCACGCCAACGTCCAGTCGCACTCGGGCTCTTCGGCGGTGCTGGCCGCCTACGCCGCCCTGCTGCGCCCCGGCGACACCGTCCTCGCGCTCGGTCTGCCGCACGGCGGCCACCTCACGCATGGGTCGCCCGCCAACTTCTCCGGCCGCTGGTTCGACTTCGTCGGGTACGGGGTCGACGCCGAGAGTGGGCTCGTCGACCACGACCAGGTGCGCACCCTGGCCCGTACCCACCGCCCGAAGGCGATCGTGTGCGGCTCGATCGCCTATCCCCGGCACATCGACTACGCCTTCTTCCGCGAGGTCGCCGACGAGGTCGGCGCGTATCTCATCGCGGACGCCGCGCACCCCATCGGGCTGGTGGCGGGGGGAGCGGCCCCGAGCCCCGTGCCGTACGCCGACATCGTCTGCGCCACCACCCACAAGGTGCTGCGCGGCCCGCGCGGCGGGATGATCCTGTGCGCCGCGGAGCTGGCGGAGCGCGTGGACCGCGCCGTGTTCCCCTTCACCCAGGGCGGGGCGCAGATGCACACCATCGCCGCCAAGGCGGTCGCCTTCGGAGAGGCGGCAACACCGGCGTTCGCCGCGTACGCCCATCAGGTGGTCGTCAACGCGAGGGTTCTCGCGGCCGGGCTGGCGACCGAGGGGCTCGTCGTCACCACCGGCGGCACGGACACCCACCTCATCACCGCCGACCCGGCCCCGCTCGGCGTCGACGGCCGCACCGCGCGCGGCCGGCTCGCCGCCGCCGGAATGGTCACGGACTGCTGCGCACTGCCGCACGGCGACGCCCGCGGACTGCGCCTGGGCACGGCCGCGGTGACCACCCAGGGCATGGGGGAGGGGGAGATGGGGAAGATCGCCGCGCTGCTCGCGGCGGTGCTGAGGGAGGAGACGGAACCCGCGCAGGCACGTGAAGAAGTGCGGGAGCTCACCGGTGGATTTCCGCCGTATCTGCGCTGAGGCGGGGTAGGCGCACCTGGGTGCACAGCCACTCGTGCAACCATCGTCGCTACCCGGCAGTCCCCACAGTTATGCGCGCATCGCTAGGGTGTGGGGCTGAGATGGCCAGCGAGACCTGTGGGGAAGCCCGTGCGTGAATACCTGCTGACGCTCTGCGTGACGGCCGCGGTGACGTATCTGCTGACAGGGCCGGTACGGAAGTTCGCGATCGTGGCGGGAGCGATGCCGGAGATCCGGGCACGTGACGTGCACCGGGAACCCACTCCGCGGCTCGGCGGGATCGCGATGTTCTTCGGCCTGTGCGCGGGCTTGCTGGTCGCCGACCATCTGACCAACCTCAGCCAGGTCTTCGAGAAGTCCAACGAGCCACGGGCGCTGCTCTCCGGAGCGGCGCTCATCTGGCTGATCGGCGTCCTGGACGACAAGTTCGAGATCGACGCCCTGATCAAGCTGGGCGCGCAGATGATCGCCGCGGGCGTGATGGTCGTGCAGGGTCTGACGATCCTGTGGCTGCCCATCCCGAGCGTCGGCACGGTCGCGCTGACCCAGTGGCAGGGCACCCTGCTGACGGTGGCCCTGGTCGTCATCACCATCAACGCGGTCAACTTCGTGGACGGCCTCGACGGCCTCGCCGCCGGCATGGTGTGCATCGCGTCGGCCGCGTTCTTCATGTACGCCTACCGCATCTGGTACTCGTACGGCATCGAGGCCGCCGCCCCCGCGACGCTGTTCGCGGCGATCCTGATGGGCATGTGCGTGGGCTTCCTGCCGCACAACATCCACCCCGCGCGGATCTTCATGGGCGACTCGGGCTCGATGCTGATCGGGCTGGTGCTGGCCGCGGGCGCGATCTCGGTCACGGGGCAGGTCGACCCGGACAACCTGTTCGGCGGGTCCGAGCGCAGCACCGTGCACCAGATGGTGCCGGTCTACATCCCGCTGCTGATGCCGCTGACCATCATCGCGATCCCGGCGGCCGACCTGATCCTGGCGATCGTGCGGCGCACCTGGCGCGGCCAGTCGCCGTTCGCCGCGGACCGGGGTCATCTGCACCACCGGCTGCTGGAGATCGGGCACTCGCACAGCCGCGCGGTGCTGATCATGTACTTCTGGTCGGCGCTGATCGCGTTCGGGGCGCTGGCCTACTCGGTCAACTCGGCGTCGACGTGGATCGTGCTGGGCGTCGTGTTCCTCAGCGCGGTGGGCCTCGTCCTGCTCCTGCTGCCGCGCTTCACGCCGCGCGCCCCGCGTTGGGCGGAGCGGTTCGTGCCGCCGCGGTACCGGCGGCGCGGGGTCGCCCCGCTGGCGCCCGGGGCCTCGACGCCGGCGTCCGCCCCGGAGCAGCTCGCCCCGGACGAGCAGGTACCGCGCAGTCCCGTGGTGAGCGGGGTGTCCGGAGTCAACGGAGCGACCGCCATCGGCGCCCGTTCGCGTTTCACGGACCGCCGGAAGGCCGGGACGCCGCGCTGAGGCCCGGGCCGCCGGCTACCGCAAGGTAAGAATCTGACTAGAGCATTGCCAAGTCGTGAGACTGTG
This sequence comes from Streptomyces deserti, assembly GCF_054782695.1. Classification (NCBI taxonomy): domain Bacteria; kingdom Bacillati; phylum Actinomycetota; class Actinomycetes; order Kitasatosporales; family Streptomycetaceae; genus Streptomyces; species Streptomyces deserti. Next base: position 242,884 of record NZ_BAAGRZ010000005.1, read on the forward strand.
ATGGGGGTAAGAAGCGCCCAATACCAGACAAGTCGGCTGCGATATCGCTCAGACGCGCAGATTCACTCTCATGTGTGACAGCGAGCACACCCTTCAGGTAAAGACTGCATCAAATAGTTTGTGATACGGTTCACGAGAACCCCGGATAGAGCCGAGGGCCGTAGTGCGACGGCCCATTGGTGTGAGGTCTCCACTCTCAGCCCGGGACTACGCTCGTCCATGACGACACCCCTGCCCCCTGTGAAAGCGGAGTTGCCGCCATGCCGTCCAACGACGTCCGGATCCTGGCCCAGGCCGCCGTGCCCACGGCTGCCGTCGGCGCGATTGCCGCCGTCGTCAGCGCTGTGGCCGCCGGTGGCAAGGGGGCGATCGGAGCGGTCGTCGCGACGCTTGTGGTGATCCTCTTCATGGGGATCGGCCTCTACGTCCTGCAGCGCACTGCCAAATCGCTTCCGCACCTCTTCCAGGCGATGGGCCTGATGCTCTACGCGGCACAGATTCTTCTGCTGTTCATCTTCGTCGCCGCGTTCAAGAACACGACGTTGTTCCACCCCAAGGCCTTCGCCCTCACGCTCGTCGCCGGCACCCTGACCTGGATCGCCGCGCAGACGCGTGCCCACATGAAGTCCAAGATCCTTTACGTCGAGCCCGATGCGACGACGGGCGGAAAGCCCGAAAAGTCAGGGCACTCGTCGTGAGGGATAGGGCCGGGATAAAGAGGCATGAGAGATCCTGCTATCGTCCGGTGCCAACTGCGGCATCGCGGGCGCGGGCATCTGAGCTGACGCCTGCTCAAGCGCGAGGCGAGATGCCCCACAGCCGCCCCCACATCCGTAACACCAGTCCCGTGCCGAACCGCGGCCGTGCGCCGCGCCGACACAACGAGGTTGCCGTACCTATGCGCCACGATGAAGGAGCCCGCGGTGAGTGCTGACCCGACGCAGGTGCTCGCCTTCGAGACCGACTGCCACCTCTTCGAGGGATGTGGCTTCGACACGGTTGCTCCGGGCCTGCACTCGTTCCTGTTCGAACCGCTGATGGGCAACGCGGACGGCAACGGCTTCTACTTCAACAAGCCCATGCTGCTCGCCGTGCTCGGTTCGATCATCGTCGTGGGCTTCTTCTGGGCGGCGTTCGCCAAGCCCAAGGTGATCCCGGGCAAGCTCCAGATGGTCGCCGAGGCCGGCTACGACTTCATCCGCCGCGGTGTCGTCTACGAGACGATCGGCAAGAAGGAGGGCGAGAAGTACGTCCCGCTCGCCGTCTCGCTCTTCTTCTTCATCTGGATGATGAACCTCTGGTCGATCATCCCGGTCGCGGCCTTCCCGGTGACGTCGATCATCGCCTACCCGATGGTCCTGGCCCTGATCGTCTACGTGCTGTGGGTCGGGCTGACCTTCAAGCGGCACGGCTTCGTCGGCGCCTTCAAGAACTTCAGCGGCTACGACAAGTCGCTGGGCGCCGTGCTCCCGCTGTCCATGACCATCGAGCTGGCCTCGAACCTGCTGGTCCGCCCGTTCACGCACGCGGTGCGACTCTTCGCGAACATGTTCGCCGGCCACACCCTGCTGCTGCTGTTCACCATCGCCAGCTGGTACATGCTGAACGGCATCGGCATCGCGTTCTCGGCCGTCTCGTTCCTGATGGTCATCGTCATGACCGCGTTCGAGCTCTTCATCCAGGCGGTCCAGGCGTACGTCTTCGTCCTGCTGACCTGCACCTTCATCCAGGGCGCGCTCGCCGAGCACCACTGAGCACCGCCCCGCCCTCCCTGTAGACATCCGGTGGCCAACCCCCACCGGTCACTGAAAGAGAAGGAAGAACCGGCATGTCCGCTCTCCAGACCCTCGCTGCGGTCGACGGCAACCTCGGCTCCATCGGTTACGGCCTCGCCGCGATCGGCCCGGGCGTCGGCGTCGGCATCATCTTCGGTAACGGCACCCAGGCGCTCGCCCGCCAGCCCGAGGCCGCCGGCCTGATCCGCGCCAACCAGATCCTGGGCTTCGCCTTCTGTGAGGCGCTCGCCCTGATCGGTCTCGTCATGCCGTTCGTCTACTAAGACGAGCCCTGACGACCGTCCCTTTCGACGAAAGGCACTGATGTGACTACCGCCCTGGTTTTCCTGGCGGCTGAGGGTGAGAAGGAGAATCCCCTCATTCCGCCGTGGCCGGAAGTTGTCATCGGCCTCATCGCTTTCGTCATCGTCTTCGGCTTCCTCGCCAAGAAGCTCCTCCCGACCATCAACAAGGTCCTGGAAGAGCGTCGCGAGGCCATCGAGGGCGGTATCGAGAAGGCCGAGGCCGCGCAGACCGAGGCCCAGAGCGTCCTGGAGCAGTACAAGGCCCAGCTCGCCGAGGCCCGGCACGAGGCCGCGCGTCTGCGCCAGGAGGCGCAGGAGCAGGGCGCCGCGCTCATCGCCGAGATGCGCGCCGAGGGCCAGCGTCAGCGCGAGGAGATCATCGCCGCCGGTCACGCGCAGATCGAGGCCGACCGGAAGGCCGCCGCGTCCGCGCTGCGCCAGGACGTCGGCAAGCTCGCCACCGACCTGGCCGGCAAGCTCGTCGGCGAATCCCTCGAGGACCACGCCCGGCAGAGCCGCGTCATCGACCGCTTCCTCGACGAGCTCGAGGAGAAGGCCGAGGCCGGCCGATGAACGGAGCGAGCCGCGAGGCCCTGGCAGCCGCACGTGAGCGTCTCGACGCGCTGACGGACTCCACGTCCGTGGACGCCGGGCAGCTCGCCGACGAGCTGGCCGCCGTCACCACGCTGCTCGACCGCGAGGTGTCGCTGCGTCGGGTCCTCACCGACCCGGCGCAGGCCGGCGAGGGCAAGGCCGACCTGGCCCAGCGCCTGCTCGGCGCCCAGGTCAGCGGTCCCACCGCCGACCTGGTGTCCGGCATGGTGCGCTCCCGCTGGTCGCAGTCCCGCGACCTGGTGGACGCGCTGGAGCAGCTGGCGAACCTCGCCGACCTCACCGCCGCGCAGCGGGCGGGCACGCTCGACGACGTCGAGGACGAGCTGTTCCGGTTCGGCCGGATCGTCTCCTCCAGCACCGAGCTGCGTGCCGCGCTCACCGACCGCAAGGCCACCACCTCGGCCAAGGGCGGGCTGCTGCGCAGCCTGCTCGGCGGCCGGGCGCAGCCGACCACCGAGCGTCTGGTGACGCGTCTGGTGACCGCGCCGCGGGGACGTAGCCTGGAGTCGGGACTGGAGTCCCTGTCCAAGCTCGCCGCCGAGCGCCGGGACCGCATGGTGGCCGTCGTCACCTCCGCGGTTCCGCTGAGCGACCAGCAGAAGCAGCGCCTGGGCGCCGCCCTCGCGAAGCTCTACGGCCGCAAGATGCACCTCAACCTGGACGTGGACCCCGAGGTCCTCGGCGGGATCCGGGTGCAGGTCGGCGACGAGGTGATCAACGGTTCCATCGCGGACCGCCTGGAGGACGCGAGCCGCCGCCTGGCGAGCTAGCGGCATCCGCGGCAACTGAAAACGCAGTACGTGCTTACGGCCCTGGTTGGGCCGTGCAGAGGATTCCTGGGGGTCGAACCCCAGACCCCCAAAGAAACTTCGGGCCCAACAAGGAGAGCAGGGAACCCAGATGGCGGAGCTCACGATCCGGCCGGAGGAGATCCGGGACGCGCTGGAGACGTTTGTCCAGTCGTACAAGCCGGACGCGGCCTCGCGCGAGGAGGTCGGCACGGTCACCTTTGCCGGCGACGGCATCGCGAAGGTCGAGGGCCTGCCCTCGGCCATGGCCAACGAACTGCTGAAGTTCGAGGACGGCACCCTCGGCCTCGCCCTCAACCTCGAGGAGCGCGAGATCGGTGCCATCGTTCTCGGCGAGTTCAGCGGCGTCGAGGAGGGCCAGCCGGTGCGGCGCACCGGTGAGGTGCTGTCCGTCGCCGTCGGTGAGGGCTACCTCGGCCGCGTGGTCGACCCCCTCGGCACCCCGATCGACGGCCTCGGCGAGATCGAGACCGACGGCCGCCGCGCCCTCGAGCTGCAGGCTCCGGGCGTCATGGTCCGTAAGTCGGTGCACGAGCCGATGGAGACCGGCTACAAGGCCGTCGACGCGATGACCCCGATCGGCCGTGGTCAGCGTCAGCTGATCATCGGTGACCGCCAGACCGGCAAGACCGCCCTGGCCGTCGACACGATCATCAACCAGCGCGACAACTGGCGCTCGGGCGACCCGAAGAAGCAGGTCCGCTGCATCTACGTCGCCATCGGCCAGAAGGGCTCCACCATCGCCGGCGTGCGCCGCGCGCTGGAGGAGAACGGCGCCCTGGAGTACACGACCATCGTCGCCGCCCCGGCGTCCGACCCGGCCGGCTTCAAGTACCTGGCGCCGTACACCGGCTCGGCCATCGGCCAGCACTGGATGTACCAGGGCAAGCACGTCCTGATCATCTTCGACGACCTGTCCAAGCAGGCCGACGCCTACCGCGCCGTGTCCCTGCTGCTGCGCCGCCCGCCGGGCCGTGAGGCCTACCCGGGTGACGTCTTCTACCTGCACTCCCGTCTGCTGGAGCGCTGCGCGAAGCTCTCCGACGACATGGGTGCCGGTTCGATGACCGGTCTGCCGATCGTCGAGACCAAGGCCAACGACGTCTCGGCGTTCATCCCGACCAACGTCATCTCCATCACCGACGGCCAGTGCTTCCTGGAGTCGGACCTGTTCAACGCCGGTCAGCGCCCCGCGCTGAACGTCGGTATCTCCGTCTCCCGAGTCGGTGGTTCCGCCCAGCACAAGGCGATGAAGCAGGTCTCCGGCCGACTGCGCGTGGACCTCGCCCAGTTCCGTGAGCTGGAGGCGTTCGCCGCCTTCGGTTCCGACCTGGACGCGGCCTCCAAGGCCCAGCTGGAGCGCGGTCAGCGCATGGTCGAGCTGCTGAAGCAGAACCAGTACGAGCCGATGTCCACCGAGGACCAGGTCGTCTCCGTCTGGGCCGGCACCACCGGCAAGATGGACGACGTCCCGGTCGCCGACATCCGCCGCTTCGAGAAGGAGCTCCTGGACTACCTGCACCGCAAGGAGCAGGGCCTCATGACCTCCATCCGCGAGGGCGGCAAGATGTCCGACGACACCCTGCAGGCCGTCGCCGAGGCGATCGCGGAGTTCAAGAAGCAGTTCGAGACCTCGGACGGCAAGCTGCTCGGCGAGGACACCTCGGCCGCTGCCGCCAAGTGACGTAAGGAAGGACCTGACTCATGGGAGCCCAGCTCCGGGTCTACAAGCGTCGCATCCGATCCGTCACCGCGACCAAGAAGATCACGAAGGCGATGGAGATGATCGCCGCCTCGCGCGTCGTCAAGGCGCAGCGCAAGGTGGCGGCCTCCACGCCGTACGCGAAGGAACTGACCCGCGCGGTCACCGCGGTCGCCACCGGCTCGAACACCCGGCACCCGCTGACCACGGAGGCGGAGAGCCCGACCCGTGCCGCGGTCCTGCTCCTGACGAGCGACCGCGGTCTGGCCGGTGCCTTCAACGCCAACGCGATCAAGGCGGCGGAGCAGCTGACCGAGCGGCTCGAGCGCGCGGGCAAGCAGGTCGACACGTACATCGTCGGCCGGCGCGGTGTCGCCCACTACAACTTCCGCGAGCGCAAGGTCGCGGAGTCGTTCACGGGCTTCACCGACGACCCCTCGTACGCGGACGCCAAGAAGGTCGCGGCCCCGCTGATCGAGGCGATCGAGACGGAGACGGCGGACGGCGGCGTGGACGAGCTCCACATCGTCTACACCGAGTTCGTGTCGATGATGACGCAGACGGCGGTCGAGTCCCGGCTGCTGCCGCTGAGCCTCGAAGAGGTCGCGCAGGAGGCCAGGCCCAAGGGCGAGATCCTCCCGCTGTACGACTTCGAGCCCTCGGCGGAGGACGTCCTGGACGCCCTGCTGCCGCGCTACGTGGAGAGCCGTATCTACAACGCGCTGCTCCAGTCGGCCGCTTCGAAGCACGCCGCCACGCGGCGCGCGATGAAGTCGGCCACCGACAACGCCGGAGAGCTCATCGAGACCCTCACCCGGCTTGCCAACCAGGCCCGCCAGGCCGAAATCACCCAGGAAATCAGCGAGATCGTCGGTGGCGCCAGCGCTCTCGCCGACGCGACCGCGGGGAGTGACTACTAAATGACCACCACTGTTGAGACCGCGACGGCTACGGGCCGCGTCGCCCGGGTCATCGGCCCGGTCGTCGACGTGGAGTTCCCCGTCGACGCGATCCCGGACATGTACCAGGCCCTTCACGTCGAGGTCGCCGACCCGGCGCAGGCGGGCGAGAAGAAGACGCTGACCCTGGAGGTCGCCCAGCACCTGGGTGGCGGCCTGGTCCGCACGATCTCCATGCAGCCCACCGACGGCCTGGTCCGCCAGGCCCCGGTGATCAACACCGGCGCCCCCATCTCCGTGCCGGTCGGTGACTTCACCAAGGGCAAGGTGTTCAACACCATCGGTGATGTGCTCAACTCCGACGAGCAGTACGAGGGCGAGCGCTGGCCGATCCACCGCAAGGCGCCGAACTTCGACCAGCTCGAGTCCAAGACCGAGATGTTCGAGACCGGCATCAAGGTCATCGACCTGCTGACCCCGTACGTCAAGGGCGGCAAGATCGGTCTGTTCGGCGGCGCCGGCGTCGGCAAGACCGTGCTGATCCAGGAGATGATCTACCGCGTCGCCAACAACCACGACGGTGTGTCGGTCTTCGCGGGCGTCGGTGAGCGCACCCGTGAGGGCAACGACCTCATCGACGAGATGAGCGAGTCGGGCGTCATCGACAAGACCGCGCTGGTCTTCGGTCAGATGGACGAGCCCCCGGGCACCCGTCTGCGCGTGGCGCTGGCCGGTCTGACGATGGCGGAGTACTTCCGCGACGTCCAGAAGCAGGACGTGCTGTTCTTCATCGACAACATCTTCCGCTTCACCCAGGCCGGTTCCGAGGTGTCGACCCTGCTCGGCCGTATGCCCTCCGCGGTGGGCTACCAGCCGAACCTGGCCGACGAGATGGGCATCCTCCAGGAGCGCATCACCTCGACCCGCGGTCACTCGATCACCTCGATGCAGGCGATCTACGTCCCCGCCGACGACCTGACCGACCCGGCCCCGGCCACCACCTTCGCCCACCTCGACGCGACGACGGTGCTGTCCCGTCCGATCTCGGAGAAGGGCATCTACCCGGCCGTGGACCCGCTGGACTCCACGTCCCGGATCCTGGACCCGCGCTACATCTCGCAGGACCACTACAACGCGGCCATGCGCGTGAAGAGCATCCTGCAGAAGTACAAGGACCTCCAGGACATCATCGCGATCCTCGGTATCGACGAGCTCGGCGAGGAGGACAAGCTCGTCGTCCACCGGGCCCGTCGCGTGGAGCGCTTCCTGTCCCAGAACACCCACGTCGCCAAGCAGTTCACCGGCGTGGACGGTTCGGACGTGTCGCTCGACGAGTCGATCACCGCGTTCAACGCGATCTGCGACGGCGAGTACGACCACTTCCCGGAGCAGGCGTTCTTCATGTGCGGTGGTATCGAGGACCTGAAGAAGAACGCGAAGGAGCTGGGCGTCTCCTGAGCCAAGCGCTCGTGTGAGGGGGCGGGCACGTCCCGCCCCCTCTGCCACGCCTACTAGACTTGTAACCAACACCCGGCACTCCCGCCGGGTGGTGACCCGAGGAGCCACCCTTGGCTGCTGAGCTGCACGTCGCGCTGGTCGCGGCCGACCGTGAGGTCTGGTCCGGCCAGGCCACCCTGGTCGTCGCGCGCACCACGTCCGGCGACATCGGCGTCATGCCCGGTCACCAGCCGCTGCTCGGTGTGCTGGAGTCGGGCCCGGTGACCATCCGTACGAGTGAAGGTGGGACGGTCGTCGCCGCGGTGCACGGCGGTTTCATCTCGTTCGCGGACGACAAGCTGTCGCTGCTGGCCGAGATCGCCGAGCTGTCGGACGAGATCGACGTCCAGCGCGCCGAGCAGGAGCTGGCGCGCGCGAAGGCGGAGGACGACGCCGACGCCCAGCGCCGCGCGGATGTCCGTCTGCGTGCGGCGACGGCGGTGCGCTGACCCCGCGCCCCGTGCTATGACGTCACTCAGCCGCGGTCGGCACCGGAGCCATCCGGAGCCGGCCGCGGCTGAGGCGGATATGGGTGTTTTTTACGTTCCGTTACCTAGGAGACGAGGAGGTCGGTGTCGATGGTCCTCGCTCTGACTGTGTGCGGAATTGTCGTGGCCCTCGTGGTGGTGGGACTGTTCGTCTTCGGACTGCGCCGCCGCCTCATCCAGCGCTCGGGCGGCACCTTCGACTGCAGCCTGCGCTGGGACGCCCCGGAGCAGGGCGACCCCAGCGGCAAGGGCTGGGCGTACGGGGTGGCCCGGTACAACGGCGACCGCGTCGAGTGGTTCCGCGTCTTCTCCTACGCCCCCCGACCCCGCCGTGTCCTGGAACGCTCCGCGATCGAGGTGGCCGGCCGCCGCGTCCCCGAGGGCGAGGAGGAGCTGGCGCTGCTGTCCGACCATGTGGTCCTGGCCTGTCTGCACCGGGGCACGCGCCTGGAGCTGGCCATGAGCGAGGACGCGCTGACCGGTTTCCTCGCGTGGCTGGAGGCAGCCCCGCCCGGACAACGAGTGAATGTGGCGTAGCCACATTCACTCGTTGGGTGGGGTCCCCCCGGGCGAAGTCTGGGGGAGCGTCAATGTCGCTTGAGATCTACTCCACGTAGGCTTACTTCAGCCCGTTGTCGATGGCGTTCACCAGCTCGCCGTTGCTCGTGTCGCCGCTGAACTCCCAGAAGAACGCGCCGCCCAGCCCTTGGCTCCTGGCCCACGCCATCTTCGTGCCGATGGTGGCCGGGGTGTCGTAGGACCACCAGTTGCTGCCGCAGTGCGCGTACGCCGTGCCCGCGATGGTGCCGGTGGCCGGGCAGGACGTCTTGAGGACCTTGTAGTCCTCGATGCCCGCCTCGTACGTGCCGGGCGCCGGGCCGGTCGCGGTGCCGCCGGGGGCGGACTGGGTGACTCCGGTCCAGCCGCGGCCGTAGAAGCCGATGCCGAGCAGCAGCTTGCTCGCCGGGACGCCCTTGGCCTTGAGCTTGGCGATGGCGGCCGCCGAGTGGAAGCCGGCCTTCGGGATGCCGGTGTACGAGGTGAGCGGCGAGTGCGGGGCGGTCGGGCCGGTCCTGTCCCAGGCGCCGAAGTAGTCGTACGTCATCACGTTGTACCAGTCGAGGTACTGGGCCGCGCCGCCGTAGTCGGCCGCGTCGATCTTGCCGCCGTCCGAGGCGTCGGCGGTGATGGCGGCGGTGACCAGGTAGTCCGGGCCGAACTCGGCCCGCAGCGCCTGCGAGAGGTTCCTGAAGGCCGCCGGGCCGGAGGTGTCGCAGGTCAGGCCGCAGGCGTTCGGGTACTCCCAGTCGATGTCGATGCCGTCGAAGACGTCGGCCCAGCGCGGGTCCTCCACCACGGCCTTGCAGGACTTGGCGAACGCGGCCGGGTTGGCCGCGGCCTGGCCGAAGCCGCCGGAGTAGGTCCAGCCGCCGAAGGAGTACAGGACCTTGATGTGCGGGTACTTCGCCTTGAGCTGGCGGAGCTGGTTGAAGTTGCCGCGCAGCGGCTGGTCCCAGGTGTCGGCGGTGCCGCTGACGGACTGGTCGGCGGTGTAGGCCTTGTCGTAGGCGGCGTAGGTGTCGTCGACGACGCACTTGCCGTCCTTGACGTTGCCGAACGCGTAGTTGATGTGGGTGATCTTCGCCGCGGAGCCGGAGGTCACCAGGTTCTTGACGTGGTAGTTGCGGCCGTAGACGCCCCACTCGGTGAAGTAGCCGAGCTTGATCTTGTCGCCGGTGGGCGGCGGCTCCTGGCCTCCGCCCGTGGTGCGGACCCGGACCGCGCCGCTGACCGGGCCGGTCTGGTCGGCGGTGTCGCGGGCCTGGACGCTGTAGGAGTAGTCGGTGCCGGCGGTGAGGCCGGTGTCCGTGTACGACGTGGTGGTGACCGTCGCGACCTTGGTGCCGTCGCGCAGGACGTCGTAGTTCTTGATGCCCTTGTCGTCGGTCGCGGCCGGCCAGGTCAGCCTCACCGAGGTGTCGGTGATGCCGGAGGCGGTGGGGGTGCCGGGCGCGGAGGGGGCCGCGTCGCCGGGGACGGTGCCGCCGCCGTCGCAACTGCCGCCGTTGAGCTTGCAGTTGGCGGGGGAGCCGGTGCCGGTGCCGTTGAAGCCGAAGGAGACGGAGGCGCCGGGGGCGAGGGTGCCGTTCCAGGACTTGTTCCTGGCGGTCCAGTGGGTGCCGGAGTTCGTGACGTCGGCGTCCCAGGCGGAGGTGACGGACGTACCGGAGGGGAAGTCCCACTCGACGGTCCAGGAGCTGATGGTCGTGGTGCCGGTGTTCTTCACCGTCCACTTGCCTTCGAAGCCGGAGCCCCAGTCCTGGGTCTTGGTGTAGGTCGCGGTGGCCGAAGTGGCCGCCTGGGCCGGGGTCGCGAGGCCGACCAGACCGGCCAGCGGGAGCAGCAGGGTCGCGACCCCTGCCACGGCTCTGTGTCTGAAGCGCATGCAGCGCCTCCCATGGGTGATTGTCGGGGGCATGACTGGGCCGGAGCACAGTGCGGCGAGAATAGAAAGGTCTGGACCACAGGTCAATAGGTCTGGACCAGCCGCCCCGGTCGCGCCCCGGAGCCGGGTCAGATCCCCAACTCCTGCGCCAGCACCGCCGCTTGGACCCGGCTGCGCAGGCCCAGCTTCCCCAGCAGCCGGCTGACGTGCGTCTTCACGGTCGCCTCGGCCATGTCGAGCCGGTCGGCGATACCGGCGTTGGACAGGCCCTCGCCGAGGCAGGACAGCACCTCGCGCTCGCGGCGGGTGAGCTGGTCGAGGACGGCCGGGTCGGCCGCGGGTTCCCGTACGGGTCTCGCGGCGAACTCCGCGATCAGGCGGCGGGTGACCGCCGGGGCGATCAGGCCCTCGCCGCGGGCGACCGTCCGGACGGCCTCCAGCAGGTCCTTCGCCTCGGTGTTCTTCAGGAGGAAACCGGCCGCGCCCGCGCGCAGCGCCCCGAAGACATACTCGTCGAGGTCGAAGGTGGTCAGCACGAGCACGTCGGCGAGCCGCTCCTCGACCACCTGCCGGGTCGCCGACACTCCGTCCACTCGCGGCATCTGAACGTCCATCAGCACCAGGTCGGGCCGCAGCTCCCGGGCCAGCGCCACCGCCTGCTCGCCGTCCGCGGCCTCGCCGACCACCTCGACGTCGGGCGCGCTGCGCAGGATGAGCACCAGCCCGGCGCGGACGGCGGACTGGTCCTCGGCGACGAGGACGCGGATCATGCGGGGTCTCCCTCCGTGGTGGGCAGTGTGGCGCGTACGGCCCAGATCTTGCCGTTCCCTCCGGTCTCGGCCCCGGCCTCGAACGTGCCGTCCAGCAGTGCGGCGCGCTCCCGCATGCCCACCAGCCCGGCGCCGGAACCGGGCGCGCGCGGGCCGTCGCGGTCGCCGTACGGGCTGGTCACGGTGATGTGGAGCAGGCCGTCCTGCTGCCGCAGGGCCACGGTGACCCGGCCGGGGCAGGCGTGTTTGAGGGCGTTGGTCAGCGACTCCTGCACGATCCGGTACGCCGCGAGCTCCACCGGCGCGGGGACGGTCAGCCGCGGGGCGTCGAGGGTCACGTCGAGCCCGTTGGCGCGGGCGGTGTCGAGGAGGCCGCCCAGGCCGTCGAGGGTGGGGGCGGTGGGGGTACCTCCCTGCTCGAGCGAAGCCGAGAGCTTGGGGGACGGTTCGGTGTCGCCGCTGGAGTCCCGCAGGATGCCGATCAGCCGCCGCATCTCCGCGAGCCCCTCCACGCTGTTCTCCCGGATCACGCCGAGGGCCTGGCGGGTGGTGTCCGGGTCGTCGAGGGAGAGGGCGGCCGTGGAGTGGATGGCGATCGCGGAGAGGTGGTTGGCGACCATGTCGTGCAGTTCCCGGGCCATACGGGCGCGTTCGGCGGTGACGGCCTGGGCGCGGTCCATCTCGGCGAGCAGCGCGGTCTGCTCGGCGCGCAGCCGGGCGGCCTCGGCGGCGTCGCGGTGGGTGCGGACGATCAGGCCGGTGGCGGCGGGTCCGAAGGCCACGAGGCCGGTGACCACGCCGACCAGCAGCGCCTCCGGCTCGCGCCACACCGCGAACGGCACCACCGTCGCGGCCACCGACAGCAGCCCCGTGATCCGCGGGATGCGGTGGGCGGAGGCGGGCGGGCCGTACAGGACGGCCGCGTACATGAGGTCGGTGAACATCAGGACCGTGACCAGGTTGCCCTGCGTGAGGGTGTCCAGGACCAGCGTGGCCGTGCCGGTCAGCAGGGCCGCGCGCGGGGCGGTCCGGCGCAGCAGCTCGCAGCCGGCCATGACGACGAGCGGCAGCAGGACCGGCCAGCGTCCCGCCCACAGCACGTACGGCTCGGTGTGCGGACGGGTGGCCAGGCCGAGGCCCCACAGGAGCAGCCCGCCGAGCAGTCCACCCAGCGCGACGTACAGGTCGAAGCGGCGTGGGCGGGGGAGTCGTACGGCCATGACCCCATCCAACACGGCACGCGCCGCGCTCGCCTGATCCCCGGGGACGGTCCCGGACTGCATCTTTCGATGTACCGCGAGTTCGTCGCAGCCGACGACGAAACGAGCCGATCCCGACGGGAGCCTTGAGGGGTGAACCGAACCGCCGGGAGGAGCCTGCGCCGTGATCGTCACGCTGATCGTCGTCTGTGAGGTCGGCTTCTGGGTGCTGCTGGCAGCCGGGCTGGCCTTCCGCTACCTGCTCAAAATGGAGCGCACCGGCCTCGCCCTGCTGCTGTGCGAGCCGCTGCTGGAGGTCGTGCTGCTGGTCGTCACCGCGCTCGACCTGAAGAACGGCGCCGACCCGAGCTGGAAGCACGGGCTGGCCGCGCTGTACATCGGCTACACGGTCGGCCATGGCCACCGCACGGTGAAGTGGCTCGACGGCCACGCAGCCCACCGCCTCGCCGGCGGCCCGCCGCCGCGCAGGCCCCCGCGCTACGGCATGGCCCGCGCCCGCCACGAGGGCAAGGTGTGGCTGGGCACGGTGACGGGCGCCGCCGTGGCGACCGCGCTGCTGCAGATCGCCATCTGGTACGTCGACGACCCGAGCCGCACCGGCTCCCTGGAGAGCTGGCGGTACGCGGCCTGGCGCGCGGTCGGCATCCACGGCCTGATCGCGCTGTCGTACACGATCTGGCCGAAGAAGGCCCCGGCGGACGCGCCCGAGGTGACGTTCGAGAAGGGGCACGAGAAGGAGCACGAGAAGGAAAGGGCGCACCGGTGAGCCGCGGAGCGCGGCACCTGGGGGAGGGGAGCGCCACCTTCGTGATCGGCCTGGTGCTGTGGCTGTTCACGGAGGACGTGGAGGTCCCGGTCGTCACCCTGACGAAGGTCGGGATCGTGATGATGTGCGCCGGCGGGGCGCAGGTCCTGTGGGGCCTGTACCGGTCCGCGCGTACCGCCTCGCCGGGCCGGTAGGGCGCCTCAGCGCTCCCCGCCCGGCACCCACAGCACGTCCCCGACCTCCTTGTTCGCCGTCCTGGCCAGGATGAACAGCAGGTCGGACAGGCGGTTGAGATAGGTCGCCGTCAGGGGGTTCATCGTCTCGCCGTGCGCCTCCAGCGCCGCCCACGTCGAGCGCTCGGCCCGGCGTACGACCGTGCACGCCTGGTGGAGGAGTGCCGCGCCCGGGGTGCCGCCGGGGAGGATGAAGGAGCGGAGCTTCTCCAGCCGCTCGTTGAAGCGGTCGCAGTCCGCCTCCAGCCGGTCGACGTAGAACTGTTCGACCCGCAGCGGCGGGAACTCGGGGTTCTCCACGACCGGCGTCGACAGGTCCGCACCCACGTCGAACAGGTCGTTCTGCACGCGGGTGAGGACCTTGACGATCTCCTCGTCGAGTCCGCCCAGCGCGATCGCCGTGCCGATCACCGCGTTGGCCTCGTTGGCGTCGGCGTACGCGGCGATGCGCAGGTCGGTCTTGGGGACCCGGCTCATGTCGCCGAGGGCGGTGGTGCCCTGGTCGCCGGTCCTCGTGTAGATGCGCGTCAGATTGACCATGCACCCAGCGTAGTTACGCTCCGGCGGTACGGAACACGCGTGTGCCCACTGTCACGGGCAGCGCGGTCAGGCCGACGGCGACGAGGACGCCGTACAGCATGTGCCCGGTCGCGTAACTGCCCACGTACGCGTCCCGCATCGCGTCCACCAGATGGCGGAACGGCATGAAGTGGGACAGCACGTCCAGCCAGGCCGGCCCCAGGGTCATCGGCAGCATCAGGCCCGACAGGAGCATCGACGGCATGGCCAGCGCGTTGACCGCCGGGCCGAACGCCTGCGGGGTGCTGAGCTTCATGGCCAGCGCGTACGACAGCGAGGCCAGCGAGACGGTGAGCAGGGCCACGAAGGCGAAGCCGATCAGGACGCCGGGCAGCGGGGCCCTGAGGCCCATCGCCACCGCCGCCAGCACCAGCAGCACCGCCTGGAAGACGAAGACGGTGGCCTCCCGCAGCACCCGGCCGAGCAGCAGGGCCAAGCGGCTGACGGGGGTGACCCGCATACGCTCGACCACCCCCTGGCCCTTCTCGATGATGATCGTGAAGCCCGCGAAGGAGGCCCCGAACAGTCCGAGCTGGAGCAGCAGACCGGGGACCAGGACCTGCCAGGAGCTGCCCTCCTCGCCGAGCGGCAGGTCCCTGAGCAGCGGACCGAAGAACACCAGGTACAGCAGGGGCATCAGCACGCCGAAGAGCAGTGCGAAGCGGGAGCGCAGGGACTGGCGCAGATAACGGCCGTAGATGAGCGCGGTGTCGTGCAACAGCATCGGGGGTCCTTATACGGCTACGGGGGTGGCGTCGGCGGGGGTGGCGCTGCGGCCGGTGATGGCGAGGAACGTGTCCTGGAGGGGCGCGTCGACCGAGCCGCCGTACTCCAGCTTCAGCGCGCTCGGTGTGCCCTCGGCCACGACCACGCCCCGGTCGACGATCACCAGGCGGTCGGAGAGGGCGTCGGCCTCGTCGAGGTAGTGGGTGGTCAGGAAGACGGTCGTGCCGTGCTCGTCGCGCAGCCGGCGGACCAGGTTCCACAGATCGGCGCGGCTGCCGGGGTCCAGGCCGGTCGTCGGTTCGTCGAGGAACAGCACCTTCGGGCGGTGGGTCAGCGCCATCGCGATGTCCAGCCGGCGCCGCTGGCCGCCGGAGAGCGCGGCGCACTTGCGGTCCAGCAGCTCGGTGAGGCCGAGGTCGCGGGCCAGTTCCTCGCTGCGCACGGTCGCCTGAGTTTTCGTCAGGCGGTACAGGCGGCCCTGGGTCACCAGTTCCTCCCGCACGGTGATCTGCGGGTCCGCCCCGCCGGACTGCGCCACGTACCCGCAGGCCCGGCGTACCCCGGCCGGGTCGGTGGCCAGGTCGTGGCCGGCGACGGTGGCGGTGCCGCCGGTGGGGGCCAGGAGCGTGGTGAGCATGCGCAGGGTCGTCGTCTTGCCGGCGCCGTTCGGTCCGAGGAAGCCGAGGATCTCGCCCTCGCGGACGGTGAGGTCGATGCCGCGCACCGCCTCCACCGGGCCGTGCTTCGTCCGGAAGGTACGGGCCAGGCCGGCCGTACTGATGATGGTCATGCCCCCAGAAAAACAGAGTCACTGAAATTTTGCGATGACACCAAGTTTTCAGCGGCCCCATCGAAGTTAGGATGCGGGCATGGCCGAGGGACTCAGGGAACGGAAGAAGCGGCAGACCCGGCAGTACATCTCCGATGTCGCCACGGGGCTGTTCGTCGAGCGCGGCTTCGACGCGGTGCCCGTCGCGGAGATCGCCGAGGCCGCGAACGTCTCCGTGAACACCGTCTACAACTACTTCCCTGCCAAGGAGGACCTGTTCCTCGACCGGTCCAAGGGGGTCGTCGACCGGCTCTCCCGGTGGGTGCGGGGCCGGCGCGACGGCGAGTCGGCCGCCGAGGCGGTCCTGCGGGAGCTGCGCGACGAGGTCGAGGCGGTCTCGCCGCGGATGGGCCTGATGGAGGGGTACGCCCGTTTCATGACGGTGATTCACGAGTCGCCCGCCCTGCGCTCCCGGCTTTGGTCGATCGGCCAGGAGATCGTCGACAACCTGGAGCGCACCCTGCGCGAGGAGACCGGCGCCGCGCCCGACGACCCCATGCCGGGCCTGATCGCCGGTCAGGTCAACTGGCTGCACCAGACCGTGATGGCCGACATCGGCCGGCGCATGATGGCCGGCGGCAAGCCCGCCGAGGTCTCGCGCCAGGTGCTCCTGCTGCTCGACGAGATGGAGGAGCTGCTGAGCGAGAAGGTGCTCAACTACGCCGTGCGAGGCGCGGAATGACCCGCCCCGGTGTGATGTCCGTCATGTGAGACGTGACGCGCATTACTTACCGTCCACACGCGCCCTCACGAGCGCTAGTGTCCGCCGGAGAAGCAAGAGCAGCGCGTATCAGGGGAGTCGCACAGTGGCACGGAAGCTCGCCGTCATCGGGGCCGGACTGATGGGTTCCGGCATCGCCCAGGTCTCCGCACAGGCGGGCTGGGACGTCGTCCTGCGCGACGTCACCGACGAGGCGCTCAAGCGGGGCACCGACGGCATCAAGGCCTCCTACGACAAGTTCGTCGGCAAGGGGAAGATGGAGGCGCACGACGCCGACGCCGCCCTCGCCCGCATCACCGCGACCACCGACCTGGACGCCGCGGCCGACGCCGACGTCGTCGTCGAGGCCGTCTTCGAGAAGCTGGAAGTCAAGCACGAGATCTTCCGCACGCTCGACAAGCTGGTGAAGGAGGACGCGGTCCTCGCCTCCAACACCTCCGCCATCCCGATCACCAAGATCGCGGCGGTGACAGAGCGCCCCGAGCGGGTCGTCGGCACGCACTTCTTCTCGCCGGTGCCGATGATGCAGCTGTGCGAGCTCGTACGGGGTTACAAGACGAGTGACGAAACCCTCGCCAAGGCCCGGGAGTTCGCCGAGTCGGTCGGCAAGACCTGCATCGTCGTCAACCGGGACGTCGCCGGTTTCGTGACGACCCGCCTCATCTGCGCCCTCGTCGTCGAGGCCGCGAAGCTGTACGAGTCGGGCGTGGCGAGCGCCGAGGACATCGACCTGGCGTGCAAGCTGGGCTTCGGCCACGCCATGGGCCCGCTGGCGACGGCGGACCTGACGGGTGTGGACATCCTGCTGCACGCCACCAGCAACATCTACACCGAGTCCCAGGACGAGAAGTTCGCCGCGCCCGAGCTGATGCGCCGGATGGTTGACGCCGGTGACATCGGACGCAAGAGCGGGCAGGGCTTCTACAAGCACTGAAACCGCACACGCCCCGAGGCGCATCACTCCTCGGGGTGAATTCGGTATCGGTTCGCCAACGGACGGCAACCTTCAAGCCCTCCATGCAGTCAGAGGTTGCATCACCGGCATCAGAACTGCATCAGAACGCGGAGTACGAGACGCACGCACGGGGAGCGCATATGCACATCAGGGGCGACCACGCCGAGCTGGTCGTCGGGGGCCGCCTCGACGTCCGCAGCGCGGCGGACGCCCGTACGGTCCTGCACTCGGCCGTCGACGACGGAGTCGGCGACCTGGTGCTGGACCTGTCCGAACTGGACTCCTGGGACGCCACCGGACTCGGGGTGATCATGGGGGCCCACCGGCGGGCCGGCCGCTGCGGCCGGCGGCTGGTGCTGCGCGGCGTCCCGCCGCAGATGCAGCGCCTGCTGGTGGCCACCCGACTGCACCGGATCCTGGCGATCGAGGGGGGCATCGGGGTGGAGACACTGCCCCGCGTCTGACATCCCGTACGGGTGTGAACCGGGCGTCGGGGGAGACCCGGGCGAACCTCGGCGAATCGCGCGACGCGCACAATCCTCACGAGACTGTGACGTCTCGGACGGCGCGGTACCCCGGACTGTCGTAGATACTGAGCGAAGGTTTAGGGTTCGGCTGCCCGCTGCCTTGCCACCCTTCGAGCGGGCCCGGACCAGAAGCGACAGCGCGGTGTGCAGCAAGGCCGGGAGGGGCTACAGGCACACGACGCTTTTGGGGGCTTGAACCTATGGACCCGAACAACCGGGGACCCGAGGAGTACGGCCACGACGGTGACGGCCACGCGCCGCGCCAGCGCCCGCCCAGGGAATCCCTCACATCCGACTTCGGGCAGCACGCGCCCGCGCTGGCCCGCACGGTGCAGCTCGTCTCCGGCGACTTCCTGCTCACCGTCAACCCCGTCGACGGCAGCGAGATAGAAGCCTGCCCGCCCGCCGAGCGGCCCGGCCCGCCCGCCAAGCTCACGGAGGCCGAGCGCGCCGAGCTCGACCGCGCGGCCAGGCCGCCCGTCCCGCCCGGCCCGGCGCAGCCCACGCTGCCGCTGCTGGCCCGCCAGGACGAGCGCGAACAACTGGTGCGCCTGCTCGCCCGCGGCCGCTCCGTACGCCTCACCGGCCCCGCCGGCTCCGGCCGCACCCGCCTCCTCGACACCGTCGCCGAGGACTGCGCCGACCTCGCCCCCGACGGCGTCGTACGCCTCACCGGCCACCACCGCACGGCCGACGACCTCCTGTACGACCTCTTCTACGCGGTGCACAACGCCCCCCTGCACCGGCCGGAACGGGACCAACTGCTCGAATCCGTCGGCCGGATCGGCGCGGTTGTCGTCCTCGACGACATCGAGTTCGGCGGCGCCGCGCTCGACGAGCTGCTGGAGGCCACCCCCGAGTGCGCCTTCCTGATCGGTGCCACCCCGGACGTCCCGGCCCCCTCCGCCGGCTCGGGCGTGGAGGAGGTCGTCCTCAGCGGTCTCGACCGGGCGGCCGGCCTCGACCTGCTGGAGCACGCCGTCGGCCGCCGCCTCACCGAGGAGGAGGCCAACTGGGCTGGCGACCTGTGGTTCGAGTCCGAGGGCCTGCCGCTTCGGTTCATACAGGCCGGCGCCCTGCTGAGGCAGCGCGACCGGCTGCGCGCCGGAACGGGCGCCGTCGGCGAGTTCGGCGTCTTCGAGGACGCCCGCCCCGACGACGCGGCGTACGACGCGGCCGCGGGCGACGACGTCCCCCTGCCCTCGCTCGGCGAGGCCGCCGCGCCCGCCCCGCTGCTCGCCTCCCGGCTGAGCGCCTCCGCGCGGGCCACCCTGCGCTTCGCCGTCGCGCTCGGCGGCGAGGTGCCGCACCAGGCCCACCTGCCCGCCCTGGTCGGTGACACCCACGCGGACGCCGCGCTCGGCGAGCTGGCCGCCTGCGGCCTGGTCTCCCCGGTCGGGTCCCGCTACCGGCTCGCCGCCGGGGTGCTCACCCAGCTGGAGGCCGCCGGATACGCCGACGACGTCCAGGAGCAGGCCCGCGCCGCCGCCCAGCACTACGCCTGGTGGGCCGGGCACCCGTCGGTCACCCCGGAGCGCGTGTGCGCCGAGGCCGACGCGGTACTCGCCGCCCTCACCGTGCTCGGGCCCACCACGACCCCGCCCGCCGAGGGCGAGGAGAGCACCGCCGTCGCGCTGGCCCGTACGGCGGCACCCGCGTTCGCCGCCGGGCTGTACTGGAGCGCCTGGGAGCGGGCGCTGCGCGCCGGCGCCGAGGCCGCCCGGCTCGCCGGGGACGTCTCCGAACAGGCCTACTTCCACCACGAGCTCGGCATCCTCGCCCTGTGCGGCGGACAGCTCGACCGGGCCCGCGCCGAACTGGAGGCCTCCATCGGCCTGCGCGGCGCGCTCGCCGACAAGCGCGGCACCGTCGCCGGCCGGCGCGCCCTCGCCCTGGTCGCCGACCGCTCCGGCACCCCGCTGCCCCTCGGGCCGACCGCAGGGGAGGAGGTGCCCGACGCCCGGTACGAGGAGTCGGCCTCGCCGCCCCGCGGCGTCCCGGCCGCCTTCCCGCCCCTTCAGCCGCCCGCCGACACCGGCCTGGTCACCCACCGCACCCCGCCCGCGCCGTCCCGGAACGCGCCCCCGCGCAAGGCGCGGGTCGGCCTCAGGGGCGTGGCCCGGCGCAACCTCGTGGCGGCCGGTGCGGGCGCGATGCTCGTCGCCGTGCTCGGCACGGTCGTCACGCTCGGTGCCACGTCCGACAACGACGCCGGCAACCCGTCCGACCAGGTCGGTCCCAACCCCTCCGCCAGCCAGGGCATCGACGACGGCAGCCTGGGCGCCGACGTGCCCGCGAAGGACGGCAGCGGCGACACCGGGGTGGCCACGAGCCGCCCGACCGATCCGGGCCCGGACGGCACCTTCGGCACCTCCGACGATCCGACGCCGACGGGCACGGGGTCGGCGGGGCCGTCGGACGACCCGAGCGGGACACAGGGTTCCGGTGGCGGTCCGTCGAGCTCGCCGAGCAAGTCCCCGTCGAAGCCGCCGACCCCACCGTCCAAGCCGCCGTCCTCGCCGCCGAAGCCGCCGACGACTCCGACGACGCCGACCGAAACACCGACGGAGACTCCGACGTCGCAGCCGCCCACGGAAACGCCGTCGACCACCCCGTCCACCTCCGACTCGGCCAGCGGCCCGGCCTCCAGCGCCCCCGTCTCCTCCAGCGCCCCCGCGAGTGCCCCGGAGAGCAGCGGCGGCGGCACGCCCAGCAGCTCGGACCAGGTGATCTAGGCCGATCTAGGCCAGGAATACCCAGGAGGGCCGGGTCCGTTCCCTCGGACCCGGCCCTCCTGGACGTCGTACCGCTGTCAGAACAACCGCAGCTTGTCGTCCTCGATGCCCCGCAGCGCGTCGTAGTCCAGCACCTGGCAGCCGATGCCCCGGTCGGTCGCCAGGACGCGGGCCTGCGGCTTGATCTCCTG
Source organism: Streptomyces deserti (assembly GCF_054782695.1). Lineage (NCBI taxonomy): Bacteria > Bacillati > Actinomycetota > Actinomycetes > Kitasatosporales > Streptomycetaceae > Streptomyces > Streptomyces deserti. Next base: position 263,672 of record NZ_BAAGRZ010000005.1, read on the forward strand.
GGCGGCGAAGATGCCGCGCACCGGGGCGAGATGGGGATCGCGGTTCAACAGCTCCAGGTAGCGCGTGAGTTGCTCCACGCCGTCGATCTCGCCGCGTCGCTTGATCTCGACCGCGACGGTCTGCCCGTCGGCGTCCCGGCACAGGATGTCGACCGGCCCGATGGCCGTCGGGTACTCGCGGCGGATCAGGGTGTAGCCCTCGCCGAGCGTCTCGATGCGGTCCGCGAGCAGCTCCTGGAGGTGTGCTTCCACGCCGTCCTTGATCAGACCGGGGTCGACGCCGAGTTCGTGCGAGGAGTCGTGGAGGATCTCCTCCATCGTGATGATCAGTTTCTCGCCCGCCTTGTTGACGACGGTCCAGACGCCCTCTTCCTCGCCGGTGCCCTCCTTCAGCGTGCAGGGCGGCGACATCCAGTTCAGGGGCTTGTAGGCCCGGTCATCGGCGTGGATCGAGACGCTGCCGTCCGCCTTGACCAGGATCAGGCGGGGGGCCGAGGGGAGGTGGGCGGTGAGCCGCCCGGCGTAGTCCACGGAGCAGCGGGCAATGACGAGACGCATGGTCGGCAACGCTACTCGACGGGTGAGGGGTGACGCGATTCGCCCTGGAAAACACGTGTTCCGCGATGGCCGATTACCTGCCCACAGGAAGTTCCCCATCTGGGCATTCTCCTGGTGCCGTCACCGCCGGTTGCTTACCGTATTGAACGGGAGGTCGCGAGGTGTGTACGCAGCGTGATCAGCATCGCGAACTCCCCTATCTGTCCGGCAACCCCTGCTGGTTGGGGGTGCGAGAGGAGAACCCATGTCGCTCGACGTCTCACCGGCCCTACTCGAACAGGCCGAGCGAGGCGAGGTCGACGAAGCAGCATTCGTCGACTGCGTCCGGACCTCCCTGCCCTACGCGTGGGAGATGATCAGCTCCCTGGTGGCCCAGCTGAAGGTGGACGGCGGCCAGTTCGCCGACAACCAGACGCCCCCGCCGGACGAGCAGGCACGCGGTCAGCTGCTGCGTGCGCTCGCGAGTGACGCGATACGCGGCGCGCTGCAACGGCACTTCGGTGTGCGGTTGGCCTTCCAGAACTGCCACCGGGTGGCGGTGTTCCCGATTGACTCCTCGGTCGACGAGACGCTGGCACGTTTCACCTCGGTCCGTGGTCAGTTGCTGAACCAGTCGCCGGAACTGCGCGACTGCTGACGCAGACAGCCGCTGGTGTGTCGCTCCGTACGCGGGAGGTGCAGTCTGTACCGGAGCGGCAGGCTTTCCGTGACCTCCCCCGAGGGGCGCGAGTCGCTCGGGGGACACGGCGACCGACCGATGGCAGGCCGGTTCACCGGAGGTGGGGGAGTACCTCGGCCCCGAGCCGCCGGACGTTCTCCTCGGTGGCCGCCAGGTCTCCGGAGCCCTCGACGAGCAGGGCGAAGCGGGAGATGCCGGTCCGCTCGCTGGTCGCCGCGAGCCGGTCGGCGCACAACCGTGGCGTGCCCACCGGGTGCAGTCCGCAGAGCAGTTCGGTGTACGCCAGCGGGTCGCGCATCTGACGCTTGCGGCCGTCCACGGTGACATGGGCCTCCAGTCCCTGCTTCAGCCAGCCCGGCATCGCCTTGGTCAGCGCCTCCACCGCGTCCGTACGCCGGTCCGCGATCTGGCAGACACCGGCCGACACATGGGCCGCGCCGCGGATCTCCTCCACCGGCCGCCCGCACGCCCGTGCGTGCCGGCGCCACAGGGCGACCATCTCGGCCTTCTCCTCGTCCCCCACGTGCATCCCGAGCAGCATCGGCAGCCCGCGCTCGGCGGCCAGCCGCACGCTCGCCGGGGAGGTGCAGGCGAGGACGACCTCCGGGCCCTCGGTTTCCGTCAGGGCCTCCGACGGCCGTGGCACGACCGGAACTTCGCGGAACCGGTAGTGCTCCCCGTCGGCCGCGACGGACGGCTCGCGCAGCCAGCGCACCAGCAGATCGAGTGATTCCGGGAACGCCTTCTCGTACGCCTCCAGGCCCGCGCCGAACACCTCCAGGTCGACCCACGGCCCGCCGCGCCCCACGCCCAGCGTGAAGCGGCCGCCGCTGGTGAGGTGCAGCAGCGCGGCCTGTTCGCCGAGGGTCACGGGGTGGGTGGTGGGCAGCACGCTGACCGCCGTACCGACCCGGATGCGGCGGATCCGGCCCAGCAGTAGAGCGGCCAGGGTGACGGCCGACGGGCAGGTGCCGTACGGCACGAAGTGGTGCTCGGCCAGCCAGACCGTGTCGAGCCCGGCCTCCTCGGCCACCTCGGCCGAGCGGACCGCGCGGTGCAGCGCCTCCCCCTCGCCCTGCCCGGGGAACTGGGCCGCCAACACGAAACTTCCAACGCGCATCGCTTTCCTGCTTCCTTGGCTCCGACACGGAGCTCCCCCACAGCGCATAACCGTCTGACACCTGCCGAGGACACGGCCGGGCGGATGATTTTGCGGATTGTCTGCTGAATGGGTCGCTCCGGAGGGAGCCCCGACCGCTCACGGAGGGACGTGTGGTGGTTGGTGGCGTACACGTACCCCCGTCCGCGCCGCGTAGGCTGGACGCGGCCCGTGCTCCCTGTACAGCTCCGTGAGGTGTCCCGTGTCCCCGCGTCGCAACCGACCCAAGGGCGCTGTCTCGTCCGGCCGGAGCGCCGAGGACGACAGCCGCGGCCGCTACGGCGGCTGGCAGTCCTCGGAGAGCTGGCAGGGCGAGGACTGGAACGTGCGGCACGTGGCCGGTGCGAGCGCGCAGGGCAAGGCCTACCGCTGCCCCGGCTGCGACCAGCTGATCCCGGACGGCGTGCCACACGTCGTGGCCTGGCCGTCGTACGCGGGCGTCGACGACCGCCGGCACTGGCACAAGGCGTGCTGGAACGCCAAGGACCGCCGCACCACGCGGGTGCGGCGGTCCCGTAACGCGCCCAGGTTCTAGAGGAGTTGAGGGATCACACGTCCCGCTTCTCCAGCAGCGCGAACGCGCCGGCGAAGGCGACGGCCGTGACGCCGAGCATGATCCACAGCGGGTCCCAGCCGGACGGGCCGGAGTCGCTGAGGGAGTTGGCGTAGAAGACGCTGAGCTGGTTCGGGATGGAGTACTCGAACAGCGCCTGGCGCACGTTTTCCAGCGACGACGAGAACATGAACAGCGCGATCACCAGCGGAGCGAGCACGGTGCCGATCATGATGGTGATGGCGCCCGCCGAGTGCCGGATGATCGAGCCGACGGCGAGCGAGAGCATCCCGAGCAGCGCGATGTAGAGCGCGATGCCGACCGTGCCCTTCATCCACTCCCCGCCGGACGGCGACTTGACGTTGTTGCCGTCCAGCATGGCCACGTGCAGGAACGCCACGAGCGAGGCGGACACCAGCGTCACCACGAACGCGACCAGGAAGAACACGATCGCCTTCGCCGCGAGGACCCGCCCGCGGGACGGGCAGGCGACCATCGTGGTGCGGATCATGCCGGTGCCGTACTCGGAGGCCGTGGTCAGCACGCCCAGCGTGATGACGCACATGCTGCCCAGCAGCAGCCCGAAGAAGCCCAGCGACAGCGGGTTCTCGCCGGACAGGTCGGACTCGGAGCTCGCCACCACGACACCGGTCAGCAGACCGATGCCGACGACGAGCAGGACGAACACGCCCAGCGTCCACATCGTGGAGCGCACCGATCTGATCTTCGTCCACTCGGAGGCGATCGCGTGCCCGAGGTGCGTGCGCACCACCGGGATCGGCGAGGTGTACGTGGGGTCCGTCGAGCCGGAGGCGGGGTAGGGGGCACCGGGCGCCGCCTGCCAGTGCGGCGCGGCCTGCGGCATCGGGGGCTGGGGCGTGCTCATCGGGCGTCCTCGGGCTTGGTCACGTCGGTCGGGGCGGCGGGCCGGACGGCGGCGGGCGCCTGCTGCGGAGCGGGCGGCCGGCCGGAAGGCTGCGCGGGGGCCTGGGGCGCGGGCTGGGCGTACGGGTTGGCCATACCCGCCCCCGGCGTGCCCTGGGCGCCGTACGGCCCGGCCGGCGCCTGGACCGGTGCGCCCTGCGGCGCCGCGAACGGCTGCGCGCCGGGCTGGGGCGGCGGCGGGGCGTACCAGCCGGGCTGGCCCTGCCCGGGCACAGGCACCGGCGGCTGCGCGCCGGGCGGCAGCGGCTGCTGGAGCCCTTCCTTCTGGTCGATGGTCGAGCGGTAGTCGACGGCGCCCTGCGTCATCCGCATGTACGCCTCCTCCAGCGAGGCCTGATGCGGCGACAGCTCCCACAGCCGTACCTCATGGGCGTGCGCGATGTCGCTGATGCGCGGCAGCGGCAGTCCCGTCACCCGCAGCGCGCCGTCCTGCTCGGGCAGCACGTGCCCGCCCGCCTCGGTGAGCGCGGCCGACAGCTTCTCGCGCGCCTCCGGCTCGGTGTCGGGCGTACGCACGCGCGCGAAGTCGGCGGAGTTGGCCGAAATGAAGTCCTTCACGCTCATGTCGGCGAGCAGCTGCCCGCGTCCGATGACGATGAGGTGGTCGGCGGTGAGGGCCATCTCGCTCATGAGGTGGCTGGAGACGAACACGGTCCGTCCCTCCGCCGCGAGCGCCTTCATCAGGTTGCGCACCCAGAGGATGCCCTCGGGGTCGAGGCCGTTGACCGGCTCGTCGAACAGCAGCACCTGCGGGTCGCCGAGCAGCGCGGCGGCGATGCCGAGCCGCTGGCCCATGCCCAGCGAGAAGCCCTTGGACCGCTTCCCGGCCACGTCCTGCAGGCCGACGACCCCGAGCACCTCGTCCACGCGCTTGGCGGGGATGCCGGACAGCTGGGCCAGGCACAGCAGGTGGTTGCGGGCGGCCCGGCCGCCGTGCACGGCCTTGGCGTCCAGCAGGGCGCCGACCTGGCGGGGGGCGTTGGGCAGCTTGCGGTACGGGTAGCCGCCGATCGTCACCTGACCCGCGGTGGGGTTGTCCAGGCCGAGGATCATCCGCATGGTCGTCGACTTGCCCGAGCCGTTGGGCCCGAGGAAGCCGGTGACGGCGCCGGGCCGTACCTGGAAGGAAAGGTTGTACACAGCGGTCTTGTCGCCGTAGCGCTTGGTCAGGCCGACTGCCTCGATCATGCTCCGCACCCATCGCAAGGTTCAGGACAGCGGGGCACACGCCCCCGTAAGGGTTAGGAGGATATCCGGGCGCTGACGGTTCCACCCAAGAGCGAGTAAAAGGTCGGCCCCGCCGTGCTGTCACTAGGCGTCGCGCTTCTTCAGCAGCAGGTAACCGCCGACGAGTGCCGCGAGCACCCACAGGGCCATGATCCCGAGGCCGCCCCAGGGACCGTAGGGGACGTCGTCGTCGACCGGGGTGACCACCTGCATGATCCGGCTGCCGGCCTGGTCGGGCAGGTACTGGCCGACCTTCTTCGTCGCGTCGACGTTGCCGAGGATGCTGGAGATCAGGAAGAAGAACGGCATCAGGATGCCCAGCGACAGCATCGGCGAGCGCAGCATCGCGGCGACACCCATCGAGAACATCGCGATGAGGGTCATGTAGAGCCCGCCGCCGAGGACCGCCCGCAGCACACCGGGCTCGCCCAGGGACGTGCTGTGCTCGCCGAGCATCGCCTGGCCGAGGAAGAAGGCGGCGAAGCTGGTGGCCATGCCGACGACGAGGGCGAGGCCCGTGGCGACCGCGATCTTGCTGAACAGGAAGGTGCCGCGTTGCGGTACGGCGGCCAGCGAGCTGCGGATCATGCCGGTGCTGTACTCGTTCGACACGACGAGCACCCCGAACACGATCATCGCGAGCTGGCCGAGGCTCATCCCCGCGAAGCTGATGAACGTCGGATCGAAGGAGAGCCGGTCCTGCCGGCTCATGCCGTCGAACTCGCTCTTCGACAGCGCCGAGATCAGCATGCCGAGGGCGATGGTGACGACCACCGCGAGGGAGAGCGTCCACACGGTGGACGCCACTGACCGGATCTTGGTCCATTCCGACCGGATGACCTGGGTCGCCGCCATGCTCAGCCCCTCCTCCAGCTCTCGCCCCACTGCGGAGCCTCCGGGGCCGTCCCGCTGTGTGCGTGGTACTCCACCGACTCCGCGGTCAGCCGCATGAACGCCTCCTCCAGCGAGGCCTGTTGCGGGCTCAGTTCGTGCAGGGTGATCCGGTGCTGGGCGGCCAGCTCACCGATGTGCTCGGCCTTGTTGCCGTCCACCTCCAGTGCCCCGCCACCGCTCTCCACGGCCGTGATCCCGGCCCCGTGCAGCACGTCCAGCAGCCGCTCCCGCTGCGGGGTACGGATCCGGACGTACGAGCGCGAGTTCTGCTCGATGAAGTCGGCCATGGACGTGTCCGCGAGCAGCCGGCCCTGCCCGATGACGACCAGGTGATCGGCCGTCAGCGCCATCTCGCTCATGAGGTGGCTGGAGACGAACACCGTCCGGCCCTGCGCGGCCAGGGACTTCATCAGCGTGCGGATCCAGTGGATGCCCTCGGGGTCGAGGCCGTTGACCGGCTCGTCGAACATCAGGATCCGCGGGTCGCCGAGCAGCGCGGCGGCGATCCCCAGCCGCTGCCCCATGCCCATCGAGAAACCCTTGGTCTTCTTCCGCGCGACCGCCGTCAGCCCGACCGTGTCCAGCACCTCGCGCACCCGCTGCTTCGGGATGCCGTTGCTCTGCGCCAGGCACAGCAGGTGGTTGTAGGCGCTGCGCCCGCCGTGCCAGGCCTTGGCCTCCAGCAGGGCGCCGATGTACGTCAGCGGGTCCTTCAGCTGGTCGTAGTGCTTGCCGTCGATGCGGACGTCCCCGGCCGTCGGCCGGTCCAGGCCGAGGATCATCCGCATGGTCGTCGACTTGCCCGCGCCGTTGGGTCCGAGGAAGCCCGTGACGGTGCCCGGTCTGACGGCGAAGGTCAGGTTGTTCACCGCCACCTTCTCGCCGTACCGCTTGGTCAGCCCCTCGAGCTCGATCATGCGGCCCACGCTAGAACGGGACGAAGCCCTCTGCCACCGCAGTGGCAGAGGGCTTCGCAGGTTTTCAGCCGCCGTACGCCGGGGCGTTACCGGGACTGCTGGGCGGGGACCCCGCGGGAGATCGGCTCGTCCTCCGTGGCGGGTGCGCCGGTCGCGGCCACCGCGGCGCCCGTGAGCGTGGCGAGCATCTCGCGCACGTTCGTCAGCTGGGCGTTGATGGAGTCGCGGCGGTTGGTGAGCGCCGCGAGCTCGCGCTCGGATTCCGAACGGATGCGGTCGGCCTTGGCATTGGCGTCGGCCACGATGTCCTCGGCCTGGCGCTGGGCCGTCTCCACCGTCTGGCGGGCACGGCGCTCGGCGTCCGTACGCAGCTTCTCGGCCTCCAGGCGCAGCTGCTCGGCGCGGTGCTCGATCTCGGCGAGGCGCTTTTCGGCCTTGGCCTGACGGGAGGCCAGGTCGCGCTCGGACTGCTCGCGGCGCTTGGCGAGGTTCGTCTCGAAGTCGGCGGCGGCCTGTGCGGCCTTGGCGCGGGTCTCCTCGAAGAGGGCGTCCGCCTCCTCGCGCTTGGACTGCGCGTCCTTCTGCGCCTCGGCGCGCAGCTGGGCGGCGTCGCTCTTGGCCTTCTCGACGATCCGCAGGCCCTCGTCCTCGGCCTTGGCCTTGCGCTCGGCCGCGTACGACTCGGCGTCGTTGCGCACCTGCTGGGCGGCCGACTCGGCGAGCTCGCGGTGCTGCTCCGCCGCGCGCCGGGCCTCCTCGCGCAGGTCCTTCGCCTCCTCCTCGGCGAGACGGAGGATCTTCTCCACGCGCGCGCCGAGACCCGCGTACGACGGCTCGGCGTCGCTGATCTGGGCCTGGGCGTTCTGCGTCTCGAGGTGGAGCTCTTCGATGCGCTTTTCCAGAGCGGTGATGCGGGCGAGAGCGCTGTCACGGTCGGAGACGAGCTTGGAGATACGTTCGTCCACCTGAGCGCGGTCGTACCCACGCCGCACAAGCTCGAAGCCGTAGGGGGAAGTGTCGCTCATGGGGTTCCTGTCGAATGAGACCGGTGAGGTGATAGGTGGAATCCTAGGGGCCGAAGCGGTGTGTCATCGAGCGGATGCACGTTTGATACGCAGAATGAGACCCCTTTTGGGTGGCTGACCGGCGGACGGCTTGCCAAAGACTTGGTCAAAGGCTCCAGCGGACACCGGATTCGTCCCTCCTCGCTAGCTCTCTGACGATTTGCCACCCGATCGGGTCGCTCCCGCCGCCGCGCCCGCCTTGACCCCGTTGTCCTTGCCCGCCGGCGGTGCCTCGAAGGACTCCAACGCTTCCAGGACGTCCTGGACACGGGAGATCTCGGCGTTGATGTCCTCGCGGCGCCGGACCAGGACCTCCAGTTCGCGGCGGCCCTCCTCGACCGTGCGCTTGGCCTCGCGGATCGCCTCGGCCTTGAGCTCCTCGGCCTCCTTGATGAGGGTCGCCTTCTTCTGCTCGGCCTCCTTCAGCAGACCCTCGGCCTTCTTCACGGCGGCGATGCGCACCTTGCCGGCCTCGGAGTTGGCCTCGGAGACGATCTCCTTGGCCTTCGCCTCGGCCTTGGCGAGCTGCTCCTCGGCGGCCTTGATGAGCGCGTCGCAGCGGTCGCCGGTGGACTTCATCGTCTCGGCGGCCTCGCGGCGGGCCCGCTCGTGCAGCTCCTCGATCTCGCTCGTGATGCGGTCGCGCAGCTCCTCGGCGCGCTCCCTGATCTGCGTGGCGTCCCGGCGGGCGCCGACCAGCAGCTCGTCCGCGTCCGTACGGGCCTTCTCCACCAGGGAGTTGCCCTCGACGGTGGCCTCGGAGACCAGCCGCTCGGCCTCCTTGCGGGCCGCGCCGACCATCGTGTCGGCCTGCGCCTCGGCGTCCGCCGTGGTCTTCAGGGCCTGCTGCTGCGCCTCGGTGAGCAGCTTGTCGGCCTCGGCCGTGGTCTCCGAGATGAGCTTGTCCACCTGCTCGGCCGCCTCGGAACGCCGCTTGTTGGCGGCCTTGCGGGCCTCGTCGAGGGTGCGCTCGGCCTCCTCGCGCGCGGACGACACCAGCCGCTCCGCCTCCGCCTCGGCGTCGGCCTTGACGCGCTCGGCCTCGGTGCGGATCCGCTCGGCGTGCTGCTGCGCGGAGCCGACCGTCTCGGCGGCCTCGGCACGCATCCGCTCCGCGTCCGACGTGGCGTCCCCGATCAGCTTCTCGGCCTTGGCGACCGACTCGGCCCGCAGCCGCTCGGCCTCGTTCGCCGCCTCGCCGCGGACCCGCTCCGCCTCGGTGAGGGCCTCGGTACGGACGCGCTCGGCCTCCGCGACCGTGTCGTTGCGCAGCCGGTCGGTCTCGGCGATGGTCTCCGTCGTGAGCCGCTCGGCCTCGTTGCGTGCCTCGGTGATGAGGGTGTCCGCCTGCGTCGCCGCGTCCGAGCGGATTCGGTTGGCGTCCTCGCGGGCGTCCGCCCGGGTGCGCGCCGCGCTCTGCTCGGCCTCGGCGATGGTGTCCGACGCCTCCGTGCGCACCCGCTGGGCGTGCTCGGCGACGTCCGTACGAATCCGCTCGGCCTCGGCGATCGCCTCGGACATCGTGCGTTCGGCGAGCGCCTTGGCGGCCTCCGACTCCTCGCGGGCCTCGCGGCGGACCCGGTTGGCGTCCTCCGTGGCCCGCTCCCGCTCGGCGTAGGCGTCGGAGCGGACCCGGTCCGCCTCCTCCTCGGCCTCCCGGCGCGTGCGGTCCGCCGCGTGCTCGGCGGCGCTGCGCAGCCCGGCGATCTCCTCCTGGGCCTGCTCGTGCAGCCCGGCGACCGAGTCCCGGACCTGCTGGGCGTGCTGCTCGGCCGCCGACACCATCTCGGTGGCGCGCCGGTCGGCCTCCTCCACCAGGCGTACGGCCTCGGCCTGCGCCTCCTCCACGCGCTTGCGCGCCGAGGCCAGCAGCTCCTCGCTCTGCTCGCGGGCCCGCTCACGCTCCTGGTCGGCCTCCTGCCGGGCGGCACCGAGGAGTTCCTCGGCCTCGCGGCGGCGCCGGTTGGCCTCCTCCTGGGCGGCGGCCAGCGTCTCGGACGCCTCGGTGGCGAGCCGCTCGGCGGCGGCCTGGGCCTCCGCGCGGACCCGGTCCGCGGTGTCCTGCGCCTCCGCCTTCAGCCGCTCGGCCTCGGCCGCGGCCTCCGAACGCAGGCGTACGGCGACGGCCTCGCCCTCCGCACGGGAGGCGGACGCGTCGGACGCGGCCTCGGTGCGCAGGCGTTCGGCCTCCTCCTCGGCCTGCTGCTGGAGCGTACGGATCCGCTCGGCGGCCTCGGAGCGCAGCCGCTCGGTCTCCTCGGCGGCCTCACGGCGGATCCGCGCGGCCTCCTCGCGGGCGTCGCTCAGCGCCTGCTCGGCGGCGACCAGGCGGTCCTCGGCCTCCTTCTGGAGCCGCGCCAGCTCCTCGGCGGCCTCCGCCTGCCGGGCCGCGAGGACCCGCTCGGTCTCCTCGCGCAGCTCGCGCGCGGCCCGCTCGGCGTCCGACTTGAGGGCCTCGACCTGCTCCAGGGCCTCCTCGCGGTGCCGCTGGGCCTCCTGGCGGGTGCGCTGAAGGGTCTCCTCGGCCTGCCGGCGCAGCGTCGTGGCGCGCTCGATGGCCTCGGTGCGGACCTTCTCGCTGTCCGTCTGGGCGGTCGTACGCAGCTCGTCCGCGTCCGCCTTCGCCTTGGCGAGCAGCTCCTCGGCGGTCCTGGCCGCCTCCTCGATCTGCGCCACGGCCTCCTTACGGGCCTCGGCGCGGATCTTCTCGCCCTCTTCGACCGCCTCGGCGCGCAGCTGCTCGGCCTCGCCGCGCAGCCGGCGGGCCTCCTCCTGCAGCTCGACCGTCTTGGCGCGGTACTCCTTGGTGTCGTCCTTCGCCGCGCCCTTGAGCTGCTCGGCGATGTCGTGCGCCTCGGCGCGCAGCCGGTCCGCCTCGGCCTCGGCCTCCCTGCGGATCCGCTCGGCCTCCTCGGCCGCGGCCTTGGTGGTCTTCTTGGCGTCCTCGGAGGCCTTGTTGAGGACGTCCTCGGCGGTCTTGGCCGCCTTCGACAGCTGGGTCGCGGCCTCCTCGGCGGTGATGCTGCGGGCCTTCTCGGCGGCCTCGGCGAGCATCTTCTCGGCCTCGGCGCGGGCGTCGGCGACGAGCTGCTCGGCCTCCGCCTTGGTGGACTCGGCCTCCTTCGTGGCCTCCTCGACCAGCCGGGCGACCTGCTCCTTCGCCGTCCGCGTGCGGGTCTCGTTGGCCGCCTCCGCGCTCGCGAGCGCCTTGGCCGCGGCCTCCTTGGCCTCCGCGAGGAGCTTCTCGGCTTCCGCGCGGGCCTCGCGCAGCGCCGTGTCGGCCTGAGCCATGCGCTGCTCGGCGGCCCGGCTCATCTCCTGGGCCTGGCGGCGCGCCGACTCCGACTCGGTGGCGGTGGACGTACGCAGCTGCTCGGCGTGGTCGGTGGCCTCCTGGGCCTGTGTGGAGGCGGCGTTGAGGAGCCGCTCGGCGTCCGCGCGGGCGCGGCGCAGCAGCTGCTCGGCCTCCGCACGGGCCGCCTCGGCCTCGCTCTGCAGCCGCTGCCGCGCCTCGGCGGTCAGCCGCTCGGCCTCCGCACGCGCGGCGGCCATGGCCTGCTCGGCCTCGGCGCGGGACTCCTCCAGCAGACGGCGGGCCTGCTGCTCGGTGCGGGCGCGCAGCTGCTCCGCCCACGCCACGTTCTCGTTGACGTGCGACTCGACGGTCTGCCGGCGCTCGGCCAGCTCCTGGTCGAGCTGCTGGCGGCGCGTCACCGCCTCCTGGTGCAGCTCGGCCTGGAGCCGGGCCGCCTGCTCGGCGTGCTCCTGCAGGATCCGCTGGGTCTGCGCCCGGGCCTGGCTCAGCTCGCGCTCGGCGTCGGCCCGGATCTGGTCGGCCTGCATCTGCGCGTTGCGCAGCAACTGCTCGGCCTGCCAGCCGATGTCGCCGCCGTCGAACGCGGGCCGGGACATGATGGTGCGCCGCGCCTCGTGCAGCTTGGCGCGCAGCACCTCGACCTGGTAGCCGAGGTCCTCGGCGTGCTGGATCGCCTTTTCCCGCTCGGTCTTCAGCCGCTTCATCTCGGCTTCGAACCGAGAGAGGTGGTCGACGTCAGCCGCCGGCTCTCGCTCCTGGCTCTCGTAGCCCCGCACTGCGCGGTCCCATCCGTCCCCTGGTCGCAAGTCTCTCCAAACGAGCTCCGTCCATCCGCCGAACGGGGCCCCCGGGGAATGGTGTCAGATCAACGGCGGAGCATGGGCTGCTGCCCCGACGCTCGTCCCCCGAAACCCGGACCCCGGAATGCGATCGCCGCGGATTGAGCGGCGACCGCACCCAACCCTACCGGCCCTTATGTACGAGGGTCAGTGCTCAGGTGACTCAACAGGCGCGGAAGTGACCAGTTCTGTGAGTACGCCGTGGCAGTCCTTGGGGTGCAGGAAGGTGATCCGTGACCCCATGGAGCCGCGTCGGGGCTCTTCGTACAGGACGCGTACGCCCTTGTCCCTGATGGCGGCCGCGTCCCCGTCGACGTCCGCCGTGCCGAAGGCGATGTGGTGGACGCCCTCCCCGTTCTTCGCGAGCCACTTCGCGACGGTGGAGTCCTCGCGGATCGGCTCGAGAAGCTGCAGGTACGAAGACCCGCCGTCGGACGTATCGTTGATCTTGAGCATGGCCTCGCGCACGCCCTGCTCCTCGTTGACCTCGGTGTGGAACACCTCGAAGCCGTAGGTGGCCCGGTAGAACTCGACGGTCGCGTCGAGGTCGTGGCAGGCGATTCCGATGTGGTCGATTCGCGTCAGCATGGATTCAGTGCAGCGCTGAAGAGGTGGTTACGCAACGTGCGCGCGATCACACCGACAGCCCGATGACGGGGTGGAGTACCGGTCAGTACATTCGAAGTAAACCCTCGTTCACTCCTCGGCAGTGCAGCCGGTAAGGGGATCACAGCTCATGTCTTCTGGAACTTCCGGGACTGGAACCTCCGGCACGAACGGCACGACGTCCGTCATCGTCGCGGGTGCCCGTACCCCGATGGGGCGGTTGCTCGGTTCGCTGAAGTCCTTCTCCGGAGCCGACCTCGGCGGCTTCGCGATCAAGGCCGCCCTCGACCGTGCGGGGATCGGTGGCGACCAGGTGCAGTACGTGATCATGGGCCAGGTGCTGCAGGCCGGGGCGGGGCAGATCCCGGCGCGCCAGGCCGCGGTCAAGGCCGGCATCCCGATGAACGTCCCGGCGCTGACGATCAACAAGGTGTGTCTGTCCGGGCTCGACGCGATCGCGCTGGCGGATCAGCTGATCCGCGCGGGTGAATTCGACGTGGTGGTGGCCGGTGGGCAGGAGTCCATGACCAACGCCCCGCATCTGCTGCCGAAGTCCCGTGAGGGCTTCAAGTACGGCGCGGTCCAGATGCTCGACGCCATGGCGCACGACGGGCTGACCGACTCCTTCGAGGGCGTCGCCATGGGCGAGTCGACCGAGAAGCACAACACGCGGCTGGGCATCGGTCGGGAGGAGCAGGACGCGGTGGCCGCTCTGTCGCACCAGCGGGCTGCCGCGGCCCAGAAGAACGGGATCTTCGAGGCCGAGATCACGCCGGTGGAGATCCCGCAGCGCAAGGGCGACCCCATCCTGTTCAGCAAGGACGAGGGCATCCGCGGCGACACGACGGTCGAGTCCCTGGGCAAGCTGCGTCCCGCGTTCTCCAAGGACGGCACGATCACGGCCGGCTCGTCCTCGCAGATCTCGGACGGTGCGGCGGCCGTGGTGGTGATGAGCAAGGCCAAGGCGCAGGAGCTCGGCCTGGAGTGGATCGCCGAGATCGGCGCGCACGGGAACGTGGCCGGGCCGGACAACTCGCTGCAGTCCCAGCCGTCGAACGCGATCCTCCACGCGCTGAAGAAGGAGGGGCTGAGCGTCGAGGACCTCGACCTCATCGAGATCAACGAGGCCTTCGCCGCCGTGGCCGTGCAGTCAATGAAGGACCTCGGGGTATCCACCGAAAAGGTGAACGTCAACGGCGGGGCCATCGCCCTGGGTCACCCGATCGGGATGTCCGGTGCCCGGCTCGTGCTGCACCTGGCGCTGGAGCTGAAGCGGCGCGGCGGCGGGGTCGGTGCGGCGGCGCTGTGCGGTGGGGGCGGTCAGGGTGACGCGCTGATCGTGCGGGTACCGAAGGCCTGACGGCGGATTCTTCGGTTGACTTGGTTGACCTTCTCGGGAACGGAGCTGTGATGCAGGACGTCTCCACGCTGGTGGCCCAGGCCAGGGAGGGGCGGCCGCGGGCCGTGGCCCGGCTGATCTCCCTGGTGGAGGGGGCGTCCCCACAGCTGAGGGAGGTCATGGCCACGCTCGCGCCGCTGACGGGCGGGGCGTATGTCGTGGGGCTGACGGGATCGCCCGGGGTCGGCAAGTCCACGTCGACCTCGGCGCTGGTGACGGCGTACCGGAAGCAGGGCAAGCGGGTCGGGGTGCTGGCCGTGGACCCGTCCTCGCCCTTCTCCGGCGGGGCGCTGCTCGGTGACCGGGTGCGGATGTCCGAGCACGCGTCGGACCCCGGCGTGTACATCCGGTCCATGGCCACGCGGGGCCACCTGGGCGGGCTCGCGTGGGCCGCGCCCCAGGCGATCCGGGTGCTGGATGCGGCGGGCTGCGACGTGATCCTCGTCGAGACGGTGGGCGTCGGGCAGTCGGAGGTGGAGATCGCGTCGCAGGCCGACACGTCCGTGGTGCTCCTGGCCCCGGGGATGGGCGACGGTATCCAGGCCGCCAAGGCGGGCATCCTCGAGATCGGTGACGTGTACGTCGTCAACAAGGCCGACCGGGACGGTGCGGACGCGACCGCCCGCGAGCTGAACCACATGCTGGGGCTGGGGGAGGCGCGCGGGCCGGGTGACTGGCGCCCGCCGATCGTGAAGACGGTCGCCGCGCGGGGGGAGGGCGTCGACGAGGTCGTCGAAGCCCTGGAGAAGCACCGCGCGTGGATGGAGGAGCGGGGCGTCCTGGCCGAGCGCCGGCTGGCCCGGGCCGCACGCGAGGTGGAGACGATCGCGGTCACGGCACTGCGGGAGCGGATCGGGGATCTGCACGGGGATCGCCGGCTGGGCGCGCTGGCGGAACGGATCGTTTCGGGACAGCTGGATCCGTACCGGGCGGCGGACGAACTGGTGGCGGGGCTGACGGAGGGGTAGCCCTCCGGGGGTTTGGCCGGGGGTGCCTGCGGTGGCTTGTGCGGGTGCCTCCGGCGGTCTGAGCGGGGATGTCTGCGGCGGCTTGTGCGGCTTCGGTGGGGGTGCGCTTAGCGCCTACCGCTTCGGCGGGGGCAAGGCCCGTGCGTGGGCGACTGCGGGTGCGTCCACCTTGCGGTGCGGGCAGGCCTTCGGCGCGCGCGGCGCCGCACCGCGCACGGCGTCAGCCGCCTAGCTGCGGGCAGTCGTGCCGCCTGGGGCGATGGGGGAGGGTGGGTGCAGCGGCACCTCGCGGCGCCGGGTTGCGCACCCACCCGAGCTGCGGCGCCGGGTGCCTGACAGGCGGATGGCACCGGGACATTCGGCCCAGCCGCCGGCAGTCACCCCGCAGCCCACCCCCGTGGCGTTCCGTCAGTCGTCGTCCGAGTCGTCGTCCGAGCGGTCCGCCGTGAGCTTGCCGGTGTTGAGGTCGACCTTCCAGTCCTGCTCGGCGCCGCCGGAGCGGTGCGTCTCGGTCTCCCACGCCTTGGACCTGCCGTCCTCGTCCAGGTCCACCGAGGTCACCGTGCCCTTGCCGGCCGCGGCCTTCGCGGCCTCCGCGGCCGTCACGGACGTACCCTTCAGCGCCGCCCGGACCTGAGCCGTGTCGTCCTCGTGCTCGGTGTGAACGCCGAGGACCTTGCCGGTGCCCGGGTCGACGCGGACGCTGTGCCACGTGTCGTCGCCGCCGAGGACGTCGACGCTCCAGACCACCTTGCCGTTGTCGTCGTCCTCGTCGTCCAGCTCCGCGGAGACCACCGTGCCCGGGGTGTGCTTCAGCGCGGCGGCGATCGCGTCGGGTGCCGTCACGTCGACGGACGTCACGCGGTCGGCGTCGTCCGACAGCCGGGTGTGTGCCGCCTGCCGCGCCGCCCCGTCGTTCCCCGTGACCGCGAGAGCCGTGGCCGTACCGCCTCCGATCAAGGCGGCAGCCGTCACCGCGGCGATCACGATGTTGCGCTTCATGCGGATTCCTCCCGAGTCGCTTCGTTTTCGACCTCTTCAATCTCGCTGACGGATGCTGAGAGGAAGCTGAAAGCCCCTGAAGGGATCTTCAGGTTGGTTTTGCGACCCTTTACCCATGCGCCTGTTGATCGTGGAGGACGAGAAGCGGCTGGCCCTGTCGCTGGCCAGAGGCCTGACGGCCGAGGGATACGCCGTGGACGTCGTCCATGACGGGCGGGAGGGGCTGCACCGGGCCTCGGAGGGTTCGTACGACCTGGTGATCCTCGACATCATGCTGCCCGGGCTGAACGGCTACCGGGTCTGTGCCGCCCTGCGCGCCGCGGGGCACGACGTGCCGATCCTGATGCTGACCGCCAAGGACGGCGAGTACGACGAGGCGGAGGGGCTCGACACCGGCGCGGATGATTATCTGACCAAGCCGTTCTCGTATGTCGTGCTCGTCGCTCGGATCAAGGCGTTGCTGCGGAGGCGCGGGCAGGGGGCCGGGGCATCGCCGGTGCGTGTGCACGGTGACCTGAAGGTGGACACCGCCGCCCGCCGGGTGTTCCTGGGGGAGGACGAAGTGAGCCTCACCGCCAAGGAGTTCGCGGTTCTGGAGCACCTGGTGCTGCGGGCCGGCGAGGTGGTGTCCAAGGCGGACATCCTGGAGCACGTCTGGGACTTCGCCTACGAGGGCGATCCGAACATCGTCGAGGTGTACGTCAGTACGTTGCGGCGGAAGTTGCGTGCCGGGATCATCCGCACCGTGCGCGGCGCCGGGTACCGGCTGGATACGGCGTCATGAGACGGCTGTTCGGGTCTGTGCGGGCACGAGCCACGCTCGCGGCGACCCTGGTGGTCGCCGTGGCGCTCGTCGCGGCCGGGGCCGCCGTGCTGCTGTCCCTGCGGTCGAACCTGATCGGCGAGGCCGGCACCGAGGCGGAACGCTCCGCGCGGGCCGTCGCCGCCGAGCTCGCCGCGAAAAAGCCGTTCGACCGGCTCTCGGGCCTGGACGGCGACCATGAACCGGTGCAGGTCGTCGACGAGGACGGCACGCTGGTCGCGGTCAGCGAGGACCTGGAGCGGATCAGCGGCACCGGCACGGACGCGGTGAAGCCGCGGGCGGCGGCCGGGGAGCGCGGGGACGAAGACTCCGACTCCGGGGATGCCGACGACTCCGAC
Source organism: Streptomyces deserti (assembly GCF_054782695.1). Classification (NCBI taxonomy): domain Bacteria; kingdom Bacillati; phylum Actinomycetota; class Actinomycetes; order Kitasatosporales; family Streptomycetaceae; genus Streptomyces; species Streptomyces deserti. The sequence goes on from NZ_BAAGRZ010000005.1 coordinate 280,959, forward strand.
GACTCGCTCGAACCCGGTGAGATCGCCAAGGAGACCACCTTCACCAACGGGTCCGCGACCATCGACGGGGAGAAGGCCGACTACCGGTTCGCCCGGCTGGACGTGGAGACCCACGACCGGGGGCGTCTCACCGTCTACGCCGGTGCGCCGCTGGCCGCCGAGCACGGGGCCGTGCGCAGCGCGCTGACGGTCATGCTGATCGGATTTCCGCTGCTGCTGGGAGTGGTGGCGGGGGTGACCTGGCTGGTGACCCGGCGTGCGCTGCGCCCGGTGGAGGGGATCCGGCAGGAGATGGGGGCGATCACCGCCTCGGAGGATCTGGCGCGGCGGGTGCCGGAGCCGGACACGCATGACGAGGTCGCGCGGCTCGCCCGTACGACGAATGAGACGCTCGCCGCCTTGGAGGCCTCCGTGGAGCGGCAGCGGCGGTTCGTCGCCGACGCCTCCCATGAGCTGCGCAGTCCCATCGCTTCCCTGCGGACCCAGCTGGAGGTGGCCGTCGCCCATCCCGAGCTGCTCGACCTGGAGGGCGCGGTGGAGGACACCGTACGGCTGCAGCGGCTCGCCGCCGATCTGCTGCTGCTCGCCCGGCTGGACGCGGGCGAGCGGCCGGCTCCGGAGGCCCGGGTCGATCTCGCCGCGCTCGCGCGGGAGGTGGCCGCGGGGCGGACCGGGGTGACGGTGGATGCGGAAGCGGTGGACGTGGCCGGATCCCGGGGGCAATTGGGGCGATTGCTCGCCAATCTGCTCGACAACGCGCAGCGGCACGCCCGGTCGGCGGTCGCCGTGACCGTGCGGCGGGACGGGGACTGTGCCGTGGTCGGGGTCGCCGACGACGGGGACGGGGTGCCCGAGGCCGACCGGGAGCGGATCTTCGAACGGTTCGTACGGCTGGACGCGGCGCGCAGCCGCGACGACGGTGGTGCCGGGCTGGGGCTCGCCATCGCCCGGGACGTCGCCGTACGGCACGGCGGCACGCTCACGGCGGGCGAAGCGCCGGCAGGCGGAGCCCTGTTCGAACTCCGCCTGCCGCTCGGCTAGGGCCTGTCGTCAAACTCCCGTCGTCCGCCCGGAGGGCGGGCTCCGCGGCGTCAGGTGCGTGCTCTCGGCGTGCCGGGACTTGGCCCACGTACTGGATGTACTTGGGCCGGGGCCCGGTGCGGCGAGAGTGCGTGCATGGCGTCGCGGAGCAGGCGGGAGTTTGACGACAGGGCATCGGGCCTGCCCCGGCAGGCCTGGGGCCCTTCTTCCGGGTTACGGACGGCCGCGCTGGCCGCGTAGGTGCTCCGCGATGGGCTTGAGGGCCTTGTCGAGCTCGGTCAGGGCCTCGGGGGACAGCAGGTCGATGAAGTGCCTCCGCACAGACGCCACATGATGGGGCGCGACCTTCTTCATCGTCTCCATGCCATGCTCGGTGAGGACCGCGTAGAGCCCGCGGCGGTCCGACTCGCAGTTCTCGCGGCGGACCAGGTTCGCGTTCTCCATGCGCGTGATCTGGTGCGAGAGGCGGCTCTTCGACTGGAGGGTGGCGGAGGCGAGATCGCTCATCCGCATCCGCAGGTCCTCCGACTCGGAGAGGTTCACCAGGATCTCGTAGTCGTTCATTGTCAGGCCGAACGGCTGCAGGTCCTTTTCGAGCTGGTACGTCAACAGCCTGTTGACCTCCAGGTGGGTGCGCCAGGCGCACTGCTCCGTATCAGTCAGCCAGCGCGTGGCCGTCTCGGTCTCCATGAATGAAGTCTACCTAAGAAGTTGAATTGCGAACTAATGAGGGTTTTGGCGTGACGGCGCGTGCCGGTGGAGCGGTGGTGCGCACGCGTTCGATGTCACACTCCGCAGACTACCGCTCACAGCCCGAAGCGACGCTGGAGGTCTCCCAGCTGTCCGGGAAGGCGCGGTGTCCCGGACTGCTGTCCCGGGGCGCCGGACATCCCGCCGCCGGGCACTCCCTCCTGCTGCGGAACCGCCCCCGTGGCCTGCTCCGCCATCAGGGTCTCCGACGACTGCAGCAGCACCGTGCCGGCCCCCACGAACTCGAACTGGTGCTCCTCTCCGGAGGCCCCTCCGAGGCCCGTCATCGCACGTAGACCGCCCAGAAGGCCGGTCATGTACCCGTGGTCGTAGTGGTGGCACGGTGAGGGGCAGTCGGCCCAGCCGACGAGCGCCTGGGGGTCCACCCGGATCGGGGGTTCCATGAACACCACCGGACCGTTGGATGCGGCCACGAACCTTCCGGTTCCAAGAAGGGTGAGAAAGCCGGGCACGATCGACTGCTTCAGCGACAGAGTTGGCTGAAAAGCGAGCAGATTGCCCGAGCGAATGGTCAGATTGCCGTCCTCGAGGTCGTACGAGTTCACGTCGAAGGCCCGGTCGGCGAGGAGCATCTTGCCCGAGCCCTCCGCCACGACCCAGTCGCTCGCGTGCAGAGGCGAATGGAAGGACGTGCGGACAAGTCGGTCCAGCCGGCCGTGCCCGATGCCGTTGAACTCGATCGAGCCGTAGTAGGCGATCATCTTCCCCTTCTGCAGGAACCACTGGCTCCCCCTGAGCTCCACGCAGAAGCTGTAGGCGTTGACGTTGTCGTCGGACGGCAGCGTCGACGGGTCGAAGACCGCGGGCCCGGCGCCCGGAGTTCCGTAGGTGCTCACAGCTTCTCCTCCGACGCCTGGACGTACACCGCACCGCTGCCGCTGAGCTCCAGCTGGAACGCCTCGCCCGAGCCGCGGCCCACCATGTCCCGCCAGCCCAGGGCCGTGGACAGCTTGTTGCGGACGTCGCCGTGGTGGGCGACGTAGGCCTGCGGGTCGACGTGCACCGGGCGCTGCGGGGTGATCGGCAGCTCGAACACGCCGCCGTGGGCCATCACGGCCACCGCCCCGTGGCCCTTGAGGGTGGTCGTGAAGAGCCCCTGGCCGGTGACCTGGCCGCGGACCATGCCCATGACGCCGCCCTGCGCGCCCAGGAACGCCGTGCCCTGCTGGAGCGTGCCCTCGAAGGCCAGGAGGCGGTCCGCCTCGACGGACAGCGTGTCGCCGGCGAGGTCGATCACGTGGACCTCGTGTCCGCCGTGCCCGAACAGGACCGTGCCGTTGCCCTCGACGGTCATCAGGTCGGTGTCCTCGTCGGCGACCCGGCGCCCGATCATCGACCTGAGCCCGCCCTGACCGCCGGCCAGACTGGGCGTGAAGGACACCTCGCCCTGGTACGCGAGCATCGCGCCGCGCTGGCTGAACAGCCGCCGGCCGGGCGACACGGTCGCCTCGACCATCTTCGCGTTGATCTCCCGGAAGGCCATCACTCGTCCCCCGCGATCGTGTTCCGCTCGCTCGGCTGCACGTACACCAGTCCGTCCCCCTCGAATCGCATCTGGAAGGCCTCGCCGCCGCCCTCCCCGATCAACGTGCGGAACGTCACACCGGACTGGAAGGACTGCCGCAGGTTCCCCTGGTGGGCGACGTACGCCCCCGGGTCGACGGTCAGCGGGTACTGCGGGCTGACCCGCAGCACCACCGCCGGGCCGTCCGACATGATCGCCGCCTGGCCGTGTCCCTCGACGGTCGTCGTGAACAGCCCGTTGCCCTGCGAGGCCCCGCGCATCCCCGTGAAGCTGGTCCCCGTGCGCAGGGCGCCGTCGGCCACCAGCAGGTTGCTCGACTCCACGTACAGCTTGTCCCCCTGGAGCCGGACCAGGTTGATCTCGGAGGCGCGGTCCGCGAACCAGCAGGTCCCCTGCCCCTTCACCTCCATCAAGGTCATCTGCTCACCGGTCAGCCGCCGGGTCACCATCCCGCGGATGCCCTCGCCGCCGCCGCTGAGCTTCTTGAAAGCCATCTGACCGTCGTACGCGACCATCGAGCCGTTCTTCGCCTTCACGGCGTCCCCGGTCATGTCGACGGCGAGCACCTTGCTGCTCTGAAGTCGGAACATCGCCACGCCTGCGAAGGTAGCCCGCCGGACACGCCCGCCGACAGGGCCCACGGGCGGAGACGGACCCTGAGCCCACCCCTAGGGGCTTCCGGCTGTGCACCCCAGGGGAGCGGACCCCCTCCCGGGGATCGTGCCGGCCGTTTGCCACAATGGACCGACGCTTGTGCGTGCGTTCACAAACCGTCCAGACCGTCAGACCGTCGGACGCCGACGTCTCTCCCACCGAAGGTGACTCGTGGACATCAAGACCGCCACCGCCCTCCGCCGCCTCCGCCTGGTCTCGGGCCCCGAGGCGATCTCCTTCCTCCTGCTGCTCGTCTGCTCGGTGCTGAAGCGGACCACGGACTTCAACGCCGTGCCGGTGATGGGCATGATCCACGGCGTCCTGTTCATCCTGTACGTGATCTTCTGGGCGGACGCCTGGAACCGCACCAAGTGGCCCCTGAAGACCGCCGCCCTCTACTTCGTCCTCTCCGTGCTGCCCGCCGGCGGCTTCTTCGCCGACCGCAGGCTGCGCCGTGAGGCCGAGGACGCGGTCATCGCCGCGCGCGCCCGCAAGGAAAAGGAAGGGGTCGTGAAGGCATGATCGTCGCCTTCTCCGTGACGCCACTGGGCGTCGGCGAGGACGTGGGGGAGTACGTCGCCGACGCCGTACGCGTGGTGCGCGAGTCGGGCCTGCCGAACCGTACGGACGCGATGTTCACCTCGGTCGAGGGCGAGTGGGACGAGGTCATGGACGTCGTCAGGCGCGCCGTCGCCGCCGTCGAGGCGCGGGCGCCGCGCGTGTCCCTGGTCCTCAAGGCGGACATCCGTCCGGGAGTGACCGACGGTCTCACCTCCAAGGTGGAGACCGTGGAGCGGCACCTCGCGCAGTAGGCCCGCCGAGCAGCACATCCGGAAAACCCCGGCCCGCGCGGGCCGGGGTTTTCTCGCGCCAGGGGTTTGAGCGATCGCTCAAAGAGGTGTACTTTCCCGTGCAGAGCGTTTGAGCGATTGCTCAAAACGGCAGTTGACGCGGGGGGCTCATATGGGGCTGTACATAGAGGCGCGCATCCGTGCCGACCTCGACGACCTGTGGGCGCGTACGCAGGACCCGGCCCAGCACCAGCGCTGGGACCTGCGCTTCACCGAGATCGCCCACCTCCCGCGCGAGGAGGGCCGGCCGCAGCGCTTCCGGTACGCCACGCGCGTGCTGCCCTTCCTCACCATCGCCGGCACCGGGGTCTCGGCGGGTGAGAAGGAGCGCCCGGACGGCACCCGCACCTCGGCTCTGCGCTTCGCCTCGCCGCACCCGCTCTCCCTGCTCGCCGAGGGCAGCGGCTACTGGCGCTACGTCCCCGACGGCGACGGCGTCCGCTTTCTCACCGGCTACGACTACCGCCCCCGCTGGGGCGCCTTCGGCGCACTCGCCGACCGCCTGCTCCTCCGTCCCCTCATGGGCTGGGCGACGGCCTGGTCCTTCGACCGCCTCCGGCTGTGGCTGGAGCACGGCGTCACCCCGGAACGCGCCCGCCGGAACTGGCTGGTGGAGGTGGCGGTCCGCGCCCTGGTGATCGTCGTCGCGTGCACCGGCTTCGGCCTGGAGCAGGCCCTGCGCGTCTTCGGCCCCCTCGCGCCCGCGGCGGCCTACACCTGCCCGTTGCTCCTGGCCGTCGCCATCTCGCTGGCCCTGTTCATGTCACCCCTGTCCCGCACCCCGGCCGCCCGGCGCTGCCTGCGCCAGCCGCCCACGCGCGTGCGTGCCCCCCGTCTCCTGCGCACCCTGGAGAACCCGCGATGACCTCGATCTTCCGCACGGTGCTGGGCGCCGACTTCGACCGCCTCCACCCGCGGCTCAAGCGCCGCTTCTCGGTCGGCCTGGCGAGCGGCGAGGCGTGCACCGGCCGGGGCGTGATGGACCGTGTCTGGCACGGCGGCGCCTTCGTGAAGCCGTTCCTGGCCCTGGGGGCCACCCGCAACATCCTGGTCCCCGCCGAGGGCCGTCACGTGCCCTTCACCATCGAGAACGTCCCGTACACCGACAGCTTCGGCCGTGAGACGGTGACCTTCGTGCGCACCTTCGACCTGCCCGGCCGTCCCCGCCGCTTCGACGCCCAGATGGTGCTCAGCCCCAAGGGCGACCGCGTCGTCGACTACCTGGGCACCCACCAGCACCTGGCCAGCGAGCTCCACCTCCGGGCGGAGCCCGACGGCTCGCTGCTCATCCGCTCCGGCGAACACCGCTTCAGGGAGGGCCCGGTGGACGTCCGCGTCCCCGAACTGATCGGCGCCACCGCCGAGGTCCGCGAGTCCTACGACGACAGCGCCGGCCGCTTCCGTGTCCGGGTCCGCGTCGTGAACCGCCACTTCGGCCCCCTCTTCGGCTACGAGGGCTCCTTCACCGCGAGCTACACGGACGTCGCGTCCTGCGGCGTACGCTCCGGCCTGCGCCCCGTGCGCGAGGAGGCGCGCGCATGACCCCCGACACGGCGAAGTCCCAGGAGACGAAGGCCAAACTCCTCGAGGGCGCGCTGCGCACGCTCACCGAGCAGGGCATCGCCAAGACCTCGGCCCGGACGATAGCGGCGGCCGCGGGGGTCAATCAGGCGCTGGTCTTCTACCACTTCGGCTCGGTGGACGAGCTCCTCGCGGCGGCGTGCCGGTACGGGTCGGAGCAGGTGGTGGCGCGGTACCGGGCACGGTTGTCCGCCGTCACCTCCCTGTCCGAACTGCTGGCCCTGGGCCGCGAGATCCACGCCCAGGAGCGGGCCGGGGGGCATGTGGCCCTGCTCGGACAGCTCCTCGCCGGCGCGCAGACGCATGCCAGCCTCGGGCCCGCCACGGCGGCGGGCCTGGAGCTGTGGATCGCGGAGATCGAGAAGGTCCTCATCCGCGTCCTCGCGGGCACGCCGTTCGGGGAGTTCACCGACCCGGCGGGACTGGCGCGGGCGGTGGCGGCGTCGTTCGTGGGGATCGAGCTGTACGAGGGAGTGGACGCGGCCGGGGCCACCGCGGCACTGGACGCGCTGGAGCAGCTCGGGGTGCTGGTGGCCGCGCTGGAGGACCTGGGACCGGTGGCCCAGCGGGCGGTACGGCACCGGCTGCGGCGCACCAGTCGCCGTACGGCCCGCGGGGACGGCGGACCGGAGCCGACCGAAGAGCGAGACGGGGCTGACCAGCATATGACCGGCCGGTAAGGTCGGGTTCGTGCCGAAGCCCCTCAGTCTCTCCTTCGATCCCATCGCCCGCGCCGACGAACTGTGGAAGCAGCGCTGGGGAAACGTGCCGTCCATGGCCGCGATCACCTCGATCATGCGCGCGCACCAGATCCTCCTCGCCGAGGTCGACGCGGTGGTCAAGCCGTACGGACTGACGTTCGCGCGGTACGAGGCGCTGGTGCTGCTCACCTTCTCCAAGTCCGGCGAGCTGCCGATGTCCAAGATCGGCGAGCGGCTCATGGTGCACCCCACCTCCGTGACGAACACGGTGGACCGGCTGGTCAGGTCCGGTCTGGTGGCCAAACGGCCCAACCCCAACGACGGGCGCGGCACCCTCGCCACCATCACCGACAAGGGCCGCGAGGTCGTCGAGGCGGCCACCCGCGACCTGATGGCGATGGACTTCGGGCTCGGTTGCTACGACGCCGAGGAGTGCGCGGAGATCTTCGCGATGCTGCGGCCGCTGCGGATCGCGGCGGGGGACTTCGAGGAGCAGTGACCCGGGGCAAGATCCCCCGTAAGGGGTGGTTACGCTCGACGGCATGAAAAAGAGCGTGCTGACCCGCTACCGCGTGATGGCCTACGTCACCGGCGTCCTGCTGGTCCTGCTGACCATCGGCATGATCGCCAAGTACCTGCTCGAGATGGACGGCGCGGCCGACTTCACGCGCGTCGTCGGCATCGCGCACGGCTGGCTGTACGTCGTGTACCTGATCTTCGCCTTCGACCTGGGTTCCAAGGCGAAGTGGCCCGTCGGCAAGCAGCTGTGGGTCCTGCTGGCCGGGACCATCCCGACAGCCGCGTTCTTCGTGGAGCGCAAGGTCAGCCACGAGCTCGAGGCGAAGATCGCGGAGGACTCGCCCGCGGTCGCCGAGGCGTAGGCACTTCCGCCGTACGGACGAGCGTACGGCGGTCAGCCATCGACATTTACTAGGACGTCCAAGTAAATTCGAGGGTATGGACGCTGACGCCATCGAGGAGGGCCGCCGACGCTGGCAGGCCCGGTACGACGCCGCACGCAAGCGCGAGGCCGACTTCACCACGCTCTCCGGCGATCCCGTGGAGCCGGTGTACGGGCCCCGGCCCGGGGACAGGTACGAGGGGTTCGAACGGATCGGCTGGCCGGGTGAGTACCCCTTCACCCGCGGGCTGTATCCGACCGGCTACCGAGGGCGTACCTGGACCATCCGGCAGTTCGCCGGGTTCGGGAACGCCGAGCAGACCAACGAGCGGTACAAGATGATCCTGGCCGCGGGCGGCGGGGGTCTGTCCGTCGCCTTCGACATGCCGACGCTGATGGGCCGCGACTCCGACGACCCGCGCTCGCTCGGCGAGGTCGGGCACTGCGGGGTGGCGATCGACTCGGCGGCCGACATGGAGGTCCTGTTCAAGGACATCCCGCTGGGGGACGTCACGACGTCGATGACGATCAGCGGGCCGGCCGTCCCGGTCTTCTGCATGTACCTGGTCGCCGCGGAGCGCCAGGGCGTGGACCCGTCGGTGCTGAACGGCACGCTGCAGACCGACATCTTCAAGGAGTACATCGCCCAGAAGGAGTGGCTCTTCCGGCCCGAGCCGCACCTGCGCCTGATCGGCGACCTGATGGAGTACACCAGCGCCCGCATCCCGGCCTACAAGCCGCTGTCCGTCTCCGGCTACCACATCCGCGAGGCCGGCGCGACGGCCGCGCAGGAGCTGGCGTACACGCTGGCGGACGGCTTCGGGTACGTGGAGCTGGGACTCAGCCGCGGGCTGGACGTGGACGTCTTCGCGCCCGGCCTGTCCTTCTTCTTCGACGCGCACGTCGACTTCTTCGAGGAGATCGCCAAGTTCCGCGCGGCGCGGCGCATCTGGGCCCGGTGGATGCGCGACGTGTACGGGGCGAAGAGCGAGAAGGCGCAGTGGCTGCGGTTCCACACGCAGACGGCCGGCGTCTCGCTGACCGCGCAGCAGCCGTACAACAACGTCGTACGCACGGCCGTGGAGGCGCTGGCAGCCGTGCTCGGCGGCACCAACTCGCTGCACACCAACGCCCTCGACGAGACCCTCGCCCTGCCGAGCGAGCAGGCCGCGGAGATCGCGCTGCGCACCCAGCAGGTGCTCATGGAGGAGACCGGGGTCGCCAACGTCGCCGACCCGCTGGGCGGTTCCTGGTACGTCGAGCAGCTGACGGACCGGATCGAGGCGGACGCCGAGAAGATCTTCGACCAGATCAAGGAACGGGGGCTGCGGGCCCACCCCGACGGGCAGCACCCGATCGGGCCGATGACGTCCGGGATCCTGCGCGGCATCGAGGACGGCTGGTTCACCGGGGAGATCGCCGAGTCGGCGTTCCGGTACCAGCAGGCGCTGGAGAAGGGCGACAAGAAGGTGGTGGGCGTCAACGTCCACACCGGATCGGTCACCGGGGACCTGGAGATACTGCGGGTCAGCCACGAGGTGGAGCGTGAGCAGGTCCGGCTGCTGCGGGAGCGGAAGACGGCGCGCGAGGACACGCGTGTGCGTGCCGCGCTCGACGCGATGGTGGCGGCCGCGCGCTCCGGAGCCAACATGATCGAGCCGATGCTGGAGGCCGTACGGGCGGAGGCGACGCTCGGGGAGATCTGCGAGGCGCTGCGCGAGGAGTGGGGGGTGTACACGGAGCCGGCGGGCTTCTGAGCCTCCTTCGGGACCCGCCGACCCGCCGACCCGTCGCCCTGGGCCGGGTGACCGGCCCCGCGCTGCCACGCGGCTGCGAATGTACGTCCCGATCCGCGACCGCGAAGGAGACGTGCAGGACGGGCGGCCGCCGGCGCATGACGGGTGCCAGGCTCGCCGGCATCCCCTCGACGCCGCCGTCGAGGAGGGCCCGGCCGCGCCTCGCCCGTTCGGCGTCGATGCGGCCTGCATCTGCTCGGCGTACGGGGTGACGGAGATGTCGTTGGAGGTGCGCTCAGCTCTGCCGTGCGCTCAGCCCTGCCGTGCGCTCAGGCCTGCCGTGCGCTCAGGCCTGCCGTGCGCTCAGGCCGTTCAGCAGCACCGCGGTGAATCGGCGGGCCCAGTCGGCGTCCGCCGGCTCCCCGCTGACCAGCGTGCGGTGGACCACCGCGCCCGCCACCACGTCGAAGATCAGGTCGACCGTGCGGGCGGCCTGCGCCGGATCGGGCTCCGGGGGGAGTTCGCCGCGCTGTTGCGCGCGGGCCCGGCCCTCCAGGACCAGGCGCTTCTGGCGGTCGACGATGGATGCGCGGAGGCGTTCCCGCAGGGCGTCGTCCCGCGTCGACTCCGCCACCACCGCCATCAGGCCGCTCCTCGCCTCCGGGCGGGCCAGGATCGCGGCGAACTGGAGGACCACGCCCTCGATGTCGGCGGCGAGGCTGCCGCGGTCGGGGAGGCGGAGTTCGTCGAAGAGTTCCGCGACCGCGTCGACCACCAGCTCGTTCTTGCCCGCCCAGCGGCGATAGAGGGTCGTCTTCGCAACCCCGGCGCGCGTCGCGACGTCTCCCAACGTGAGTTTGGACCACCCCAGTTCCACCAGGGCCGCCCGCGTCGCGGCCAGGATCGCGGCGTCCGCGGTGGCGCTGCGCGGCCGTCCGGTACGGCCGACGGGGGTGCGGCTGTGCATGCCATGACCATAACCGGGGGGTCCTGGGGAGCCGTGAGGGAGATCACCGGGAGGTGGTGTCCCGGGGGCCCCGCCTGGCATTACGCTACGACTCGTAGCGAAAGCACGTGTGACCGACGTGCCCGAGCGACGACCACATGGCGTGGGGTGGGGACCCGGCGCCGAACATCACACGGCCGGACCGGCTTTTCGCACCGTTTTCACACGCGCGGGCAGGACGGGGGAGGATAGACGCATGCAGCCACGGAACATGTCCATGAGCGGAGTCGTCGACCTCGCCGCGGTGAAGGCGGCCCAGGAGGCCAAGGCGAAGGCGGAGCAGGCGCGCGCCCAGGCGGCCCGGCAGGGCGGGACGGGGGCCGTGTCCCCCGCCGATCTCGTCATCGACGTCAGTGAGTCCACCTTCGAGACCGACGTCCTGCAGCGGTCCACCGAGGTCCCGGTCGTCATCGACTTCTGGGCCGAGTGGTGCCAGCCCTGCAAGCAGCTGAGCCCCGTCCTGGAGCGGCTCGCCGTCGAGTACGACGGGCGCTTCGTCCTCGCCAAGATCGACGTCGACGCCAACCAGATGCTGATGCAGCAGTTCGGGATCCAGGGGATCCCGGCTGTCTTCGCCGTCGTGGCCGGGCAGGCGCTGCCGCTCTTCCAGGGCGCGGCCGGTGAGGCGCAGATCCGGCAGACCCTGGACCAGCTGGTGGCGGTCGCCGAGCAGCGCTTCGGCCTGACCGGTCTGACCGTAGACCCGGAGGCCGAGCCGGGCGGCGGCGGCCAGGCGGCCCCCAGCACGCCGGCGGGGCCGTACGACGCGCTGCTGGAAGCCGCCGTACAGGCGCTCGACTCGGGCGATCTCGGCGGTGCCGTCCAGGCGTACAAGAACGTGCTGAGCGAGGACCCGGGCAACGAGGAGGCCAAACTCGGCCTCGCCCAGGCCGAGTTGCTCCAGCGGGTGCAGGGGCTGGATCCGCAGCAGGTGCGCAAGGAGGCGGCCGAGAAGCCGGGCGACGTGGGGGCGCAGATCGCCGCAGCCGACCTGGACCTGGTGGGCGGTCACGTCGAGGACGCCTTCGGGCGGCTCATCGAGACCGTGCAGCGCACGGCGGGTGACGACCGGGACACCGCACGCAAGCGGCTGCTGGGGATGTTCGAGGTCGTCGGCGCCGAGGACCCGCGGGTGATCGCGGCGCGCCGGGCGCTGGCGCGCGCCCTGTTCTGATCGGCGTTCGGGGCCTGTCGGCAGCCCCGTTCTGACCAGTCGCTAAACACGCGGCCGTGTGATGTCCGAGTGAAAGATGTGTCGACAGTGGGTCACTGCGGCCGCGTTTTGCCAAATCTTGGCAATCGCGGCCGCTGTTACTGCGAGTAAGTCGTGGCCGTTGATCTGTCGGTTTCTGTCCAACGATCAATAGTTTTGTGCCACCCCTTGACACCACCCAGCGTCGCTGGCCGGGACCGGTGGGTCGTCCTGTGGTTATCCGGCCGTTACCCGCGAGTAACGAACCCCCTTGTGCGGGCGGCGAGAATGCACCACGATCGGCGACGCTCGGTCCATTCCCGCACCCCGGCAGCCGGTCGGGTCACGGGACTTCCTGGGTCCCCACCGAGCAGAGTCGGCGGCAGTGGCGCCGGCTCTTGGACAGGGGGGTCTTCGCCCACCGGCGAAGCCTGTCCGGCAGGGTTGTGCGTGATGCGTGTCAGGCGCGACCAGTGGTTGTCGCTCGGGGGTGATCGCCGGTGATTCGGGCGCGTTCTGCGCCACCGAGCGCGGGCGCTCTCCTTCCCGAGGACGTAGCACTTCTCCCATCCCTGTGCCCGGCCGCGCCGCCGACTGGTGGCGAGCCGAGGCCAGGAGATGTACGTCCGAGAAGGAGGAAATATGGAGTCCCAGGTGCGTGGCGGGACCAGATGGAAGCGGTTCGCTGTGGTGATGGTGCCCAGCGTCGCCGCCACGGCTGCGATAGGTGTCGCCCTCGCGCAGGGCGCTCTCGCCGCGTCGTTCAGTGTCTCCGGTCAGTCGTTCAAGGTGACGACCGAGCGGCTCGACGGCAAGGGCTTCGTCCAGTACGGCGCCCTTGACACGGGTTACACGCTCGACGGCAAGAAGACGACCCACCCGGTCGCGGTCTCGGCCTTCAAGTCCGCGACCATCAAGGGCCTGTGCCAGTCCGTCGTCACGCCGAACATCCCGGTGCTCGGCAATGTCAGCCTCATCCTGAAGGCGGGCGGCGGTGACACGCCGGTCCAGGCCGAGAACCTGTACATCGACGTCGAGGAACTCAGCGCCGATGCGACGTTCCGGAACATCGACATCGGTGTGGCCGCCAAGGACGCCGCCAAGGGTCCCGGCATTCAGAAGGGCGACACCGCGAACCCGTTCGGATTCGCACAGCAGGCCGACTCGGTCACCCTGACCGACGTGAAGCAGACGGCGTGGGCCACCACTGCCGGAACCTTCAAGCTCAGCGGCCTGAAGATGTCGCTGTCGCCGGGTGTCAAGGAGTGCTACTAGGCACTCGTTGACGGGCGGGGGGCCGACGGCGCCCCCGCCCGTCCACCTTCGGCCACGCTTTCACGCGCGGCACACATCACCACCACAGCAACGCCGTACCAGGGAGCTGTTTTCCATGAGCGCCGAGACCCCTGCCGCCACCGGCCAGTTCACCCGCCGTAGGCAGCAGTTCCGCGCCTGGCGGGGCACGCGGCCGTTCTGGGCCGGCCTGTTCGTCATGCTCGGCGGACTCCCCATCGCCTACTTCCCGTACGCGAACCTCCAGATCGGCCACCTGACGCTGGCGATGGCCACCACCGCGGGCGCCGGGTCCCTGATCATCGGCGTGCTGCTCGTCGTCCTCGGCGTCAGCCTCTGGTTCCAGAAGCACGTCCGCGTCTTCGCGGGTGTCGCGGCGATCCTGCTGGCGCTGGTGTCGATCCCCGTGTCCAACCTCGGTGGCTTCCTCGTCGGCTTCCTTCTCGCGCTGGTCGGCGGGGCGATGGCCGTGGCGTGGGCGCCGGGCGTACCGCCCGCGCCGCAGCCGGCGTACGAAGGCGGCCTGGGGAAGGGGGACGCCCCGCAGGGCACGGACTTCGACACCACGGTCCTCGAGCCCGCCGAGGGCACCGCCGGGGTGGGCGAGCCGAACGATCTGTCAGGAACGAGCCCGGCCAACGGGGCGAACGGGAGGCACAGTGCCGGCTGACGAGGTGACACACGGGACTGATGTGGAGGCGTCCCGTGTGAGAACCGGGCCGCGCCACGCGGCACCCAGGAAGCCGCTGTTCACCAGGTTCCACATGCCGGCCGGGAAGGCGATAGCCCTGGCGGCGATGCCGACGGCGGTCCTGATGGGGATGGGGTTCACGCCGACGCTCGCCGTGGCCGACGGCAACAACTCCGCCACGCCGTCGTCGAAGAGCCTGACGGCCGACGAGTACAAGGACTGCGTGGCGGCTCTGGAGGGCTCGGGTGACGCCGCGGACTCCGGGGAATCCGGGGACGCCGGGGACTCCGGGGACAAGGACGCCTCGCCCACGCCGTCGCCCTCGGCGAGCGAGGGCGCGTCCAACGGCAAGGACGCCACGGCTCAGCCGAGCCCCTCGGCCTCCGCCCCGCAGGACGAGACGGACAAGGACCCGGCGGGTTCCTCCTCTTCGTCGGATTCAGGTGCCGACGACAAGGGCGACCAGGCCGAGCCCGCGCCGGCCCCGTCCGAGTCGCCCTCGGGCGGCGGCGACACGGCCACCACGCCGTCCCCCTCGCCGTCGGTTCCGGCGGGTGGCGGCAACCTGCTCGAGGACATCGGCGACGCCATCACCGGCGTCTTCACCGGCGGCGACAAGTCCACGGCGAGCCCGAGCCCCACGCCGTCCGCGTCCGCGACCGAGAGCCCGGACAGCCCCGCCAAGGACGCGTCCGACACCGCGAAGGACACGGCCGAGAAAGCCACCGGCACCGCCGAGGACACCGCTGAGGACACCGCAGGCAGGGCGTCCGAGGCGGCCGAGGACCCGACGAAGACGGCCGAGAAGGCGGCCGAGAAGGCCGCCGGGGACGCGGCCGGTGAGGTCACCGCCTCGCCGAGCCCGAGCCCGTCCGCGAGCTCCACCACGGACCCCGAGGACTGCCCGGTCGCCACGGACGCGGAGGGCGGTGTCGACAACACCGTGCCGCTGCCCGACGACCCCTGGTTCCTGGACGCCAGCTCGCTGCTGCTGAAGGGCGCCGACTACCAGGGCGTCGTCGAGGTGCGCACCGCCAACGGCACCGTCAAGAAGGTCCTGAAGTACGTCATATCCGACGGCACCGACATCGGCGACCTGCACCAGACGGTGCGGGACAAGCAGTCCGGCAAGACCTACCACGTGCAGGCGGCCAAGGGTTCGACGTCCACGATCCGCGACGGCCGG
This sequence comes from Streptomyces deserti, assembly GCF_054782695.1. Taxonomy (NCBI): domain Bacteria; kingdom Bacillati; phylum Actinomycetota; class Actinomycetes; order Kitasatosporales; family Streptomycetaceae; genus Streptomyces; species Streptomyces deserti. Next base: position 296,088 of record NZ_BAAGRZ010000005.1, read on the forward strand.
ACGGTGATGTACACCGAGAGGATATCCGGGAACCTGCTCGGCCTGATCCCGGTCACCTTCGACCCGGAGCACCCGCCGCCGCTGAACATCCCGCTGATCTACTTCACCAACGTGAAGGTGCAGCAGGCCGGCCAGTTCGGCGGGACCCTGCACGTGCCCGGGCTGCATCAGTACGTCACCGACTGAGCGCCGGCACAAGCCCGTTCGGGAGCCGCACAAGCGCCGAGGGCGCCCCCTGTCGCAGGGGGCGCCCTCGGCGCCGTACGAGGGCCTGCCGGCCCGTCGCCGGATCAGTTCGTGGCGCCCAGGTGGTGGACGCGGACCATGTTGGTGGTGCCGGGGACGCCGGGGGGCGAGCCGGCCGTGATGACCACGACGTCGCCCTCGTTGAACATGCCCATCTTGAGGATCTCCTGGTCCACCAGGTCGACCATCTCGTCGGTGCTGTTCACGAACGGCACGACGTACGGCTCCACGCCCCAGCTCAGCGTCATCTGGTTGCGGGTGGACTCGTCCGTGGTGAACGCGATGATCGGCTGGACGGCGCGGTAGCGGCACAGCCGGCGCGCGGTGTCACCGGACTGGGTGAAGGCCACCAGGCCCTTGCCGCCGAGGAAGTCCGCGATCTCGCAGGCGGCGCGGGCCACCGAACCGCCCTGCGTGCGGGGCTTCTTGCCGGGCACCAGCGGCTGCAGGCCCTTGGACAGCAGCTCCTGCTCGGCCGCGGTGACGATCTTCGACATCGTCTTGACGGTCTCGATCGGGTACGCGCCCACGCTCGACTCGGCCGACAGCATGACCGCGTCGGCGCCGTCCAGGATCGCGTTGGCCACGTCGGAGGCCTCGGCGCGGGTCGGGCGGGAGTTGGTGATCATCGACTCCATCATCTGGGTCGCCACGATCACCGGCTTGGCGTTGCGCCGGCACAGCTCGATCAGGCGCTTCTGCACCATGGGGACCTTCTCGAGCGGGTACTCGACGGCCAAGTCACCGCGGGCGACCATGACGCCGTCGAACGCCATCACGACGTCCTCCATGTTCTGCACCGCCTGCGGCTTCTCCACCTTGGCGATGACCGGGACCCGGCGGCCCTCCTCGTCCATGATGCGGTGCACGTCGTGCACGTCCTTGGCGTCGCGGACGAAGGACAGGGCGACCAGGTCGCAGCCCATGCGGAGCGCGAAGCGCAGGTCATCGACGTCCTTCTCGGACAGGGCCGGGACGTTGACGGCCGCGCCGGGCAGGTTGATGCCCTTGTGGTCGGATATGACGCCGCCCTCGATGACGATCGTCTTCACGCGCGGACCGGTGACCTCGGTGACCTTCAGCTCGACGTTGCCGTCGTTGATGAGGATCTGGTCGCCCTTGGCGACGTCGCCGGGCAGGCCCTTGTAGGTCGTCCCGCAGATCGTCTTGTCGCCCGGGACGTCCTCGGTGGTGATGGTGAACTCGTCACCGCGCACCAGCTCGACGGGACCTTCGGCGAAGGTCTCCAGGCGGATCTTCGGGCCCTGCAGGTCGGCGAGGACACCGATGGCCCTGCCGGTCTCCTTGGCGGCGGCACGGACGCGGTCGTACCGCCCCTGGTGCTCGGCGTGCGTGCCGTGGCTGAAGTTGAAGCGGGCCACGTTCATGCCGGCCTCGATCAGCGCGACCAGCTGTTCATGGGAGTCGACCGCGGGGCCGAGAGTACAGACGATTTTCGAACGGCGCATGGGGCGATCCTATCGGTTTGTTTCGCTGCGGAATATTCCGTCTGGCGGAAAATACAAAAGGGCGGGATGCCGCTCAGGTGAGATTCTCTGAGCCCTTTACCAGCGCGTAGGTCTGCGTCGCGATCTCCAATTCCTCGTCCGTCGGCACCACGGCCACCGCGACCCGCGTCCCCTCGGGCGAGATCAGCCGCGGCTCGTCACCGCGCACGGCGTTCCGCTCGGGGTCCACGGCCAGGCCCAGCTGCTCCAGGCCCGCCACGGCGGCCTCGCGCACCGGCGCCGCGTTCTCGCCGACCCCGGCGGTGAACGCGACGGCGTCCACCCGTCCGAGCACGGCGTAATAGGCGCCGATGTACTTCTTCAGGCGGTGAATGTAGATGTCGAAGGCCAGCTTCGCCTGCTCGTCACCCTCGTCGACGCGGCGGCGGATCTCCCTCATGTCGTTGTCGCCGCACAGGCCGATCAGACCGCTCTTCTTGTTCAGAAGAGTGTCGATCTCGTCGGCGGACATTCCACCAACACGCATCAAATGGAAGATGACGGCCGGGTCCATGTCTCCCGATCGCGTACCCATCACGAGCCCCTCCAAAGGCGTGAGCCCCATGGAGGTGTCCACGCACTTCCCGCCCCGCACGGCGGAGGCGGACGCCCCGTTGCCGAGGTGCAGCACGATCACGTTCACCTCTTCCGGCGCCCTGCCGAGCAGCCGCGCCGTCGCCCGGGAGACGTACGCGTGCGAGGTGCCGTGGAAGCCGTAGCGCCGGATGCGGTGCTCGTCGGCGGTCCTGACGTCGATGGCGTAGCGGGCGGCCGACTCCGGCATCGTCGTGTGGAAGGCGGTGTCGAAGACGGCGACCTGCGGCAGGTCGGGCCGCAGGGCCTGGGCCGTGCGGATGCCCGTCAGGTTGGCCGGGTTGTGCAGCGGGGCGACCGGGATCAGCCGCTCGATCTCGGCGAGCACGGCGTCGTCGACGACGGTCGGCTCGGTGAAGTGCTTCCCGCCGTGCACCACGCGGTGCCCGATCGCGGCCAGCTCGGGCGAGTCCAGGCCCAGCCCGTCGGCGGCGAGTTCCTCCGCCACGGCCTTCAGGGCGGCGTCGTGGTCGGCGATCGGACCGGTCCGATCGCGGCTCTCCCCGCCGGCCGGGGTGTGCTTGAGGCGGGAGGTCTGCTCACCGATCCGCTCGACGAGACCCACCGCCAGCCGGCCGCTGTCGCGCATGTCGAGCAGCTGGTACTTCACGGAGGAGGAGCCGGAGTTGAGGACGAGGACGCGGGTCGCGGTCACTGCTGGAAAGCCTTCTCGGTCGGGGACTGGGCCTGGATCGCCGTGATGGCGACGGTGTTGACGATGTCCTGGACGAGAGCGCCCCGGGACAGGTCGTTGACCGGCTTGCGCAGACCCTGCAGCACCGGGCCGACGGCGATCGCGCCGGCCGAGCGCTGCACGGCCTTGTAGGTGTTGTTGCCGGTGTTCAGGTCGGGGAAGATCAGCACGGTCGCCTGCCCGGCCACCTCGGACTCCGGCAGCTTGGTCGCCGCGACCGACGGCTCCACGGCCGCGTCGTACTGGATCGGCCCCTCGATCTTCAGGTCGGGCCGCCGCGCGCGCACGAGTTCGGTGGCCTCGCGCACCTTGTCGACGTCAGCGCCGAAGCCGGACGTGCCCGTGGAGTACGACAGCATCGCGATGCGCGGCTCCACACCGAACCGCGCCGCCGTGGCCGCCGACTGGATGGCGATGTCGGCGAGCTGCTCGGCGTTCGGGTCGGGGTTGACCGCGCAGTCGCCGTAGACGAGGACCTTGTCGGCCAGGCACATGAAGAAGACGGACGACACGATGGAGGCGTCCGGGTTGGTCTTGATGATCTCGAAGGCGGGCCTGATCGTCGCGGCCGTGGAGTGCACGGAGCCGGACACCATGCCGTCCGCCAGACCCTCCTGGACCATCAGCGTGCCGAAGTAGTTCACGTCGGAGACGACGTCGTAGGCCAGCTCCACGGTGACGCCCTTGTGGGCGCGCAGCGCCGCGTACTTCTCGGCGAAGGCGTCGCGCAACTCGGAGGTGGCCGGGTCGATCAGCTGGCAGCCGCCGAGGTCGACGCCCAGGTCGGCGGCCTTCTTGCGGATCTGGTCGACCGGGCCCAGCAGGGTGAGCTCACAGACACCCCGGCGCAGCAGCACCTCGGCGGCGTGCAGCACGCGCTCCTCGGTGCCCTCGGGGAGCACGACCCGGCTCAGGTCGGCGCGGGCCTGCTCCAGCAGCTTGTGCTCGAACATCATCGGGGTGACGCGGTCGCTGCTGGGCGCCGAGACCCGCTTGTTCAGGTCGGCGGTGTCGACGTACCGCTCGAAGAGGCCGAGCGCGATCTCCGCCTTGCGCGGGGTGGCCGCGTTGAGCTTGCCCTCCAGGGAGAACAGCTGCTCGGCGGTGGGGAAGCTCATGCCGGGCACCGAGACCACCGGGGTGCCGGGGGCGAGGCGGGCCGCGAGGGTGAGGATGTCGTCGCCCGGGACCTCGCCGAGGGTGAGCAGGACGCCGGCTATCGGTGGGGTGCCGGCGCTGTGCGCGGCGAGCGAGCCGACGACCAGGTCGGCGCGGTCGCCCGGGGTGACGACCAGACAGCCCGGGGTCAGGGCGCCCAGGAAGGTCGGCAGCATCGCGCCGCCGAAGACGAAGTCGAGCACGTCCCGGGCCAGCCCCGAGTCGTCGCCGAGCACCACCTTGGCGCCGAGGGCCTGGACGATCTGTGCGACCGTCGGCGCGGACAGGGCGGGCTCGTCGGGCAGCACGTAGCAGGGGACGGGGAGCCGGTCGGCGAGCTGGTCGGCCATGGCGTCCCGGTCGTCGGGGGCGACCCGGTTGGTGACCATGGCCAGGACGTCGCAGCCCAGGGTGTCGTACGCGCGGTAGGCGTTGCGGGTCTCGGAGAGCACCGACTCGGCGGCCTGCTTGCGCCCGCCCACCACGGGGATGACCGACGCGCCGAACTCGTTGGCGAGCCGGGCGTTGAGGGCCAGCTCGTCCGGGAGCTGGGTGTCGGCGAAGTCGGTGCCGAGCACGAGGACGACGTCGTAGTCGCGGGCGACCCGGTGGAACCGTTCGACGAGCGTGGCCACCAGCTCGTCCGTACCGCGCTCGGCCTGCAGGGCGGACGCCTCGTGGTAGTCCATGCCGTAGACGGTCGCCGGGTCCTGGGACAGCCGGTAGCGGGCCCGCAGCAGCTCGAAGAGGCGGTCGGGCACGTGGTGCACAAGCGGCCGGAACACCCCCACCCGGTCGACCTGCCGGGTCAGGAGTTCCATGACCCCCAGCTCGACGACCTGGCGGCCGTCGCCGCGGTCGATACCGGTCACGTACACGCTGCGGGTCACGCGTGCTCTCCGTTTCGTCGTGTCGTCTCTGAGGTGCTTCGGGTACGGGGCTCTGGGTACGAGGCTCGGGTACAAAAATCGCCCACCGAGGTGAGCAGAACCCTCTTGACAATACCTCTGCCGATGGATAAGGCGCCCATCAGAGTCGAGGACGGCACCGGGCTGTGGGCCGTGAAACAATCGGCAGTGGCTCACCGGTATCCACAGCGAGCAGGAGACACAGCACGATGCGTATCGGAGTTCTCACCGCAGGCGGCGACTGCCCCGGCCTGAACGCAGTGATCCGGTCGGTCGTGCACCGAGCGGTCGACAACTACGGCGACGAGGTCATCGGTTTCGAGGACGGTTACGCGGGCCTGTTGGATGGCCGCTACCGCGGTCTCGACCTGAACGCGGTCAGCGGCATCCTCGCCCGCGGCGGCACCATCCTCGGCTCCTCCCGCCTGGAGCGCGACCGGCTGCGCGAGGCCTGTGAGAACGCGGCCGACATCGTCAGCGACTTCGGCATCGACGCGCTGATCCCGATCGGCGGCGAGGGCACGCTGACGGCGGCGAGGATGCTGTCCGACGCGGGCCTGCCCGTCGTGGGCGTCCCGAAGACCATCGACAACGACATCTCCTCCACGGACCGCACCTTCGGCTTCGACACGGCGGTCGGGGTCGCGACGGAGGCGATGGACCGCCTGAAGACGACGGCCGAGTCCCACCAGCGGGTGATGGTCGTCGAGGTCATGGGCCGCCACGCCGGCTGGATCGCCCTGGAGTCGGGCATGGCGGCGGGCGCGCACGGCATCTGCCTGCCCGAGCGTCCCTTCGACCCCGCCAGCCTCGTCAAGATGGTCGAGGAGCGCTTCGCCCGCGGCAAGAAGTTCGCGGTGATCTGCGTCGCCGAGGGCGCCCACCCCGCCGAGGGCACCATGGACTACGGCAAGGGCGAGATCGACCAGTTCGGCCACGAGCGCTTCCAGGGCATCGGCACGGCCCTGGCGCACGAGCTGGAGCGCCGCCTCGGCAAGGAGGCCAAGCCGGTCATTCTCGGCCACGTCCAGCGCGGGGGCACGCCGACCGCGTACGACAGGGTGCTCGCCACGCGCTTCGGCTGGCACGCGGTGGAGGCCGCGCACCGCGGCGAGTTCGGCAGGATGACCGCCCTGCGCGGCACCGACATCGTGATGGTGCCGCTGGCGGAGGCGGTGACCGAGCTGAAGACGGTGCCGAAGGACCGGATGGAGGAGGCGGAGTCGGTGTTCTAGCCGCTCCGGGGTTGTACGGCTAGTCGCTCTCGGGCCGTACGGCCGCCCAGAAATGCTCCACGATCCGGTCGAGGAAGTCCCGTCCGGCGTCGCTGGAGTCACTGCTGCCGCCGCCCCAGCTCAGTGTGGCGGTCATCTGTCCCTGGTAGTCCTGGTGCAGCTGCTGGAGCACGGTCTCCAGCAGCCGCTTCTCCAGCGGCACGATCTTCGCGACCGGACGGACGTACGCCTGCCACCGCGTGGTCACCGCGCTGTTCAGTAGCTCGGCGAGCTTCACCTCCCGCCCCGTGACGGTGACGAAGTCGGGCAGGGACAGGCCGAGCAGCTCGGCCAGGGCGGCGGACTGCCGCTCCGTGCCCCGCCACGCGTCGGTCTCCTCCATCCGCAGGTACGCGTGGAGCTCGTGCCCGACGGCACGGGCGACGTCCTCGGGGGCGAGTCCGCGCGCGATCCGGTGCTCGCGCAGCGTCCGTGGCCGGCCGATGAGTTCACCGGGCGAGCACCACAGCACGCCCGCGAGAGCGGTCAGTTCCGGGTTCGAGGGTGCGGTGATCCCGCGTTCCCAGGCGATCACGAGATCCGGGGTGACGTACGGGAGCCCGTACGAGACACGCATGCCGTAGGCGACGTGCTCGGGTCCCATGCCGAGAGCGGCACGGAGGCGACGGGCGGCGGGGGCGTTGAACGGCAGGGGCTGGTTCGGGGGAGTGGGCTGGTTCGGTCGAGCAGGGGGTCGGCGCACGGGCCACACGGTAGGGGTGCGCGCTTGCGGTGACTACGGTCTGTTCGGCCAGGATCACGGATTGTAGGAACCTACGGCTACTGGCGGGTTCACCGCCGGGGTGCTGCCGCAGGGGTGATCACAGCAGGTGGTCGGCTTTTCCGGCCTTGATGTCGAGGATCAGGGCGCGGAGGGCTTCGCGGGTGTCGGTGAGGTAGTGGTCCTCCTGGCCGGCGAGGGCGATGTAGGCGTTGCCTTGGGGGTCGGTGCCTATGCGGAAGCAGTTGGCTCCCTCGCCGCAGAAGGGATCTTCCCAGGTGATGTCCGGCATGGTGACTCCTAGAGGTCGTGCAGTTCGTCGGCGAGGCCGCGGATGAAGGTGCGGGAGGCCTCAGGGGTGAGTGCGACGGCTTCCGCCGCGTTGAGTTGGGCGCGGTACTTGCGGAGTTGGGCCTCGGAGTCGATGAACTCCGGGCCGTGAGTGCTGTCGAGTTCCACGGTGTCGAGGCGGGGCACGCGCCCCTCGGCGTAGACGACCGATTGCCCGGCCCCGGGGAAACCGCCCGCCTTGAACGGGATGACCCGGATGGTCACGGTGCCGCGCTCGGTGATGTGCAGCAGGTGCTCCAACTGCCGCCGGGCCACGGCCGGTCCGCCGAACTGCATGCGCAGCGCGGCCTCGTGGACGATCACGTCGAGGGCCGGGGGCTGGGCGCGGTCGAGTACCTGTTGCCGGTCGATGCGGTGCGCCACGCGGAGGTCGACGTCGGCGGTGGACAGGCGCGGGATCACGGCCTCGAAGACGGCGCGGGCGTAATCCTCGGTCTGGAGCAGCCCCGGCAGGTGCACGGTCACGGCGATGCGCAGGCGTACGGCGTGCCACTCCAACTCCGCGATGTCCAGGAAGTCGTCGCGAAGCCGGTCCCGGTATGCCTCCCACCACCCCTTGTCGCGCTCGGTGGCCATGGCGGCCAGCGCCTCGACGAGGTCGTGGTCCGTGCAGCCGTAGTTCTTGGCGAGGGTGCGTACGCGCTCGGGGCTGATGCCGGAGCGGCCGGATTCCATGTTGGGCACGTTCGTACGCGGCACGCCCAGCAGGCCGGCGGCGTACTCCGTCGTCATGCCCGCCGCGACCCGCAGCCTGCGCAACTCCGTGCCGAGCCGCCGCTGACGTGCCGTCGGTGTACTCCTCGGCGGCATGCGCCCCTCCCGTTCAGCCGTATGACGGGGGTCAGTCTGCCGCTGTGGTGTGCGATCGGTCCACCGGGAACTTCGGCAATGAGTAGTACACGTACTCCGGCGATGCTCTACAGTCGGTGACGAATCGCTTACGCGTCGACGCCGTCGGAAGCGCATCGCGCGAGCCTGCCCGCGTTCCATCGGCAGGTCGGCGAATGTCCGGTCAGAGCAAGGGAGTTGCCCATGTCTGTGTCGATCTCGGTCTGTCCCGTCGTCACTGAGGAGCTGAAAACGGCGCCGCCCTCGCCCGAAACCCTCGCGTACAGCCTCACGTTGCCCGCCGAAGCGGCGAGTTCGCGGATCGCCCGGATGGCGACCCGGGCCGTGCTCCAGAGGCACGGGCTGGCGGACATGACGGATGCGGTGGTGCAGGTGGTGGGTGAACTCACCGCGTGTGCGAGTCGGTTCACGCCCGGTGCCGAGGTGTATCTGTCGCTGCGGTACCGGGAGGGTGCGTTGCGGGTGGTGCTTTATGACGGGCATCGGCGGCACGACCATCCTCGGCTGGTGGCGGCCTGTGATGCGCGGAGGCGGGCCGCGCTGCGGTTGCTGGCGTGCGTGGTGCGGGCGTGTGCGGGGGAGTGGGGGTTCGGGGAGGCGAGGGAGCCCGGGGGTGGGACGCGGATGTGGGCGGTTGTGCCGCGGGTGGGGGCGACCCTCACCCCTTGACCGCCCCGCCCAGCGCGAACCCCCCACCCAGACGCCGCGCCACCAGCACGTACAGCAGAATCACCGGCGTCGAGTAGATGATCGAGAATGCGGCCAGCTGCCCGTACGCCACCATCCCCCGGTTCCCGAAGAACTCGTTGATGCTCACGGACGCGGGCATCTGGTCCGGGGTGAGCAGGAGCATGAAGGGCACGAAGAAGTTGCCCCACATCATCACGAACGAGAAGACCGTGACCACCGCCACCCCGGGACCCATGAGCGGCAGCACGATCCGGAGCAGCGACTGGAAGGAGCTCGCCCCGTCGGTCCACGCCGCCTCCTCCAGCTCCTTCGGAACCCCGTCCATGAAGTTCTTCATCAGCCAGATGGCGAAGGGCAGTTGGGACGCGGCGAAGAAGAAGATCGTGCCCTGCATGGTGTCGATGAGATCCACCTGCACGAACAGCGCGTACACCGGCACCATGATCGCCGTGATGGGCAGGCTGGTGGCGAAGAGGATCGTCAGCAGGAACGGGCGGTTGAGGCGGGAGCGGAAGCGGGACAGGGGGTAGGCGGCGAGTGCCGCGCACACCACCGTCAGCGCGGTCGCGCTCCCGCACAGGATCAGGCTGTTGAGGAGCGGCGTGAAGGTGATCTCTGACGTCAGGATCGCGTCGAAGTGGGCGAGGGTGAGGCCGTCGGGAGCCTTGACCCGCAGGTCCGCGTGCGGGTCAAGGGACGACAGCACCACCCAGGCCAGCGGCAACGCGAAGGCGGCGGCGACGATCAGCAACCCCGCGTCGGCGGCCAGGCGACGGGTCGTACGGCGGGAGGCGAGGGGGAGGGCCATGGTGTCGTCAGACCTCCGTCCGCAGCAGGCGCATGTACACGAGGGAGAACAGGGAGCCGACCAGCAGGAGCAGCAGGGCGACGGCGGTGCCGTAGCCGATCAGGCTGTTCTGGAAGGCCTGTTCGTACATGAAGAGGGGCAGCGTCTGGCTCTTGCCTCCCGGCCCGCCCCTGGTCATCACCCAGATCAGTCCGAAGACGGACAGGGTCTGCAGGGTGTTGAGCATCAGGTTCGTGCCGATGGAGCGGCGGATCATCGGGAGCGTGATGTGCCACATACGGCGCCAGCCGCCCGCGCCATCGACCTCGGCGGCCTCCGTGATCTCCTTGGGGATCTCGTTCAGGGCGGCCGAGTAGACCAGCATGGAGAAGGCCGTGCCGCGCCAGACGTTCGCGAAGGACACCGCCAGGATGGGGAGGGTGAACAGCCAGTTCTGGGAGGGCAGGTGTAGCCAGTCCAGGATGGCGTTGAGGGTTCCCCCGCGGCGGAAGAAGGCATACAGGAGGAACCCGGCCACGACCTCCGGCAGCACCCACGCCGTGATCACGATGCCGCCGGTGAGGGTGCGGACGGGCTTCGACGCGCGCTGCATGAGCGCCGCGAGGGCGAGGCCCAGGGTGTTCTGGCCGATGAGGGACGACAGGACCGTGAAGACGAGGGTCAGCCATACGGCGTTGAGGAACTCCTCGTCTCCGAACGCTCTGCGGAAGTTGTCTAACCCGACGAACGACTCCTGCGCCTGGCCGGTGAGCTGGAGGTCGGTGAAGGCGATGTAGACGCAGTAGCCGATCGGGCCGGCGAGGAAGAGGAGCAGGAGGACGACGGCGGGTGAGAGGGGCAGGAGGCGGGTCAGGGAGCGGCGGAGGCGGTGCTGCCGAGGGGTGGTGGGCTGCGGGGCCGGCCGGCCCGGGGGAGACGTGACGAGGCCGCCCGGGCCGGCGTGCGGTGCGGTGGTCATGGCTGGTGGCGTCCGCTCACTTCTCGACGACCTGGTTGTCGGTGGCGTCCTTGAGGGCGTCGTCGTATCCGCGCGCCGCCTCCTCCACCGACATGTCACCCGTCGTCACACCCTCCATCGCCTCCTGGATGGCGGTGGAGACCTTCGGGTACGCCGGGTACGCGGGCCGGTAGTGGGTGTGGGCGACCAGGTCCGTGAAGAACTCGATGCCGGGCTGGGCGGTGGCGTACGAGGGGTCGTTCGCGACGTCCTTGCGTACCGCGATGCCGGAGTTGGCGACGTACCACTTCTTGGCGTTGTCCTTCGTCTGCATCGTCTTGATGAACTCGAAGGCCAGGTCCGGGTTGGCCGCCTTGGCCGGGATCGACCAGGTCCAGCCACCGGACATGCTGACCTTGCCGGGCGCCTGACCGCGCTGGGTCGGCATGGCGGCGAGACCGAGCTCCTTCGGCCACTCGGGCCACTCGTGCCCGCTGCCGGGCAGCCAGTCCTGCGGGAGCCAGGAGCCGTCGAGGGCGATGCCGAGCTTGCCCTGGGGCAGCCACTCGCCCCGGACCCGGGTCATGACGTTGGGATCGAGGGCGTCGGAGACGTCCGGGCCGAGCTTCTCCCGGTAGACGGTCTCGACGAAGGCGAGCGCGTCCTCGAAGCCCTGGCTGCCGGCGATCCACTTCTTGGTGGCCTTGTCGTACAGGGGGTCCTGCGTGCCGTCGTTCGTGCCGTACAGCAGCATCTCGAAGGTCTGCATGGTGGCGGCCTCGCCGACGGGTTTGCCCGTGTAGACGTTGAGGGGGATGACGTCGGGGACTTCCCGTTTGATGGTGCGGGCGGCGGTGAGGACGTCGTCCCAGGTCCTCGGCTGCCAGGTGGCGGGGAGACCGGCCTTGGCGAAGATGTCCTTGTCGTACCAGAGGCCCCGGGTGTCGGTGCCGTCCGGGACGCCGTACGTCTTGCCGTCCTCGCCCTTGGCGGCTGCCTTCGCCGTGTCGATGAACTGGTCCCAGTCGGGCCACTTGGCGAGGTAGGCGTCGAGGGGTTTCAGATACCCGCTGGTGATGTCCGAGTTGATGAGGAAGGTGTCCTCGTAGACCAGGTCGGGCGCGGTCTTGGGGGAGCGGAGCATCTGCTGGAGCTTGGTGTAGTACTCGGAGTCCGGGGCCTTGATGGGGACGAGTTCCACCTTCTTGCCGGGGTTGCTCTTCTCGAACTGCTTCTTGATGTCCGCGAGGTAGGTGTCCATCACCTTGATGGAGTTGTCCGTGGACTGTTTGAAGGAGACCTTGAGCGTGTCCGGGTCGCTGCCGGAGCCGCCGCCGCAGGCGGTGAGGGTGCCTGCGGCGGCGAGGGTGAGGGCGAGGAGGGAGGGGAGGGCGGCGGTGGGGCGCACGGGCATGACCTCCTGCGGGCGCACGTCGTTGTGGCGCGGGGATGGCTGCCCGGTGAACGTAAGAGGAGTGGTCTAGTCAGGTCAATGCGTGTGCGGCGGATTGGGCGTTCGCGGCTTCGGACGGAGCCAGGAGGCGAGCCGTGTGGTGAGCGCGGCGGTGTTCATGGCCCCTTCGCCCGGCTCGGCCAGTGCCACGTGCCACGCACAGTCCTAAAGTACTGCCAACAGTCCAGCGCGGGCGGGGCGTTGGACATGGGCGGAAAGGGACTGCGTGCCGGAGAACAACGACCTCACCGTCGGCCAGCTCCTCCTCGCCGAATACCAGACCGTCAAGGAGGAGCAGAAGACCCGCATCGGCTTCCGCGACAACCTGCTCTACGTCACCCTCACCATCGTCGCCGCCGTCATCGCCGCCGCCGCGCAGGCCGAGCAGCCCGCGATGCTGCTCGCCCTCCCGCCGGTCTGTGTCGTGCTCGGGTGGACGTACCTCGTCAACGACGAGAAGATCTCCGCGATCGGGGCGTACATACGGACCGACCTCGGACCCCGGCTCGCCCAACTCGCCGGTGCCCAGCGGGCGTTCGCCTGGGAGATCGCGCACCGGTCCGACTCCCGGCGGCGCTCCCGCAAGACCATCCAGTGCGCCGTCGACCTGCTCGCCTTCTGCGTCGTGCCGCTCGCCGGGCTCGCCGTCTACTGGGCCGCCGGGGATGTCTCCCCGGGGCTGCTCGTCCTGTCGCTCGTCGAGGCCGTGACCGTGGCCGGGCTGGGGGTCCAGGTCGTGTCGTACGCCCTGCCCATCGGGAGCGTCAGCCCCTCCTGATCACTGCCCTGTCACCCATCGGTACTGCAACTCCGGCCGCCCCACCGTCCCGTACTGCGGGCGCCGGGCCGCGCGGCCCGCGTCCACCAGGTGTTCCAGATAGCGCCGGGCGGTGATGCGCGAGATGCCCACCGCCTCGGCGACGCCGGTCGCCGTCAGGCCCTCCGCGCTGTCCCGCAGGGCGACGGTGACCCGCTCCAGGGTCGGTGCGCTCAACCCCTTCGGCAGCGCGGCCGGGCCCGGCGCACGCAGCGCCGCCAGGGCCCGGTCGACCTCGTCCTGGCCGCTCGCCTCCCCGGCCGCTCCCCGGAACTCCGCGTATCGCACCAGGCGGTCGCGCAGCGTCGCGAAGGTGAACGGCTTCAGCACGTACTGCACGACCCCGAGCGACACCCCCTCCCGCACCACCGTCAGGTCCCGTGCCGAGGTCACCGCGATCACGTCCGCGTGGTACCCGGCCGCCCGCAGGGAACGCGCCAGTTGCAGCCCGTGCACGTCCGGCAGGTGCAGGTCCAGCAGCAGGAGGTCGACGGCCGTACGGTCCAGGCAGCGCCGCGCCTCCGCGCCGGTGTGCGCCTTGCCCACGGCCACGAACCCCGGCACCCGGCCCACGTACATCACATGCGCGTCGGCGGCCACCGGGTCGTCCTCCACCACCAGCACACGGATCGGCTGCTCGCTCGTCATACGTCGCCTCCAGAGCCTGCGGGGGCTGCAGCGCCTGCGGTGCCGACGGTGCCTGCGGAGTCGGCGGTGCCTGCGGTGCCTGCGGTGTCGGCGGAAATGGTGCCCCTGGCGACGGCGGCGCCCCGCAGCGGCAGCCGGACCTCGAACTCCGCCCCGCCCCCTTCGGCCTCCGCCACGGTCAGCGAGCCGCCGTGCCGGGTGGCCGCCTGCCGTACGAGGGCCAGGCCCAGCCCCCGGCCGCCCGGCCCGGACGGCTTGGTCGTGAAGCCCCGCTGGAAGACCGCCTCGGCGTGGGCGGGGTCCACTCCGGGGCCGGTGTCGGACACCCGCAGGACCAGTTCCGCGTCGCCCTCGGTGAGTGCCGTGACCGTGACCCGTGGCCGTACTCCGCCCTGCGCCGCGTCGACCGCGTTGTCGATCAGATTGCCCAGGATGGTGACCAAGTCGCGGGCCGGGAGGCTTTCGGGCAGCAGGCCGTCGTCCAGCCGGCTGTCCTCGGAGACCATCAGCTCCACGCCCCGCTCGTTCGCCTGGGCCGTCTTGCCGAGCAGCAGCGCGGCCAGGACCGGTTCGCTCACCGCGGCGACCACCTGGTCGGTCAGGGCCTGGGCGAGTTCCAGTTCGGCCGTCGCGAAGTCCACGGCCTCCTCGGCGCGGCCCAGCTCGATCAGCGACACCACCGTGTGGAGCCGGTTCGCGGCCTCGTGGGCCTGTGAGCGCAGCGCCTGCGTGAAGCCGCGTTCGGAGTCCAACTCGCCCATGAGGGACTGCAGTTCTGTGACGTCACGGAGTGTGACGACCGTGCCGCGGCGCTCGCCGCCCGACACCGGTGAGGTGTTGACGACCAGGACCCGGTCCGCCGTCAGGTGCACCTCGTCCACCCGTGGCTCCGAGGCCAGCAGCGCGCCCGTGAGCGACGGAGGCAGCCCGAGGTCGGCGACGGACGTGCCCACCACCTCGCCCGAGACGCCCAGCAGCTCCCGCCCGCCGTCGTTGATCAGCGCAACCCTGTACTGCCCGTCCAGCATCAGCAGCCCCTCGCGTACGGCGTGCAGCGCGGCCTGGTGGTAGTCGTGCATACGGCTGAGCTCGGTGGCGTTCATGCCGTGGGTGTGGCGGCGCAGCCGGGCGTTGATGACGTACGTGCCCACGGCGCCCAGAGCGAGCGCCCCCGCCGCGACGCCGATCAGGGCCGTCAGCTGGCTCTGCACGCGCTGGCTGATCTCCTCGACCCTGATGCCCGCGCTGACCAGGCCGACGATCCGGGCGCCGTCCCGGATCGGGGTGACCGCGCGGACCGACGGGCCGAGGGTGCCGGTGTAGGTCTCGGTGAAGGTCTGGCCCCGCAGCGCCTTGTCCGTGTGGCCGCGGAAACGCTGCCCTATCTGGTCCTGGTCGGGGTGGGTCCAGCGGATGCCCTGCGGGTTCATGATCGTGACGAAGTCGACGTCGGTGTCCCGCATCACGCGCAGCGCGTACGGCTGGAGCTCGGCCGTGGGGTCGGGGGAGCGGATCGCTTCCGGCACGGAGGGGGAATCGGCCACCGACCGGGCCACCGCCGTGGCCTGGCGGCCCGCGGCCTCCTCGGCCTGGCTGCGGTCGCTCATGTAGGTGAACAGCGCATATCCGGCCACGACGACCGCGATCAGCACGGCCTGCATGGCGAAGAGCTGGGCCGCCAGGCTGCGGGGTCTCGGGAGCGGGAAGCGCATGTCGTCAGTCTGCCCCTTGGCTGATTGTGAACTAAATGAACGGAAGGGTGACCGCGCTCACAGAGCAGGACATAGTCACGGCATTCCCCAAAACGCATCTTCCGGGAGCACCGCTCCCGATCCCGGGAGTACCGCTCCCGACCCCCGGACGTGAGCCGCACGCCGGTGATGCCGACGACGTCGTCAAGGAGGGCCGCCGTGACCAGCGCAGCCGATACGGCACCTGCCGCACCCAAAGCCAAGCGGGACCGCACGCACTATCTCTACATCGCGGTGATCATCGCGGTCACCGCCGGTATCGCGGTGGGTCTGGCCGCACCCGACTTCGCGGTCGGGCTGAAGCCGATCGGCACGGGTTTCGTGAACCTGATCAAGATGATGATCTCGCCGATCATCTTCTGCACGATCGTGCTGGGCATCGGCTCGGTACGGAAGGCCGCCAAGGTCGGTGCCGTCGGCGGTATCGCCCTCGGCTACTTCATGGTGATGTCGCTGGTCGCCCTGAGCATCGGCCTGGTCGTCGGCAACATCCTGGAGCCGGGCTCGAGCCTCGCGCTGACCGACGCGGTCAAGGAGGCCGGTCACGCACAGGTCGACCCCGAGGCCACCACGAACACCACCGACTTCCTGCTGGGCATCATCCCGACCACGATCGTGTCCGCCTTCACCAATGAGTCGGTCCTGCAGACCCTGCTGATCGCCCTGCTCGCCGGCTTCGCGCTGCAGGGCATGGGCTCGGCGGGCCAGCCGATCCTGCGCGGTATCGAGCACATCCAGCGGCTCGTCTTCCGCATCCTCGCCATGGTGATGTGGGCCGCCCCGATCGGTGCCTTCGGTGCCATCGCCGCCGTCACCGGCTCCGCCGGCCTGGACGCGCTCAAGAGCCTCGCCGTGCTGATGCTCGGCTTCTACGTCACCTGCTTCCTGTTCGTCTTCATCGTGCTCGGCATCCTGCTGCGGGTCGTCTCCGGCCTGAACATCCTCACGCTGTTCAAGTACCTGGGCCGTGAGTTCCTGCTGATCCTGTCCACCTCCTCCTCCGAGTCCGCGCTGCCGCGGCTCATCGCGAAGATGGAGCACATGGGCGTCAGCAAGCCGGTGGTCGGCATCACCGTCCCGACCGGCTACTCCTTCAACCTCGACGGCACCATGATCTACATGACCATGGCCTCGCTGTTCATCGCCGACGCCATGGGCACGCCGATGTCGGTCGGCGAGCAGATCCCGCTGCTGCTCTTCCTGCTGGTCGCCTCGAAGGGTGCCGCCGGTGTCACCGGCGCGGGCCTGGCGACCCTGGCCGGCGGTCTGCAGTCGCACAAGCCGGCCCTGGTGGACGGTATCGGCCTCGTCGTCGGCATCGACCGCTTCATGAGCGAGGCCCGCGCCCTGACCAACTTCGCGGGCAACGCGGTCGCCACCGTGCTGATCGGCACCTGGACCAAGGAGATCGACAAGGAGCGGGTCAACCAGGTCCTCGCCGGGCAGATCCCGTTCGACGAGCAGACGCTCCTGGACGACGGCCACGGCCATGGCCACGGCACCGAGAGCCGTGTCGAGGTCCCGGACCAGGGCGGCGAGAAGGAACTCGCCAAGGCCTGACCCGGCCCCCAGCAGACCCCGGGCGGCTGAGTGTCCCCCCGTCGCTCAGCCGCCCGGTCCTTTCCTTCTCCAGATCTCCCCGAAGTCGCACGACCTCCCGAAGTCTCAGACTCCCCGAAGTCTCACGACCTCCTGGAAGAACCCAACCGCTCAGTTTCGCCACCAGCGCGGTGGCATCGGAGGCGGGCACGCCCGTCGCGGTCAGTACGGTGACCGCGACGGAGCGGCCCGCCTCCCGCGCTTTCAGCAGACCGTCGTTCACCGCCTCCATCAGCGCCATCAGCGTCCGCTCGTGCACGGACGGTCCGGGGCGCGCTGAGTTCCGCGCTCCGCTCACCGGCGGGAATCGTCCACGGACGAGGACGGGTGCCGGGTAGGGTCCCCCTGAGAACCGGCTCAGTGGGGGTGCACCGGTGACCGACGGCGCGACCTGGGTGGCGGACGACGACGCGGCCGACGCACGGGACGGCGGTGCGGCGCGGCCGCGGGTGTTCCTCTCCTACGCGTGGGACGACGACAGGCACAAGAGCTCGGTCGGTGAGCTGGGCCGGCTGCTGCTGAACGGCGGAGTCGACGTGTGGCTCGACGACGTCGAGGCCCCGCGGGGTCCGGAATGGGCCCGGGAGACGGCGCGCGAGATCGAGACCGCCGACTTCGTCCTGGTGATCGCGTCACCCGCCTACAAACGCCGTGCGGCGGGCGAGGAGGAGCCCGGAAAGGGCAGAGGGGTCGCCTGGGAGTCGCGGCTGCTCATCGAGTTCGCGTTCACCCACGAGCAGGACTGGCCCGACCGGGTGCTCAACGTGGTGCTCCCCGGAGGCAGCGCCGAGGACATCCCCTTCTTCCTGTTGCCGAACTCGCGGCACCGGCAGGAGATCCGGGCCCTCACGCCGCAGGGCGTCCGCCCCCTGCTCGACCGCCTCCTGCGCCGACCGGACCGGGCGGTGGGAGGGCCGTCGCCACGCGCGGTCGGCAGGCCGCCGCTGCGGGTCGGCGAACCGCCGCCCGCCGCCGCCTGGTTCCAGGACCGCGAGGTCATGAGCGCCCTGCGCGACAGGGTGCACGAGGGCGGCACGACCGTCGTGTGCCAGATCCTCGACGGGATGGGCGGGGTCGGCAAGAGCCAGCTGGCCGCCCGCTACGCGCAGGAGCGCTTCACGGCCCGCACGATCGACCTCCTGGTCTGGATCAGCGCCACCAGCCGCGACGCCGTCCTCTCCGGCTACGCGCAGGCCGCGAAGGCCGTGCTGCCCGAGTCGGCGCTGAGCGAGGGACCCGAACACGCCGCCCGGGCCTTCCTGGAGTGGCTCGGCTCCTCCCCCGCCCCGGGCTGCCGCTGGCTCGTCGTCCTGGACGACGTCCCCGACCCGGCCACCCTCAACCACCTCTGGCCGCCCACCACCCCGCTGGGCCGCACCCTGCTCACCACCCGGCGCCCCGACGCGGCCCTGTTCACCGAGGAACGCCACCGCGTCACCGTGGGTCTCTACACCGAGGCAGAGGCCCTCTCCTACCTGCGCCGTTCGCTCGCCGGCCGAGGCCGCCCGGAACCCGACGAGGAACTCGCGGCGTTCGCCGCCGACCTCGGGCATCTGCCGATCGCCCTCGCGCAGGCCGGCGCGTACATGGCCGACGCGGAGCTGTCGGTCGCCGAGTACCGCGCGTTGCTGGCCGACGGCACCACCCCGCTGGACGAACTGTCGCCCGAGGACGACGCCCTGCCCGACGGGCAGAGCCATCCCATGGCCCGGGTGTGGGCCCTGTCCGTGGAGCGCGCCGACCGGCTCAACCCGGCCGGACTCGCCCGGCCCATGCTCCAGCTGATCTCGATGCTGTCCCCGGACGGCATCCCCGAGGCCGTCCTGACCAGCGGCTCGGCACTGGCGTATCTCACCGCCGTACGCCGGGCCCTCGAACCGGAGGCGGACGAGCCCCGGGACGTCACGGCCCGGGAGGCCCGCCAGGCCCTGCGGGCCCTGCACCGGCTCAGCCTCGTCACCCACGAGCCCGGCACGCCCCACCAGGCCGTCCGCGCCCACCAGTTGGTGCAGCGGGCGATCCGCGAGGAGATGCCCCGGGAGTGGCGTGACCGGCTCTGCCGATGCCTGGCCAACGCGCTGGCCGAGGTCTGGCCGGACATGGACCGCGACCCGGTGCTCGCCCAGGTGCTGCGCACCAACACCACGGCACTGACCGGCCATTGCGCAGACGCCCTGTACCGCGACGGGATCTTCCCCGTGCTGTACCTGTACGGCCACAGCCTGGGGTGGGCGGGACACGCCGCTGTCGCGCGCGACCACTTCCGGCACCTCACGGACGCGGCGACCCATGCGCTGGGACCGGATCACGCGGACCTCCTGGAGGCCCGGAACGGCCTTGCCCAGTGGACGGGTGAGGCGGGGGACGAGGCCGGCGCGCTCGCCGCGTACGACGCACTGGTCGCCGACGCGGAGCGACTGAAGGGACGCGACGACAAGAGCACGCTCGGGCTGCGGGCCCACCGCATCTGGTGGCTGGGCAGGACCGGGGCCTATCAGGCCGCCGTCGACGCCTGCGAGGAGCTGCTGCCCGTCGTCCAGCGCGAGCTGGGGGAGAACCACCCGGTCACGCTCAACCTGGAACAGAGCTATGTGCACTGGCAGTGGCACTCGCCCGACCCGACGGGGCAGGACCTCGCGGGCTATCGCGGCCGCGTCGAGCGTGCCGAGGAGGTGTTCGGTCCGGACCATCCCATGACGTTCTCGGCCCGGGACGCTCTCGCCCACGCGCTCGAAAGGGCCGGTGCCGCACAGGAGGCCCTCGCGCTCTACGCGGAACTCCTGGACGACATGGGGCGGGTGCTGGGACCGACGCATCCCCAGACGCTCACCACCCGCCGAGGCGCGGCCAAGGCCCGGCAGGCGGCGGGGGACACGGCGGCGGCCGTGGCCGATCTGGAACGGCTCCTCCCCGACGTGGCTCAGGCGCTCGGCGAGGAGGACCTCGAGTACCTGACCGTCCGATTCGAGCTGGCCGTCCTGCGGGGACGGAGCGAGGGCGCGGACATCGCCGTGGCCCTGCTGACCGAGCTGCTGGAGGACACGCGGCGCCTCCACGGCGCCGACTCGGCCGCGGCGAACAACGTGCTGAGCCACCTCGCGGCGTGGCGGGGAGAGGCAGGCGACCTGGCCGGGGCCGTGGCCGCCGCGCAGGAGTCCCTGCACCTGCTGGAGTCGAGCCGTGGGGAGGACGACCACCTCGTCGAGCGGAGTCGGCGAACCCTCCGGCACTGGCTGCTCATGCTGCTCTCCAAGGCCCACGAAAAGGACCTCGCCGGAGAGGTGGCCGCAGCCGACGCCCTCCGTGCCGGCCTCACCGCGTATCCCGCCGCCGAAGACGCCTACACCGAGTACCTCGCGCACATGGCGGACCAGCTGGGCCCCGGCGACCCCCAGACGCTCGCCACGCGCCGGCACCTCGCCCGCTGGCGATGGCACACCGGCGACACGGCCCGCGCCGAGGCCGAGCTCACCGCACTCCTCGCCGACCAGAGCCGGGCCCTGGGCCCGCACACGTACGAGGCCCTCATCACCCGGCACCTGCTGCACCGACTGCGTACGCCGACGCCCTGACGGCGCGGTTGCCTTGACGTCGGCGTCAAGCCGTACGTTCGTACGCATGCGAATCGGCGAGCTGGCCGCACGCGCCGGGACCACGACGCGGACGCTGCGGTACTACGAGGCGCGGGGCCTGCTGCCCGCGCGGCGGGACGCCAACGGCTACCGGACCTACGACGAGACGGATCTGAAGCTGCTGCGGCAGATCAGGACGTTGCAGGACTGCGGGTTCGAGCTGGAGGAGACACGGCCGTTCGTGGAGTGTCTGCGGGCCGGTCACCCGGAGGGCGACACCTGCCCCGCCTCGCTCGCGGTCTACCGGCGCAAGCTGGACGAGCTCGACGCCCTGATCGGGGAGTTGAGTGCCGTGCGGCGGACGGTGGCGCGGCAGCTCGCGCGGGCCGAGCATGCGCGGGACGCGCTGGCGGCCGAGGCGCTGGTTCCGGGTGGTCCGGAACCCGGGTGCGAACGGGGAGGGCAGGGGCTGTGAGCAGGGCGGCAGGCGTGGCAGAGGTGACGGACGAGGACTTCGAGAGGGAGGTGATCGGGGCGGAGCGGCCGGTGCTGGTCGAGTTCACCGCCGACTGGTGCCCGCCGTGCCGGCAGATGGGCCCGGTGCTGAGCGCTCTCGCCGCCGAGGAGGGGGAGCGGCTGAAGGTGGTGCAGCTGGACGTGGACACCAATCCGGAGACGACCAATGCGTACAAGGTGCTGTCGATGCCCACCTTCATGGTGTTCCGCGACGGTGAGCCCGTGAAGTCGATGGTGGGGGCCCGGCCCAAGCGGCGGCTGCTGGAGGAGCTCGCCGACGTGCTGTGACCCCGCCGGGACACCCTGCCGGGCAACAGGAAATCCCCCGAGCAATTGCGCTCGGGGGATTTCCTTGCGTATATTCATTGGTTCGCGACTTCAGGTCGATTCAAACCATTGAAGTCGCGGAGAAGTTCAGTGAGCACAGTATATGCGGGCGGGAGCGGAATTGTCAAACACCGAATTTCCGGACGATGAATTGCGCCGTGAACAGGAATTCATCGACGGGCTGTACGCGCGCGTGGACGCGCTGCGCGGCGACGCCGAGGCCTCGGTGACGGACGCGCTCGCGCAGGGGAACACGCCCATGCAGGCCAGGCTGGAGCGGGACATCCTGGTCGCCGAGCGCTCGGGGCTGCTCGCCGCGCTGAACGCGGTGGACGGTTCGCTCTGCTTCGGCCGCATCGACCTCACCTCGGGCGTCAGCCACCACATCGGCCGGATCGGGCTGCGCGCCGACGACGCCGAGCGCACGCCGATCCTCATCGACTGGCGGGCCGATGTCGCCCGCCCCTTCTACCTGGCCACCGGCCACACCCCGATGGGGCTCAGGCGCCGGCGGCACATCTCCACCGACGGCCGGCAGGTCACCGCCCTGCACGACGAGATCCTCGACCTCGGCGACGACACCCGCACCGGCCACGAGGACCCGACGGGCGACGCCGTGCTGCTCGCCGCGCTGAACTCCGCGCGCACCGGCCGCATGGGCGACATCGTGCGGACCATCCAGGCCGACCAGGACCGCATCATCCGGGCGCCCCATCGTGGGGTGCTCGTCGTCGAGGGCGGGCCCGGCACCGGCAAGACCGCCGTCGCCCTGCACCGCGCCGCCTATCTGCTCTACGAGCACCGGGAGTTGCTGGCCAAGCGGGCCGTGCTGATCGTCGGGCCGAACCCCGCCTTCCTCGGCTACATCGGCGAGGTGCTGCCCTCGCTGGGCGAGACCGGCGTGCTGCTGGCGACGGTCGGGGAGCTGTTCCCGGGCGTGAAGGCGACGGCCACCGACACGCCCGAGGCGGCCGCCGTGAAGGGCCGTGCCGAGATGGCCGACGTCCTCGTCGAGGTCGTACGGAGCCGGCAGGCGCTCCCCGACCCGGTCATCGCGATCGAGCACGACCGCGAGATCCTCATGCTGGACGACGGGCTGGTGGGCGTCGCCCGCGAGCGCACCCGCGCCGCCAAACTGCCGCACAACGCGGCGCGCGAGTACTTCGAGGGCCACATCCTCAACACGCTCACCGACCTGTACGCCGAGCGCATCGGCACCGACCCGTTCGACGGCTCCAGCCTGCTCGACGCCAGCGACATCACCCAGATCCGCGACGACCTCGCCGAGAACCCCGAAGTCTGGTCGGCCATCGACCAGTTGTGGCCGCGGCTCACCCCGCAGCAGCTCGTGGCGGACTTCCTCGCCGCGCCCGAGGAGTTCCTCTCCGACGCGGACGCGGCCGCGATCCGCCGCCCGGTGACCCGGCAGTGGACGGTCGCCGACGTGCCGCTGCTCGACGAGGCCGCCGAACTCCTCGGCGAGGACGACCGGTCGGCGCGGGAGCGCGCGGAGCGCGAGCGGGCGGCGCAGATCGCCTACGCGCAGGGCGTGCTGGACGTCTCGTACGCCTCCCGGACCTACGAGTTCGAGGACAAGGAGGACAGCGACCCCGAGGCCTCCGAGGTGCTGTCCGCGCACGACATCATCGACGCCGAGCGGTTCGCCGAGCGGCACGAGGAGGACGACCACCGCAGCGCCGCCGAGCGCGCGGCGGCCGACCGCACCTGGGCGTTCGGGCACATCATCGTCGACGAGGCGCAGGAGCTGTCGCCGATGGCGTGGCGGCTGCTCATGCGGCGCAGCCCCACCCGCTCGATGACCCTGGTCGGTGACCCGGCGCAGACGGCGGAGGCGGCCGGCGTCGGCTCCTGGGCCAAGATCCTCGAACCGTACGTCGAGGACCGCTGGGAGCACACCCGCCTCGGCGTCAACTACCGCACCCCCGCCGAGATCATGGACGTGGCGGCGGCCGTGGTCCGCGCCGAGCACCCCGGCTTCGAACCGCCGAGCTCGGTGCGCTCCACGGGCGTACGGCCCTGGGCACGGGCCACCGACGACCTGCCGGGCGCCGTGGCCAAGGCGGTGGAGGAACTGACGCCCCACGAGGGCCGCCTCGCGGTCATCGCCCCGCGCGACCTGCACCGCAGGCTGGCCGCCCGGCTGGACGGGGTCACGGCGGGCGCCGAACCCGACCTGACCCAAACGGTCGTCCTGCTGGACCCGCGCCAGGCCAAGGGCCTGGAGTTCGACTCCGTCCTCGTGGTCGAGCCGGGACGGTACGGCACCAGCGACCTGTACGTGGCTCTGACCCGGGCCACCCAGCGGCTGGGGATCCTGCACACCGGCGCCCTGCCGAAGGCGCTGGCGGACGCCTTCGCGCAGGAGTCACCGCAGGTGTAGTCCCGCAGGCCCGCGTCCCTGGGGGCTGCCGCCTCCAGGGACGCGCGTCGGCCTCGCGACAGGCCCTACGCCGGGCGCAGCCACACCGTCGCCAGCGGCGGCAGAGTGAGCCGGATGCTCGCCGGGCGGCCGTGCCAGCCCTGGGGTTCCGGCTTGATGACGGCCGGGTTGGTGACGTCGCTGCCGCCGTAGCGGCCGGCGTCGGTGTTGAGGGCCTCCTGCCAGGCGGGGACGTCCTCGGGAACGCCGAGGCGGTAGTCGTGGCGGACGACCGGCGAGAAGTGCGAGACCGCGAGCAGCGGGGTGCCGTCGGCGTCGAACCTCAGGAACGCGAAGACGTTGTCCTCGGCGGCGTCCCCGACCACCCACTGGAAGCCGGACGGTTCCGTGTCCCGCTGCCACAGGGCGGGGGTGTGCAGGTAGACGGTGTTGAGGTCGCGGACCAGGTCGCGAACGCCCCGGTGGTCGGGTTCGGCGCCGTAGTTCGGGTCCAGCAGCCACCAGTCGGGGCCGTGCGCCTCGGACCACTCGGCGCCCTGGGCGAACTCCTGACCCATGAACAGCAGCTGTTTGCCGGGGTGGGCCCACATGAAGGCCAGGTAGGCGCGGTGGTTGGCGCGCTGCTGCCACCAGTCGCCCGGCATCTTCGACACCAGGGACTTCTTGCCGTGGACGACCTCGTCGTGCGAGATCGGCAGCACGTAGTTCTCGCTGTAGGCGTACACCATCGAGAAGGTCATCTCGTGGTGGTGGTACTGGCGGTGGATCGGCTCGTGGGACATGTACTGCAGCGAGTCGTGCATCCAGCCCATGTTCCACTTCAGCCCGAACCCGAGGCCGCCGAAGCCGCTCGGGCCCTTGTGGTGGGTGGCGCGGGTGACACCGTCCCAGGCGGTCGACTCCTCCGCGATGGTCACGACGCCCGGCACCCGCCGGTACACGGTCGCGTTCATCTCCTGCAGGAACGCCACCGCGTCCAGGTTCTCCCGCCCGCCGTACTGGTTCGGCACCCACTGGCCCGGCTCGCGCGAGTAGTCCAGGTAGAGCATGGACGCCACCGCGTCGACCCGCAGGCCGTCGATGTGGAACTCCTCGCACCAGTACAGGGCGTTGGCGACCAGGAAGTTGCGCACCTCGTTGCGGCCGTAGTCGAACTCCAGCGTGCCCCAGTCGGGGTGCGCGGAGCGCAGCGGGTCCTCGTGCTCGTACAGGGGACGGCCGTCGAACTCGGCGAGCGCCCAGTCGTCGCGCGGGAAGTGCGCCGGCACCCAGTCCATCAGGACGCCGATGCCCGCCTGGTGGAGTGAGTCCACCAGGTACCGGAAGTCGTCGGGGGTGCCGAGCCGGGCCGTCGGGGCGTAGAAGCCGGTGACCTGGTAGCCCCAGGAGCCGCCGAAGGGGTGCTCCGCGATGGGCATCAGCTCGACGTGGGTGAAGCCCAGGTCCTTGACGTACGCGGGGAGCTGCTCGGCGAGCTGACGGTACGTCAGACCTGGCCGCCAGGACGGCAGGTGGACCTCGTAGATGGAGAACGGCGCCTTGTGCGCGGGGGCTTCCGCGCGCTGGGCCAGCCACTCCTCGTCGCCCCACTCGTAGGCGGAGGACGTGATGACCGACGACGTGGCGGGCGGTTCCTCGGTACGGCGGGCCAGCGGGTCGGCGCGCAGGGTCTTGGAGCCGTCGGGGCGGGTGATCTCGAACTTGTACAGCTCGCCCTCGCCGATGCCCGGCACGAACAGCTCCCACACCCCCGACGAGCCCAGCGACCGCATGGGGAAGCCGGTGCCGTCCCAGAAGTTGAAGGTGCCGGCCACCCGCACGCCCCGCGCGTTCGGCGCCCACACCGAGAACCGGGTGCCGACCACACCCTGGTGGGTCATCGGATGCGCGCCCAGCGCCTTCCACAGCTCCTCGTGCCGGCCCTCGCCGATCAGGTGCAGGTCGAACTCGCCCAGCGTGGGCAGGAAGCCGTAGGCGTCCTCGATGTCCTGGACCGTCCCCTCGTACTCGACGAGCAGCCGGTACTCGGGTACCTCCTGCAGCGGCACCAGACCGGAGAAGAAGCCCTCCCCGTCGTCGTGCAGCTCGGCCCGCAGCTCCCCGGCGACGACGGTCACCGACAGGGCGTACGGCCGGAACGCCCGGAAGGCGACCCCGCCGGGCACCAGGTGGGCGCCGAGCACGGTGTGCGGGTCGTGGTGCGTGCCGCTGAGCAGCCGCTCCCGGTCGGCGGCGTCGACGGCGGGGGAGACGGCGACCTCCGCCTCCGGCGGGGCGGCCGCGACGGGGGCGAGCTTCCTGGCCGGGGCCTTCTTGGCTGTCGTCTTCTTCGCCACGGCCTTCTTCGTCGTGGTCTTGGCAGCCGTGGTCTTGGCAGCCTTCGCCGCCGTCGCCTTCGCTGCCGTGGCCTTCGTCGCCGTGGCCTTCTCGGCGGTCGTCTTCGTCGCCGTGGTCTTCTTGGCTGTCGTCTTCTTGGCGGTCGCCTTCTGCGTCGTCGCCTTCTTGGCCAGGGCCTTCGCCGCCGCCTCCTCGGCCGCCGCCACGTTCTTCGCGGCGGTCTTCCTGGCCCTCGCCTGCCCGGGGACCGCCGATTTCTGCGCGGCGGTCTTCTTGGCAGCCGCCTTCTTCGCGGTCGTCTGCTCCGGGACGGCCGCCTTCTTCGCGGCGGCCTTCTTGGTGGTCGTCTTCTTCGCGGCGGCCTTCTTGGCGGTCGTCTGCTCCGGCACCGCCGCCTTCTTCGCGGCGGCCTTCTTCTGCGCGGCCGTCGGCTGCTCGACGCCGGTGGCCTCGGCCGTCTTCTTCGGCTGCGAACCACTGGACTCGGGGCGGGGGGTCACGGGCGGGGCCTCCTCGGCGAAGGTGCGGGTGTCTCAGGTGGTCGGGAGGTGGTCGGGTCGGCCGAGGCCAGCCGGTGCACGGCGGCCATCGGCACCGGCAGCCAGTCGGGGCGGTGCCGGGCCTCGTACACCACCTCGTAGATCGCCTTGTCCGTCTCGTAGGCGCGCAGCAGCACGGGGTCGGTACGCGGGTCGTGGCCGGCGGCCTGCGCGTACCCGGAGCAGAACGCGGCCCGGCACGTCTTCGCCCAGTCCGGCTGCGGCGGATCGGCCGAACGCGCCGCGTAGTCGAACGACCGCAGCATGCCGGCGACGTCCTTCATCGCCGGCTGCGCCATCCGCCGCTCGGCCAGCGGCCGGGCGGGTTCGCCCTCGAAGTCGATCAGCCACCACTCGCCGGCCGGCGAGCGCAGGCACTGCCCGAGGTGCAGGTCGCCGTGGATGCGCTGCGCGGTCCAGGTACGGCCCTCGGCGGCCAGATCGCCCAGCGCCGTGAACGCCGAGTGCAGCCCGGGCGCGTACGGCCGCAGCGCGGGCACCGCCTGTGCGGCCGCCTCCAGCCGCTCGATCATGCCGGCGACCGTCTGCTCCAGCTGGACGTGCCCGAGCGTGACCGTCGGCAGCGCGCGGGCCAGCGCGGTGTGCACCTCGGCCGTGGCACGCCCGAGAGCCCGCGCCTCGGCGGCGAAGTCCTCACCCTTGGCCAGCTCGCGCAGCGCCAGCTCCCAGCCGTCGGCCGCGCCCTGCACAAACGGCTGGAGCACGCCCAGCACATACGGCTCGTCGGCGTAGTCCGCCGAGCCCAGGGCGCCCGCCGCACCGGAGGTCCATTCGACGTCCGCCACCATCCAGGCCGTCGGCGGCGGCACCCTCGGGCAGCCCTCGCGGGCCAGCGCCAGCGGCAGTTCCAGGTCCGGGTTGATCCCGGGCACCACGCGGCGCATCAGCTTCAGAATGAACGTATCGCCATAGACGACCGACGAGTTCGACTGCTCGGCGGTCACCAGGCGCGGCACCAGACCGGCGCGGATCTCCTGGTTCCGGTCCCGTTCGAAACGCAGCCCGCCGATACGGGCCTGGGTGCGCAGGGCCTCCAGGAGCAGCTCGGCGGGCCGGGGGTCGTGCAGGGCCTCGTAGACCGTCCGTCCGGCCAGGGGCCCGTTGGTCACGTGTCCGATCAGCGCGGGCGCCAGCCGGGGCGGCAGCGCCTCGCGCACGCCTATCAGCAGCTGGTAGCAGTCGCCCGGGTGCTCACCGGCACCATGGCCCGGGACGAGCGGCTGATGGGCGCGCACGAGCAGGTGGTAGAGGCCCATTTTGGCCGTGGCCGGCAGCAGCTCGGTGGCCGCGACCAGGGTGAACCCGGTGACCGGACGTCCCTTCCCCGCGAACCAGCGCTGCCGCGGCAGCCACTCCCGCAACAGCGGATCCAGTGACGCAAGGAGGCCGGGAGGGGTCGTGACGGTGCGTGTGACGGCTTCCGACATGGCGTCGCGTCCTTTCCCCGGGGTGGGCGGGGTGTTACTCATGCGTGCCCCGGGCGGGGCGGGAGAAACGCCCCGCCACGGGGTTTGCGGCCTGCCGTGCGGATCTGACGCGGATCCGGCGCCGTCCAGGCCTTTGCCGAGGCCTCGTCCAGGCCTTACGCGGCGTCCTTGCGGAGCCGGAACCAGTAGAAGCCGTGGCCTGCGAGGGTCAGCAGGTACGGCAGTTCACCGATGGCCGGGAAGCGGACCCCACCGAACAGCTCGACCGGATGCCGGCCCTCGAACGCGCTCAGATCCAGCTCGGTGGGCTGCGCGAAGCGTGAGAAGTTGTTCACGCACAGTACGAGGTCGTCCTCGTACTCCCGCAGGAAGGCCAGCACCGCCGGGTTGGAGGACGGCAGTTCGGTGTACGAGCCGAGGCCGAAGGCCACGTTCTGCTTGCGGATCTCGATCATGCGGCGGGTCCAGTGCAGCAGGCTGGACGGCGAGGCCATGGCGGCCTCGACGTTGGTGACCTGGTAGCCGTAGACCGGGTCCATGATCGTCGGCAGGAACAGCCGCCCCGGATCACACGACGAGAAGCCCGCGTTGCGGTCCGGCGTCCACTGCATCGGCGTGCGCACCGCGTCGCGGTCGCCGAGCCAGATGTTGTCGCCCATGCCGATCTCGTCGCCGTAGTAGATGATCGGCGAGCCCGGCAGGGAGAGCAGCAGGGCGGTGAACAGCTCGATCTGGTTGCGGTCGTTGTCCAGCAGCGGCGCCAGGCGCCGCCGGATGCCGATGTTGGCGCGCATGCGCGGGTCCTTGGCGTACTCCGCCCACATGTAGTCGCGCTCTTCGTCGGTGACCATCTCGAGCGTGAGCTCGTCGTGGTTGCGCAGGAAGATGCCCCACTGGCAGCCCGAGGGGATGGCCGGGGTCTTGGCGAGGATCTCGGAGACCGGGTAGCGCGACTCGCGCCGTACGGCCATGAAGATGCGCGGCATGACCGGGAAGTGGAACGCCATGTGGCACTCGTCGCCGCCGGCCTGGTAGTCGCCGAAGTAGTCGACGACGTCCTCGGGCCACTGGTTGGCCTCCGCCAGCAGCACCTTGTCGGGGTACTGGGCGTCGATCTCCTTGCGCACCCGCTTCAGGAAGGCGTGCGTGGCCGGAAGGTTTTCGCAGTTGGTGCCCTCCTGCTGGTACAGGTACGGCACCGCGTCCAGCCGGAACCCGTCGATGCCCAGGTCCAGCCAGAACTTCAGCGCGGAGATCATCTCCTCCTGCACGGCCGGGTTCTCGTAGTTCAGATCCGGCTGGTGCGAGAAGAAGCGGTGCCAGTAGTACTGCTTGCGCACCGGGTCGTACGTCCAGTTGGAGACCTCGGTGTCGACGAAGATGATCCGGGCGTCCTGGTACTGCTTGTCGTCGTCGGCCCACACGTAGTAGTCGCCGTACGGCCCGTCGGGATTGTTTCTCGACTCCTGGAACCACGGGTGCTGGTCGCTGGTGTGGTTCATGACGAAGTCGATGATCACGCGCATGCCGCGCTGGTGGGCGGCGTCGACGAACTCCACGAAGTCGGCGAGGTCGCCGAACTCGGGCAGGACGGCGGTGTAGTCGGAGACGTCGTAGCCGCCGTCCCGCAGCGGGGACTTGAAGAAGGGCGGCAGCCACAGGCAGTCGACCCCCAGCCACTGCAGGTAGTCGAGCTTGGCGGTCAGACCTTTGAGGTCGCCGACGCCGTCGCCGTTGCTGTCCTGGAAGGAGCGGACGAGGACCTCGTAGAAGACGGCGCGCTTGAACCAGTCCGGGTCCCGGTCCTTGGCAGGCGTGTCCTCGAAGGTGTCCTGAACGGGCTCGTTGACGATCATTTTGTGGGTGACCCTCCGATCTGCGGGGTGGACGGTCGCAGAACCGTGAAGACATGCGCGGGCCTATGGCCCGGTTCGAGGCGCACATAGTTGGCCCTGCCCCAGTGATAGGTCTCGCCGGTGAGCTCGTCGCGCACCGGCACCGACTCGTGCCAGTCCAGGCCGAGTTGCGGCATGTCCAACGAGACCGTGGCCTCCTGGGTGTGGTGAGGGTCGAGGTTGGCGACCACCAGAACCGTGTTCGAGCCCTTCCGCTTCGAGTACGCGATCACCGCTTCCTTGTCCACATGGTGGAAGTGCAGGTCGCGCAGCTGCTGCAGGGCGGGGTTCCGGCTACGGATGGTGTTGAGCCGGGTGATCAGGGGGGTGATGGTGCGGCGCTCGCGCTCGGCCGCCTCCCAGTCGCGGTGCCGCAGCTGGTACTTCTCCGAGTCGAGGTATTCCTCGCTGCCTTCCCTGAGCGGGGTGTTCTCGCAC